>NZ_JBNAFR010000003.1:0-541284 GCF_049800775.1 Dinoroseobacter sp. S375 | reverse complement strand
GGTGCGTCGCGAAAGACCGGTCCCCCGAAGTCCAGGGGGCCGGTCGTTTCGCCCTCGCACCCACACGAAAAAGCCGCGCTCCGATCCCTCGGAGCGCGGCTTATCGCTTGCGCGGTGGCAAGGTGATGGATCAGGTTGCGGGTTGCAAAACCGGGCGCGCCCTTGCGTAGTGGGACCATGAATGTGCTGCCTGCTTATCGTGACGCCTGGACCAACCGTGGTTTCGTCATCCCTGTCGTTCTCGGCGTTCGGCTTCTCAGTCTTGCGGTTATCGCACCGCTTCTGGGGCTTGCGGTACAGCTGGCGATCCTGGTTTCAGGGCAAAGCGCGCTGACCGATCAGGACATTGCGTATTTCATCCTTTCACCGCTTGGGTTCCCGCTGTTTCTGGCGGTGGCCGGACTGGTGCTTGTGGGCACAGTGATCGGCTTTGCGGCGATCACGCTCGACCTGCGATCGCAGGATCGGCTGGGGGTGCGGGCGATCCCCCGGGCCTTGCGGCAGGTGGTCGGGCTCTTCCCGCGCCTCATGCGCTACGCGGCGGAGCTGGTCCTGCGGGTCTTGCTGATCACCGGACCCTTTGCCCTCGTCGGGGTGCTAAGCACGCAGCACCTGCTTGGGGCCTATGACATCAACTTCTACCTCACCGAGCATCCGCCGGAATTCGTCAAGGCGGTCGCCATTGGGGTCGGGCTGGCGATCATCGCGGTGCCGCTCTTGCTGAGCCAGCTTCTCGCCTGGGCGCTGTCTCTGCATTTCGTGCTCTTTGGCGGGGCGACGGCCCATGCGAGTTTCGGGCTGAGCCGGGCGGCCATGCGCGGTCGAAAGCTGGCGCTGTTGACCAATCTGGCGATCTGGTACGGGATCCGCACGGCGCTGGTTCTGGCTGTTGGGGCGCTCTTTGTCGGGCTGTTGCAATTGGGCGCGCAGATGCCGGGCGGGGCGTTCGAGCTGCGCCTGGCGCTGGCACTGGTGCTGACATCGCTCTGGGCTGTGGCCGGGTTTGTGGTGGCGGCGATCTCCATCGGGGCACTCGCGCGGATCCTGGGGCGGAGCTACGAGGGCCCGATGACCACGCCGGAACCGCCAGCCCAGATCCCCGGTCTGCTCTCGCCCCGGCGGCTGGCTCTGGCCGCCGCAGCGCTGGTCGTGATCGGGCTCAGCTCAGCCTATGCGCTGATCGCGCAGGTTCAGAATGAAGGCCCGGTGGAGGTGATCGCCCATCGCGGGGCCGCGGGCGCTTTTCCCGAGAACACGCTTGCCTCGATCCGTGGGGCGCTGGAGGCCGGGGCGGACTGGGTGGAGATCGACGTGCAAGAGAGCGCGGATGGCACCGTGATCGTCATGCATGACAGCGATTTCATGAAGCTTTCGGCTGTGAACCTCAAGGTCTGGGACGCCACGGCAGAGGATCTGGCCGGCATCGATATCGGCTCGTGGTTCGATCCGGAATTTGCCGATGCGCGCGTGCCGACCCTGGCCGAAGTTCTGGAGGTCGTGCGGGACCGCGCGCATCTGCTGATCGAGTTGAAGTATTATGGTCATGACGAGGCGCTGGAGGCCCGCACCGTCGATCTGGTCGAGGCCGCGGGCATGGCCGATCAGGTGGCGACCATGTCCCTGAAATACCCGGCGGTCACCAAGATGAAGGCCTTGCGCCCGGACTGGCCCTCAGGCGTGCTCGCGGCCACGGCGATCGGCAACCTCGCGCGGCTCAAGGGGGAGTTCGTCGCGGTGAACAGTGCGCTGGTGACGCCCCGGCTGCTGCGGCAGGCCCATGGCGCGGGCAAGCAGGTCTTCGCCTGGACTGTGAACGACCCGCTCGAGATGCTGTCCCTGATGTCGCTGGGCGTGGACGGGCTGATCACGGACGAGCCTGCTCTCGCCCGCGAGGTCATTGCCCAACGTGACGAGCTGACACCCCATGAACGGATGGTTCTAGTGTTTCTCGAACGGTTTGGCCTGAGCCAATCGATCGAGACAGGGCGGGATAACAGCCCCTAGCCCAGCCCCGGTCGAGGCGGCTTGCGCGCTGCCCGGCGACTAGACCGCCGGATCGTGGCGGATCACGGTCAGCCCCTCATCCTCAGATGGCGGCTGAAAGAACTTGTTGACCTGATGGAACTGCGCTTCGGTCGCGGCAAAGGGATGCTCCCCGCCTGCGTTACGGGCCTTGAGCCGCGCAAGGCAGATCGCATCGGACGCCGTAAGCAGATGAAGCCGGTGATCCGCCCCCGCCTCGGTCGAGAGCCCGCGCATCCAGGCTCGGGCATCGGTGGTATTGGCCTGAAAATCCAGCACGACTGACAGTCCCGCGCGCAACAGCGCCACGATATGTGGCCCCATCGCCGCGCGCAGTCTGGTCGAGCAGCGCATGAAATCCCGGGGCGTCTCCATCTGGTCGGCAAAGAGGGTCGCGAGCCAGTCATCCTCGTTGATCCGGATGGTCTTGGGCGCGGAGGACAGCTCCGCCGCGAGGGTGGATTTCCCCGCGGCGATCTTGCCGCAGAGCATGTGGAGCACGGGGGGCTGGTCGGACATCGGGCACTCCTTTCGCGGCGCAGGACCCGGGGGAGTATCCCGTTTGAGCCCGCATTTGGCCAGCCCGGGAGGGCTCAGGTCAGCCAGGCAAAGCTGCGCGCCGCGCAGGCCACCGGGTCGATCACTTCGATATCCAGCGCTCCGGTGACATCGGCTACCACATGGACCATGCCCGCGCAGCCGAGGATCAGGGCGTCGATCCCGTCCTCGCTGGCCGCGGTGACGGCTTCGGCCATGATCGCGCGGCTGGCGGCCTCCGGGTCGCTTTCCAGGGCCAGCACGGGCACCTCGGAAGCCCGCACCCGGGCGAGATAGGCCCCCAATCCGAGCGCGGCAATGTTTCCTTCGAGCACGGGAACCGACACGCCCAGCGTGGTCACAACGCTGAACCGCCAGTGCCGGAGGGCGGCGAAATGATAGGCCGCCTGCCCGATCCCGATCACGGGACAGGCCGCACGCGCGGCTGCTGCGACCAGCCCCGTATCATCGAAACATCCGATGATGATCCCCTCGGCCCCGTCATCCGAGGCCTTGGCGACAAGTTCCAGCAAGGGGGGCGTGGCGCGCGTGCCATCGGCCTCGCCCTGGATCGCTGGCGGGCCGTCTGTCGAGGTCCAGCCGTCGAAGACTAGATCCGGTGCGGCCTGCCGGGCGGTGCGAAGCATCGCCTCGGTCATGGATGTCGTGCTGTTGGGGTTGATGATCGTGATCGCCATCACACCATGCCCTGACCCGCATCGGAGCCCTGGCGCGCGCGCCGCCGCCCAGTGAGCCAGACGATCAGCAGAAAGAGCACGATCACCAGCAGCGAGAAGACCGTGGTCAACGTGCCCAGCGCGAACAGCACCGGTGTCGTGACATTGGTGGTCATCCCGAAGATCTCCAGCGGGAGGGTATTGTGGCTGCCCGAGGTCAGCAGGGTGCGGGCGAACTCGTCATAGCTCAGCGTGAAGCCGAACAGCGCGACCCCGATCAGCGAGGGCGCGATGATCGGCAGGACCACATGGCGGATCACCTGCCAAGGGGTGGCGCCCAGATCGCGGGCGGCCTCCTCATAGCTGCGGTCGAACCGGTTGAAGACGGCGAACATGATCAGCATCCCGAAGGGCAGCGTCCAGGTGAGCTGCGCCCCAAAGCCCGAGCTGGCCCAGTGGACCGGCAGCCCCGATTGCGACCAGATCAGCCCGACCCCCAGCGACACGAGGATCGACGGGATCACCAGCGAGGTGATCAGCAGGTAGAACAACACCGTCGAGCCCGCGAAGCGCTTGCGAAAGGCCAGCCCCCCCATGACCGAGACCACCACGGTCGTCACCATCACCATCAGCCCCAGCACCAGCGAGCGCGAGAAGGAGCCCCAGATATCGCCCACCGCCTGTTGCTCGAACAGGTCACGGAACCAGTGCAGGGAGGTACCGCGCATGGGAAAGGTCAGACCACCCCCGGCCCCCTGAAAGGACAGGATCCCGATGGTCAGCGTGGGGCCGTAGAGGAAGATCAGGAAAAGGACGAAAAAGACCGTGAGCACGTAGAAGGATTTGGGGCGCGGCTCCATCTCAGAGCTCCTTCCGGATATCGACAAAGCGCAGGAGCGTCCCGATCAGGAGGAGCACCGTGACCAGCAGGATCACCGCCGTGGCCGAGGCCGAGGGGTATTGCAGCAGCCCGATATCGTTCTGGATCATCCGCCCGACATTCGCGGACTGACTGCCGGACATGAACCGCACGGTGATGAAATCACCCATCACCAGCGCTACGACAAAGATCGTGCCGATCATGATCCCGGGCTTGGTCAGCGGGATGATCACATACCACAGGGTCTGCCATCCCGAGGCACCCGCATCGGCCGCGGCCTCGATCAGGGACTTGTCGATCCGCATCATGGTGTTGAAAACCGGCACCACCATGAACAGCGTATAGAGATGGACGAAGGCGAGGATGACGCTGAAATCGCTGAAGAGCAGCCAGTCCAGCGGCTCGTCGATCACGCCCCAGGAGACGAGCGTCGAGTTTGCGAGCCCGTTGCGCCCGAGAAACGGGATCCACGAGATCATCCGGATGATGTTCGAGGTCAGGAACGGGATCGTGCAGAGCAGGAAGAGCGCGATCTGCCAGGTCAGGCTGCGAATGTGAAAGGCAAGGTAATAGGCGACCGTGAACCCGATCAGCAGGGTAAAGACCCACGTGATCGCGGCGTATTTGAACGTGTTGATGAAGACCCGGTAGGTCACATCCGAGGAGAGCAGGAATTCGTAATTGTCGAACTGAAAGGCCGGATAGATCGACCACTCCGTCGCGCCCCAGAAGCTGACCACGATGATCATCACGATCGGCGCCACGAGGAAGACCGCGAGCACGAGTGTCAGGGGGGAGGCCAGCATCCAGCCTATGAGCGAGTTGTTCCGCACGGTGCCTCGGGTCCATTGGGTCGGTCGACAGGGGTGCCGGAGGGCCTGAGCCCTCCGGCGGGATCGCGGATCAGGCCGCGATGAACTCGTTCCACTTGCGGACCATGTACTGGTTCTCGTCCATGACGGCGTTCCAGCAGGCCACAGCCCCCATGCGATCGTAGAAGGAGCCGCCATCGCGCACGGCGCCGGCTTTCTCCATCACCTGGCCGAACGGGTTGGTGATATCGCCTGCGGCTGGCTTGCCCTCGAACCAGAAGCCCCACTCGTCTTCGGACATGAAGTTCTTGGAGGTTTCCGGCACCGCCGAGTAGTAGCCCTGGCGCATCAGGAAGCCACCGACCCAGCCGGAGAGGTACCAGTTGATGTATTCGTAGGCCGCGTCGAGCTCGATACCCGAGAGCGATTTGGACAGGCCGATGCCGCCACCCCAGGACCGGTAGCCCTCTTCGAGCGGCTGGTAGACGCAGGGAATGCCCTGGGACCGCACTGCGGTGATCGCGGGCGACCACATGGACTGGATCACGACCTCGCCCGAGGCCATCAGGTTCACGCTCTCGTCGAAGGACTTCCAGAAGGCGCGGAACTGACCATTGCGCTTGGCCTCGGTGAAGATGCCGAGCGTCATGTCGATCTCTTCGCGGGTCATGTTGCCCTTGTCGGGATAGGTGTACTCACCCATGGATTCCACGACCATGGCCATGTCCATGATGCCGATGGACGAGATGTCGAGGATCGAGGCCTTGCCCTTGAACTCGGGGTTGAGCAGCTCGGACCAGTTCTTGATCGGGCGGCCGATCAGGTCCGGGCGAATGCCCAGCGTATCCGCGTTGTAGATCGTGGGGATCAGGGTCATCCAACCGGATTCCTCGGCCACAAAATCCTTGCCATTCGGGCCAGAGGTGAAGCCGACCGTGTGGGGTGCGGTGCCCTGGGCGATCACGCTGTCCGGCGTCAGTTTACCGGAGCGGAACGTGCCCACGATCTTGTCGTAATTGGCGATCTTCGAGGTATCCATCGCCTGCAGATTGCCGGTCGGCCAGACCTTCTTGCAGATCCAGTATTCGATATCGGCGATGTCGAAGCTGTCGGGCTGGGTTGCGGCCCGCTGGGTCACGCTGTCGGAATCGAGCGCGGTCATCTCGAGCGTGAAGCCGAGGTCTTCCTTGACCTTGTCGGCCACTTCATTGAGGTTAGACACCCCGGTGCCAAACTGGCGCAGTGTCACATCCTTGATGGCCTGTCCCCATACCATTGGAGCCGGAAGCGCGGCGGCCGCCACCGCCGCGCCACCTGCTTTGAGCATGGACCGGCGCGAATAGCGGATCTTTGGAATCGTCGTCATGGCAGTTTCCCTGTGCTATGCGTTCGTTAACTGGCCAAGGCGTGCGCCGCCGCGGCCTCCCAGTCGAGACCGATGGCCTCTCCCAACTCCTTCGGGTTCCCGAAGAATTCCTTGTCGGACAGCAAGGCGGTGACCTCCTGATCGCCAGCAATGGCGGCGGTCAGCGCCACATGCGTGCCCTGATATTCAATGTTGGTAATCGTGCCCGGCAGCCGCGCCCCCTCGGGCGCGCGCAGCTCCAGCGCATCGGCGCGGATGGCCAGCGTGCCCTCGGGCATGGCGACCACATTATGCGAGCCGAGGAACTTCGCCACGAAGGCGGTTTTGGGCGCATCAAATACGGCGCGGGTCTTGCCCGCCTGTTCGATCACCGCGTTGTTCATCACCACGATCTCATCGGCCAGCGCGAGCGCCTCGTCCTGACCATGGGTGACGTGTATGAAAGTGATCCCCAGCTCGCGCTGCAACCGTTTCAGCTCGCCGCGCATCCGGATCCGCAGAAACGGGTCCAGCGCCGAGAGCGGCTCATCCAGCAAGAGCACCTGCGGCTCGGTGATCAGCGCACGGGCAAGGGCGGCGCGCTGCTGCTGCCCGCCCGAGAGCTGCTCGGGCAGACGATCCGCCAGCGGCACCATATCCACCAGTTCCAGCATCTCCTTGGCCCGCTTGCGGTAGGTCGCGGCGTCCACCCCCTGCATCTTGAGGCTGAAACCGACATTCTCGAGCACGGAGAGATGCGGGAACAGCGCGTAGTTCTGAAACATCATCGCCGTGCCACGCTTGGCGGGCGGCAGGTGCGAGATGTCCCGCCCGGCGAGCAGGACCGCACCGTCCGACACGCTCTCATGTCCGGCGATCATCCGCAGGGTCGAGGATTTGCCGCAACCCGATGGCCCCAGCAGACAGGCATAGGTGCCCGCATCGAAGTGATACGAAATCGCATCCACCGCCACGGTCTTGCCGTAGCGCTTGGTCAGGTTGAACAGCTCCAGATCCAGATCTTGGCTCATGATATCCTCGCGGTGTCTCCGCAAGGTTCACCAGCCGGGCGCGCAACCTCTAAGGAATTTCGCAAATCCGCTGCAGCGAGGCGCGCTTTTGACCGCATCAGGGCATGGCGTCGATTTATTGTTCAAAATCCAGGCAGAGATTGTATACGATTTTAACCCTCACTGTGTTCAATGTTGCGCGGGCGGCTGTCCCTCGCCAAGCTTGAGCCAGGAGAGTAACCATGCCCGCCATGTCCTCAGGCCAAGTATCATCCGTTGATGGAATCGTCGCACAGCTGACCGAAGCCGTGCACGAACACCGGGTGAGGCCAGGCGCCAAGCTCAGCGAGGACGAGGTCGGCGAAATCTTTGGTGTGAGCCGCACACTGGTGCGTCAGGCCTTGCGCGCGATGGAACATGGCGGGCTCGTCACGATCCAGCGCAATCGCGGGGCCTTTGTCGCCAAACCGTCGATCAAGGAGGCCCGCGAAGTGTTCGAGGCGCGCGCCCTGCTGGAGCCGCGCACCGCGCGCGCCGCCGCCGAGCGCGCCACCCCCGCCGACATCACCCAGCTCAACGACCATATCGACCGCGAGCATGCGGCCCTGGCCCGGGACGAGGCCGGGCTCGCGCTCAAGCTGTCGGGCGAGTTCCACTGCATCATCGCACGCATGGCCGACCAGAAAACCATCGAAGGTTTCGTCCAACAGCTCATCTCGCGCTCGTCGCTGGTCATCGCGCTCTACTGGCAACGGCGCAACGCACTTTGCGAAAGCAACGCCCATCACGCGCTGGTGCGGGCGCTGGCCAGCCATGATGGGGACACGGCCGAAGAACTGATGGCCGGACATCTGCTCGACCTTGTGTCGCAACTCGATCTGCGCGCGCAGCCGGATCGGACGGATTCTCTCAGGGATGCCTTGCTCAAATGACCGAATTTCGCACCGCCACCGAGGAAGACCTCGCCGAGATCCTGAGCTGGGCCGCCGAGGAGGGGTGGAACCCCGGGCTTGAGGACGCCGCGGCGTTTTATCAGGCGGATCCGGAGGGGTTCTTCATCGCGCGCCACGAGGGCCATCCGGTCGCGGCGATTTCGGTTGTGAACCACAGTCCGGACTATGCGTTTCTGGGCCTTTACATCGTCCGCCCGATCCATCGCGGGAAAGGGATCGGTCTGGCACTCTGGACCCATGCGCTGGCCCATGCGGGCGATCGCACCGTGGGGCTGGACGGTGTCGAGGACCAGCAGGCGAACTACGCCGCTTCGGGTTTTGTCCATGCGGGCGGCACCAGCCGGTATTCCGGGACCCTGCCCGCCCAGGCCAGCGCGGCGATCCGCCCGGCAAGCTCTGGGGATCTGCCATCGCTCATCGCGCGGGAGGGCGCGGCCTCGGGCGTGGCCAAACCGGCCTATCTGCGGGCCTGGTTCCTGCCCGCAGAAACCCGCCAGACGTTTGTCTTTGAAAAAGGCGGGCAGATTGCGGGGCTTTGCACCGTGCGCCGCTGTGGCGAGGGGGCCAAGATCGGTCCGCTGCAGGCCGACAGCCCCGAGATCGCCGAGGCGCTCCTGACCCATGCGTCGGACTGGGCCGGTTGCGCGCTGATCATCGATGTGCCGCAAAGTGCGGCCGCCCTGACGGCGATCTGCGAAGGTCATGGCATGACGCCGAGCTTTCGCACCGCCCGCATGTATCGCGGCGCGTTTGCCAGCCCGGAAGCCCCGCTATTTGCGGTGACGAGCCTGGAGCTCGGCTAGGGGTCCCCCGCGTTCCGCAATGCGTCACCCGGCTCGCTTTGGCTTGACGCAGGGACCAAAAACCAACTTTGATCGCTTCGCAGGCATTTTTTCCGGCATATTCGGGACTGTGCTGGTAAATTATACTTGATTGGACTCAGAAGAGTCCCTTCAAATGAGACAAGGTCTCATTCTGCGATAGGCTCCGCGACATGCATTTCGGCCGTCTGGTCACTCTGCTCGAAGTTATTGCCGTCGCCGGGCGCCCTGTCTCAGTGACCGAGCTGCAGCGCGCGACCGGATTGCCCAAGCCCACCTGCTATCGCCTGGTCCAATCCCTGCTCGAGCAGCATCTGATCGAGGATCAGGCCGGCGACGGGCGCTACATTATCGGTGAGCGGATGATCCGGATCGCGCTTTTGGGCAAGTCCGACGTGGATGTCCGGCGATGCTCTGCGCCGCTGATGCGCTCGGCGGCCGATAGCTACAACGAAACGGTGTTTCTCGCGCGCTTTCGCGACAGACGGGTCGAGATCATCCATGTGGAGACGCCCCACGATCCGGCGCGGGCGTTCATCCACCCGGGCCTCGGGGTGCGGCCCATGCATGCCTGCTCCTGCTCCAAGGCGATTGCCGCCTTTGCCGAGCCCGAGTTTCAGGAGGACATCCTGTCCAACAGCCTGCGGGAATACACCGAACACACCAAGACCACCAAGGAGGCCCTGCGCCAGGAATTCGCGCTCATCGCCGAGCGCGGTTTTGCCGATTGCGATCAGGAAATCGACATCGGCATCGCCAGCGTCGCCGCCCCGGTTTCGATCGGCACGGTGGGCGCAACCTTCAGCATTGGCGCCGTTGGCCCGGTCCGCCGTTTCGGCACCGCGGCCAGGATGGAGATCGGCGCCAAGCTGAAGGACCTGTCAGAGAAAATCAGCGGGGCGATCCAGCTCTGCAATGTCGCGGAGGTTTGACCCAGACGACCCAGAAATGAGGGGCCCAGCCCCCAACCCAAGATCCGGACGACCGGACAGCATTGATGATCAGGGAGGACAATCAATGAACCTAAGACCAGACCCGACCTTTCACGCCTCGCCCAAGCTGGCGATGCAGGCACCGGTCGAGAATTACGCATTTACCGTCATGCTCAGCCCCGATGGCTCGCAATCGGACGGGATCGCGGTGATCGACCTGAAACCCGAATCCGAAACCTATGGCCAGATCGTGCATCAGGTGATCGTGCCCAATACCGGCGACGAGTTTCACCATTTCGGCTGGAATGCGTGTTCTTCGGCACTCTCGCCGCTGACGGGCCATGCCTTTCTCGAACGGCGCTATCTGATCGTGCCGGGGATCCGGTCGTCGCGGATCTATGTCATCGATGTCAAAGAACCGCTGAAGGCCAAGATCCACAAGACGATCGAGCCCGAGGAGCTCTTTGCCAAGACCGGCTATTCCCGCCCGCACACGATCCATTGCGGCCCCGAGGGGATCTATGTCTCTTGCCTCGGCGGCGGCGGCGAGGATGGCACGGACGGCCCTCCGGGGATCTTCATCATGGATTGCGAGACCTTCGAGATCATCGGCCAGTACGAGATGGACCGGGGCAAGCAGGACAAGCATTACGACTTCTGGTGGAACCTGCCTCAGGACTACATGGTCAGCTCGGAATGGGGCCTGCCGCCGCAATTCGAGAACGGGGTCGTGCCCGAGGACCTTCTCAGCAACAAATACGGCCATTCGATCCACTTCTGGGATCTGCGCGCGCGCAAGAACATCCAGACCATGGATTTCGGCGAGAACTATCAGATGGCGCTCGAGATCCGGCCCGCCCATGACCCAACCAAATCCTATGGGTTCTGCGGCGTGGTGGTTGATACCACGAACCTGCAGGGCGCGATCTTCACCTGGTGGCGGGATGACGATGGGGTCTGGCAGTCCAAGAAGACGATCACCATCGACCCGCGCCCCGAGGATCCCGAGAACCTGCCGCCGCTCCTCCAGGGGTTTGGGGCTGTGCCGCCGCTGGTGACGGATATCGATCTGAGCCTCGACGACAAGTATCTCTACGTAGCCTGCTGGGGACTGGGGGAGATGCATCAATACGACGTCTCGGACCCGATGAACCCGGTTCTGGCCGGCAAGGTCGAGCTCGGCGGGATCGCCCGGGGCACCAAGCATCCCAATGGCAAGGATTTTGCCTATGGGCCGCAGATGGTCGAGATCAGCCGGGACGGCAAGCGGGTCTACTGGACCAACTCGCTCTATTCCACTTGGGATGACCAGTTCTATCCGAATGACGAAGGCGGACAGATGGTCATGGCCGATGTGGGCGAGAACGGAGGTCTGACGCTGAACACGGACTTCTATATCAATTTCCCCGAGGGTCTGCGGTCGCACCAGATCCGGCTCGAAGGGGGCGATTGCTCGACCGACAGCTTCTGCTACCCATCCGTCTGAGGCATGGACGACATCACCTCTGTGACAGCCCTTTGGTGGGCTGTCATTTTTTCTGGCTTCTATCACGGGATCAATCCCGGGATGGGCTGGCCCCTCGCGGTCTCGGCCGCCCTGATGGAGCGCAAGCACAGCGCTCTGCCCAAGGCGCTGGCCATGCTGGCGGCGGGGCATTTCCTCGCCATGATCGGGATCCTGCTGCCGTTTTCGGTGATGATCTTCCTTGTGGAATGGGAGGCGCAGATCCGCATCGTCGCCGGGCTGCTGGTGATCGCCATGGGAGTCTATCTGCTGATCAACCGGCGCCACCCGAAGTTTCTCGCACGGGTCCACCCAGCGCGGCTGGCTCTCTGGTCCTTTCTTGCGGCCATGGCCCATGGGGCCGGGCTGATGCTGGTGCCGATCTATCTCGGGATCTGTGCCATCGGCGCGGATGAGACCGGGCATCTGGCCGCGCAGAGCCTGATGAGCAACAACATCACAACGGCGTTTCTCGTGGCGCTGGCCCATACGTTTTCCATGACCTTCGCGGGCGGCGTGGTCGCGGTGGGGATCTACCTGTGGCTTGGGTTGAAATTCCTGTCCAAGACCTGGTTCAACCTCGATCTGGTCTGGGCGCTCAGCCTGATTGCCGTGGGAATCTTTGGACTGCTTTCGGCCCTGACCGGCCACTGATCGCCAGCTTACAGAATTGTAAACTTGGCCCAAGGGCGACGTAACCCGGGCCTCCCATCTCCTGTGTATCGGAAGGCACACCGCCTTCGCCCCACAAGGAGAAACACATGACCCCGAAGACCATCACCGCAAGTGCCCTGATTGGATTGCTCGGCGCCGCAAGCCTGATGACAACGGTCTCCGCCCATTCCGTGGCCGAGCAGGTCTCGCTCACCGAAGAGCAGGCCGTAGCCATCGCCCTGGCCGAGGTGCCCGGCACTTTCGAAGAGGCCGAACTGGAGCGCGATGACGGCCAGCTGATCTACGAGATCGAGATCCTCGGGGCCGATGGCATCGAGATGGAGGTCGAGATTTCTGCAGAAACCGGCGAAATCCTCGAGATCGAGCGAGAGGGATGACGCCCCGGGCGCAGGCCCCCGGGTTTGGGGGCCGCAAGCCGGCCCAGCCTTCCCCTTGGGCCAGATCCGGCTTAAGGATTTGTATGCGCATACTCCTTCTCGAAGATGATACACAGCTGGGCCCCTGGATCGCCGGGGGCCTGCGTGAAGAAGGCCATACGGTGGATCACTTCTCGGATGGCAAGGACGCCCTGATGGCAGCCATGGGGACGGAATACGAGCTTCTCATCCTCGACCGGATGGTGCCGGGCCTCGACGGGTTGGCGGTGCTGAAATCCCTGCGCGCCTCAAAGGACCGCACGCCGGCGCTGTTCCTGACGGCGCTGGCCGAGGTGGATGCAAGGGTCGAGGGGTTCGAGGCCGGTGGCGATGACTACCTCACCAAGCCCTTCGCCTTTGCGGAGCTTTCGGCGCGGGTCAACGCGCTGGGTCGCCGCCGGGATGGGGGCGAGGCCGGAGCCGCGGCCCAAACCGTGCTGCGCTTCGGCGATCTCAGTCTCGACTTGCTGGCACGGCGCTGCGAGCGGCAGGGGCAGGTGATCGAGCTCATGGCCAAGGAATTCAAACTGCTGGAGTATTTCATGCGGCGGCCCGGACGGCTGGTCACACGCACCATGCTGCTGGAACAGGTCTGGGACATGAGCTTTGACCCGACCACGAGCGTGGTCGAGACGCATATCAGCCGCCTGCGTGCCAAGATCGACAAACCCTTCGACGCCCCGCTTCTGCGGACCCGGCGCGGGGAGGGCTATGTCTTTGGTCGCTAGCCTCACGGCGCGACTGCGCTGGCTGCGGCGGTCCTCGACCCTGCGGCTGACCCTTCTGTTGTCGGGGATCTTTACGCTCGGGATGGTGGTGGCCATTCTCATCGCGCTCAGCATCGGGCGCGAAGCGCTGTTGCGCCGGGTCGACGACTCGCTGAGCGGACTGGCCGCGGCGATGGAAATCGACGATGTGCCGAGCGAGTCCTTCGCCGTGATCGTGCGCCCTCTGGACGCCCTTGGGGACCTGCCCCCGGCCTTTGAACGCGTCGCCGCGCGGGGTGGTGGCACCGTCAGCCTGCGCGATGACTTCCGCCGCTCGGAAGACTGGCGCGTCATGGTCGCACCAGACAGCAAAGGCACGCCAATCCTCCTCGCGCTGCCGCTCGACGACAGCGACGAGGCGCTGGAGCTTTTGGGCGGGGTGCTCTGGACCACGGCCCTGCTGGTGCTTGGACTGAACCTCGCGCTGGGGCTTGGGATCGGGCTGGTCGCCCAGCGCCGGATGATCCGGATCACCGACACGCTCGACCGGCTGGCAGCCGGGGATTTGCAGGCCCGCACCGGCAGCACGAGAGCCATCGACGATCTGGACGATATCGCGCGGCAACTGGACATGGCCGCGGCCGAACTGGAACGGCTGGTGGCCCAGACCCGCAATCTGAGCGCGAGCCTCGCCCATGACCTGCGCACGCCTTTGGCGCGGCTGCGCGCCCGGCTCGAGGCGCTCCCCGACGGGCCCGAACGCGGAGCAGCCCTAGAGGAGGCGTCCCGTCTGGCCGGGATCTTTGACACGATCATGCGTGTGGCGCGGATCGAGGCCGGGCAGGGCCGCGAGGGGTTTGAGCCTGTGGATCTCGGCGCGCTGGCCGAGGAGTTGTCCGAGATCTTTGGCCCTGTGATCGAAGAGGAGGGCAAGCGGCCCGTGCGCGCCATCGAGGCAACCGCCACGGTGACCGCAGACCGGCAGATGCTGATCCAGGCCATGGCGAACCTGATCCAGAACGCGCTGGTCTATGGCGGCGACGAGATCACGCTCTTTGTCCGTGGTGCTGAGATCGGCGTCGCCGATAACGGCGCGGGCGTCGACCCGGCGCGCTACGGTGACATCATCAAGCCCATGGTGCGTGTCGACGCGGCCCGGCAAAGCGATGGCAGCGGACTGGGCCTGGCCTTGGTGCGCGCGGTCGCGGATCGACACGGCGCCAGGCTGGTTCTGTCCGAGAACACCCCCACGGGCCTGCGCGTCAGCCTGAAGTTTGCAGAATTGTAAACTCGCAGTCAGAGCCCCGTAACAGCGGACCTCCATATCAGTTTCATCGCAACACACGAGATGACACTGGAGACCCTGACATGACCGAGTTTTTCAACAAGATGACCTCTATCCTCGCTGGCGCCGTTGTTCTGCTGGTCGGGGGCGCGTTGGCCGGGCTGGGCCTCGGCGTTCTGGCCCTGCTCGCCATGGGTGGGATGATCGCACTGGGCCTTGGCCTGCTGGCCGCGCCGTTTGTGACCAAGCTGGCCGAAGAGGAGATCGCCAAGGCAGACGCCCAGACGATCTGACCTCACACCCTGCCCCCCCAACCGAGAGCGATGAGATGCCCCAGACCGCGACGCCCCATGGATTTGTGACCAAGACCCTGCACTGGGTCTCGGCGGCCCTTCTCGGGTTCGGCTATGTCAAAGGGCTCGACTCGGTGACGCAACTCGCGGATCCGGCGCTCTTTCGCTTCGAGATTGGGTTTGCCCTGAGTCTCGGCGCGGTGTTCCTGTTGCGTCTGCTCTGGACGAAAGCCGTGGCGGGTGCGAGCCGCCTGCCCGAGGCCGCACCGGGATGGGAGCATGCGGCGTCACGCGTCGTGCATGGCGGGCTCTATGCAAGCGTGTTCCTGATCGTGCTGTCCGGGCTGGGGATTGCCCTCGCCTATGCGACCCCGATCCTGGGCGGGTTGTTTCTGGGCGCGATGCTGGGTCTGCATGAACTGGCCCTCGCGGCGCTGCCGCTCTTCCTGCTGGTCCATGTGGCCGGCGCGCTCTGGCACAAGCTGATCCGACGCGATGGCGTGCTCGAGAGCATGACCGGCGCGCTTCCGGTCTGACTGGATCAGGCCACGAGGCCCCGCACGAACATCTCCAGAGCTTCACGGCGCAGGGCGTCGTGCCGCTCGGACGGGATGCTGAACAACCCCTTGTGCAGGATCATCCCGTCGATGAGACTGGCAAAGACCCGGCCCAGTTTCTGGGCATCCGCGTCGTCCCGGATCTGGCCAATGGCCTGCAGATGACGAATATGGCCAGCGTAGTGATCGCCCAGCTGCTCAAAGAAATCCGCGACCCTGGCGCTGAACGCGTCTGACGCGAAACTCGGGCCGAACACTTCGAAAAACACACGGACAAAGCGCGCATGCTCGTCGGGGATGTTCATGGTCTCCGACAGGTTCGCGGCAAAGGTGTCGAGGCTGTCGGGCATCTGCTCTTGAAAGAACCGCCCCTCCATCCCCTTGAAATGCCGGTCGACCATGGCCAGCGCGATGGCCTCCTTGTTCTTGAAGTAGAGGTAGAGCGTCCCCTTGCCGAGCCCGGCCTCCTTGGCCACATCGGCAATAGTCGCGGCGTGGTAGCCGCGCTTGGCGTAGACTTTCATGGCGGCGTCGAGAATGCCGTGCTGCATCTCTTCCCGGTCGACAATCTTGGGCATCATATCCTGCATTTTGCTGAGGTGAGGCAAGAGTTCCACAATTATGACTGGACGTCCAGTCATAAAAGACGTACATGACCGACCATCCAGTCATAAACGATTCGGAGGATATCATGGAGACGATGACAGAACGACAGACCAAGCCTGCCCTGCTGCGCGGGTGGCGCGGAACCTGCCCACGTTGCGGGAAGGGACGGCTGTTTGAGCGACGGCTTAGCGTGGCACGTAACTGCGAGGCTTGCGGCCTCGACCTGAGTGTCCAGCGCGCTGATGACGGGCCCGCTTACCTGACCATCGTGATTGTCGGGCATATCGTGGTGCCCCTGATGGTGCCGCTCTACCGTCTTTGGGATCTGCACCCGGGCGTGATGGCGACAGGGCTTTCGGTCCTGGCGGTTGCGCTGTCGCTCTACCTGCTTCCGCGGATCAAGGGCGCGATGATCGGCCTGCAATGGGCCAGACACCTGCACGGCTTCTAGACCCAATTTTTCCCGGTTTTTTGACCGAACGTCCAGTCATGAAAAGATTGAGCATGTCGATTTCACCCCAAGCTTCCCTCCCCTCGGTTCGGTGGGAAGATCACGGCGCGACCAGCCCGCTGGTAGGCAGTGGCGCACCCCAAGCGGTACGCCTACTCGGCGATGGCGGTGCGGCGCTGGTGAAAGTGCTGATCCTTTGGCTGTCCATCCGCGGCGGGGCCGCGGCCCACATGCCGAACCCTTGCAAAGGGTCTACCAAACGCCTGCAAGACCCTGTGAGGGCATGATGCTACGTGCCGCAAGATCCAGACCGCTTTTCACCACGCTGCACATTCACGAGATCCTCGTCGCAGAGTTTCTTGGCGGATCCGCAGTCAACAAGCTGGTCTGGTCCATGCTCCTGCAGCTCGCGGTCTGGCTGTGCCTTGCCACCCCGCTTCACCGGCGCCGGGCCCTCGCCCCCCTGTTGACCGTGCCCGCCGTAGGCGCGGCATCTGACCTCCTGCCGCTCGGCACCGGGCGCAAATGGTTCATCCCCTGCCACCTCGGGAAGAGGGTGATGGGCCATGCCATGTGCGAAGAACCCTCTGCGCTTGCGCGCGTGTGACCCCTTTCAAGAGAAAGCCAACCCCATGGAAACCCTCAAGACTTTGACCCTCACCGCCCTGATCGCCCTGACCTCCGGCTGCACCGATGCCGGAGCCCGCTACACACCGCTCGTGGAGGGGACGCGCAACGCGCACTTCCCCGGCGATCTGGGCATGTGTCAGAACCTCGCCCGCGCGCAGTCCTTGCGCGATCGTCAAATCGGCAGCCTCTTCGGCACCGTGGAGGACGACGCCCGCATCGGCGAGGAGCGGATCAACAACACGCTCGAAAATGACGCCGCCGCGCCCGGCGACGGAAAGCAAATCGTCATCGCCTGCATGCGCGCCCGCGGGCACGCGGTCATCGGCTGACCCCAAACGAAAGCGATCCCATGTCCAAACGCATCTTCATCCTGAACGGCCATCCCGGGGCGACATCGCTCTCGCGCAGTCTCGCCCTCAGCTATGCCGAAGCCGCCGAGGAGGCCGGGCACCAGGTCCGGATGACCCACCTGCCCGATCTGACTTTTGACAGCGATTTCGGCGCGGGCGGTTACCAGACCCTCAAACCCCTCGAGCCCGCTCTCGACGGCGTGCTGCGCGATATCGAGTGGAGTGACCATGTCGTCCTTGCCACGCCGATGTGGTGGGGCGGGCTGCCTGCCAAGCTCAAGGGGCTGTTCGACCGTGCGCTCTTGCCCGGACGCGCCTTTGACACGCGCAGTCGTCGGTTTGGCCTGCCCCGTCCCATGTTCACCGGTCGGACGGCGCGCGTGCTGCTGACATCGGACACCCAGAGCTGGCTGCTGCGCCTTGTCTATCACAACGCGATCCTGACGCAGTTGCGCTGCCAGATCTTCAGCTTCATCGGGATCAAACCCACCCGCGTCACCCAGTTTGCCGAAGCCAGTCACCCCGATGCGCGCACCGTCGCCGCATGGCAGGCACGTGTCCGCCAGCTCGGGCTGAAGGCCGCCTGAAACCGCATATTCGGAGGAAACCACCATGAAAACCGTTCTCGTTGCCGGGGCCACCGGCTATCTCGGCCGCCATATCGCGCGCCACTACAAGGCTAAGGGTTGGCATGTGCGTGCGCTGGTCCGCGATGCGGAGAAGGCGCGCGGCACCCATCTGGAGGCGCAGGAACTGTTCGAGGGCGCCGCCACAGATCCCGATAGTCTGGAGGGGGTGATGGCGGATGTGGATCTGGTGATCTCGACCCTCGGCATCACGCGCCAGCGGGACGGGCTGGGCTATTGGGATGTGGACTATCAGGCGAACCTGAACATCCTGAACCAGGCACTCGCCGCCGGGGTCCCGCACTTCGCCTATATCCATGTGCTGAACGCCGACAAGATGCCCGATGTCCCGCTTGCAGCCGCCAAACAGGCCTTCGCAGACAGGCTGGCTGCGGCGCCGATCCGTTCAACGATCATCGCCCCGTCGGGCTTCTTTTCGGATATGAGCGACTTTCTGGCCATGGCGCAGGCGGGGCGGGTTTGGCTCTTTGGGTCGGGGCAGCACCGCCTCAACCCGATTGACGGGGCGGATCTGGCCGCCGCGCTGGCCGAGGCGATTGCCGAAGGGCGGCGCTTCGCCCCCATGGGCGGGCCTGACATCCTGACCCAAACCGAGCTGGCCGAGGCGGCCTTTGCCGCCCTGGGAACGCCGCCACGGATCACGCGCCTGCCGGACTGGATCCGGCGTGCTGCCATCAAACTGCTGCCTTCGGTTACGCCGGCCCATATCCACGGGCCCGCCTTGTTTTTCCTGAGCGCGCTCGGGCAGGACATGGTCGCCCCGCCGCGTGGCAGCAAACGGTTGAGCACGCATTTCGCCGAAGAGGTTCAGCTCCGCCGGAACCGGACCGACACCTCGCCCCCCGCCCGTCCGCAGACGCCCTGAACCAACGCAAAAGGCTGGCCGCGTCACCACGGCCAGCCTTTGAACCTATCTGAACGCCCGGGCGGGCGCGCCGCTCAGTAATGCACGGAGAGCGAGTCGATCGGCGCCTTCTTCGGCGGGGCGAACTTGGTCAGATCGATCCCGTCGACCGCGGTCTTGTACTCGTCCATGGTCGGTGTCCGGCCCAGGATGGCCGAGAGGACAACCACCGGGGTCGAACCCAGCAGGCTCTCACCCTTCTTGGTTTCGCTATCGGCCACGACGCGGCCCTGGAACAGGCGGGTCGAGGTGGCCAGAACCGTGTCGCCCTTGGCGGCCTTCTCCTGGTTGCCCATGCAGAGGTTACAACCCGGACGCTCGAGATAGAGGATGTTCTCGTACTCGGTACGCGCGGTCTGCTTGGGCGCGGAATCATCGAACTCGAAGCCCGAATACTTCTGCAGGACTTCCCAGTCGCCCTCTTCCTTCAACTCGTCGATGATGTTGTAGGTCGGCGCGGTCACCACCAGCGGGGCCTTGAACTCGACACTGCCCTGGGCGGCTTCAAGATTGCGCAGCATCTGGGCCACGATCTTGATGTCACCCTTGTGGACCATGCAGGAGCCGACAAAGCCCAGATCCACCTTCTTCTCGGCGTTGTAGAACGAGATCGGACGGATCGTGTCATGGGTATAGCGCTTGGAGACGTCGATATTGTTCACGTCCGGGTCGGCGATCATCGGCTCGTTGATGGCATCCAGATCCACCACCACTTCGGCGAAATACTTGGCGTTGGCATCGGGCACCAGCGCGGGCTTCGTGCCCGACTTGATCTCGGCGATGCGCGCATCCGCCTTGGCGATCAGCCGCGCGAGGGTGCCATTGTCATGCTCCATCCCCTTGTCGATCATGATCTGGATCCGGGATTTTGCCAGCTCCAGCGACCCGATCAGCGTCTCGTCATTGGAAATGCAGACAGAGGCCTTCGCCTTCATCTCGGCAGTCCAGTCCGTGAAGGTGAAGGCCTGGTCCGCCAGCAGCGTCCCGATATGCACCTCGATCACCCGTCCCTGGAAGACGTTGTCGCCATGCTGTTCCAGCATCTGGGCCTGCGTGGCATGGACCACGTCGCGGAAGTCCATATGGTCCGCCATCTCGCCCTTGAAGGTCACCTTCACCGTCTCAGGGATCGGCATGGAAGCCTCGCCTGTGGCCAGCGCCAGCGCGACCGTGCCGGAATCCGCGCCAAAGGCCACGCCCTTGGACATCCGCGTGTGGCTGTCGCCGCCGATGATGATGTCCCAGTCGCTCACGGTGATGTCGTTGAGCACCTTGTGGATCACGTCCGTCATGGCGTGATAGGCGCCTTTCGGGTCACGACCGGTCACGAGCCCGAAATCGTTCATGAACTTCATCAGACGCGGGGTGTTCGCCTGCGCCTTGAGGTCCCAGACCGAGGCCGTGTGGCAGCCCGACTGATAGGCGCCGTCCACCAGTGGCGAGACCACCGTGGCCGCCATCGCCTCAAGCTCCTGCATGGTCATCAGGCCCGTGGTGTCCTGCGAGCCCACGATATTGACCTTCACCCGGACATCCGAGCCCGCATGCAGCGGCGCGTCCGAAGCCACGCCCAACGCATTCGCGTTGAAGATCTTCTCAACCGCGGTCAGGCCCTGCCCCTCATGGGAGATTTCCTTGGCCGGGGCGAAGGCGGATTTGAGCGGGATGCCCAGCGC
Source organism: Dinoroseobacter sp. S375 (assembly GCF_049800775.1). Taxonomy (NCBI): domain Bacteria; kingdom Pseudomonadati; phylum Pseudomonadota; class Alphaproteobacteria; order Rhodobacterales; family Roseobacteraceae; genus Dinoroseobacter; species Dinoroseobacter sp. S375. The sequence goes on along the minus strand of NZ_JBNAFR010000003.1, from coordinate 520,594 downwards.
CTCACAGGCGAATGTCTGCAGCTTCTTGCCGAAGACGATGGCATAGGAGCCGCCCGCCTTCATGAACTCCATCTTCTGGGGCGTGAAGCTGTCGGCCATATCGACCAGTTCTTCGCCGCCATCCTCGGAATAGAGCTTCTGAGCCTTGGTGTTGATCGACAGGACCGTGCCGGTCTCGACCGAGTATTTCTGCTCGAGGATCGGGTTGCCGTCATTGTTCAGGATCGGCTCGCCATTCTCGTCGACTTTCTTGACCCAGTTCTTCAGGTCGACCCCAATCCCACCGGTCACACCGACGGTGGTCAGGAAGATCGGCGAGATGCCATTGGTGCCCGCCACGATGGGGGCGTAGTTGACGAAGGGAATGTAGGGGCTGGCCTGCTTGCCGGTCCAGAGCGCCACGTTGTTCACCCCCGACATCCGCGACGATCCCACACCCATGGTGCCCTTCTCGGCGATCAGCATGACCTGCTTGTCCGGATGCTGCAGCTTGAGCTCGTTGATGTGCTTCTGGGCTGCTTCCGAGATCATGCACTTGCCGTGCAGCTCGCGGTCGGCACGCGAATGCGCCTGATTGCCCGGCGACAGGAGGTCGGTCGAGATATCGCCCTCGGCGGCGATATAGGTGACGACTTTCACCTCTTCGTCGATCTCGGGCAGCTTGGTGAAGAACTCGGCGTCGGAATAGCTCTCGAGGATGTCCTTGGCCACGGCATTGCCCGCATCCAGCGCGTCCTTGAGGCGCGCAGTGTCTGCGTCATAGAGAAAGACCTGCGTCTTCAGCACGTCCGCCGCATCTGCCGCGATCCCGGCATCCTCGCCAAGCGCAAGATCCAGCAGGACCTCGACCGACGGACCGCCCTTCATGTGGGACAGCTGCTCAAAGGCAAAGGCCGGTGTGATCTCGGCAACCTCGACCTCGCCGAGGATGATCTCCTTGAGGAAATCGGCCTTCTGGCGTGCGGCGGCGGTGGTGCCCGGCAATGTGTTGTAGATGAAAAACTGCAGGGAGTCGGCGCGATGCGCGTTCCCCGTATCCTTGATCTGCGCGATGATCTCGCTGGTCAGCGCACCATCATCAATCGGCTTGGGGTTAAGACCCTGCTCTTTGCGCGTTTCGATCTCTGTCAGGTATTCGGAATAGAGGCTCATTGGGATCCCCACATATGTGTTGGCTAGAGCTTGAACACCGGCTCGCACACAGGGTCCGGAACCGGGAAAAGACGGACTGTATGCGGCGGTATACTAAAAGCTGGAACCTGGCAAGATCAGCCAAAGGCGACATATCGCCCACCTCGACGACCAGAGCATGAAAAGCCCTTTCAAGGAACGGATTCGCAGCCGACCAAGGTCGGAATGCGCGGATTTGCCACCAGCTGGACGCGTCTGATCCGGCACCTACCGGATGCGCAGCCGCGCAACGCGCAGGCAATGCACCCGCGCAGCGACTCAGGCGCGATGCGCCCCCGCGGCAAGGTCCGCGACAAAGGCGAGGATCTCGGGCACGGGCTTGCCCTCTTCCACCATCTTGACGATGGCCGAGCCAACCACGGTGCCATCGGCGGTGCCCGCGATGCTTTCGGCGAGCTCGGGCGTTCGGACCCCGAAGCCGACGATCACCGGCAGATCCGTCGCCGCCTTGATCCGCGCCACCTCGGGCGCAACATCCGTCGCCTGCGCCTGGGCAGCGCCCGTGATCCCGGTGATCGAGACATAATAGACAAAGCCCGACGTGTTCTGCAGCACCTTGGGCAGGCGCGCATCATCCGTCGTCGGCGTGGCAAGGCGGATGAAGTTCAGCCCCGCCTTCTGCGCCGGGATACACAGCTCGCTATCTTCCTCGGGGGGCAGATCCACGATGATCAGCCCGTCCACCCCGGCCTCCTTGGCCTGCGCCAGGAATGTTTCGACCCCGCGCGAATAGATCGGGTTGTAATAGCCCATCATCACGATGGGGGTGGAGGTGTCGGTCTCGCGCAGGCCCCGCGCCAGATCCAGCGTCTTGTCGAGGGTTTGCCCCCCCTCCAACGCGCGCTGCCCGGCCAGCTGGATGGTCGGACCATCGGCCATCGGATCCGTGAAGGGCAGCCCGAGCTCGATGACATCCACCCCGGCCCCCGGCAGACCGCGCACGATCTCCAGCGAGGTCTCGTAATCCGGATCTCCGCCCATGACATAGGCGACGAAGGCCTTCTTGCCGTCAGCCTTGAGGCGCGCAAATGTGTCGTCGATCCGGGTCATTCTGTCCTCGCTTGAACCTGTCCAAGGGGGTTTGGCGAAAACCGGGGCGGAAATCAATGGGCCGTGGCGCATCTCCCGCCCCCCCGCGCTTGCAGCGCCGGGGCCTTCCGCCTAAGAAGCCGCGACACCGGATCTGGCAGAGGACGCACGCCATGGGCTTCAAGATGGGAATTGTCGGGCTGCCGAATGTGGGCAAGTCCACCCTGTTCAACGCGCTGACCAAGACAGCCGCCGCGCAGGCCGCGAACTTCCCCTTCTGCACCATCGAGCCGAATGTGGGCGAGGTGGCCGTGCCGGATACACGCCTCGACGCTTTGGCCGAGATCGCCAAATCCAAGCAGGTGATCCCCACCCGCATGACCTTTGTCGATATCGCCGGGTTGGTGAAGGGTGCGTCCAAGGGCGAGGGCCTTGGCAACCAGTTCCTCGCCAATATCCGCGAGGTCGACGCCATCGCCCATGTGCTGCGCTGCTTCGAAGATGGCGACGTCACCCATGTGGAGGGGCGCGTCGACCCGATCGCCGATGCCGCCACCATCGAAACCGAGCTGATGCTCGCGGATATGGAAAGCATCGAAAAGCGCCTGCAGAACATCGTCCGCAAGGTGCGCGGTGGCGACAAGGAAGCCGTCCAGCAAGAGCGTCTGATGAAGGCCGCGATGAAAGCGCTCGAGGATGGCAAGCCCGCGCGCGTGGTCGAGGTGGATGACGAAGACGCCAAGGCGTGGCGGATGCTGCAACTCCTGACCACCAAGCCGATCCTCTATGTCTGCAATGTGGACGAGGCCACGGCCGGATCCGGCAACGCCCATTCCGACGCGGTCGCCGCCATGGCCGCCGAGCAGGGCGCGGCCCATGTGGTCATCTCGGCCCAGATCGAGGAAGAGATCAGCCAGCTCGAAGCCGACGAGGCCGAGATGTTCCTGTCCGAGATGGGGCTCGAGGAAGCCGGGCTCGATCGGTTGATCAAGGCGGGATATGCGCTTTTGCATCTCGAGACCTATTTCACCGTCGGCCCCAAAGAGGCCCGCGCCTGGACCATCCCCGAAGGCACCCATGCGCCTCAGGCCGCCGGCGTAATCCACGGCGATTTCGAGCGCGGCTTCATCCGCGCCGAAACGATCGCCTATGACGACTTCGTCGCACTCGGTGGCGAGCAACCGGCGAAAGAAGCAGGGAAGATGCGCGCAGAGGGCAAGGGCTACGTGGTCAAGGACGGCGACGTCCTGCACTTCCTGTTCAACACCTGACTCCCGGTCGCCGTCCAAGGCACATTTCGGGCACCAGTCCGAGACCTGCAGACGCCCTTGCCTCCGGGCGGTCTTGTCCATGAGCGCGACGCGACACGCGATTACATTCGCACGCCACGCGGCTTTCGGGCCACGGCTGAGGATCCCAGTGCGGAGGGTGTCTGTCCCCCGACCACAGCCCGCGCGCGCAAGTAACGCGCGAAGCCTGTGCCAGACCCGGTGCTGCCTTTTCCTTCCATTTGAGAACCGAGCCCCCTCTCTTCGGCGACCCGGTTCCTGATCTTGGCGCGGCGCAATAAAGCTGCCGGCATTCGGTGGGTCAGGCAGGTCAGGAACAGGATCCGACGGGCGCTACTCGGCCACTCTCCCGTCAAGTCATCCTGTACGCCCCGTCGCTAGCGCCATTTTCTGCAAAGGCTGTGATTTGCCCTTGTTTTCCCTCACATGCCGCTGATAGACGGGTCAGCGGAGACGTGGCCGAGTGGTCGAAGGCGCTCCCCTGCTAAGGGAGTAGGCGGGAAACCGTCTCGAGGGTTCGAATCCCTTCGTCTCCGCCACCCACATTCAATGCGTTTCTATGGGATGACGCCAAGTCGCCCGTGACCCTCAGGCATCGCATTGCCGTTCCAAACGGGGCTGCATTCGCTGAGGCGCTCACTGAAACGTCTCGCGTAAGAGCCAAGGTGACACCTCAATCGAACTGGCGCGCGGCGAAGCCTTCGTCTGTTTGGCGAGCTCGATCCTTTCCGTGGCAGGATACCTGAGCGATGCGCCGCCCCGTCCAAGTCCCCCTCATACGGTGAAGGACGCGCGATGTGCCGCTCTGACGTCGTGTCTGACACTCGGAAACTCGGAACAGCCCGTCCCGACGCAGCCTCTCCCAAAGCTCAGGTCAACCGACGCGGAATTCCGTTCATGTCGACATCAGGTGTGATCTTCAGCCGTAGGATTGCCTCCCCTCTCAGGTCGCGACCTTTTTCGGCGCGCTAAACGTTCGGTGCACCAACGCGCAGGTGCCCGGAGCTGCGTCCCAATCGGCAAACGCGATCCCGGAACAGGCCGGATCGAGATGGCCCGCGTTCGCCACGAGGTCGCCCCCACTAATTGGGGCACCGTCGTACTGCTTGCTCCACCCGGTTCTCTGCCCAGCAGGTTCAAACCACCTGAGCCAGCTATGGGTAAGCCAAAGGGCGCGCGGTGATTTCGGGCATATCATGGCAAAGAAACCCGGATGCCCATGGCGCGCGACACCCGGAACGCCAGCCAGGCGGCCTCCGGTCTGGCGGCCGCCCCAAGCGCGATCCGAGGATCAGGTGAAAGGCGCAAGAGCGTTACGCGTTGACACTGTCGGACGCAGCATCCCGGTACCCCCAACGAAACAGCATGCCCTCGCCGACCCCGCGCTAAACCACTTGTTCCGGGTGGCGCTCGGCCCAGTCCGACAGGAATTCCACGATGTCATCGCCCCCCGCCAGATCGATTGCCCGGCGCGGCAGGGGCACGCCCTCCTGCAGGGCGAGCTGCAGGCACCCGATATAGTCTCGCTCTGCCCCATGCGGGCAGTTTTCCGCCCCATGCAGGATCGTCGACAGAAGCGTGCCGCCATAGCTGTTCATATGGGTCAGATCCGGCTTTTGGGTCAAAAGAAAGGCCATGACCTCGGGCAGGCCTTCCCAACCGGCCACCTGGACCGGGGTGAGCCCTTCGGTATCCGGCAGGTCCGGCGCGACCCCCAGCGCAACAAGACTGCGGACATGGTCCAGCTTGCCGGGGATATGCAGGATCATGCGAATGATGTTGCGATAGGCCACGGGGATCGTCGCGGGATCAGAGATCCGTGCGCCCGTCGCCCCCTCGGCGGCCGCCGCGAGCAGGGTTTCGATCTCGGTCAATGTCGTATCGACCCCGCGCGCGGCCAACGTCCGGGCCAGCGCCTGATTGCCAAAGACACGGGCATAGGCATAGGGCGTGGTCCCCTCGAAGCGACGCTCGGGATCCGCCCCGTTTCGCAGCAGAAGATCGATCATATCAGCCCCACACATGCGACGTGCCGCCTGGTGCAGCGCGGGTACGACCCAGGGTGCCTCGCCCCCCACATGGGACCCATCGAACTCGTCCACCTGCGCGCCATGGTCGAGCAGCATCTGCACAGCGGTCGTGTCGTGGAAATCCATCGCGCGCAGCAGCGCATTGGTACCCTTGGGATCGGCCCCATGCGCCAGCAACATCTCCAACCCCGCGTGATGGCCCAGCTCTGTCGCATGATAGAGGCTCTCTCCATCATTGGGGTTCGCCCCCTTCTCCAACAGCCACTGCCCGAGCGGCATGTTGTTCGCGTGCCCGATCGCGAAATAGAGCGGCGATAGCGTGTAGTCCGTCCCGTCATAGACCGGCGCGCCGAGATCGAGATCTGCGTCATGGGCCAGCAGAGCGTCCGCGATGGCAAGCATGTCCCCGACCCGTTCCGGCTTGTGGTGGATCCATTTGGACCGGGCGAGGATCGTCAAAGGCGGGGCGCGAAACCCGATGAGCTGCGTCGCGCGCTCCGGCGCCTCCTCCAGCATTTGCAGGACCTGCGGCCTGAGATAGAGCCCAAGGCAAAGCGCCAGATCCCCCTCGGCCAGATCGGGCGTGTCCGCCAGCAACTGGTCCGCCACCCCGAATTGCCCATGGTAGAGCGCCAGTTTGAGCCGCTGGCGTTTCGCGGCGAGGTCCATGCCGATCATGTCCGCCGCGAGCTTGAGCGCGGGCCAGGACGGGAAGCTGTTCTCCCGTGCGATCACATGGAGGTAATCCGCGTATTTCAGAGCGGTGCCCTCGGGACGGGGCGGATAGTTGGCAATGCGCTGGGTTGCGCGCAGCTCGCCCGCCTGATGCGCCTTACGCAGGGCCTTGGCGTCACGACGGAGCTGTTTCAGGGATTTTGTCATCGGATCTCTCACTTCTGGCTCGCAGGTCCGCTGGTTCGAGCATGAGACAGCCGAAAAAAGGATGTCTGTCTTGGATTGGGCTGCCGATGACGGCTTTCCGCGGACCTAGATACTTGCCCCGAAGCCCCGTCAGGCTAGCGAGCCGCGATGACCAGTTCAACCATGTCCTGCCCGACACGGATATTGAGGCATGAAATCCCCGGGCGCGCGGATCAGAGCGCCATGCCCCCTCTCAGAGGGGCTCGGGCAACGGGCCCCGTGTTGCGGTTGGTGCACGCGAACGCTCCATTCGTGCAGGCGCGCTGGTCCGCGGCTCTCGCGGCACCATCTGGGTCACCGGATACCACAGGGGAGCACCAAGATGCTGGAGACCGGATTGCAGCGGATCAGATCCATCGCCCATGCCATCGCCATCCCCACGCGGTTCGATGCGGCCCGCGGGTTCGCGCGCCTGAGCCGCGCGGCGGTCGGGATGACCCTCCTGACGCTGGGGATGCTCATGCTCGATGACAGGATGATCGGTGGCGAGCCGGTCTGGTTGAAACCGTTCAAATTCAGCGTCTCTTTCGCGCTGCTCTTTGCGACCCTCGGTCTTGCCACGCAGCGCCTGTCGCCGCGCTGGAGGACAAGCTGGCTGCTGGTCTCGACCGCCGGGGCCTCCGGAGCCGCCTTCGTTTTCGAGATGGCCTATATCGGCACACAGGCGGCGCGGCAGGAGCTCTCGCATTTCAACGACACCACGCCGTTTCACGCGATGATGTACGGGCTGATGGGCGCGGGGGCAACGGTACTCATGCTGACCGTGGGGCTTGTCGGGGGCGCGGTCTGGATGGACCGAGCCGCCCGCTTCGCACCGCGGCTGCGGCTGGGCATCGTCCTTGGCTTCATCGCGACGATGGTGCTGACCTTCTGGGTCGCCGGGACGCTGGCGGGCAATGGCGGGCGCTTTGTGGGCCTGCCCTCGGCGGATGGGCCAAAGCTGCCACTGCTCGGCTGGTCCATGGAGGTGGGCGATCTGCGCCCGGCGCATTTCCTTGCACTGCATGCCATGCAGATCCTGCCACTTTTCGGACTGCTGGCGGATCGGCTCATCCTCTCGGCGCGGGTGATCTGGATCGCGGCGCTGCTTTATGCCAGCTTCACCGCCATGGTGTTTCTCAAGGCCCTGCAGGGCATTCCGCTGATCAGCGCATGAAAGACGATGGCAAGAGAGGCGGTGCCACCGCCCCCGAAATCAGAGCACCCGCTCGCGGGTCGAATATGGGCTGGGTGCCTTATCTTATCCTCTGCGGCATCGGCCTGACCATCGGGTTGACCTCAATCGGCCCAAGCGCATCCGAGGGGTTGGGCACCCTGAACACCCTGGCATTCTGGGCCGCCCATGTGGTCCCCGCGCTTGCCCTGCTCGCCTTGACCCAGATGGTGCTTGGACGGATCGAGCGTTTCTCGGCGCTCCCGGGCATCGTGCAGGTCATTGTCTCGGCGATCCTGGCCTCCCTGCTCTTTGCGCCCATTGCACTTGGCGTTGACGAAGTGCTCGGCGGCGAGGGCGCATTCGACGACGAGGGCGATGCGCTCTTGCTCCGCCTCGGCGCTGAACTGGCGCATTTTTTCGTACCCCTCGTGCTGATCTGGAGCTTGATCAACGCGCCAAGCCTTTTGCAGCTTGAACGCGGCGCGCGGCGTGTCCCGCGCCCGCAGGACGCCCCGGCAAACCCCGACCCGCAACGGGCAGACGCGGCCGAATTCTGGTCCCGTATTCCCGGGCGGCTCGGACGCCAGCTCGTGGCGCTCTCGGCAGAGCTGCACTACATCCGCGTCTTCACCACCCAAGGCGACACGCTGATCCTGTTCCCCTTTGGCCGGGCTGTCGATCTGTTGCAGAACCGGAACGGCATGCAGGTCCATCGCTCCCACTGGGTTGCCCTGGACCAGATCGACGAGGTGGTCTCGGGCGACGGGCGGGTCATCTGCCGGATGATCGGCGGGGTCGAATTGCCGGTCAGCCGCAGCTATCGCGCGGCCCTCAAGGCGGCACGGCGCAGCACGGTCTGACCCTGCGGGGGGCGGTCGGCCGCGCGCCCTACCCTCTGCCAAAGGATCGCAAACCCGGGCTGCCATTCGTGCAGTCAGACGGGCCGTTCGTGCAGATCCCTTTGAAACCAGCCTCTTGCGCGCGAAGTGTCGTGGCATCGCTTGCTCGGCAGGCGGCCCAATGCACGCTCACAAAGGACCTCGCACATGGCCTTCTCATCCCTGTCCTGCACCGTTCTCACCGCAGCGCTCCTGACAAGCTTCGCCCTTCCGGCGGTGGCTGATGGCAGCTTCTACATCCGTGGCTTTGGCGGCGTGTCCATGCTGTCGGACACGGATCTTTCCGGCGCGACACCGGGCGACACGGGCTTTGACAGGGGGCAGATCCTCGGGGGTGCGATCGGCTATGACTATGCCGGAAGCCCCTTCCGTTCGGAAATTGAATACACCTACCGCACCGGCGACGCCGATGGTGGCGCAGGGGTACGGGGTGACTTTGCCTCCACCACGCTTGCGGTGAATGGCTATTACGACTTCGCCCCGCGCGCCGGGGGCCGGGTGACCCCCTATCTGGGCGCAGGCCTGGCCTATATCACAGAGGTCGATTTCGACGTGGAGGGCGGCAATGCGCCCGGCGAATACAATGACACTGGCAACATCGGTTTCCAGATCATGCTGGGCGCTGCATACGCGCTCTCGGAGCAATGGTCCGTCAATGGCGAGCTGCGCTATTTCGATGCCGGGCGGCAGGACCTCTCGGGCCCCGGTGGCAGGCTGAAGGCCGACTACCAGACGGTCGATCTCATCATCGGCACGACATTCACGTTCTGAACCCCGGATCCTTCCGGTTCGTCGGACCCGTGCGCGGGTCCACCCCTCTCTTTGCAAACTGGGGAACCCTCATGACGGATAGGCGCAAACTCGGCACGCTCGTTCTTGGTATCGGGTTTGCGGCCACGTCATCCAAGGCGGCCAATATCGTCGACATCACGGCCAGCGAATTTGCCAATGTGATGATCGCGGAGATCGAAACCGATAGCGGCGTGATCCCTGTGATCGGGACGGTGCTGCACCCAGGCCTTCGTCCCGCCAGCCGCTGACAACACGGCGCGAGCCTCCCCCGGGCTGTCGCCTCTGGCCCATGGCTCGGCGGGTGAGCTTGTTCTTTCCGTCACGCCCCGACCGCGAAGCCTTGCCTGCTCTGGGCTAGCAGGGTCATTCGCGCGCGCACCCCGGCGCAGCGGAGGAACGACGCCTCGCGATGGACGTCTGAAACGGGTGCCCCTTGGGGAATATTGCCCATGCATCCGCAGCTTCCCTTGGGTCAGGCTGGGTCTGCGTCAACGGCGCACGGAGGAAAGCGCCGGACACCCGTAAACAGAGATTTTGCAATGAAACTTCTTACCCTTCTCGCCATCCTCGCCAGCAGTGGCGCCGCCCTCGCCGAAAGCGGATCCTTTGACATCAGCGGCACCACCCTCGGCAAGGCGAGCAACGAATACACCCCCCTCGGGGACACCCATCTCTATATCAAGAGCGACACCGCCTATACCCTGCCCGAGAACGGCACGCCGATGGCGGGGATGGGCGGCACCTGTACCGGCAACATGCTGGTCACGATGGGCGCCGGCGCAACCGGTGGCGGCATCTGCTCCTGGACCGATGCGGATGGGGATATGTGGTACGGACCCTGGTCCGTGCATGGCATGACCGCAGACCGCGCCGCCCTCGGCACGTGGCACGTGTCCGGCGGCACCGGCAAGTTCGCGACGGCTACCGGCGGTGGGACCTTCACGACGCTGACCAACCCCGAAACCGGTGACAGCAAGCTCGACGTGCTTGGCTCGGTCACGCTCCAGTAAAAGGACGCCACATGTACACACGTGTCACAACCTTCGAAGCAACCGACATCGACGCGGTCGAAGCCCAGCTTGACGGCATCTCTGAAAAGATCGCTGCCATCCCCGGCGTCATCCGCATGCAGGCGGCCTGGACGGGCGAGGGCAAGGGCATCGTCATGGCCATCTACGAAAGCCAGGAGGCGGCCACGGCAGGGCAAGCCCACGCCTTGGGCATCTGGAACGCGATCATCACCCATCTGGCGGGGATGCCCGACTCCGTCGAATACGAACGCGGGCGGATGATGGTCTGACTCAGGACAACCGTCCGGAAAAGACGCCCGGGGCGGGCGCATAGAGGATCGGGTCGTCCGGGTCGTACATGGCCCCGACGATCCGAAAGACCGAGAGCGCCTCGCCCAGGGCCCCGGTGGAATGCACGCCCACCTTTTCCAACACGGACTGCACCTGATTGCGGATGGTCTTCTCCGCGCGGCCCGTGAGGGCCGCGATTTCCGCCGGACTCAGGCCGGTGACGATATGGCCGCACACCTCGGCCTCGCGCCGCGTCAGGCCAAAGACATCCTGCAACAGCGCCGGGTTCACCGCCGCGGTGCCCTGGCTGCCGACAAAGATCGAAAAGAGCGTGGCATTCTCGAAGACGTCCCGATCGGCCTGAACCTCTTCGGACATCCTCGGGTGGAAGGGCGCAACACAGAGCGAGACCGGCCCGTCTTCGTCCTCGACCCGCAGGCCCCGTGTCTGCTTGCGGGTCTCGAGATCGCGAAAGCACCGATAGAGCCAGTCCGTCGCGTGGCGCTCGGTCAGGGTCACTCGCCCGGCGTCAGAGATCCGGAGGATGGCCCCACGGGCGAGCATCCGGCGCCCCGCCTCATTGCTGTAAAGCATCAGCCCCTCCGCATCGCAGACGATCAAGGGCAGCGCGACCACATCGAGAAACCCATGGAAGGCATCCGCCCCCTGCTTTGCAAGATGGAGCGCCCGGGACATCCGCATGGCGCGCACCACATGCGGCGACAAAAGCTCCAGCAGCGCGTGCAGTCCGGTATAGTCCTTCTCACCCGGCATCGCGTCGATCTCGGCAAAGGCGATCGTGGCGTAGCGGGGACCGGACACCGCAAAGGCCAGCCCGATCCAGTGGCCGATGCCGAGCGGTTTCATCTTCTGCTTGTAGAACTCGAAGCCGTGCAGCTCTTCATCCGTGAACACCTGTCGCGAGTTCAGGATCCCGCCAAGGGTCGGCATCACGCGCTGCCGCTGCACCCGGCGCATGTCGTTCAGCTCGTCCGGCATTTGCGAGAAGACGCGGTCGTCATCCGTACGCTCCACATCCCAGCGTTCCAGCAGCAGGTCGTTGAACCCATCCGCATTGTACATGCCGAGCCAGTATTCGTTGTGAAAGGAACTGGTCCAGCCGAAGAAGCCCGGGAACATGTCGGTGATCCGGGTGATCAGGCTTTGCCACTGGTTCTGCTCCAGCGCGGAATCATACACCACGCCGATAAGGTCGCTCAGCGCATGGACATCAATCTCTTCCGGTCGCATTGCTCGTCCTCAAATCGCGCGAAGTAGAAGGCCGTTCCCTGATCCGGGCAAGGATTTTCGAAACGGACCGGCCCTGCGACCCCAACCAGCGACACAATCGAGGCGCAGGGCACAGACCGTAGCACCGCCCAAAACCCGCCTTGAACATTCGGGCGACGGGCTCTGTGGCGGATCCGTCCGGGTTCCTGCGATTTGCCCGTTGACCTGGAGCGGCTCCAAGTCGCTATCCAGAGGGCGGAGGATCAGAAGCGACCATGAAAATTGTAGAGGCATCGGCGGCCTGTGGCCTGTCCGCGGACACGATCCGGTTCTACGAAAGGTCGGGCATGCTGCCCGAGATCCACCGCGGGGGCGACGGGCACCGCCGCTTCGCGCCGCGCGATGTCGAATGGCTGACCTTGCTCTACTGGTTGCGCGAAACAGGCATGCCGCTGAAACAGATGAAACGCTTCACCGCCCTGGCGAAAGCCGGCCAAGCCGGGATCGCCGAGCGGCGGCAAATCCTCGCGGACCACGCTCTGGCCCTAAAGGCCCAGCGCGCAAAGATCGAGACATGCGAACAGGTCCTCGCGATCAAGATCGCAAGCTATGGCCCCCGGCAAAGCTCGGAGACGGCATGAGATTTGCTTATCTGATCGAACCTCCGTTCAACTTCCTTGGCCGGGATGGCGTGGCAACGGGCTGCGATGTGGAACTGGCCCGATATGTCGCACAGCAGATCAGCGCGGCCCCGTTCGAGCCCGACGAGACGGAGTTTGCCGACCTGCTCCCTGGTTTGTCGGACGGACGCTGGCGCATGACGACGGGCCTGCTTCAAACCGATGACCGACGTCGCACCGCCGCGTTCAGCCGCCCGATCTGGGCGCAGTCGGATGGGCTTCTGGTGCGCGGGGACAATCCCCGAAGGCTCAGCGGGTACAGATCCCTGGCGCGCAACCGGGAGGCGCGATTCGCGGTGATCCGCGACCAGATCCAGCACCGCACCGCACTGGACCTGGGCGTGGGCCAGCCGCAGATCACGGTATTCGACACCTATGCTCACGCGGCACAGGCCGTGCGCGACGGCAAGGTTGACGCCTATGCCAGCGTGGGCCGGGCGCACAGCGCCTTCATCGCGCACGTCCCGGATTGGGGCTTGGCGCTGGTCCCCGTTCCGACGGAGGAGGCGCCGCCCGCGTTCGGTGCCTTCGTAGTCCACCGGGACGACAGGGCGTTTCTGCGGGATGTGATCGCGGTTCTGGCGGCCTTTCTGGGGACGGATGCCCATCGCGCAATCCTCGCGTCCTTCGGGGCGTCGCAGGATGAGCCCTCGCGATCAGCGGATTGAGGTGCGCGCGCAGTGCAAAGCAGGGACGCTCTGCATCGGTCGGCTCCACAACGCGGGCGCATGCGCACTCGGATTGATTGACATCCCACCGTTCAGCCGTCACTGGCCAAGAGGATCACAGGCGGCGCATCGCCCGCAATCCATGCAGCACACTCAGTTTCGGAGGCTTCGATGAGCGCAACAGAAACCCTTCGGGCACAGGTTGCCGAGGACTGGACCGCGGCCACGACCCATGCGTTCACCGACGCGCTTGCAGAGGGCACGCTCGACCCCGAGAAGATGGCCGGATACCTGCAACAGGACTACCTGTTTGTCGAAGGCTTCGTCCGGTTGCTTGCCGCCACCGTCGCCCATGCCCCGTCCCTGGCCGATGCCGTGCCGGGCGCGCAGTTTCTCGGCGCGATCTGCGGAGCAGAGAACACCTATTTCCTGCGCGCGCTGGAGGCGCTCGGCGTGCCCCAGGCCGAGGCGGCCGCCCCTGAAACCCGCGCGTTTCAGGGCCTGATGGAGGACGCGCGCCTATCGGGCCGCTATGAGCTCATGCTCTCTGTTCTGGTGGTGGCCGAGTGGATCTATCTCGACTGGGCCGCTCCGGTCGAAGATCGCGCCGACGCGCTGCCATTCTGGCTGGGTGAGTGGATCACCCTCCATGCGGGCCCCGATTTCGCGGGCGTCGTGGCGTATCTGCGCGGGCAGCTCGACACGGTCTACGAGACACTGGACGAGACCCGGCGCGCAGATGTGCGCGCGACCTTCGCCCGGGCGGTTGCCCTTGAACGCGCCTTTTTCGACGCTGCCTGGGACGGGTTCGCCGTGGCCCGCTGACGGGCCCGCACGTCCTTAGCCGGGACGATCGCTCACGTGGATCTCGCAGCCCAGATGCCCGAAAAGCTCCGTCGCTCTCGGCGCCGCTTTGCCGGAGACGACAAGGCCGTCTACCTCGGCCCAGCGGGCGATCTCGCAGGCCGCAACAGTGCCGAATTTTTCTGACGACCCGAGGATCACCGCGGCACCTGATCGGGCAATCACGGCACGCTTCACAGCGGCATCCTCGCTGTCTCCGGTGGTGATGCCCTCATCCGGGTGCAGGCCGGTCGCGCCGATGAAACACAGGTCCGGCCGATAGCGATCCAGCCATTCGATCGTGGCAGCACCACTTGTCACGATGGAATGGCGCAGAAGTCGACCGCCCACGATCTCCACCTCGAGATGCGTGTGGTTCAATAGCTCCATGACCACATTCGGGCTATGGGTGATGACCGTCGCGTTCAGGGCATGTGGCAGGTGTCGGGCCAGCTGGAGTGCCGTGGTCCCACCATCGATGAACACCACATGACCCGGCTCAACCATGGCCGCGGCATGCCGCCCGATCTCGATCTTCTCGGGCGTTGCCAACCCGATCCGGCGCGGAAAGGGCGCGTTTGCCGGTGCCACCGGGACAGCGCCCCCATGCACGCGCTTCAGGCGGCCCTCCTTCGCCAACTCGCGCAGATCGCGCCGGATCGTATCCTCCGACACCCCGAGATCGCGGCTCACATCCCTCGCCACAAGACGGCCCTGTGTCGCGAGAAGGGAGAGCAGGTGGGTCTTCCGTTCATGGCTCAGCATTGCACGACTTTTCTTGACTCTGCACGTTTTTGCACGATAACGGCAGGGCACAAAAGGATCAAGGTGATGCACACAGCAGACTGGTTTCGCCCCATTTCCCAAGAAATCCTCTCAGATGACTGGGGGGTTCTGACCAAACACGCATTTGAACTGCGGCGGCGGGACGGCCAGTGGCAGCGCCAGACACGCGAGACCTATGACCGAGGCAATGGCGCGACCTGCCTGCTCTATAATGCCGGGACGGACACCGTGCTTCTCACCCGGCAGTTCCGGCTGCCTGTCTTTGTCAACACAGGGCTGGAGGCTCTGATCGAGACCCCGGCGGGCTTGCTCGAAGGGGAAGGGGCCGAGGATCGGATGCGCGCGGAACTCTTTGAAGAGACCGGCTACCGGGTCCAGACGCTGACGCACCTTTTCGACGTCTTCATGAGCCCCGGATCGGTGACGGAATACCTCGCCTTCTTCATGGGGACCTATACCGCCTCAGATCAGGTGAGCGATGGCGGCGGCGCGTTCGACGAGGGGGAGGACATCGAGGTGTCCGAGATCCCCTTGGGCAAGGCGATGGAGATGATCGAGACCGGTGACATCCGGGATGCCAAGACTATCATCCTGCTACAAAGGCTCTGGATCGAGCGGCTGACGGCGCAGGCTGCAGGATAGTTCCCCTCCGGTCTACCCATGGGACAGGCGTCGCCGCCCCACACCGCGCCCTACCCCGCAGGCGCCTCCTCGAGCGCATCCGCGACACGCTTGAGAAGCCGCGACACGATCAGTTTGTGGGCTGGCCCGACAGGCAGCATGTAGAGGCGACCGAATGCATTATGGGTCCGGACCGAAGAGGTGATCGCGAGGCTGCGCCCCTTGCAGGACAGGCAGGTCAGCACGTCGAGATGCCGGTCCCGCGCGGTCAGGCAGAGGCATGTGTCCGAGACATGCTCCACCAGAAAGAAATCCAGCTGGTCCCCCACCGCCACCTCTGACGACCGCGTGCCACTGAACCCGCCAATGGGCGCGACACCGAAGGGCGCGCAAATTGCATCGCGAATCCGAAAGGCCAAGGGCAACAGGGGCAGCGGACGCTCCGTCGTCAGGTTCCAGGCTTCCAACGGTGTGACTGGACGCGGCAGCAGGATCGCACGGGTGTCGAAATAGTCCAGCTCCTCCACCGGGGCGAGGAGCAGCGCGTTGGCCTCGCCCAGAGGCACGAAAGTGGAGCCGGTCTCGGTCATGGGAACGTCCCTTTGTGACAGCGCGCCGCGCGCGGGGTCCGGGCACGTGCTTAGGGCAGGATCCGCTCCGAGGCTACTGTGCCGTGCACCCCGAACGGTTCGCACCTGCTTGTCCCTCTCTGCGCCCTCACCCCCGCACCTCCGTCCAGTGGCCTCGCCCTTAGCGCGGCGTGCAGATGGCCCCATATTCCTGCGGTTCGCGATGCTTTTGAAAGTCGAAGATATTGGCCCGGATCTCCGTGCAGCGATCCAGATCGACCTCTGCCGTGAACACCTCGTCCCCCGCCGTTGCGGCACGTGCCACCACCTCGCCGGTCGGCGCGACGATGAGGCTGCCCGCGATCAGCTCGCAGCCCTCTTCCTGCCCGGCCTTGGCGACCCCCACCGCCCAGAGCCCGTTCTGATAGCAGCCCGCCTGCAGCGACAGATCGTTATGGAAATACTGCAGATGATCGTGTTCCGGCGCGGGCGGATAATGGAGCGGCGTGTTATAGCCAAGCACCACCATCTCGGCCCCGCCCAGCCCGAGCATCCGCCAGGTTTCCGGCCAGCGTCGGTCGTTGCAGATGCACATGCCGAGCTTGCCACCCAGCGCGTCAAAGACCGGAAAGCCGAGATCGCCGGTCTCGAAATAGCGTTTCTCCAGATGCTGGAAGGGTCGCCAGGGCTCATGCTGATCATGGCCGGGCAGGTGGATCTTGCGGTACTTGCCGACAATCGCCCCTGTCTCATCCACAAGGATCGCGGTGTTGAAATAGCGCCCATCCGGGGTTTTCTCGGCATAGCCCAGGTGAAAACCGATGCCGAGCTCGGCCGCGAGCTCAAAGAGCGGCCGGGTCTCGGCCGAGGGCATCTCGGTCTCGAACCACGCGTCCAGCGCGGGGCCCGGCTCCTGAAACCAGCGTGGAAAGAAGGTCGTCAGCGCAAGCTCCGGAAAGACCACCAGCCGTGCGCCCCGACCATGGGCTGCGCGCATGAGGGCCGCCATGCGGGCGACGGCGGAACTGCGCGGTTCGTCCCGGGCGATGGGCCCGAGCTGCGCTCCGGCCACGACGAATTTCCTGCTCATGCAACCGCTCCTGCGAGATTGAGGACAACATCGAGGAGGACCTGCGCCCCCGCAACGAGATCCGCCTCATCCGTATGTTCGTGAATATTGTGGCTCAGCCCCCCAGCGGAGGGCACAAAGACCATGGCCGCAGGGCAATTCGGGGCAAACATCTGTGCGTCATGCCCGGCCCCGGATGGCATCCGGCGCACCGTCAAGTGCCGCGCCTTGGCCGCTGCCGCGATCCTGTCGACCAGCGCGGGGTCAAAGGTGACCGGACCGAACCGGGCGAGGCGGCGCGCAGTCAGCGCGCAGCCCTCGGCCTCTGCCGCGGCCTCGGCAGCCGCCATCAGCCGCGCTTCGGAGGCGGCCAGCTGAGCCTCCTCCGTGTGACGCAGATCCACGGTCAGCCGGGCTTCGGCAGGCACGACATTGACGAGACCCGGCGTCAGTTCCAGCACGCCGACCGTCGCGACCTGAGGCGGCCCCGCATCCTCGGCAATGCGGCGCGCAGCAATGGCGATCTCTGCCGCGACCACCCCAGCGTCCCTCCGCATGGACATGGGCGTGGTACCCGCATGGTTGGACTGCCCCGTGATGGTGAACTCGGTCCACGAGATGCCCTGAACTCCGGTGACCGCCCCGATGGCCACGCCCTCGGCTTCGAGCACGGGCCCCTGTTCCACATGAAGCTCCAGATAGGCGCGCGGCGTCATCGAGGCCGCCGGGACGGGTCCGGCATAGCCGATCCGGTCAAGCTCGTCGCCGAGCACGGCGCTCCCATCCGTGGCGCGGGTCGCGCGCATCTCGGCCAGATCCAGCGCGCCCTGATGGACGCCGGACCCCATCATATCCGGGGCGAAGCGCGCGCCCTCTTCATTCGTGAACGCCGCGACGGCGATCGGGTGTCGTGTCTGGATCTGCGCCGTGTTCAGCGCCTCGACCAGCTCAAGCCCCGCCATCACCCCAAGCGTCCCGTCATAGAGCCCGCCGGTCGCGACCGTATCGATATGGGAGCCGATCATCACGGGCGGCCCCTCCTCCAGACCCGGGCGCAGCCCCCAGATATTGCCGATCACATCGATCTGGACCGTGAGCCCCAGCGCCTCGAGCCAGGCGACAAACTGGTCCCGCCCCTCGCGGTCCGCGTCCGATAGGGCCAGACGGCACACGCCCCCGCCCTCCAGCGCGCCAATCTCGCCCATGCGGCGCAGCCGCGCCATGAGGCGGGGGCTGGAAATGGAAGGGGCGGTCATCAGCCCGCCAGCCGGACGGTATCAGCGCTCTTGCCGACCAGCTCTTCGTAGACAACCGGGTCCGTGTCCGCCTCGGTCCCGAAGACGAGCACCCGCGCCCCGACGCCCAAGCCAAGCGCGGCCGTGGCATCCGGATCGGACAACACCGCGCGCATCCCGGCCAGACCGGCCACCGCGCTTTCCCCCGCCACGATGGGCGGATCACCGGGCAAGGGATCCGCAAGATCCCGCATGGAGGCCACGGCCGCCGCATCCGTCAGGGCGATCACCGCATCGCCGTGATCCCGGAGCACCTCCCAAGCCAGCATCGACACTTCGCCACAGGCCAGCCCCGCCATGAGCGTGTCGAGATCCCCCTCGACCGCGCGCGGCTCTCCAGCGCGGTAACTGTCGAGCCAGCAGGCGGATTTGTCGGGATCGGCCAGCACGATGGTCGGGCGCGCCGATTGCCAGCGTCGCTTGGCAAGGGCCGCAACGGCGGCGGCCATGCCACCAACCCCGGTCTGCAGGAAGATATGGGTGGGCGGGGCCTCCAACTGATCGAAGGCCTCCGCCGCCATTAGTTCATAGCCCTGCATCACGTCTTTCGGGACTTCGAGATAGCCCGGATAGGACGTGTCCGAGACCACGAACCAGCCCTCGCGGCTTGAAGTGTCCTGCGCCTCGCGAACGCTGTCATCGTAGTTGCCGACGCAGCGGCGCACCTCGGCGCCATAGGCCTCGATCGCGGTCTTGCGGCCCTCCGAAACGGTGGCGTGGATGAAGATCACGCAGCGGCAGCCGAAGGTCTGCGCGCCCCAAGCGACGGAGCGTCCGTGATTGCCATCCGTGGCGCAGCACACTGTGATGCCCGCGACGATCTCGGGATGGGCGCCGCCGACAATCTCGGACATCTCGACCGCGCGCCCGAGGGTGTCCGCGACCTGCGCCTGCAGGAGCCGCGCCACCGCATAGGCCCCGCCCAGCGCCTTGAAACTGCGCAGGCCAAAGCGCGGGCCTTCGTCCTTGTAATGGATCGCAGCCACCCCGGCCTGCGCAGCCATCTGGTCCAGCGAGACCAGCGGTGTCTCGGCATAGCCCGGCCAGGATCCGATCGTGTCCCGGGCCGTCGCCAAAGCCCGGTCATTCAGGATGGCATCCTGCGCATCGGTCCAGGGGTGATCCTTCGCGGCAAGCGGATTGATCAGAAGGGTGAAGTCGTCGGCGCGGCCTGTCGCGCGGCGAATTTCCGTGGTCATGCGGTCCTCGCAGGAACGACAGGGGCCTGTCCCCCGTCGTGGAAGTGTCGTCAATCGTCGTCGGGGTGCCGGGCGCACGCAGCGCCCGGCCTGTTCCGTGACAGCTTAGAACTCCGCCTTGGCGGCGGCCACGGAGTCCAGCATCGTTTCCAGCATGGCGATGCCCTCGGCGCCATATTGCTCTTCGATCAGGGCGCGGACCGCGGGCTGGGCGGCCTCGGCGAACTTGGCCAGTTCCTCGCCGGAGACCACATTGACCTCCATGTTCTCGGCCAGCGCGGGCAGACCGGTCTCGGAGGCCTCGATCACGCGGTTCATGGAGCGCCCGGCTTCGGTTGCGACCTCGGCGGCCCAGCTGATCAGGGTCTGATGCTCTGGCGAGAGGCTGTCGAAGAAGGCTTCGTTCATGGTCCAGATATAGGGCGTGATCACGTGGTTGGTGATCGACAGATACTCCTGCACCTCGTTGAACTTCGCAAAGGCGATGATCGGGATCGGGTTCATCTGGCCATCCGCCACGCCGGTCTGCAGCGCGGTATAGACCTCGGCCCAGGGCAGCGGTGTCGGCTGGCCCCCGAGGGACGAGATCATCGCCTCATGGGTGGGCAGGGTCATGGTGCGGATCCGCAGCCCGTCCATATCCTCCACCGAGGTGATCGGCTGCTTGGAGTTGGTGAAGGCAAAGAACCCGCCGGAATCGAGCAGGCCCAATACCTTGAGCTCGGTCTTGTCCTCAATATCCCCGACGAATTTCTCACCAAAGGCGCTGTCCTTGGTGATCACCCGACTGGCGACACCGATATTGGGAAAGGCGAAGGGGATGTCGAAGACGCCGACCAGCGGATAGTGCTGCGCCAGCCCGCCCGAAGAGGAGATCGTGCTTTCCACCAGCCCCGCGCGCACCTGATCGAGCACTTCGGCATCCTTGCCAAGCTGACCGTTGGGGAAGAGCTGCACCTCGATCGCGCCGTTGGAATTGGCCTCGACCAGGGATTTGAACACAGCCGTCATGGCGCCGGAATGGCTCTTGAACGGATCTGCCGGGTTGAGATGCGCCAGACGGATGGTGACATCCTGCGCAACCGCCTGTCCGGCGAGCAATGCAACCGCGGCCGCCGCGGCGAGAGGTTTGATCAGGGACATATGTATTTCCTTTCCTGTTGGTCTGTGAGGTGTCAGAGGCCGAGCAGTCTCGGCACGAAAAGCGTCAGATCGGACCAGAACGCCACCAGCACGAGGATGAGGACCTCGGCGAGGATGAAGGGCCAGAGCTCCCGGGTGATGGATTCCACCTTCTCGCCAGTGACCGAGGCCAGCACGAACAGGCAGGCCCCGACCGGGGGCGTCATGAGCGAGATGTTCAGCGCGAGAATGATCATGATCCCGGCATGGACCGGATCCATCCCGATCAGCAGGGTCAGCGGCGCCAGCACCGGCGCGAGGATGATCAGCGTCGCGTTGATATCCATGACCATCCCGATGGCGAGGATCAGCAGGAGGATCAGACCGATGATCACATTGGGATTGTCCGAGATCGACAACATCGCCTCGGCCACCGCCTGCGGGATCTGGTTGAAGGTCATCCACCAGCCGAGGATCGTGGCCGAGGCGATGATGAGGAAGATCACACCGGTGATCCGGGTCGTGCGCACCGCAACCTCGTAGAGGTCCTGCCAGCTCAGCGCGCGGTAGAGCACTCCGCCCACAAAGAGCGCATAGGCCACGGCGATGGCCGCCGCCTCGGTCGGCGTGGCAAAGCCCCCCAGGATCGATCCAAGGATGAAGATCGGCAGCAGGACCGCGAGCACACCCTCTTTCAAAGCGGCCCAGACCGCGCAGAGGCTGGGCCCGCCCTCGCCCTTGGGCAGGTTCTTGACCCGGGCGGTCAGCGCAATGATCGCCATGCAGACCACGCAGATCAGCAGCCCCGGCAGGATCCCGGCGGCGAAGAGGCCCGCAATCGACACCCCCATGATCGATCCGTAGATGATCGCCAGGGTCGAGGGCGGAATGGTCGGCCCGATGATCGAGCCCGCGGCGGTCACGGCACAGGCATAGGGGCGGCTATACCCCGCCCGCTGCATCGCCGGCACCAGCGTGTTGCCAAACGCCGCGGCATCGGCGGTGGCCGAGCCCGTGATCCCGGCGAACATCACCGAGGCCACCATGTTGGAATGCGCCATGCCCCCGCGCAGCCAGCCCACCAGCGCCTCGGCGAGCTTGACCAGCCCCTGGGTGATGCCCGAGCGGTTCATGATCTCGCCCGCAAGGATGAAGAAGGGCATGGCGAGAAACGGAAAGAGGTCCAGACCGGCAAAGACCCGGTCCGGGGCCATGGTCATGAAGCGCGGCCCCATATCGAGGATCCCGATCATCCCGGCAACGCCGATGGCGATCCCCACCGGAAGGCCCAGCGCGAGGAAGCCGAAAAAGGCGGCCGGTACGAGGAGCATCCCCATCACTCGTCCCCCATGCCCGCGATGGAGGCACCTGTCGCCTCGACCGGCCGCTCTGACAGGGCGTCGTGAATGCCCATCAGCAACAGCTGGATACAGGCGAGCGCGGCTGCGAGCGGCACCCCGGCAAAGGCATATCCCTTGGGCACCGCGTAGATCATCGTGAGCCGGGTCATCCCGCGCTCGACAAAGCCGAGGCCGTACCAGAACAGGGCAAAGAAAAAGAGGAAGCCCACCACGTCGAAGGCCACCGCCAGCCCCCGGCGCACCCCGGCAGGCAGGCGGACAAACACGAACTCGACGCCAATATGCTCGCGATGCGCAATCCCCGAGGATACAGCCAGAAGCGCCATCCAGATCATCAGGTAGCGGGCCAGCTCTTCGGTGAAGGTCAAAGGCAGCGGGATCACGTAACGCAGCAGAACCCCCAGCCACACATCCAGCACCAGCAGGACCAGCAGCGCGACGCAGACACGCTCCACCACCCAGTTCACCCGCAGGCTCCAGCGTTTGGAGGTGGCAGCGATCGACGCCATGGGCTGAGGTCTCCGGGACGGGGTGACAGGGTCCCTTGACCGAAATCGCAGTTTCGCCGCATATCAATCAGTGAAAAGAATTTTTCATATATGCGGAGTCGCTTTGCCCAAGAACCCAGCAGAATCCCCGTCAAAATCCCTGAGTCTGCGCATTCATGGGGCCTATGACCACTTGCCCGAGCAGGAACGGCGCATTGCGGACGTGCTGCTGCAATATCCCGGGGATCTCGCAGCCCACACCGCGACAGAGCTCGCGCGACGCTCCGGCGTGTCCAATGCCACGGTCACCCGGTTCTTCAAACGGCTCGGCTTCGAGACCTTTGACGCCGCAAGGCAGGCCTCGCGTCGTTTGCAGATGCAGGGATCCCCGCTGCACACAGCCTCCCGCGCCACACCGGGGTCCGAGTTCCTCTCGGCTATCCTGCAAGAGGAGATCGCCGTCCTCGATTCCACGCTCTCTGCGCTGAACCCGGTCACCTTGCGCGATATCGCAGAGACGATCGGCGCGGCCCGCATGGTGAAGATTGCCGGGTTCCGGAACAGCCACGCCCTCGCCCAGTATCTGGCGGCGGGCCTGTCGCAGCTCCGGCCCAACACCTCGCTCATGGCGGCCCCGGCACAATCCATGGCCGAGGACCTTGCCCAGCTTCGCGCCGGAGATGTGGCCGTGTTCATGGGGCTGCGCCGCAGGCCCGCAGCCTTCACCGATCTGGTCAAGGTGGCCGCCGAAACCGGGGCAAGCGTCCTCTTGATCACGGATACCAGCATCCGCGCTGCCCCGGCCTTTGCACGCTGGACGCTGACCTCGACGGTCCAGACCAGCCAGGCCTTCGATTCCTATGTCGGCGCCATGGCAATCCTGCGGGCCCTCGTGCTCAGCGTGGCCACCCATAGCGGCCAGGACAATCGCGGCCATCTCGAGCGTGTCGAAGCCCTGCACGACACCTTGTCGGATCTCGAATGACAGAGTTTGCCCGTCGCGGACGCATATGCGGGGCACCGTGGGGACTGGACGTGCGGCCCCCCCGGATCGGGCCGCTGATGCACACCAGCGGCAACCCGGTCAGGGCAGAGATGCCAAGACCGCGCTGAGCGGGACGCAGGATGCTCGCTTGCGGCGCGATCATCCTGCAGCTTTTCCGAAAGAGCACTTTGGCGCGCCAGTGCGAGACCTGCATACAATATACACTCAATATTCCCCGAGCCGTGCCGGGTCGAGAATTGTCTGCAAGTTTAGGAGGGGCTAATCACCCGAAATGCCGCAGAGAAGGGTCTGCCAAGCAAATCAATGCCCGCATTGCACCCAATCAAGAATCGCCTTATATGCCTTTTGTATGCATATTGCTTACGCGAAGGAGCCCATTGTGGAAGCGATCGAGCACGACATCCCCGCCCGGAACACCCGACAAGCGCTCAAGCGCGGGTTCCGCATGCGCTGCCCGAAATGTGGCGAGGGCAAAGTCCTGCACAGCTACCTGAAGGTGAATGCGCGGTGCGAGGCCTGCGACCTCGATCTGACCCATGCCCGGGCCGATGACGGACCCGCATATGTGACGATCCTCATCGTGGGCCATCTGGCCGGGTTCGCCATGCATCTCATGTGGTCGATCTGGCAGCCATCGGCGCTCACCATGGCTCTGACGGTGTCCGTGGGGGTGATCCTGCTCTCGCTTGCGCTTTTGCCGCGCTTCAAGGGGGCGATGATCGGCCTGCAATGGGCCAAACGTCTGCACGGGTTTTAGGACCCGGCGGCATCAGACCGCCATCCACGCGGCCTCTCCGGGGTTCTGCAACGCCTCGACAAGACCGCGCAATTCGCGGCGCAAATCCCCCAGCCGATCCGGAGAGCCCAGCGCGATCCGCACTGCGTTCACCGGCGCGCCGCAGGCAAAGGCCTGCCCCGGCAGGATCCCGAGGCCGCTGCCGCGCAGGGCAAATGCCAGATCGGTCGCCGATTGCCCCTCCGGCAGGGGCATCCAGACATGAAACGCCCCGTCGCGCAGGGGGATGCCCGGCACGGCCTCCGCAAAGGCCGCTTGCCGCGCGCGGGTCTCGACCAGGATGGCCGATGTGATCTGCGCCGCGAGACCGGAGGATTGCCAGGTCGTCACCAGCCCCGCTGAAATCGGCGAGACAACCCCGCCATTTGCCCGAATGGCGCGCTTGAGCCCTTCATTCGAGGCACCTTGCGGCGGCGTGACAAAACAGACCCGGAGGGACGGCGCGAGGCATTTCGACGTGGTGCAGATATGCCAGGTCCGCTCTGGCGCGTAATGGGCCAGAGGCGGTGGAGCATCGGCGGCCAGCGCGCCATAGGCGTCATCCTCCAGCACGGTCAGACCGTGTTTGCGGGCAATCTCGGCAATCCGCTGACGACGCTCGGGGCCTAGCGTTGCCGTGGTCGGATTGTGCAGCGTCGGGATCGTATAGAGCGCCTTTGGCCCGTGGGTCTCGCAGACCGCCTCCAACGCGTCGGGCCGCAGGCCTTCGGCATCCATCTCGACCGGCACGAGGTTGAGCCCGAGATACTTCGCCACCGCGAGAAACCCGGGAAAGGTAATCGCTTCGCAACACAGCGTGTCGCCAGGCTTGGCCAGCAGCGAGAGAATGGAGAGCAGCGCCCCCTGCACCCCGTTGCAGAGCACCACCTGCGCCGCGCCCTCAAGGCCAAACTGCGCCTCGAGCCAGCCCCGCGCGGCATCGCGATCCTCGGCGCTGCCCCCGGGGCGCTGGTAGCGCATCAGAAAGCTGTCGCCTTTCTCGAGCCCCAGATGGTGGAAACTGCCCCACATCTGCTGGACCAGCCTCGGATCGTCGAAGCGCGGCGGCATGTTCATGCTCATATCCACAGTGCGGTCCGGCGCGGCGCGCCCGCCCCCCTCCGAGATCCGCGGCTTTACATAGGTGCCCTGCCCGACCCGGCCCTCGACCAGATTCTGTCTGGCTGCGGCTGCATAGGCCCGGCTCACGGTCGTGAAATCGACGCCGAGCGCCTTGGCCAGGGCCCGCTGCGGCGGCAGGCGTTGCCCCGGTGTCAGGACACCGCTGCGGATGTCCTCGGCGATGACCTCCGCGATCGAGAGATAGAGCGGCCCGTCCGTCCTCTGCACCTTCGGCAGCCAGGCGCGTTTCTCCGTCTCAGGCGCCATGGCGCATCTCCTCCGGTCAATGCCGCCATAGTGTATGCAGATTGTCGCGACCGCAATGCCAGCCCCGACACGGAGACCGCGCACCTACTGGGACAATTGCCAGATCTGATTGTTCAGATGTGACAGCGTCTGGGGCAATGTCTCGCGGGGGATGCGCCCGCCAAGGCAGATGCGCACGAAGCGATCCTCCCCCACGGACATACGAAAGGCGCTTTCGGGCGTGATGCCGATCTCGTGGTTCGACATCGCCGCCATCAGCGAAGCACTGGTCACGCCCCCCGGCAGACGCAGCCAGATGTTGAACGCGTGGGGCTTGGCGATGAACGCCGCCTCGGTGACGAGCTCAGCGGCAATCTCCTGCCGCAGCTTCGTCTCGCTGCGGATGAAACGGCGGATCTGGTCCGCCGTCCCGTCCAGCACCCAGCGCGTGGCCAGCGCCATGGAGACCGGCGAGGACATGACCGAAGCAGCGCGGATCCCGTTTTCCAGCGCGAAGGCCGCCCGCGCCGTGGGCGTGACCGTAAACGCCAGACGCAGACCCGCCCCGATGCATTTTGCGAGCCCGCCGATATACCAGGTCTGTTCCGGGGCACTGGTCGCCATGGGCGGCGGCGCATCCGGCAGCACGAACCCATAGGCGTCATCCTCGATCAGCGGCAGGTTGTGTCGCCGGATGACTTCGGCGATCTCGAGCCGGCGGTCCTGCGGCACGATCATGGTCGTCGGATTGTGCAGGGTCGGGTTGAGATAGAGCGCACGCGGGTGGTGTTCGGCGATGGCCGCCTCCAGCGCATCCGGCTGCACCCCATCCGCATCCATGGGCAACCCGACCAGCTTCAGCCCGAGCTGGGTGCAGATCTTCTTGAACCCGGCATAGGTGATCTCCTCGCAGAGGACGCAATCGCCCGGCCGGGCCAAGACCGTCAGGATTGCGAGCATCGTGGCATGGGCCCCGGGCGTGACCGCGATCCGTTCGAGATTGGGCACCAGACCCCGCATCGACAGCCAGATCGAGGCGGCCTCCTTGTCGACACTGCCCCCGACCGGATCCTGATAGCGCAAGAGATGCACCAGATCGTCGGACACCGCCGAGAGCCCGGCCCGCATCCTCTCCAACAGTTCGGGATCGGTCGGCTCGGGCGGGGCGTTCATGGTCAGGTCATTGGCCAGCGCCCGCCGCTCGTCACTGCTGCTCAGGCTCTTTTGCGGCAAAACGAAGGTGCCACGCCCCACATGGGACGCGATGAGCCCGCGATTGATCGCCTCGGTATAGCCGCGCGACACGGTGGTGAAATTCACGCCGATGATATCGGCGAGCTGGCGCTGCGGCGGGAGCTGATCCCCGGGCAACAGCACCCTATCCTTCATGTCCTGCGCGATGCAGTCCACGATCGCCAGATAGCGGGGACGACCGGATTGTTTGATTCGCTGGGGCCAGTTCTGCA
Organism: Dinoroseobacter sp. S375; assembly: GCF_049800775.1. Taxonomy (NCBI): domain Bacteria; kingdom Pseudomonadati; phylum Pseudomonadota; class Alphaproteobacteria; order Rhodobacterales; family Roseobacteraceae; genus Dinoroseobacter; species Dinoroseobacter sp. S375. The sequence continues at coordinate 493,440 of NZ_JBNAFR010000003.1, read as the reverse complement.
TCAGACACCTCGGGGATTTGACAGCAAAACCCTTATTGTATGCATATTATGTAGACAATCCTGCAAGTGCTATCTGGCGCTAAAATCGGCCTCTTGAGCATATGATCGCCCATTTTTCGAACAACCGGTTCGATCTACGCCCATCCGCTCAGCACATTCGTACAATCAATACAATTGCATTACCTGCAAAATTGTATGCATCAATAGCCCACTCCTGATCGCCGCGCCTAGCTAGGTGAAACCCAAAAGCGCATGACAGGAGAATGCGATGCCAGAAGTCACAACCCCCGCTCACAAGGACGGAGACTTTTTCGTAGACTACGAACACAAGGTCTTTGAGGACGTCCAGGCCGAGGAGGGCCAGAAAGCCCTCGTGACCTTCCACACCGTGGCCTTCGAAGGCTCCATCGGGCTGGTCAACATCCTTCAGGCCATCCGCCTGCAGCGCAAAGGGTTCGAAACCTCGGTCCTGCTCTATGGTCCCGGCGTGTCGCTGGGCGTGCAGCGCGGCTTCCCGACCCTGGGCGACGAGGCCTTCCCCGGCGCGCAGAACTATGCCGCGAACCTGACGAAGTTCATGAAGGAAGGCGGCAAGGTCTATGCCTGCCGCTTCGCGCTCCAGATGCTGATGGGTCATGGGGAGCCGTCTCTCCTGCCGGGGATCACGCCGATCGCACCGCAGGATGTGCTCGACCTCAAGCTGCTGCATGTGCGCGACAATGCCCTGATCCTCGATACCTGGACCCTCTGACCCAGGCCTCGGCCGGGGCGGCAACGGCGTTGCCCCGGCCTCTCGATCCCCCACCAACCCTCCCGGGCGGCAACGGCGTCGCCTGTCGCGCCTGAAAGGATGCCCTCATGCCTGATGCCGACCCCAGCCGGATGGTGCGTGCCGCCGCCGTGCAAATCGCCCCGGATCTGACAAGCCGTGCGGGCACGATCGAACGGGTTCTCAACGCCATCGCCGAAGCCGCCGAGAAGGGCGCCGAGCTGATCGTCTTTCCCGAGACCTTCGTGCCCTATTACCCCTATTTTTCCTTTGTCCAACCGCCCATGCTGCAGGGGGCCGAACATCTGCGTCTCTATGAAGAGGCGGTCGTCGTCCCCTCGCCGGAAACCCAAGCGGTGGCCGATGCCGCGCTGAAACGGGGCGTCGTGATCGTGCTGGGCGTGAATGAGCGCGACAACGGCTCGCTCTTCAACACGCAGCTGATCTTTGATGCCGATGGTTCGCTGGTGCTGAAGCGGCGCAAGATCACCCCGACCTATCATGAGCGCATGATCTGGGGCCAAGGGGATGGCGCCGGCCTCAAGGTCGTGGAGACCAAGCTGGGCCGGATCGGCGCGCTGGCCTGCTGGGAGCATTACAACCCGCTCGCGCGCTATGCGCTGATGGCCCAGCATGAAGAGATCCATGTGGGGCATTTCCCCGGCAGCCTTGTGGGACCGATCTTTGGCGAGCAGATCGAGGTGACCATGCGCCATCACGCGCTGGAGGCAGGCGCTTTCGTGGTCAACGCCACCGGCTGGCTGACCGAAGAGCAGATTGCCAGCATCTCGCCCGACCCCAAGCTGCAGAAAGGCCTGCGCGATGGCTGCATGACCTGCATCATCTCGCCCGAAGGCCGCCACGTGGTCCCGCCCCTGACCGAGGGGGAAGGCATTCTGATCGCCGATCTCGACATGCGCCTTGTGACCAAGCGCAAGCGGATGATGGACAGTGTCGGCCACTATGCGCGGCCCGAGCTTCTGCATCTGGTGCATGATGCGCGCCCTGCCCAGCCGGTCCACCGGATCGAGACGCCCCAGGGTCTCGTGCCCCAGTCCGAGACGGAGGTCGAAGATGTCTGAAGCCGACCTGATCAACGAATTGCAGACCCGGGGCATGCGGCTGGTCGATCCCACCGCCGGGATGGAGAGCCGCCGTGGCGGCGCGGGTCCGACCGACCACAAGGCCGTGACCTTGGGCGGCAGTACCGTCATGGTGCCGGTCCATACGGCCCCCGCCTTTGACAGTCCCTATCTGGTACAGGCTCCGGGCGCGGACGGGCTGGCCGAGGTCACGAAATCCGGCGTCCCCCTCGGCAAGGTCCGGTTCCCGACCCGCCCGCGGTTCTACGATCTCAAGACCGCAGACGGGATCGAGTACAGCAAGATCGCCACGCTGCATTCCAAGGACGTGCTGGCCACCACCGTTCTGCAGACCTGCATCCGGTATGAGAGCCGCAAGAAGACCTGCAAGTTCTGCTCTATCGGGCAATCGCTCGCCGCCGGGCGCACCATCGCCCACAAGACGCCGCAACAACTGGCCGAGGTCGCCAAGGCCGCGGTGGAGCTCGACGGCGTCAAGCATATGGTGATGACCACCGGCACCCCGGCGGGCAAGGACCGGGGGGCTGCGGTGATGACCGACAGCGCCGCCGCGATCAAGGCCGCCGTGGACCTGCCGATTCAGGCCCAATGCGAGCCGCCCGAGGATGACGTCTGGCATGAGCGCATGGCCGAGGCCGGGGTCGACGCGCTCGGCATGCATCTGGAGGCGGTGACGCCCGAGGTGCGCGCGCGGATCATGCCCGGCAAGGCGCAGGTCAGCCTTGAGAAGTATTTCAGCAGCTTCCGCGCCGCTGTTGCTGTCTTTGGCCGGGGGCAGGTCTCGACCTATATCCTCGCCGGGCTCGGCGACACGCCGGAGGCGATCCTCGCCACCGCGCAGGAGCTCTGCAAGATCGGGGTCTATCCCTTTGTGGTGCCCTTCGTGCCGGTCTCGGGCACGCCGCTGGAAAGCCATCCGGCCCCCAGCTCGGACTTCATGGCACAGATCCTGAGGCCCCTGTCGGGGATGATCCTGCGCGCGGGGATGAGCGCCGAAAGCGCCAAGGCGGGCTGCGCCAAATGCGGCGCCTGCTCGGCCCTGTCGGTCTACGAAAAGCTGAGGGTGTCATGAGTTTCCAGAACGCCCGCGCCTTTCTGTCGCCCGACTTCATCATCCGCGCCGCCGCCCAACCCTGGGAGCTGGCCGGGGTGCGCGAGCTGCGCCACCGGGTCTTTGTCGAGGAACAACGGATCTTCGCCACCGATGACCGGGATGCGATCGATGCCATCGCCACGCCCCTGGCCGCGATCAGCACGCTGGCCTCGGAGGCCGATCAGGTGGTGGGCACCGTGCGCATCCATGAAGAGAGCCCGCGCGTCTGGCGCGGGTCGCGACTGGCCGTGGCCGAGAGCCACCGCCGCATGGGCCGTCTCGGGGCCGAGTTGATCCGGCTCGCGGTCTGCACCGCCCATGGCCGGGGCTGCGACCGGTTCCTCGCGCAGGTCCAGATGCAGAATGTGAACCTGTTCAAACGTCTCCACTGGACCCCGTTGCGCGAGATCGAGGTGCATGGCGTCCCCCATATGGAGATGCAGGCAGACCTTGCCGCCTATCCGCCCATCCCGGACCCGTTCATCGGCTGGAAAACCCTGTCGCCGACGCGGAGGCGCAGGTGATGAAACCCCATCTCCCCCTGCGTCAGATCGTGCGGGACCTGCGCGATCACCCCTCGATCCGCAGCAAGCTCGACATCGCCCAGAGCACGGGCACCCTGGGCCTGACGGCGCAGAGCACGGGTCAGCCCGGTGATGATTGCGCCGTGCTGCCGGGTCAGGAGGGCCATGACCTCTTTGCCTGCGAAGGGTTCATAAACGCCTTCGTAGAGGCCGATCCGTGGTTCGCGGGCTGGTGCGGGGTGATGGTGAACATCTCGGACATCCTCTCCATGGGCGGCCGCCCCCGGGCGGTGACCAACGCGATCTGGGCGCCCAGCGCCGAACAGGCCCAGCCCGTGCTGGCCGGGATGAAAGCCGCCGCACAGGCCTATGGCGTGCCCATTGTCGGCGGGCATACCAATCTACGGACCGAGGCGCTGCAGCTTTCGGTTTCGATCCTGGGACATGCCCGCAAGGTGATCTCAAGTTTCACCGCGCGCCCGGGCGATGTGCTGATCTGTGCCACGGATCTGCGCGGCAGCTATCGCGAGCCGTTCGACAACTGGAACGCCGCACTCACAACGCCGCCCGCCGCCTTGCGCGCTGCGCTCTCGATCCTGCCGGAGATCGCCGAAGCCGGGCTGGTCACCAGTGGCAAGGATATCAGCCAGGGCGGCATCGCGGGCACTGCCCTCATGCTGGCGGAGGCCTCAGGCGTCGGGATCGACATCCAGCTGGAGGCCCTGCCCCGCCCGGAGGGCGTCGACATGGCCCGCTGGCTGCGCAGCTTCCCGAGCTTCGGCTTTCTGCTGACCGCACAGGCGAGGGATGCGGACGCGGTCTGCGCCGCCTTCCACCGCCATGGCATCTCGGCCACCCCCTGCGGAGATGTCACCGAGGCCACGGCGGTGCACCTGACCAGCCGCGAAGGCTCCGCCCCGTTCTGGGACTATGCCCGCACCCCCTATCTCAACCTGACATCGCCGGAGCCTCGCCATGCCTGAAACCCGCTTCACCGTGCGATGGCCCGACGGCCGGACCGAAGAGCTCTATTCCCCCTCAACCGTGATCCGCGACCATCTGAGCGCGGGCACGGCCTATCCGCTCGAAGAGTTCACCGCACGCTGCCGAACCGCCCTCGAACAGGCCAGCCTGCGGGTCGAGGCGAAATACGGCTTCCGCTGCACCAGCGCCGATGCCCAGCTCGCCCAGATCGAGCGGACCCTGCGCAGCTTCTCACCGCCGGCAGATGTTGTCTGCCTCACGATCTCATAAGGACCCATCCATGGCTCATCGCGAACATATCCCTGTTGTCATCGTCGGCGGCGGTCAGGCCGGCCTCTCCGTCAGCTATTACCTCGCCCAGAAAGGGCTCGAGCATGTGGTTCTGGAGCGGCACGAGAAGTTCCATTCCTGGCGCGTGAACCGCTGGGACAGCTTCTGTCTGGTGACCCCGAACTGGCAATGCCGCCTGCCCGGCTTCCCCTATGCGGGCGATGATCCGGACGGGTTCATGGTCAAGGAAGAGATCACCGACTATCTCGACGCTTTCGCCGAGACATTCGCGCCGCCCATCATGGAGCATTGCACGGTCACCCGGATCGCCGAGCGGCCCGGCGGCGGGTATCTGGTCGACACCAGCCAAGGCAACTACGCCACCGATCAGGTGGTGATCGCCACGGGCGGCTATGACAATCCGATCGTGCCGCCCTATGCAGATCAGCTCGACCCGGCGATCCGGCAGATCCATTCCGTCGATTATCGCCGCCCGGACCAGTTGCCCGACGGCGCCACGCTGATTGTCGGGACGGGGCAGTCCGGCGTGCAGCTTATGGAGGATATGCATCTCGAAGGCCGGGACGTGCATCTCGCCGTGGGCCCGGCCCCGCGCTCGCCGCGCAAATATCGCGGGCGGGATGCCACGGACTGGCTCTATGACATGGGCCATTATGACATCACCATCGCCCGGCACCCGGACCCCCATCACGCCCTGACCAAGACCAACCACTACATGACCGGCCGCGATGGCGGGCATGAGATCGACCTGCGCAAATTCGCCACCGAAGGCGTGTCGCTCTATGGTTCGGTCAGCGGGATGGAGGGCACCAAGATCTCGTTCCTGCCGGATCTAGAGACCAATCTCGACGATGCCGACAGCAGCTATCTCGGCATTCGCACGGCCATCGACGCCTATATCGCCGAGACCGGGATCGACGCCCCCGAGGAGCCGCCCTTTGCCAAGATGTGGCGGCCGGAGCAGGAGATCACCGAGATCGATTGCGCCGCCGAGGGGATCACCTCGATCCTCTGGGCCATCGGCTTCCGCCCGGATTACAGCTGGATCGATGTGAATGTCTTCGACGCCCAGGGCCGCCCGCAATTCGATCGCGGGATCTGCAAGCAGGACGGCTTCTATTTCATCGGTCTGGGTTGGCTGAACACTTGGGGTTCCGGGCGGTTTCTCGGGATTGACGAGGATGCGGGCTATCTTGCCGATGCCATCTTCGCGAAATCCAAACAGGCGCTTCAGGCCGCGTCATGACCGCGGCGCCGTTCCTGCATCCCGGCCCGGTCCGGCGCGAGACGCGCCTGACCCTCGGCATGGCACAGCTGGCCTATCGCGGTCTCGCAGAGGACTGGTGGCTGCGCCATCTGGGCGATGTGCACTGGCAGCTGATTGCCGATGCCGTCGGTCAGCACAGCACCGTGTTTCGGGATGCGGCGGGGCGTCAGATCTACGCAGCCTTCTGCGCGACGGAGTTCGAGCAACTGGATCCGGAGGCGGCAGCGCTCGGATCCGAGACGACCCTGTGTTCCGAGTTGTGGGCGGTCGCCAGGAGCCGCCTGCAATCGGTCCACAGGCTCGTCATCGGCGGGCAGAAGGTCGCGCGGATGCGCCTGATCTCGACCTTCGTGACCCATCTCGAGCAGGGCGTGAATGCCAGCGTGTGCCGGGCGAACCCCTACCTGCTGCCGGTCCTGCCGCAAGCCCCGGACGGCTTCGCAGAGCGTTCGAGCGCGCTCGCCAAGGCCCAGCGGGCCGACCCGCGCATTGGCACGCCGAAGCTGGAGTTGCATCCCTGCACGGGCAGCGATTTCAACGCGGTGGGGCTGCTCTATTTTCCGAGCTATACGCGCCTCTTCGAGCAGGCTGCGCAGCGTCTTGACCCGCGCGCCGACTGGCGTCCGGTGCGACGGCGCTGCGTCACCTATTTCTCCAATATCGAGACCGGCGAGACGGTCCATGCCGCGCAAATGCCGGATAGCCCCGGACATCTGGCCCTTTGGCGACAGGGCTCAGGGGAGCACCCCGCGCAGAAAATGGCGCAAAGCCTCTGCGAACGGTTCTAGACCAAGCAGCGCCCGCCCGGTCCCGGGCAGACGCGGATCGGGTGCAAGGTCAGAGCGTGACCCAAGCCGCATTGCGTTGCGAGCTGCGCACGCAGGCATCCACGAATTGCACGCCTTTCAGCCCGTCGGACACTGTCGGATAGACCACATCCGCCGGGGCCGCTTCACCCTTGCGATGGGCGCGAATGGCCTGCGCGGCCTCGGAATAGATCGTCGCAAACCCCTCCAGATACCCTTCGGGATGGCCCGGCGGGATGCGGCTGACCCGGGCAGCGGCATCGCCCGCGCCGGCCCCATTGCGGGTGATCAGGCGCTTGGGCTCGCCAAAGGGCGTGTGCCAGAGGTAATTCGGATCCTCCTGCGCCCATTCGAGCCCGCCCGTCTCGCCATAGATCCGGATCCGCAGGGCGTTCTCGTTCCCCGGCGCGACCTGACTGGACCAGAGCATCCCCTTCGCCCCGCCCTTGAACCGCAGCATCACATGGGCGTTGTCATCCACCCGCCGTCCCGGAACAAAGGCGTCGAGATCGGCGGCAAGCTCGCTCGCCTCAAGCCCCGAGATGAAACAGGCGAGGTTATAGGCATGGGTGCCGATATCCCCCGTGGAGCCTCCGGCGCCCGAGCGCGCGGGATCGGTACGCCACTCGGCCTGCTTGAAGTCCTGCTCGATGGTCAGCCAGTCCTGCGGATACTCCACCTGCACCACGCGCACCGCCCCGATCTCGCCGGCAGCGACCATGGCGCGGGCCTGCCGCACCATCGGGTAACCGGTGTAATTGTGGGTCAGCACAAAGAGCGCGTCAGAGGCCTCGGCCGCTTTCACCAGCTTCTTGGCATCGGCCAGCGTCGAGGTCAGGGGCTTGTCGCAGATGACATGGATCCCCCGCTTGAGGAATTCGCGGGACGCTGCGTAGTGGACATGGTTCGGGGTGACGATCGAGACCGCTTCGATCCCGTCCTTGCGCCGGGCCTCGCGGATCGCCATCTGCTTGAAGTCGTCATAGACCCGCGTCAGTCCGAGCGCCGCGCCGCTTTCGCGGGACTTTTCCGGTGTCGAGGACAGCGCCCCCGCAACCAGCTCATACTGGTCATCAATGCGCGAGGCGATGCGATGGACGGCCCCGATAAAGGCGTCATTGCCGCCGCCCACCATGCCCAGCCGAATACGATCCGTCATCCGTCGATCCCCAGCATCTTGCGGTTGGCCGCCTCATCCGTGCCGCCATCGGCGAAATCGTCAAAGGCCACCTCGGTCGGGCGAATGATATGATCGCGGACAAAGGCCGCGCCCTCGCGCGCGCCATCCTCGGGATGCTTGATCGCGCATTCCCACTCGACCACGGCCCAGCCGTCAAACCCATTTGCCGTGAGCTTCGAGAAGATCGCACCGAAATCCACCTGCCCGTCGCCAGGCGAACGGAACCGCCCGGCCCGGTCGACCCAGCTCTGATAGCCGGAATAGACCCCCTGCCGCCCGGTCGGATTGAACTCCGCATCCTTGACGTGGAACATCCGGATCCGGTCCTTGTAGATGTCGATATTGTCCAGATAATCGAGGCATTGCAGCACGTAATGGGACGGATCATAGAGCATGCAGGCCCGCGCGTGGTTATCCACCCGCTCGAGGAACATCTCGTATGTCACCCCGTCATGGAGGTCCTCGCCCGGGTGGATCTCGTAGCAGACATCCACCCCGCAGTCCTCGGCGTGATCGAGGATCGGACGCCAGCGCGCGGCGAGCTCGTCAAAGGCGGTCTCGATCAGGCCCGCGGGGCGCTGCGGCCACGGATAGACATAGGGCCATGCCAGAGCGCCGGAAAAGGTCGCATGCGCCCCGATGCCGAGATTGCGGGAGGCTGAAAGGGCCTTTTTGACCTGATCGACCGCCCAGGCCTGCCGCGCTGCGGGATTGCCGCGCACCTCTTCGGCGGCGAACCCGTCAAAGGCCGTGTCATAGGCGGGATGCACGGCGACCAGCTGCCCCTGCAGATGGGTCGAAAGCTCGGTCACCGCGACGCCATTGGCCGCCGCCACGCCCTTGAACTCGTCGCAGTAATCCTTGCTCTCGGCGGCGGTGGCCAGATCGATCAGGCGGCCATCCCAGCTGGGCACCTGCACCCCGACATAGCCGCAATCCGCCGCCCATTTCGTGATCGCGTCCCACGAGTTGAAGGGCGCCTCATCCCCCGCGAACTGCGCCAGAAACAGCGCCGGTCCCTTGATCGTTTTCATCCGCATTCCTCCCTAAAATGCTTACTCCATCGATGGCAGATTCTCGCGGATCACGATGTCGATCCGGATTGTCTCCTGCGATTTGATCACCGGGGTCTTGTCGCATTTGGCGCGCAGCACGCGCAGGGCGCTGCGGGCGAGATGCCCCGTGTTCTGGGTGATGACCGCATCCACCACGCCCGCACGCAGCAGGCTGGCGGAATTCTCGGTCAGCTCGTGATCGATCAGCACCGGACGCACGGGCAGGCCCGCCGCCGTGATGGCGCGGGCGATGCCCTGCACGCTGGCCCCCACGGAATAGACGCCGATCACATCCGGGTTCTGCTCCAACGCGCGCAGCGTGACCTTTTCCGTATGGGCCGGATCCTCCTGCCCTTCGACGCTGGGCAAGGGCTCAAGATGGGGAAACTCGGCGCTGACGATCTGGTCAAAGCCATGGCGCCGCTCGATCATGTCGCGCGATTGCTTGTTGGTGATGACCACCACCACCTTGCCCTGCCGCCCGCCGGTGAACCGCCCCAGCAGCGTGCCCGCCGTCCGGCCCGCCGCCACGTTGTCGATGCCGACGAAATGGTCCCGATCCGAGTTCGGCTGGTCCGAAACAAGTGACACGACCGGGATCCCGCGCTTGCGCAGATCGGCGATGGCATCGCGCACCAGCGGGGTCTCCTTGGCCATGATCGCGAGCCCGTCGATCTCGTCCGGGCTCAGCTCGGACAGGGTCTTGGCGAGCTGAGTATGGTCGTGGTTCGGCACCCGGATCGTCCGCAGTTCGGTGCGGTCATGGCGCGCATTCACCACCGTCTCGGCGATCCCCCGCTCGAGACTGGCGAGGAACTGCCCCTTCCAATCCGGCAGTACGAAGGCAAAGCGGTAGGTCTTCTGCCGCGCAAGGTTGGCCGCCGCCGTGTCGCGCACATAGCCGAGCTTGTCGATGGCCGCCTGCACCTTCTTGATCGTCACGGAGCGGACGCCCGGGCGCTCGTTGAGCACCCGGTCCACGGTCGCAAGGCTCACGCCAGCCACCCGGGCAATGTCATTGACCGTTGGTTTTGCGACGATTGTGAGGCGCGGCTTGCTCAGTTTAGGTCACCATTTCTCTGGCTAGCGCATCGAACAGAAGCGCCACGGCCTCTGCGCCCGGATCATTGTGGCCCCGCAGGTTTTCCTCGGGCACATAGGCCGCCCGCCCGGCCTTGGCCCGATGGATGGCGGCGGTGCTGTCGGCGCCGGTGCGGGCGGCTGCAGCGGCGGCAGAGATCCCGCTCGGCAGCGCGTCCAATGCCGGGGCAAGCGCGTCGATCATGGTGCGGTCCCCGACCGAGGCCCCGCCCACCTGGCTGACACGGGTCAAACCATCGACCAGCGCCTTTTGCACGGTCGCACCATTGGCGCAGGCATCGCCCGCGGCGTTGAAGTAGATCGCGAGGATCACGCCGGACGATCCGCCCATGGTCTGGCTCAGCTCATTGCCCAGGGCCGGGAAAAGCTGCGTCAGATCCGCAAGCGGCATCCGGTCGAGGCTCGATTGCAGCGCCCGCGCCGCCGTGGCCAGGGTGCTGCCGGTGTCCCCATCGCCGGACTTGGCGTCGAGCGTGTTCAACTTGGCCTCGGACGCGATCAGCAGGTCGGTGACCTTCTGGATGATCTCGCGGGTTTTGGGGTTCTGCGAGGGGATCGGCTCGATCGGGGTGAGCCCATCGGGCAGCGGCACGACCGGAGGCGTCACCACCTGCGCCATGCCGGGCCAGGCGGGCATGGGCACCGGCGCGCCAAGCGCGGCCAGCTCTGCCGGGGTCACCGCCATGATCGAGACCGAGAAGCCATGCATGTCCAGCGAGGTCATCAGCGGCGCGGGCCCGATCAGGTGGTCCACCAGCCCGGCCTCGGTCAGGGCATGGGTCAGCACCGACATCTCGAGCGGCGTGGTCGAGCCGAGATTGTTCACGATGGCCACGGCCTGCCCTTCGGCATGGCCGCGCAGCTTGTCGACCACGGTGCCCATGGCGCTCATGGCGGTGGAGAAATCGACCTGCTCCACCCCCGGCTCGCCATGGATGCCGAGCCCCAGCTCGGCCTTGCCTGCCCCGATCCGGTTTTCCTTGCTGGAGCCGGGAATGGTGCAGGTATCAAGGCTCATCCCGATCGAGGCGACCTTGCCGATCACGGCCTTTGCTGCCGCCGTGACCGTGTCGAGATCCGCGCCCTGCTCGGCCATGGCCCCGGCGATCTTGTGCACAAACAGCGTGCCCGCCACGCCGCGCGGCTGCGGCAGGTCCGGCAAGGCGATGTCGTCATCCACCACGACCATCTCGACCTTGCGGCCCAGCGCCCGGGCCCGCTCGGCGGCGAGCCCGAAATTCAGCCGGTCGCCGGTGTAGTTCTTGACGATCAGGAGACACCCGGCCTCGCCGGTCACGGCCAGAATGCCGGCCAGCACGGCCTCCACCGAGGGGGAGGCAAAAACCTCGCCGCAGACCGCCGCGGTGAGCATCCCCTCGCCCACGAACCCCGCATGGGCGGGTTCATGCCCCGAGCCCCCGCCCGAGACCAGCGCGACCCGGGACTTGTCCCAGTCGGAGCGGAACACGACCTTGATATGCGGATACCCGTCGAGCCGCGACAGCGCCCCGCCCGCAGCGGCGAGCACCCCGTCCAGGGCCTCCGTGACCAGATCCTCTTTGGCATTGATGAATTGAGCCATGGTGGTCCTCCCTTACACGACCCGCGCGCCAGAGGCGTCGAAATAGAGTGGATTTTGCGGGCTGATTTTTATCGTTTCATGGGCTGCGTAATCCTGATGCGGATCCGTGAGCGTGGTGATCGCATGGCCCTCGACCTCGAGATGGAGCCGGGTCTGATCCCCCAGATGCTCGGACCTCAGGACGGTCGCGGCAATCCCGTCGCCCTGCCGGATATTCTCGGGGCGCAACCCGATGCTCGGGCCCTTGTGGCTGCCGGGAAAGAGCGACGAGGGCAGGATGTTGATCCGCGGCAGGCCAAGGCGGCTGGCGACATAGATGCTGCTGGGGTTCTCGTAGATGTCCTTGGGCGTGCCGTATTGCACGAGCCGCCCTTCCTCGAGCACGCCGATATGGGTGGCCATGGTCATGGCCTCGATCTGGTCATGGGTGACATAGAGAAGTGTCGAGCCGAGATCCGCATGGATGCGCTTGAGCTCCACCCGGAGATCCGCGCGCAGCTTGGCGTCGAGCGAGCTGAGCGGTTCATCCATCAGGTAGATCGCCGGATCGCGCACCAGCGCCCGCCCGATCGACACGCGCTGCATCTCGCCGCCCGAGAGCTCCGTCGCCTTGTTGTCGAGCTTGTGCGGAATCTGCAGCACTTCAGCGATCTTCTGGACCTTCTGGGCGATCACATCCTCGGGCGTCTTGAGGATGGGCGAGCGCAGGGGGAAGGCCAGATTGTCCCGCACCGACATATGCGGATAGAGCGAGTATTGCTGAAACACCATCGCCACGTCGCGCTGTGCCGGGGTCTCATCGCCGACATCGCGCCCGCCGATATGGATGCTGCCCGCATCGAGCTTTTCCAGCCCCGAGATCAGGCGCAGGGTCGTGGTCTTGCCCGCCCCCGTGGGCCCGAGGAGCACGACGAACGCCCCATTCTCGATGGTCATGGAGATATCCGAGACGGCCTGGGTCTTGCCAAAGGCCTTGGACACGTTCTTGAGCGAAACCTCAGCCATGGAGCACGCCCTCATTCAGTTCGGATTTCAGGGCCCGGCCCGATTGCCGGTCAAAGAGCGTGACCGTCCCGGGATTGAAGGCGAGGCCCACGGTCTCGCCGGTCTTGGCAACCTGCTTGGCATCGACCCGGGCCTTCACCTCGCCCGCTGCCGTGTTCAGCGTGACGATCTGGGTGGTGCCGAGATACTCGCTTGCCAGCACTTCGGCCCGGAAGGGCGCATCATCGGCGAGCCGGATATGCTCGGGGCGCACGCCAAAGGCCATATCCCCCTCGAAAGGCTCGCGGGTCAGGGGCACGGCGAAACTGTTGGCATGCATCGCGACCTCCGCATCGCCGGTCCCGACCTTGCCGTGGAACTTCAGGAAGTTCATCGAGGGCGAGCCGATGAAATCGGCGACGAACATGGTCGCGGGCTTGTCATAGATCTCTTGCGGGGTGCCGAACTGCTCGACCACGGCGTTGTTCATCACGACGATCTTGTCGCCCATCTGCATCGCCTCGAGCTGGTCATGGGTCACGTAGACCGTGGTCGCCCCCATCCGGTCATGGAGCGCCCGGAGCTCTTCGGCCATATGCTCGCGGAACTCGGCATCGAGCGCGCCGAGCGGCTCATCCATCATGAACGCCTTGGGTTCCCGCACGATGGCGCGACCCAGCGCGACCCGCTGGCGATCCCCACCCGAGAGGCCCCCGACGGGCTTCTTGAGGATGTCGGTGATGCCGAGAATGCCCGCCACCTCGTCAATCTTGGTCCGGATCTGCGCCCGGGGCATGCCCTGACTTTTCAGGGGATAGGCGAGGTTGTTGTAGACATTCATATGCGGGTAGAGCGCGAACATCTGGAAGACGAAGGCGATATCGCGCTGCGAGGGGGCGCGTTGCGCGATCTCTTCGCCGTCGAGAAAGATCTCGCCCGAGGTCGGCAGCTCCAGCCCTGCGATCATCCGCAGGGTCGTGGTCTTGCCGCAGCCCGAGGGGCCGAGCAGCATGAAGAACTCTCCATCCTCGATGGTGAACGAGCTCTCGCGGACGGCGGTGAAATCCCCGAACTGCTTCTTGAGGTTCTTGATGACAATCTGCGCCATGCTTACTCCGGGAAATGGCTGACGATGATGAACATCACCGTGCCGATCAAAGTTGTGATGAAGGAATAGGTGAAGGCCCAGATCGCGAAGGGCTGCATCAGCATGAACACCCCGAGCGCGATGATGATGGTGGCCAGCATCTCCCATGGGCCGCGCCGCAGCCGGAGAAGGCCGTTGAAGAACTTGCTCATTTGCGGACGGCTCCGAATGTGATCCCGCGCAGCAGGTGCTTGCGCAACAGAATGGTGAAGATCATGACCGGCAAGAGGAAGATCGTGGCCCCCGCCGCCACAGCCGGCCAGTCGAGACCGCCAATGCCGATGATCGTCGGGATGAAAGGCGGTGCGGTCTGTGCCGTCGCCGAAGTCAGAAGCACCGCAAAGGCATACTCGTTCCAGGCAAAGATCAGGCAGAAGATCGCAGTGGAGGCGATGCCCGTCGCCGCTTGGGGCAGCACCACCTTGTAGAAGGCCTGAAACCGTGTGTAGCCGTCGATCAGCGCGGCCTCTTCATACTCGCGCGGGATCTCGTCGATGAACCCTTTCAGCAGCCACACTGCGAGCGAGATGTTCACCGCCGTATAGAGCAGGATCATGCCCAGATGCGTGTCCGACAGCCCGAGATTTCGATACATCAGGAAGATCGGGATCGCGACCGCGATGGGTGGCATCATCCGCGTACTGAGGATGAAGAACAGCAGGTCATCGGCCAACGGGATCTTGAACCGGCTGAAGGCATAGGCGGCCAGCGTGCCGAGGAAGATGCTCAGGAAGGTGGAGCCGAACCCGATGATCACCGAGTTCATGAAGCGCTCGCCGAACTTCGACGGGCCGACGATGACCATGTCGTATTTGCGCACGATCTCATCCGCCCAGTTCTCGGGCGGGTTCGCCTCGAGGAATTCCTGGGTCTGGCGGGTCCGCGTGGTGAAGAGGTTCACATAGCCTTCCAGCGTGGGCTGGAACCCGGCCTCGCTCTCGCTGCCGATGATGTATTTCGGCGGATAGCTGATCGCGTCCGCAGGGCTCTTGAACCCGGTGAAGCCGATCCAGACCAGCGGGATCATCGTGATCAGCGCATAGAGGATGACCAGCGTCCCTGCGAACCACTTGGTTCGGTTGGAGGGTTCGGTGATGGAATACCCGCTCATCTCTCTTTTACCTTGTTCAGGGCTTTGACGTAGATGCTGGCGAGGCCGAAGACGGTCACGAAGAGGATGATCGCATAGGCCGAGGCATAGCCCGTGCGCCACTTCTCAAAGGCTTCGCGTTTGAGGTTGATCGAGGTGAGCTCGGTGACCGAGCCGGGCCCGCCCCCCGTAAGCTGCACCACCAGATCGAACATCTTGAAGTTCTCGATCCCGCGGAACAGCACGGCCAGCATCAGGAAGGGCAGGACCATGGGGATCGTGATGGTGAAGAACTGCCGCAATTTCGAGGCGCGGTCGATCTCGGCCGCCTCGTAGATGTAATCGGGGATTGATCGCAGCCCCGCGAGGCAGATCAGCATCACGAAGGGGGTCCACATCCACGTGTCTACGATCACGATCGACCAGGGCGCGAGATTGACGCTGCCCAGCATTTCGAAGCTCGACGGGTCCTTGCCGGTGAAGAAGCTGACGATGTAATTGAACAGGCCGATCTGCGGCTGGTAGAGGAATTTCCAGAAGTTGCCGACCACCGCCGGCGACAACATCATCGGCAGCACGATGATCGTCGTCCACAGGTCGTTGCCCTTGAACTTCTTGTTGATCAGCCAAGCCAACGTGAACCCGATCAGGACCTGAAAGAAGATCGTCCAGAACAGGAAATGCGCCGTGGCCTGCATGTTCAGCCAGATGTCGCTATCGGTCAGGATCCGCTCGTAATTGCGCAACCCGATGAACTCGGGCTCGCGGTTGATGCGGTTGGCCTTGTAGTTGGTAAAGCTCAGCCGGATCGTCCAGATCAGCGGGAAGATGTTGATCGCCAGCAAGAGGAAAATCGTCGGGGCCACGAAGATCCAGGCGATGGCCCGGTCCGACAAACCCTTGATTTTGCGCGCAACTGGAGTGGGCGTTGCCGCCGCAACGCGATCTATTGTCCGGTCAGACATGTGATTGGCCTGTGTCCTGGAAAGATACGCCGGGACCGGGGGGTCCCGGCGCGAGGGGGTGCCGGTGCGCGACGGGATCGCGCACCCGGCGGGGAGTTAGAGCTTGCCTTCGTCCTCGAAGACCTCGGTCCAGTCCTCGATCAGCTTGTCGAGCGCCTCTTTCGCGCTGCCCTGATCGGCGACCACGTAGTCATGGACGCGCTTCTGCATCGCCAGCAACAGCTCGGCATAGGCCGGCTCCTGCCAGAAGTCCTGCACAGCGCCCATCGCCTCGAGGAAGTCCCCGGCAAAGGGCTGGCTGTCGACAAAGCCCGGATCGTTCAGCACGGAGTTATGGGCCGAATAGCCGCCCAGCTCCCACCATTTTGCCTGCACACCGGGATCGGCGAACCACTTGATATACTCAAGCGCGGCATCCTGCTTGTCGGAATAGGCGACCACCGAGATCCCCTGCCCGCCCAGCGTCGAGCCGGCCTGGTTCTGCGGTGGGTTCACGAAGAAGTCGATCTTGTCGCCGCCCGTGGAGGGATCCGCATAAAGACCCGGGAAGAACGCGAACCAGTTCATGGCCATGGCGACCTGACCGGATTTGAACGCATCGAGGCTCTCACCCATATAGGAGTTCGTGTAGCCCGGCGGGGTCGCGGTCGCGTAGAACTCCTTATAGAATTCAAGCGCTTCGACGGCCTCCGGCGAGTTCACAGCCCCTTCCATGTCGTAAGATCCCGGGGTGTTTTCATACTTGAACCCCCACGGATAGAGCGCCGAGGTCACCCCCATGGTGATCCCTTCCGAGCCGCGCTCGGTGAAGATCGCCGCGCCATAGACGGTTTTGCCGTCGATCTCGCGCCCCTGGAAGAACTGCGCAATCTGCAGCATCTCGCGCTGGGACTGCGGCTCGCGCAGGTCCTCGCCCGTGGCTTCCTTATAGGCGGCCTGGATGTCCTCGCGCTCGAACCAGTCCTTGCGATAGAACCAGCCATTCGCATCCCCCATCGCGGGCAGCGCGTAATAGTTCGGCGTGCCTTTGGGCCATGTGGAATAGGCATAGACCGTGGCCGGTGCGAAGTCGTCCATCGAGATGCCCTCGGCCTCGAAGAAGTCGTTCAGCTTGACGTAATGGCCGTTCTCGGCACCCCCGCCGATCCACTGGCTGTCCCCGATCAACAGATCGCAGAGTTTGCCGCCGGAGTTCAGCTCGTTGAGCATCCGGTCTGCGAAATTCGGCCATGGGATGAACTCGAAGTTCATGCTGTGGCCCGACTGGGCCTCGAATTCTTTGGACAGCTCGACCAAGGCATTGGCCGGATCCCACGCGGCCCAGCACAGGGTCAGATCCTCGGCTTGCGCCGTGTTCGCGACCCCTGTGGCCGCAAGTGCAATGGCACTGGCCGTTGCCAGTTTTGAATATGACATTCATTCCTCCCGTTTTTTTGCCACCAAGCCCAAGGACGAATCGCGGCATGCTGTCACGCTATCTGAGGTACGCACCTCAGGTCTACATATTTTTGAGGTGCGTACCTCTAGAATATGAAAATCATTGATCCTGCAGTAACTTATGGGAATTTTCCCTGCAAAAAAACGTCAGGCTGAAACGATTCGCCAGCGGGACTGGGTGCGATTCTCTTGGTCACGGCATCGCCTTCGCCGCCCCCGGCCACCGGTGTTTCAGCCCATTGGGCAGACGCCCTGCACCCACCGACCAACATGAAAAAGCCGCCCGCGCCGAAGGAAGCGGCGCAGGCGGCGAGGCCCGGGGTCAGGCAGAAGAAACGCGGTGTCAGGCGGCGGTATAGAGCTTGGCAGACCGCCCGCCCCCGACAATTCCCTGATCGTAGAGATGCGCAATCTCGGTGTCGTCGAGGCCCGTGACGCAGCTCAGCACCTCCTCGGTGTTCTCGCCCAGCAAGGGGGCCGGCTGCGGCGCGGAGCGCGCGTATTCCGAGAAGGCCGCCGCATGGCCCGGGACCGGGAATTGTCCGAGCCCCGCCTGCGCAAGTTCGGTGAAGACCGGGTTGTCGGGGCTCAGATCCGGGTCCTCGGTCACGGCCTCTTTCACCGTGCGGAATTGCGACCAGGTCAGCTTGGCCGCCTCGAAGATCTCGCCGATCACATCTGCCGGGCGCGCCGCGAACCACGGGCGCAGGATCTCGGTGATCTCCGCGCGCAGCTCCCAACGGGTGCCTTCATCCGACAGATCGCGCCGCGTGCGGCGTGCCAATGCATCCATCTCGTGCTCGGTGCCCGTGACCTTGACCAGCCCGGACCATTGCCGCCCGGTCAGACCGATCACCATGATGCGCTTGCCATCCGCGCAGAGGAAGTCCTGCCCATAGGCGCCGTAAAGCGCATTGCCCGATTTGCCCCGCTGGGTCTCGTTCAGCACCGCATCGCCGATCATGCCGAGATGGCCAAGCGTGGCGGCGGCCACATCCTTGAGGGTCAACGCCACCTCCTGCCCCGCCCCATGCCGGAGCCGGTGGCGCTCGGCCGCCAGCACCGATGAGACGCACATATGCCCCGCCATCAGATCCCAGGCAGGCAAGGCATTGGCGACCGGCGCGTCATGGCCCTCGGGGCCGGTGATGTCGGGAATGCCGAGCGCGGGGTTCACCGTGTAATCCACCTGCGGACGGCCATGGCGATCGCCGAGCAGGGTGACCATGATCAGGTCTTCGCGCTGCTGGCGCAGGGTCTCGTAATCCATCCAGCCGCGCACCCGCAGATTGGTGAGCAGAATGCCTGCATCCTCGCCCGGTGCGGCGATGGTCCGGGTGACCAGCTCGCGCCCCTCGGGGCGGCTGAGATCCACCGCGATGGAGCGTTTGCCCTTGTTCAGCCCGGCCCAGAACAGGCTCTGCCCTGAAGGCGCCAAGGGCCAGCGCCCGGCATCGAGCCCGCCTTCCAGCCGGTCAAAGCGGATCACATCCGCGCCCATCTGGGCCAGCGTCATCCCCGCGAGCGGGACAGCCACAAAGGCCGAACTTTCCACGACGCGCATCCCGTTCAGAATTCCGGTCATCTCATTCCTCCCATTCGGCTGTGGCGGTCATGCCCCTGTGGCCACCATCGGCGGTGGTACACATCTCAAGGCGGCCCGCGCCGCTTTGTTGCGCGCAGAGGCGCATGTCACTGTCGTGGAACATCGGGTGCACTCCGCGGAACCGGAACCGGTCCGGGCGCCGCCCCCGCCAGGCGCAGGCCTCGGCCATCAGCAGGTTCGCCTGCAGGGGCCCATGGACCACGAGGCCGGGGTAATGCTCGATCTGTTGCGCATAGGGCAGATCGTAATGGATCCGGTGCGCATTGAAGGTGATCGCCGAGTACCGAAAAAGCAGCGCGGTCGAGACAGGCTGGTAAGTGTCGATCACGAGTTCCCCGGTCAGGCCCGGCTTTTTCGGGGGCGGTGTGAATTGCGGCGCGATGGGCAAATAGACGATGGTCTGGCTCTCGCGGATCGCGAGCCCGCCTGCGCCGCGCAGCTCATGGGCCAGTTCGACAAAGACCATGCCCCCGGTGGAACCGTGCTTTTCATCCACGCGGGTGATGGTCGAGGTCTTCTCGATCTCTTCGCCGACGCGCAGATCGTCGTGAAAGCTGAGCGCTCCGCTGGCCCACATGCGCCGCTCATAGGGCACCGGGGGCAGGAAGCCCCCGAGCTTGGGATGCCCGTCTTCGGCGAGATCCGCCATGCCTACCGCGGGCGGAAAGGCGTACCAGTGCCAGAGCGGCGGCAACACCTCCCCCGGCCCCGGGCAGGTCAGATCCGCGCGCGCCAGCGTGGCATGGATGGTCGTGGCCACGCCGTGGGGCACACAGCCCGTCACGGTTTCCGAGCGGCCCACCCAATCCGTCAGATGATCCACGGTCGGATCGGCCCCTGCGCCAAGGTGTGTCTGGGATCCGTCCATGGCGCTGTCACGCTGCCGAGCGGTCGGGCGACAGGATCCGCGCCACGGTGGCACCCATGGCCGAGGGGTTCGGCGCAACCTCGATCCCGCAGGAACTGAGCAGCGCGACCTTTTCCTGCGCACTCTCTCCGAAGGCCGAGATGATCGCCCCCGCATGGCCCATCTGCCGCCCTTTGGGCGCGGCCAGACCGGCGATATAGGCGGCCACCGGCTTGGTCATGTGATCGCGCACATAGGCGGCGGCTTCGGCCTCTTGCGGGCCGCCAATCTCGCCGATCATGATCACCGCATCGGTGTCCGGGTCCGCCTCGAAGAGCTCGAGGATATCGCGGAAGGACGAGCCGTTGATCGGATCGCCACCGATCCCGATGGAGGAGGAAATCCCGATGCCCATGCCCTGCATCTGCGAGGCGGCCTCGTAGCCCAGCGTGCCGGAGCGACCGACAATGCCCACGCGCCCGGGGGTGTAGATATGCGGCGGCATGATCCCCATGAAGCCCTTGCCAGGGCTGATGATGCCCGCGCAATTCGGCCCGATGAGGCGCATCTTGCGCTCGCGCGGGAAGCGGCGGAGGAAGCGTTTGACCCGCATCATGTCCTGTGCCGGGATCCCGTCGGTCACGCAGACGGCGGTGCGGATGCCCGCCTCGGCGGCCTCCATCATCGCGTCCGCAGCGGCGGGGGGCGGCACAAAGAGCAGGCTCGCCTCGGCCCCAGTCGCCTCCACCGCCTCGCGGACGGTGTTGAACACGGGCCGGTTCAGCACGCTGGTGCCGCCTTTGCCCGGGGTGACCCCGGCAACGACCTTGGTGCCGTATTCGATCATCTCCTGCGCGTGGAACTGGCCGATCCGTCCGGACAGGCCCTGCACCACGACGCGGGTGGTCTCATCAATCACGATAGCCATGGGGGCCTCCTATTCAGCAGCGATGGGATGGGGGCGGGCCGAGACCGCGGCGTCGGCGGCTTCGGCAAGGGTGTCGGCACTGATGATCGGCAGACCGCTCTCGCGGATCAGCTTCTGGCCGGCCTCCACATTCGTGCCCGACAGACGCACCACGACCGGGACCGTGATGCCCACATCCTTGTAGGCCTGGATCACCCCGTTCGCGATCCAGTCGCAGCGGTTGATACCGGCGAAGATGTTCACCAGGATCACGCTGACATTCGGATCAGACAGGACCGTGCGGAACGCCTGACAGACCCGCTCGGGGCTCGCACCACCGCCGATGTCGAGGAAGTTCGCAGGCTCCCCCCCGGCAAGCTGGATCATGTCCATCGAGGCCATGGCGAGCCCGGCCCCGTTGATGATGCAGCCGATATCCCCGTCGAGGCCCACATAGGCGAGCCCGTGATCGGCGGCGAAGCTTTCGCGCGGATCCTCTTGGCCCGGATCGCGCAGGCTCGCGACCTGCTCGCGCCGGAACAGAGCGTTGGTGTCAAAGGACATCTTGGCGTCGAGCGCGACCAGCGACGCATCCTTGCACACGACCAGCGGATTGATCTCGACCATCATCGCATCGAGGTCGCGATAGGCCCGGTAGCAAGCCTTGAGCACGGTGATCATCTCGGCGATCTGCGCCCCTGCGAGGCCCAGTTTGAAGGCCAGCTCGCGGGCCTGATACTCCGCCAGACCGACCGCCGGGTCCAGAACCATGCGGATCAGGCTGTCGGGATCCTCATCGGCGAGATCCTCGATCTCCATGCCACCATGGCCCGAAGCCACGATCATGATCCGCTCGGATTTGCGGTCGAGGACGAAACCGAGATAGAGCTCGCGATCGATCTGCGAGGCCTCCTCGACCCAGATCCGGTCGATGCGCTTGCCATTCGCGTCGGTCTGCTTGGTCACAAGGTTCGTGCCCAGCAGCTCGCCCGCAAAGCGGCGCACCTCCTCCTCGCTGTCGCAGAGCTTGACGCCCCCGGCCTCGCCGCGCCCACCGGAATGGACCTGCGCCTTGACCACGCAGCGACCACCGCCCAGCTCGCGACAGCGAAACGCCGCCTGTTCGGGGGTGAACGCGATGCCGCCGCGCGGGACGGGCACGCCGAGATCCGACAGGATCTCCTTGGCCTGATACTCATGAATATCCATGGTTTCTCCTCCCAGCTGCGGCTTATTCGGCGGCCACGGCCTTGGCCGCGATAGCATTGGCCGTGTCGATCAGGTTGCGGGCCATCTTCTCGCTGGCCGCGTCGATCATCTTGCCATCGAGGCTTGCGGCGCCTTTGCCCTCGGCCTCGGCGGTGCGCAGCTCGGTGATGATCCGTTCGGCTTTGGCGACCTCGGCCTCGGGCGGGCTGAAGACATCATTGGCCATGTCGATCTGGCTCGGATGGATGGCCCATTTGCCCTCGCATCCAAGGGCTGCCGCACGCTGCGCCCCGGCGATGTAGCCATCCGGGTCGCTGAAGTCGCCGAAGGGCCCGTCAATCGCCCGCAAACCGTAAGCCCGGCAGGCGATGACCATGCGCGAGATCGAGGCATGCCACTGATCCCCCGGGTAGTTCGGGTTGAGCCCGCCGATATTCACCGTGCGCGCCCGCATGCTGGCGGCGTAATCCGCCACACCGAAATGCAGCGCCTCAAGCCGTCCGCCGAACTGCGCGATGGCCTCGACATTTGCCATGCCCAGCGCGGTTTCAATCAGCGCCTCGATCCCGACCCGGGTCTGCAGCCCACCGGCCTGCTCGGCCTGATTGACCATGGCGTCGACCATGTAGAGATCCGCAGGCACACCGACCTTGGGCACGAGCAGGGTGTGCACCCGGTCGCCCGCCTGTTCCATGATGTCGACCACGTCGCGGTACATGTACTGCGTGTCGAGCCCGTTGATCCGCACCGAGACCGTCTTGCCCTTGGCCGCCCAATCGATGTCGTTCAGGGCCTGGATCGCGTTCTTGCGGGCCTGCAGCTTCTCGGGCGGGGCAACCGCATCCTCCAGATCGAGAAAGACGAAATCTGCGGCACTGTCGGCGGCCTTGTCGATCATTGCCGGGTTCGAGGCGGGCACGGCCAGCTCGGAACGTTGCAGTCGCTGGTGACGCAAAGGGTGCAAGGTATGTGACATGGGAAATCCTCGGGGTCGGAAAAAGGGAGTGGACGGAGGGGGGGGGCGGTTACTCCGCCGCCACCCGCAGGGCCGGGCGCGCTTCGCCCTGGGTCGCGAACCAGGCCTGGGCGGCGCTGACACCATGGCCGAGCTGGATCGAGGCGCCCGCACGGTAGAGCGACATCTCGGCAATCGAGAGCGCGGTCAGGCACATCCCCTCGTTCAGATCGCCCAGATGGCCAATCCGAAAGACCTTGCCCGCAAGCGGCCCAAGGCCACTGCCGAAGGAGGCGTTGAACTCCTCATAGGCGATGCGCAGCACGTCGCGGGCATCCACATCGCTCGGCACCCGGATCGCCGAGACCGTGTCGGAGTAGAGACTGTGATGCTCGGCCACGAGGGACAGCCCCCAGGCTGCAATGCCCCGGCGCACGCCTTCGGCCAGACGGTGATGGCGGGCGATGACCTGATCGAGGCCCTCTTCGTTGATCAGGTTCAGGGATTGCCGCAACCCGTGAAAGAGCTGCGTCGGCGGCGTGTAGGGAAAGTACCCGCCGGCATTCATGTTCAGCATATCCGTGAACTCGAAATAGGCCCGGCGCATGGTCGCGCTCTTGGAGGCCTCCAGCGCCTTTTCGCTGACACCGAGAATGCCGAGCCCGGCGGGCAGCATCAGACCCTTCTGGCTGCCGGTGACCACGAGGTCGACCTCCCAGCGGTCCATCTCGAAAGCGAGCGAGCCCACGGAAGAGACGCCGTCCACAAAGAGCAGTGCGTCGTGGAAGTTTTCATCCAGCGCACGGCGCACGGCGGCCACATCCGAGGCCACGCCGGTCGCCGTCTCGTTATGAGTGACGAAGACCGCCTTGATCTCGTCCTTGCGGTCTTGACCCAGCAGGCGCGAGAACTCCTTGACCGGCGTGCCTGCGCCCCAGGGCACATCGACAACCTCGACATCCAGCCCGAGCCGCTGGGCCATCTCGACCCAGAGCGTCGAGAACTGCCCGAGCCGCGCCATGAGCACCTTGTCGCCGGGGTTGAGCGTGTTGGTGATCGCCGCTTCCCACGCGCCCGTACCGGAGCCCGGAAAGAACATGACCTTGCCGGTCTCGGTGCCGAGGATCGGTTTCATATCCTCGAACAGGCTCAGGGTCAGGTCGCCGAAATCCGACGCGCGCATGTCCTGCATCGGGACATTCATCGCCCGCCGCACGGGTTCGGGCACATTGGTGGGGCCGGGAATGAAGAGGTGAGTATGGCCAGTTCGCATGGTGAATCCTCCGTTGTGCAGAGGGTCGTAACGCGGCCCATTGCGATGCTGCAAAGGCAACCGGGTCCTGCTGTGAATGCGAAACTTCACAAACTCATAATTTGTGAAACTGTGAACTTCATGTTAACAGGGCTGATGAAGACCTTTATCGGACCCCGTCTGCGCCGCCTGAGAAACGAGGCCGGGCAGACCCAGGCAGAGATGGCCAAGCTGCTCGGGATCAGCAATTCCTACGTGAATATGCTGGAAAAGAACGAGCGCAGCGTCTCGGTGCAGGTGCTGCTCAGGCTTTTCGAGGCTTATGGCGTGGACTGGCGCGACATCGCCGAAGAGGCGGATACCGCGACGCTCGGCGACCTGCGCACCATGTTTCAGGACCCGCTGTTCGAGGCCAACCGCCCGGACCTGCCCCAGCTGCGGGCGCTGCTGGCCCATTGTCCGGATGTGGCGCAGAGCTTCCTGCAGCTGCATCGCTCGTACCTTGCCAATACCGACCAGCTGCTCAACCTGGCCAATGCCAGCGAATCCGATCTCGGCCTGTTGCGCGCCTCCCCCGAAGCAGTGGTCCATGACTTCTTTCGCAACAACAAGAACCATTTCCCCGAGCTGGAGGAAGCCGCCGAGGCGTTCTGGGACGGCAAGACCGTGCGCAGCGATGACGTCTACAGCGCGCTCAAGGCGCGGCTACGTGAAAAGCTCGATGTGAAGACCGAGCTGGTGCCCGTCGCCGAGATGCCCGACACCCTGCGCGAGTATGACGAGGTCCGGCAGGAGCTGCGCCTGTCCGAAGGGCTCGACCATCCCAACCGCACCTTTCAGCTCGTTCACATGACCGCGCTGATCGAGCATAGCGACCTGATCGACACGATCCTCGAACGTGTGAACCTGAGCGACCCGGCAGGCCTGAACCGCTGCCGGGTGGAGCTGGCGAACTACTTCGCCGCCGCCGTGCTCATGCCCTATGACCTCTTTCTCGCCGAGGCTCTGCGTAGCAAATATGACTTTGCGCATCTGTCCCTGCGCTTCGGCGTCAGTTTCGAGCAGGCCTGCCACCGGGCCACAACCCTGCAGCGCGAGACCGCCAAGGGCGTGCCCTTCTTCTTTCTGCGGGTGGACAAGGCCGGGAATGTCACGAAGCGGTTCAATTCCACCGGTTTCCATCTGGCCGAATATGGCGGGGCCTGTCCGCGGCTGGACGTGCACACCTCCTTCCGGACCCCCGGCGCCATCGTCCCGCAATTTGTCGAGATGCCCGACGGCCGGCGTTTCTTCGTCTTTGCCCGCACGGTCAACCGCCCGCGCTTTACCCGGCATACACAAGACAAGCGGCTCTCGATCGCCATGGGCTGCGGGACCGAACATCTGGAGGCGATCGGCTATGCGGATGAATTCCAGCAGAGCAATCCGAAGATCACAGAGGTCGGGATCAACTGCCGGATCTGCCCCCGCGCCAATTGTGACCAGCGCGCCCATAACGCGATGATCCTGAACGAGCCCGTGGACATCCGCCGCCGCGGCCCCACGCGCTATGCGACCTGACCGGTCGTCTGGCCGCTAGATCGCGATCATCTGGCAACCGCAAGCACCCCTGCGAGAAGAATCTCAGCAAGGATCGCCAGCCAGATACCCGGGCCAACCCCATCCTGCAGCCATTCCGCAGCGCCCAGAACCGCCATGGCGCAGAGCATGACGGCAACCGCCTGTTGCACCGCCTTGCGGGTGGGATTGGGTCCATGGGCTTGCGTCAGAAGCAGGACAAGCGTGAGACCGAGGAAGAGGATCCCGGCGCGCTTGGCCAGCACCTCTGCCGAGGCGGCACCGGCCAGATCAAACAGCCAGAGGATGACCTCCGGCACAAGGATCAGCGTCACGCAAAGCATAGCAAACACCCCCCCGGTGATCCGGGCGGCGAGGCGGTAGGACAGCACCATCATGTCAGCCCCCACCCCGCCGCCGCGAGCGCCAGCGCAAGAGGAAAGAACACCACCCAGGACAGGTGCCGCCCCCAGCTCGCGATCAGGGCAATGGCCCCGCAAACCCCGAATTGCGCGGCGAGGGCCAGCAGGGAAAGCTGCGGGAACCCGGCCGCGCTCATCTCAAGCCGCAGCAGCAGCGCCGCGAGCACCATCCAGATCAGCGACAGGAAATGCCAGCCGAATTTCAGGGTCAGCACGGCATTGCGCCGGCTCCCCAGGATCACCGGCACATCCGGCAACCGACAGATCGGGTCGATCAAGTCGCGGCCTCCGAGCCAGGAATGCATGGCGGAGACAAGAACGAGACAGATCGCGGCAAAACTGAGCATGAGCGCCCCCTAGGTCAGGGCCAGCAGCGCAACGCAGATCGCCCCGAGGCCAAGGATGAGTGGGTTGAAAACCCGGCGATTGAGGGGCCGAAAGGGCTCCAGCGGGGCCGCGCGCTCCATGAACGGGCTGTAGCCATAACCGCCGCGCAGCACGAAGACACCGGCTTCGGCCATCAACGCCCAGCGCAGCAGAGGATCCGGAACGCCGGTTTCGAGCAGGCCGCCAACGGCCAAAGGGATCAGTCCCGCCATCAGGATCGCTCCGGCAGCCATCAGTGTCAGCGCGACCTTGCGCGGGCGGGGCAGGTCAAACGGCGTTCCGATCACGCTGCGGGCGAGATGCGCTTCGGAGCGAAAGGGCCAACTCACACCCGTCGCCCAGAGCAGGTGCAACGCCCCGATCGGCAGCAGGATCAACGCGGCGAGCACGGCCAGAAAGCTAGGCATCGGCGCCGCCATTGGTCAGGGTGTCGAGGAGGCGCAAGCGCGGCTTGTGCCGGGCCTCGTACATCACCAGCGCCCAGAGAAGGAAAAGCGGCGTGGCCAGACCGGCCCCGATTTCGATCTGCTCCTCGATCCGGCTGCCGGTCTCTGTCGGCACCACCTGCAAGCGATGACGCCAGACCGTGACCCCTGCGCCGGTCTCGTCCGATTGAAACCACATCGCCGCGTCATCCAGCGCCTCAACGGTCATGCGATAGGGCTGGTAGGGCAAACGCCCGAACAGCGAGACCTCGACCTCCAGCACCTGCCCCGCATGGATCCGGCCCGAGGGGAGGTCGCGGAAGGCCAGCATCCCCTCGGTCACGCTGCGCAGGTGATCGAGATCGGTTGCGACCTGCCAGACCCGATCCGCCGGAAAGGGATACTCATGGGCCAAGCGCAGGATGCGGGTCATCGGGATCAGATCTCCATCCGTGTGAGGGTTTGGATA
Organism: Dinoroseobacter sp. S375; assembly: GCF_049800775.1. Taxonomy (NCBI): domain Bacteria; kingdom Pseudomonadati; phylum Pseudomonadota; class Alphaproteobacteria; order Rhodobacterales; family Roseobacteraceae; genus Dinoroseobacter; species Dinoroseobacter sp. S375. Next base: position 466,026 of record NZ_JBNAFR010000003.1, on the reverse strand, counting down.
CGCAGCGCAGCGCGCCCGGACCAGAACATCCCCGCCGCCTCGGGCGCGCGCCAGTCCTGCCAGATCACAAAACTGCCATCGGCCGCGCGCAACGCGGTTGCACGGATGCAATCGGGGCAGCGCCGCAGCGCGGACAGAACCGTCGCCACATCCGCCTCGGAGCCGAGACAGGTCCGGCGGTGCGACACACCCGGCGATGCTGGCTGCGCCGCGGCGGGCCAACCGGCGCAACTCATGGCGACGCAACTCACGGCGGCGATGCCCTTGAGGATGTCCCGGCGGTCCGGGTCTTGCGGCGCCGCCATCACATTACCAGCCGGTCGTAATACGTGACTTCGGGCGGCCCCTCCATGAAGCTCAGAAGCTCGGCCATCACGCCACGCTCCTCGATGAAGGCGAGATAGGCCGCATGGTGATCGCGGTTCAGCCACTCCTCATGGATGAGAAAGGCGCGGGTCTCCGCGTCGTGGTAGAGCGTCACGCTCAGCGCACCGTCAAAGCCGCGCACATTGGCCAGATTGGCCCGCAGAAAGGTCGAGAGCGCGTCGAACGCCCCGGGCTTCACGGTCATCTCAAGGGTCACCCAGATGGTCATCTTATCCTCCTGTCCTGGATGCGCGGAGGGTGCATCGACGCGGGCCATAGCCATAGAACGCGCGCCCCAAAAATCGGGTTTCCGCGTCGGAAAGCGGGCTCACCGGTTGAGGTCTTGCCGAAGCTGCTTGGGCGTCGTGCGGAAACTGGCCTTGAACTGCCTGATGAAATGCGAGCTGTCGGCGAACCCCGCCGCATGGGCGATCTCGGCAATCGGCTTGTCCGAGCGTGTGACCAGCGCATGGGCATGGTCCATCCTCGCCTGCCGCAGCCATGTGCCCGGCGGCATCCCGAAGGCACGCTTGAAATCCCGCTGAAACGCCGAGAGCGAACGCCCCGAGAGCTTGGCGTAATCCGCGATGGTCATATCATCGAGCGCATGGGCCCGCATGATCTGTCGGATGTTGCGGCGGCTGGTGTCCTGGCTCTGGTGCAGGAGAAAACCGTGGAGCTGATGCCCCCGGTCCTGCAGGTGCAACAACATCAGAAGCTCCAGCAGCTTTGCCTCCACCAGCGCAGCCGGGGCGGTGATTGCGCCATAGACCTGCGGCAGGGCCCTGACGAAGGCATCGAGGCAGGCCGACCCGGCAAAGAGCGCTGCGCGCCCCTCTGACGCCGACGGAACGGGCGCCGGGCGGGCCACGCGCAGGAACTCGGCAATCACCGGCGCATCGAAGAAAAAGAGCCAGGCCTCCAGCGGGCCGTCCGCGTTACGAAAATCGGACAGCATGTGCTGGTGGCGGGGCAGGAACAGCATGTCTCCGGGTCCGACAATCGTCTCGCCCCCGTCCGCATCGGTGAAGGTCTCGCGCCCCCGCGCCAGATAGGCGAGACAGGGCGCATTGGTGAAAAACGCCACATCCTCCATGTCATTGCGAATACGCTTGTGAAAGATCCCGGAGCGGCCATGGGTCATGATCGCACGGGCATCGGCGAAGCCGTGCAGATCCTCGGGGATCAACAGCGTGTTGTCGCGCACATGGCATTCGAGCGTTTCGACGGGTCGGTCTTTCAGGCGCATCACTCTCCGGGGGCGGCGGGTCTTGCCCGGTTGACTACGCTGTTCTCCGGAAACATAGAATTCGTTATGGTGACGCAGGATATGAGGTTTGGATGCGTCCGAGCTCGGGATCAAAGACCAAGCGGTTTGGCAAAGACGACTGGCTGGCCTTTGGCCTGTCGCGGCTGGCGAGCGATGGCCCCGAGGCGCTGAAACTGAACGCGCTGGTGGGCGCGGCGGGCAAGACCATTGGGTCCTTCTACCACCATTTCGAGGACCAGTCGGAGTTCTTCGAGGCCCTCGTGTTTCACTGGCGCGACACCAACACGCGCCCGATCATCGCGGCTTTGGAGGCGGTTCCCGATCCGGCGCAGAAGGCGGACCGACTGGCGGATCTGGCCACAAGGCTCGATGCCGCCGTGGAAATGGGCGTGCGCAGTTTCGCCAGTCAGAACCCCGTGGCCGCCGCAGCCCTTGCGGAGGTAGACGCCCTGCGGATCGACTATGTGAGCGGGATGTACCAACAGCGCTTTGCCCTGCCCGCGTCAGAGGCGGACACACTCGCCCGGCTCGAATACGCCGCCTTTGTGGGCACGCAGATGCTGTTTCGCGACCAATATGCCGAGATGGCCCCGACCCTTGCGGCGGCCTTTCAAAAGCTTCTCCGGGGCGGCGTCCCCGCCCCCCGGTCCTAGCCGTCCGAAGGCTACGGGTCGCACGCGCAGCGGCCCTGCCCCCATGGCTGGCGGGCTGTCCGGGCGCGCCCCGTCCTGCCAACTGCAGGCACTTCAACAGGTCCGGAGGGACCTGCTCCCCCTTGCAGGCGATCACCAGAACCTTGCCATCGGTTTCGTAATCGGCCGTCACCCCGTCCGGCACCGCCGCAGCCAAGGGCGCATGGCCCAGCACCTGATAGGCAGTGCTTTGCGCCACCTGCCGGGCCAGAAGGTGCCGCGACATGTCCACCTTGGGGTCGATATCATGCAAAAGCACCGGCAGATGGCTGTAATACTTGATCGCGATCTCCTCGTCTTTGCTGATCGCACCGAGATGGATCCCCGCCCCCATATCCCACCAGCGGATATGCTCGCGCGCGCGGAGCGATCCGGGCATCTGATGCGCGCTATCCGCCGGAACACCCGCGAGATAGAGCTCGGAGATCGGCGGAGTGCTCTGAAGCAGAAGCGTCAGGTAGCGGAGAAACCCGATCTCGTCATGGGTGAAGGTCACATTGCGATGCCAGCCCAGATGCGCCATCAACCCGGCCCCGCCGCCCCTGTCATAGAGGATGACATTGACCGGTTGCGGCAGGTGCAGATCCGTCTCCCCGGGATAAACGGTGAAGGGCCCCTCCGCCGCCTCGCAAGCGGATTGGTAGCTGTCACGCGGCAGGAGCGGGCCCACATGGCTGTTCAGCACGAAAAAGTAGAGAAGGTTGGAGCCGAGAAAGACCAAGGCCGCCAGCCCCGTGACCTGCAGGCATTTCGCCGCAAAGGACCGCTCGCTCCGTCGCCAGATATAGAGCCCGGAGAGCAGGGTGCAGAGGCCAAGCAGGATGACCGCCAGGTGATCCACCATGAAGGGCAGCACATGGTCCAGAACCTGCGCGCCGAGCGCCACGTAGATCAGAAACTGCCCGACACCCAGGACCACCCCAAGGCCAGAGGCCGGCAGAAACATCCGCCATGGCATGCTCAGACTGCCCGCCAGAAACGGGGTGACCCAGGCCACCGGGCCGAGAAACCGCGCCACCACGACAAAGACCGCGCCACGCGTGGCCAGCTCGGTCCTGGCCCTGCGCCAGGCGCGCCGCCGCTTGTGATGTCGCAGGAACGGAAGCGTCAGGCGCGGACCGTAGCGCGCGCCGATCGCGTAGCTCGTCACATCCCCCGCCCAGGCAAAGACCAGCACCACAATCGCGGGCCAGAGGGATCCGCCCGCCGCGACCAATAGCATAACAAAGGGCGTCGTGACCGAGGATGTCCCGCGGATGGGCTGGCCTGCCGCGGCGGGCGAGATACTCCGTTGAGGCGACGACAGCCATGGCCAGTTCCGGCCCGACCGCGACCGCATGGGTGTCCGGCCCGAGCAACGGGCTCGACCGGATCGCCGCATCGATCCCCGAGGTCAGCAAGTCGACCTTTCGGTCATCAAAAATCAACTCCACATCCACCGCCGGATAAGCCTCGGCAAAGCGGGCCACGAGCGCGTCGAGAAAGAAGGGCCCCGCGCTATAGGGGGCCGAGAGGCGCAGGACCCCGGTCACCTCATGCTTCTGGTCATCGAGATCGCGCAGGGCTGCCTCAAGCTCGACAATCGCGGGCAGGCTCTTGGCGTAGAATGCCTCCCCGATCGGGGTGAGCCGCACGGAGCCAGAGGAGCGCTCGAACAGCCGCACGCCCAGCCGGTCCTCGAACCGCTGCACCGCCTCGCTGACCGAGGCTGTGGCCTCGCGCAATTGCGCCGCAGCCGCGCGAAATCCCCCCTGCCGGGAGGCTTCGCAAAGGACACGCAGGGCGCCACGCGCTGCGCCTTTGCCGCCAATCTGGAGAGATCCCAACACATCCCCTATCGCCCAACGTCCCGGCGAGATCGCCCAATGCGTCAGCGCCTGTCTCGAACGCGGAAATCTGGACGGCATCACCGGGCTCTTCCATCCCGACTGCACGATCTTCTTTCCGCCGGACGCGCCTCCGAGGATCGGTCATGCCGGTGTGCGTGCGGTCTTTGCCGGGTTCCTCGGTCAGACACCGACCACCCAGAGCACACTTGTGTCCGAGGTCATCGTCGGAGACATTGCCTTGTTGCAGGCCGACTGGCAGGTGATCGCGCCCGATGGCAGCGTGCTGGCCAAGGGACGCTCGACCGAGATTGCCACGCGGCTGGCACATGGCGGCTTGGGCTACCTGATCGATTGCCCGAACGGCCCTCCACCCTGTTCCTGAGCCCTTTGGCCCGCGCTGCCCCCCGCACGCGCCGCATAGCTCGCCCGGATCCGGTGTTAACAAGGGCTTCGCGCTATGCCATAAAAATCTAGGACGGGGAGTGAGGGATACACGGAGCCAGTGACGTCAGGGTGGCCAGTGCAGGTCACAGGGTGTCGCGGGCGCGTGCTGGATGGATGCAGGGCACAGCCACACTGAGTTTCGAGCCGGATGATGCGGCGACCATCGAGGACCCCTACCCGGTCTATGAACGGCTGCGCGCCCGAGACCCGGTCCACTGGAACCCCAAGGGGTTCTGGTTCATCAGCCGCTATGAGGACGTGCTCGCCTGCCTCAAGGATCCCCGGTTCAGCAACCAGCCCGCCCCCTTTGCCCTGGTCCATGCGCGCAACAGGGCCAAATTCGTGGCCGCCGATGTGGTCAACAACCTGATTGCCTTCAAGGATGGGCCGGACCACAGCGCGCTGCGCGGCTGGCTCGCGCGAAGTTTCGTGCGGCACACGCAGCGCCATCAGGATCGGTTCGGGGCGCTTGCGACGACCTGCGCCGCGCGTCTGCGGACCCAGCAGAGAGCCGACATGGTCGCGGATTACGCCCTGCCCTTCGCCAGCCGTGCGATCTGTGCCGTGCTGGGGGTTCCAGACAGGGACGCACCGCAGATCGCCGCCTGGAGCAATGATTTCTTCCGACTGTTCCACGCCATTCCCGACGCCGATGAGTTCAGCAGGCTCAACCAGAGCCTCGACGCCTTCCGGCAACATGTGATGGATTTGATGGCGCAGCGACGCGCGGCACCTGAGGATGACCTGATCTCCGAGCTGGTCGCGCATATGGACGGGGCGGTCTCTGAGCATGAGGTGGCCGACAACCTCATGCTTCTGGCGGCCGATGGCATCGGCAATGTGCAATCGGGACTGACCAACTGCCTGAGCATCCTGCTCGCGCAGGCGCGTCTGCCAGAGCCGCTTTTTGGCACGACCAAGGACATCGCAAGGCTCGTGGATGAGTGCCTGCGCCTGGAAAGCCCGGGCCAGTATCAGGGCCGCATCACCCGCGAAGCGGTCGAGATCGGCGGCAAGACCCTGCGCGCGCGCTCGATCGTTTTGCTGGGGCTCGCCTCGGCCAATCGGGACGCAACCGTGTTCGCGGACCCGGAGGCCTTTCGCCCCGCCGACCAGCGCCCCCAGCATCTGGCCTTCGGCGCCGGGGCGCATATGTGCCTCGGCAGCGCCATGGTGCGCGCCGAGATCGTGCAGGCCTTGCGCGCCCTGTTCCCTGCGGACGGGCCACGGATCAGTTCCGCGCCTGACCGCGTCTGGATGGCGCGGCCCGGGCATCGCTGGTTGGACCGACTGGATGTGGAGATTTCGGCATGAAGGATACCGAGGACACGGCCATCCGGACCATCGCAGAGCTGATCGCCTTTCAGGCAAGGCAACGGCCTGACGCCCCGGCCCTGCTGGATCCCCATGGTGGGTCCCTGAGCTACCGCGAACTGCAGCAGGAGGTGACCGCGCTGGCGAAGGCCATCGCAGCGGCTGCTGGCCCGGTATTGACCGATGCACCGTCCCGCTATGGGCTGGTGTTTCCCAACGGTCTGGACATGGCCGTCCTGCTTCTGGCGATCACGACAGGGGCCGTGGCCGCACCCTTCAATCCGACCATGACCGTCACGGAATTCATCCGGGAGTTCTCGGCCACCGGGATCGACGCGGTGGTGCTGCCACGGGGTGCGCAGGACGCGGCGGCGGAGGCGGCGCGACAGCTCTCTCTGCCGATTGTCTGGGTGGACGCGCAGCGCGAGGTGACATCGGAAAGTCCAGAGCCCCCCGCGCAGCCCCTCGCGTCACCGGATCAGGTCGCGCTCTTGCTGATGACTTCCGGATCCACCGGTCGGCCCAAGATCGTGCCGCTGACACAGCGCAATGTCTGCTGCTCGGCCTTCGACGTGGCCCGGTCGTTGCATCTCACGCCGGACGACAGCTGCCTCATGATGTGGGAGCAGTTTCACATCGGCGGGCTCGTCGATCTGCTGCTTGCGCCGCTGGCGGCGGGCAGCCGTGTGATCGCCGCAGGCAGCTTCGATGCCGAGCAGTTCTTTGCCCTGCAACGCCAGCACGCCGCGACATGGTTCCAGGGGGTTCCGACAACGCTCGCCGAGCTTGAACTGCAGGCCGCCCGACAGGCGCAGCCTGCGCCGTTTGCCGGGTTGAGGTTCCTGCGCTGCGTCGCTGCCGCCTTGTCGCCTGCCATGCAGGCCAAGCTGGAGGATCGGTTTCAGGTCCCGGTCGTGCGGACGCTCGGCATGACCGAGGCCGGCCCCCTCATCACCTCGACCCAGTTGCCGCCCGCGCCGGACAAACCCGGCTCGGTGGGCCAGAGCGCGGGCCCAGAGGTCGCGATCCTGTCACCAGAGGGCGCGGTCCTGGCACCGGGCGCGCGCGGGCAGATCGCGGTGCGCGGCGAGAACGTGTTCGGCGGCTACGAGGCCAATGACGAGGCCAACCGGCTGGCCTTTGTCGGGGACTGGTTCCTGACCGGTGATCTGGGATATTTCGACGAGGACGGCTTCCTCTTCCTGACCGGACGCGCCAAGGAGATGATCAATCGCGGCGGCGAGAAGATCAGCCCGACCGAGGTGGACGAAGCCCTGAGCGCCTATCCCGGGATCCGCGAGGCGGCCTCCTTCGCCCTGCCCCATGCGAGACTGGGGGAGGACATCCATTGCGCCGTCGCGCTTGAACCAGAAGGGGATATCGCGGAGCTGCGCGCGTTTTTGTCCACACGGCTGGCGCCGCACAAGATCCCGCGCCAGATCATCCCCCTCGACACCCTGCCCAAGACGCCGGTCGGAAAGGTTGACCGCCAGCGCCTCGCCGCTTTGGCTGCAAAGGACGAGATGGCGGAACCCGTGGCGCAAAGCGCCCCGCAAACCCCGCTCGAACTGCTGCTGGCCGAGATCTGGAAACGGGAGCTCTCTCTGGTCTCTGTCGGCATCGACGATGATTTCGCGAGCCTCGATGGCGATTCCCTGTCTGCGGTGCGCGTCATGGTGGAACTGGAATCCGTGCTCGATGCGCAGATGCCCGATGATGTGGTGGAGAATTTCACCACGATCCGCGACATCGCCCAGCGGCTGGAGGATCACGGGCTCGTCCCCAAGGATGAGCCGCGCGACACCGAGGCGGATCAGGTCACGCGCGCCGTTTTGTCAGAGCAGTTCATCTTCTCGGGCGATTTCGACGAGGCGCGGCAACTCATTTCCGAGACGAAGGGGCGCTCGGACCTCAAGCTCAAGCTCGACTTCGTCTTCACCCATCTGGCCCCCGGAGACGTCCTGCCCCTCGCCGAGGCATTGGAACAGCTCAACCTCGACGAGACGCACAGCACCCTCGGCTTCATCGAGCGGTTGCGGATGAAGGCCGAGTTCAAGGAGCGGCTCACGAATACCAAGGGCTATCTCGACCTCAACGCGCAGATCAACCGCTGGCAGCGCGAGGTGCTCGTGCCGTCAGCCCTCTATTTCAGCGACCCGACGGTCCCGCCCGAGGGCAAGACCCTGATCGTCGGGTTCGCCGGCAACCGGATGCGCCTGTCCATGCCGACCTATCGGTTCCTCGCCGGGATGGACGTGGCGCGCACGGATCTGCTGATGTTCATGGACTATTCGCAACGCGTGTTCCTGCATGGCGTACCCGGCATCGGAGAGGACGTGCCCTGCATGGCCGCGTATATACAACGCTTCGTGCGCGAGCGCGGGTATCAGCGCGTGACGGGTGTCGGCGTCAGTGGCGGCTCTCTCGCGGTGCTCTATGCCGGCCATTGCGCCGCCTTCGATGCCATCGTGTCCGTGGACCCCTCCAGTCTGATCAAGCACCCGGAATGGCGTCCGCTCTTTGCCGAGATGGGCGCCGCGCATGATCCGGATCGTCAGAGCGTCAAGCTGATCCATGGCCGCCGCCGCCGCCACAAGGACTGCGCCGACATGATCGGGGAGCTGATCCCCCATGCCGCCCGGATCCGGTATCCGCATGCGGGCAAGAACATCCTTCCGGAGGCGCAGGACCGCGGAGAGTTCGAAACCCTCTGGGAGAAATGGAGCCACTAGCCCCCCCGGCGCCCCCTCAGCCATGAGACCGCGCGCGACGGGCATAACGAGACATCTCCGGCAAGCCGCGCGGGGCCATCAAGGACACAGTGATTTGGACAGAGACTTCAAGACCTCCTTTCTATCGGATCTGCATGCCGAGATCATGGCTCTGGGTGGGATGTTCAACGCCCATCTCCATCTGGACCGCGCCGAGACGCTGCAACCGACGCTCGAGATCATGCGGGCTCTGGGGGCCGGGTCGGATTCCGCGCTCGCCATCGCGCAAAAGCACGCGCTGATCCCGCTGATCCATGACAGCGCCTGCTATGATCCGGACGCGCTCGAAGAGCGGGTCGAAGGCTGTGTGATGAAGATGGCCGCCCTGGGCACGACCCACGCCCATAGCGTCGTGGACGTGACCACGGACCGCGTCGGCACGTCGGCGATGGAGCGGTTGTTGCGGATCGGCGACCGGACGCGACCGCGCATCGATTTCCGGGTGGGCGCCTACTCCCCACTGGGGTTTCGCGATGACGATCCGGATCGCTGGGCGCTGATCGAGGCCGCTGCCCAGCAGGCGGATTTCCTCGGTGCCCTGCCCGAGCGGGATGATGTGGCCGACTACCCCGAGCATATCGGGTTCGACACCTGTTGCCGGCGCATCATCGCGCTGGCGCGGGACCTGAACAAACAGGTCCACATCCATGTCGACCAGAAGAACCACAGCCGCGAGCACCAGACCGAGCGCGTCATCGAGATCGTTCGCGAGGCTCACTGGGGTCATGACGGGGCCGAGCCGAGGATTTGGCTGATCCATGTGATCTCTCCCTCGGCCTATGATGACGCGCGGTTCGATCGCCTAGCGCGAGACCTCGCGGAGCTGAATATCGGCGTGATCTGCTGCCCGTCCGCGGCCATCAGCATGCGCCAGATCCGCCCGGTCGCCGCGCCGACCCATAACTCCATCGCGCGGGTGCTCGACCTGCTGGCGGCGGGTGTGTTTGTGCGGCTCGGGACAGACAATGTCTGCGATATCACCTCACCGGCGGGAACACTCGACCTGATGGACGAGCTTTTCGTTCTGTCGAATACGGTGCGCTATTACGACCCGGCGTGTCTCGCCCATTTGGGCGCGGGCCGGCGGCTGCCTGCGGATGCAATGGACCGCCTGAAGGCGCATCTCGAAGAAGACCGGGACCAGTGCCGCAGGGCCGAGATCGCCTATAACCGCGCGCCCGGCTCCTGATCTGATCCGCGGTGGCGCCGTGGCGTGACGCGTCGCGCCGGTCCCCATCTGCGCGATGGCGCGCCCGAGGCCAAGGGCCCGCGCCGCAGGGGTTTCGGACAGTCGCCCTTACCCCTTGCCGTACCACATCCGCCAGATCAGCCCATCCCGCTTGACGAGGTGATGATAGAGCGCCGCCCCGACATGCAGCGCCAAGAGCCCAAGCATCAGACGCGCCCCGAGCCCGTGAGGCATGCGGGGCGGGAACTGCGAGAAGTCGGGGAGCGGTGCAGCACTCTGTCCGGACAGGATTGCCCCGACACCGGAGACCACCATCAGGCCCAGTCCGCTCAGCCCCATTCCGATGACCACAACGTAAAACAGCACATGGACCGCCTTGGCCGAGACGGTCTGCCATAGCGGGTCACCGGAGACCGGCGCGGGTTTGGTGTCGACCAGCCACCACCAGACAGCCCGCGCAACCATCAGAACCAGAATGACCATGCCGAGGGGCGCGTGCAGTGTCAGCAGCGCCTCTTTCGCCGCGTCGTCGAGGGAGGCGGCCGCGCGAAACCCGGAGCCGAGCTGCACAAGGATGAAACCTGCGCAGAGCCAATGCATGGTGATCGCGACAGTGCCGTATCTGGTCGAGGTGCTTTTCATTGCGATGCCCATTTGCTGGCGCGTGCAAGATCAGGCGGACAGAGCCTCTGCCGGCCTGATCCTGAACGAGGTCACTTTCCGGCCAATGCTGCGCGATACGCCCGGTTGACGATGTATCCTGTGAGGAACTCCTCCTCGCTCAGAAAGGCATCGCCATTGATATCGGCACTTCGGAAATCCGCGATCATCGACTTGTGGTATTCCGAGCTGTCAATTTCGCCGTCCCCATCACGATCCCAGAAGGCAAAGAGGATCATTTGCGCGGTTTCATAGGCGCGCTGCTGCGTTTCGTCCTCGGCAATGAAGGTGAAGCCGAAGTCCCAATCCGTGAATTCATCGAAGGTGATGGTGTTACTTCCATCCGCATCCATCGAGACAAAGATGTCATTGCCGAATGCCGTGAACTCGCCCATATCGGCAAGCCCGTTGGGTCTGGCTTCGATCGAACCAAAGACGAGCTTGGCCAGTTCCTGACCTGGTCCGATCTCCTGCATGTCCGCAAAGGCGGGCGCCACAAGCAAGAGGTTGGACGCACAGATGGCGGCAAGGGTCTTCATTTTGGTCTCTCCTGGGATGTCGGGTGGGTGTTCGGGGCTTTGGGGTCGGCCTTGTCGGACCAGGCGACCTCTGTGTGGGATCCGTCGCAAAACGGCTTGTTTCGGGACGCACCACAGCGGCACAGCACATACTTGTCGGGCGACGCGCCCTCGCCATGCGCACCGCTGGCCAGCCGGAGACCGGTGACACGGTAGGGTCCGTTGCGCTCAATGGTGATGCCGGGATCTGTGCCGATTTCGTGCCGCGCCACCGCGCTGCCGGGTGGGCTCCAGGACAGGGCGCCAGAGGGGCAGGCTCGCACGACATCTCTGATCTGATCCGGCGTGCCATTGTCGGGGGTGATCCAGGGACGCTGGCGGGTGTCGAAAACAGAATTCAGACGGGCCCCGCACTCGCCAGCATGGGAGCATAGGAGCCGGTTGTAATGAACATGGATCTGCTGGCTTTCGAAGACCTTGATCCCATCCGGCGTGCGATCCGGGCTGGGCTCGGTGTCGAACGCGATCTCCGTGTGAGAGCCATCGCAAAAGGGCTTGTTCTGCGACAGCCCGCAACGGCAGAGCGCCATGACAGCGCGCGGCGCGATCTCGGCGCCCTCGACGCTTGTCAGCCTCGGAACGGACTTGGCCACAAGCGGTCCGGCAGGCCGCTCCTCGATGACGGGATCCTCGGGCCCGGCGGACCGGGCCCGCGTTCCGCCAATCCGTCCGGTCATGGTCAGACCGTCGCGGATGTTCAGGCCCATCATCGTCAGGTTGGCGGCGCCACAGACCAGTTCCACGATCTGGACCAGATAGAACGCACGGTCGAACTCTCCGGCGGCGGCCTTACCCGCCAGAAACCACGCAGAGGGCAACAGGATCAGCAATCCGTTCACCGCGATCAGGGGCATGCGTTTTTTCTTGGCGCTCGCAAGGGCATCCGTCCGGTGCCTGCCCAGCACGGTGCCGCTGCCCCCCGCGATCACCATGGCCGGAATGAGAATGACCATGCCCTGCAGTATAAGCGCCTTGACCGCCGCGACCGTCTCGTGGGGTGCGAAGAGCTCGGTGATCGCGGTCGCTGTCCAGAACAGCAGGATCATCACAAAGCCGATGCCGCCTGCAATTGCGTGAATACGTGTTTTCATCTAGGAACCCTCAGGACTGAACTTTCGCAAAAGGCAACGTCAGGCCGTGCAACAATTGGAAACGGCCACCTTTTCGAAGAGATGCGGCGCCGTGACAGCGCTTGAGGGGTAATGGCTGAGGGCCTGTTTGAACTCTGGGTTCGAGAACGCTGCGCGAAAGTCGGCAACCGTGTCCCAGACGGCGTAGTTCAGGTACATGCTGCTATCGCCGACAGCCTTATGCATCTGCGTGCTGATATAGCCCGGCTGTTTTTTCATATAGAGCGCATCCGCTTTCCAGGCCTCGAGCAGAGCCTCCTGATCGGCGGGATCAATGGTGAACAGGTTGATCAGGACCACCGGACCGGTCTCGACACTCAGCTGGTGTTCGATCGGAAACTCGGGATCGAGAGGTTCGAAGGTGACCATCTGTCTTGCTCCGTGGGCAGCTCAATAATTGGTGACATGTTGTCAATTTCGGAAAATGACCACTTTGACAACACATTGTCAAATAAAAGATGGATCAGACATGGCTGAAGAGCAGTGGACAGAGGCAGGCGCAGCGGTGACCACGCTCATTCTGGATGTCTTCCGACTGAGTGGCCGGTTGCAACTCGAGGGTGATCGGCTCGTCGAAGGGCTTGGCCTGACCAGCGCCCGCTGGCAGATCCTGGGGGCGATCGCCTATGCGGACCAACCGGAATCCGTCGCCTGGCATGCCCGCACCATGGGGGTTCACCGACAGGGGGTTCAGCGCATCGTGAACGAGCTCAAGAAAGAAGAGATCGTCGCGTTTCGCCCGAACCCCCATCACAAGCGGGCCCAGCTCGTCGTGCTCACTCCCAAGGGGCAGAAGCTCTTCGCGGATGCCGTCGCCCTGCAGGTTCCCTGGGTGAACGAGATCTCTGAGGGCATGTCGGCGGAGGACATCGCGACCACGCTGAAAGTCATCGGCACCCTGAAGAAACGTCTGATGGAAAAGTCCAACGCTCAGGACAGCCCCCCGTCCTAGCGCCAGCCATCTCGGGCCCCGCGCCGGAGGGAAGTCGCCGGGCAGAGCACCCTTGCTGACGGGCCGGGGCGCGGCTGAGGATCGGTCGCTGCTCCCGCGACCTCCGGGCGCGCGGTCCGGAGGTCGCGAGGTTCGGACCGCGTGCCCGACGCCCCTCAAAGGTTCAGGCCCGCCGCGATGGCCGCGACCAGTTGATCATGGATGGCTGCGCGATCCACGCCTTCGGGATCAGTGCAGATCGGGTCATCCTTTCTTCCTCCAGCAGGGCAACCGCCCCCGGTTTGCAGGTGCCCAGAAAGGTGAAATGGTTGGCCGGTGCGAGCTCGACATAGGTCGTCTCCGGAAGGCGCTGCGCCAGAGCGTTGCCACCGGGCCCGACATCGGCGGCGCCAAGACGGTCAGCATCACCGAGATTGATCAGCGTGATCCCCGCCAGCGCCTCTGCCAGGCTCTGGGGGTCAGCCGACCCGCCAAAGCCGGGATCAATGGCCACGGACCGGGTGATCCGGGCATCACGCGCATCGGCCTCATATCCGGGATGATCCGCGAACCGGACGCCCCCAAGGCAGAAGAACACGCAATCCGCGGCCTCCGGGCCCGTCGCGCAGTTTGCATCCTGAACCGCACCGTCAAAGCGCACGCCTGCCATGCCCAGCGCCGTCGTCCCCCCCAGAGAGAACCCGACCACAGAGACCCGGTCGCGATCCACGAAGCGCGCAAAAGACGGGTCGGCAAGCACCATGTCAAGCGCGGCCGACAGGTCCTGCGCCCGCGCCCCGAGATCCACCGAACGTCGCGGTGAGCTGTCCCCGCTGGTGGACCCGGGATGATCGACCGCAAGGACCATCGCGCCCTGCGCCACCAGCCCGCTGGAGAGCCATCCGAGGCTATCGGCATTGCCGCCCGACCCATGGGACAGCAGCACGAGCGGATGCGCACCTTCGGCAACCGCGGGACCGACATAGGCAAAGCTCGGGTCAAAGACCGGGCCATCGCCGACCGGGGCGCGATAGGTGGGGGCGGCTGCCGGATACCAGATCGAGGCGGCGATGGGCCGCGCCCGATGGTCGGCCCTCAGGTCGAACCGGTCATAGCCGGGCAGCATGTCTGCCGCTGCGGGAACGGCCTGGGACACCGCCATCAGGGAAAGAAGAGCAAGGCGTTTCATGGGAACCTCCGTTTTTGAACGCTGGGGGAACGGGTGCTGGAAAATGCGTCTTGCCGCGTCCTGTTTTCGGGATTCAGGTCGTCACGATCGGGATTTCGGACAATACTCGCCAGATGCCCATGCTTCCGATCCCTGCTTTCGTGGCCCTCGTGCTTGGCTATCTTGCCCTGCGCTCCTTCCTGTCCGGGAGGCGCCCTCTGCTGGTGGCCTTTCTGGCGGCTTGCGCTGTGCAATCCGGTCTCGTCACCCTGGTCGGGGGGTATGGTCTGGATGTCTTGCGCCCGATCCTGCCAGTCAGTGCGACCCTCATTCCGCCGCTGGCCTGGATCACGTTTCAGGATGCGCTGGTTCGCCGCCTCTCGCCGCGCGCCATGGCGTTTCACGGGGCGGCGCCCGCCTTCACCCTGTTCTGCCGCGTCTTCGCGCCCGAGACCACAGACGTCGTGGTGCCGCTCGTCTTCGCAGGCTACGGCATCGCGATACTCGCCCAGCTGCGTGGCACCTCGGATATGCCCCTTGCGCGCCTCGAGGCCGAGCGCGTTCCAGCGGTGATCTGGCAGGTCCTCGGCTGGGCGCTGAACGTATCGGCGATCAGCGATGTGTTGATCGCCATCGCCTTCGCGACCGGCCATGCGGGCTGGGCGGGCTGGATGATCACGGCGTCCTACTCTCTTGTGCTGCTCTTTGTGGGCATGCTCAGCGGCAGCCCCTCCGCCGCTGGTGCGGAGGGCCCAGAGCGGGACGCCGCGCCCGACGCGGCAGCGCCCCCCCGCGAAACCCAGCAGGAAGATGTGGAGATTGTCGCACGTCTGGAGGCCTTCCTTCGGCGGGAACCGTTGCATCTCGACCCCAACCTGACGCTGGCCCGCCTCGCCCGCCGCCTGCATCTGCCGGAAAAGCGCTTGTCCACGGCGGTCAACCGGGCCACCGGGAACAACGTGTCGCGCTACATCAATTCATGGCGCATCCGGCATGCCTGCACGTTGATCGACGCCGGGGCGAGCGTCACCGAGGCGATGCTGGACAGCGGTTTCAACACCAAGTCGAATTTCAACCGGGCGTTCCTGCGGGAAACCGGCCTGGCGCCCAGTCAGTGGCGCGTCCGGGCCCGGGAGGATGCAAAGGTCACGCCGATCGCACAGGTCGGCACGCCGCCCTGAGCGGGTCGCATCCCAGGTTTCGCCGGGGGTGGCCAGACCAGCCGACAGCGGCCCCAGCGCAGAGGTTGAGACCGCCTGCCCGGCGCGTGGACCCGGTCGTTGCGCTATCGATTCGGTCTGATTTGCGCCAGCCATTTGAACTGGCGCAGTCGGACCAGAGCCATCGCCTGTCGCGCAATTTCCTCGCTGTTGAAGGCGAGGAACACCCATGGGAAGGGCAGCGCGAACACCACGACGCAAGCATAGGAGAGCGGGATCGCGACAAACCATTGCGCCGCCAGATCCATGAGGATGGGCGAGGTCGTGTCGCCGCCAGCGCGCAGGATCCCCACCACCATCGTGACGTTGAGCGCCCGGAACATCAGGACCGCCGCCAGCACCGTGAACACGCTCTCTGCCACGTTCAGGACGTCGGGCCCGGCACCGGCATAGAGCGTCAGAAGCGCTGGCGTCAGGGCCAGTAACAGCAGGCTCATCGCGAGCGACGCCATTGCGGTCCAGAGCACAAGCGCGAGCACCGCCAGCGGCACGGTGCCCGCCATGGCGGAGACGATGCTGTAGACGAAGATACCGATGGCCCAGACCGCAGAGCCAAGCGCAATCGGCACCCCGATGCGCAGGATTTTCCGCACCGTGTCCCTGTTCAGGTAGGCGGCGATCCTGCGCGGCGCGAAAAGGTGGCGGTCGTAGAACCGCACCGCACAGACCGCGACCACCCCAGCCTCGATCACGAAACTCAGCGCCGAGGCATAGGCCGCCCCCCTCACGCCAAGGGCGGGCGCGCCCAGATTGCCGAAGATCAGCGCATAGTTCAGCACGACATTGCTGATCAGACCGATGACCGACGCCCAGGTTGCCAGACCGGGCCGCCCGATGCTGCGCAGCCCCACCGCGATGGCAAATCCGACCGAGAAAGGGAGCACCATGGCGCTGGCGGGCAGCAGATAGTCCAGCGTCAGCCTCTGGAGCGCGGGATCATCGCTCGACCAGAGCGCAAGCGTCCCGGACAGCAGGATGATCAGGCCAAGGCCCAAAAGCGAGATCGCGAAGGACAACAGCATGGTGGTCCCGACCGCGTGTTTGGCCCGCGCGCGCGCCGCCTCCGTGGAACTGCGCGATGACTACGCCCGCGCGTTGCAAATCCCCAGCACCAGCAGGATCAGGATAAACACGATCCGGCTGCCATAGCCCACGACCGCGACCTCCTCGGCGCCAAGGCTGGAGGTCATGAACACATCAAAGACCGTGCGGGACGACGCCATGAGCGCCTGCGCGGTGATCGGCAGGGCGGTCCAGAGAAACAGGCGCACGAAGTCACGGGACCGGGCCTGCCGCGCGCCCTGAGACAGGAGGTGCCAGCGGTTCTCTCGCCACGCCCGGATGACCTCTGCCGGGTCGGGATGCGCTTGATTATCCATCGGAGCGCCCGCGCTCGGCCACGGGGCGGTCCGAGCTGTCCGGCCCTCGGGTCTGCCGCTGGTAGAGAATGATGGATCCGATGATCGCCAAAGCAGCAAGCCCCGTCAGCCCGGACAGGTGGTCCCCGAACCACACGGCCCCGAAGACCGCCGCGAAACCGATGGATGCGTAATTGGCAAAGGAGACGTAGGTGGCCCCGTAATCTCGCGTGATCCTGAGATAGACCACAAGCGCGAGGCCCTCGCCGATCACGATGAGAAGCAGCGCCGGAGCGTTCAGCCCCGCCAGGGTCCAGGCGCCGGTCGTACCTGCGGCAACACTCCCCATCAGTGCCGCCAAAGCCACGATCAGAGCCTGAGCCTGGGCGACATTGACCGGGCTTGCATGGCGCGGCCAACGCGTGGCGACAAACACCGTGTTCAGCGCATAAAGGAGCGGCACCCCGAACGCTGCCAGGATCCATCCGCCCCGCGTTGCGCCGACAGAAGATCCGCGCGAGACATCCCACAGGATCGCCACCGCGCCGACAAAGCCGAGCGCGATGGCCATCAGGGGCCCGGCCCGCATCCTCTCGCGTCCGACAAGCGCCGCCAGACCGAAGGTGAAAAGGGGCATCGTTGCGATGATGACGACGAAGACAAACACTGGCAGGTGCGGGCCAACCGCCGTTTCCAGGACAAGGGGCGCGAGAAAGCCGAGCAGCCCACTCAGTCCGTAAAACCCGAGCGTTCCGCGATCCAGCGGCGGCCAGTCGCGACGCAACAGGGCCACTCCCGTGAAGAACAGGGCTATGCCAAGAGCCGAGAGGGTCACGACCACATGCACCGGAATGCCAGACATGCCCGCCGCCTTGATGGCCGACAACCGGAGGCTCCAGAGGAGCCCGAGAACAAAGAGAAGACCCGTTTGCAGTACCATGCCCACCCTCGCCCATATGGCCGGTTTCGGCACTTTGGATTGCTTGACTCGCCCTCGGATACGGCCTCAACCTTGGTTGAGGTCAAGCAATGAATTGGGAAGAGATGCCATGCCGGCGACGTATCTGAGTATCGGACAGCTGAGCCACCGCAGCGGGGTGCCGATCTCGACCCTGCATTTTTACGAACGCAAGGGTCTGATCGCGTCGGAGCGGAATGCGGCAAACCACCGGATCTACCGCCGCGAACTGTTGCGCCGGGTGACCATCGTGAAAGTCGCCCAGCGCGCGGGGCTCACACTGGCCGAGATCGAGAAGGCCTTGTCGCATCTGCCCATGGACACCGTGCCGAACACGGCGGAATGGGCACGTCTTGCCGATATCTGGCATGACGACCTCACCCGACGCATCGAAACCCTGACGGCGCTGCGGGACAAAATGGCCATCTGCATCGGCTGCGGCTGCCTGAGCGTCGAGCGCTGCGCGCTGGCCAATCCCGATGATAGGCTGGGCAAGGAAGGCCCCGGGGCCCGCTACATTCCGGACATGTCGAGCTGAGATCAAAGGCGATCGCAGCCCAGTGCGCCGATATGTGGAAGCCTGACATCCCCGGCATTGCCGCGCCCATGGCCTGTCGGCACAAGACTGGGCTGGTTCGGGACCCGAGACGCCCGATCATACCCCTTTACCAGCCGGTCTCGCGAGCGCATTGACGCGCGCCGCCTTGCCCGTCCCCTTGGCACGCAACACGCTGCCCTCTGGTCGCAGCCGGTGACACGCCAGCGTTTCTGACCCGGCACGCAAGCGCGAAACCCCGAGGCCTGCGACTCTCATTCTTTGGAAACAGTGGTGAGCCGTGCAGGATTCGAACCTGCGACCCACTGATTAAAAGTCAGTTGCTCTACCAACTGAGCTAACGGCCCACTCTGGCGGCCCGTTTAGCCATCGGGCCCGGAGGGGTCAAGGGTGGAATGTAGAGTTTTCTGCGCCTTCTGGATTATGTCGCAGTTCGCGCGTATATGGCCGCCATGACCACGCAGGATCAGACCTCTTTGCCCTTCTACAAGATGCATGGGCTCGGCAACGACTTTGTCGTCATCGACAGTCGTGCCCAGGGCCATGCCGTGCCGGCGGCACTGGTGGCAGCGCTGGCCGATCGCCATCGTGGGGTCGGGTTTGACCAGCTTGCGGTCGTGACCCCGGGCGAGGGCGTGGATGCGCATCTGACCTTCTACAATGCCGATGGCTCGACCTCGGCGGCCTGCGGGAATGCCACGCGCTGCATCGCGCGGATGATGCTGGACGAGACCGGGGCCAGCGCGTTGCGGCTGTCGACGGACCGGGGGCTTTTGCTGGCCGAAGAGGCCGGTGGCGGCCAGACCCGGGTCAACATGGGCCAGCCCCAGACCCTCTGGTCCGAGATCCCGCTGGCCGAGGCGATGGACACGCTGGAGCTGCCCATCGAGGGCGCGCCCGTGGCCACGGGCATGGGCAATCCGCATTGCACCTTCTTTGTCGAGGATGCCGAGGCGATCCCGCTGGAGACCTTCGGACCCCGCTATGAGCATCATCCGCTCTACCCGGAGCGCACCAATGTGCAGGTCGCGCAGGTGATCGGCCCCGACCATTTGCGGATGCGGGTCTGGGAACGGGGCGTGGGGATCACGCTGGCTTCGGGGTCCTCCTCTTGCGCGACCGGCGTGGCGGCCGCCCGGCGGGGCCTGACCGGGCGCAAGACGCGGATCGATCTCGATGGCGGGACGCTCTGGATCGACTGGCGCGAGGATGGGGTCTGGATGACCGGCCCCACCATGACCGTGTTCTCGGGGGTTCTGACCCCGCAATTCATGGCCGCCCTATGAGTGCGCCGCGGTTCACCACCCTGGGCTGTCGGCTCAACGCCTATGAGACCGAGGCCATGAAAGAGCTGGCAGAGGCTGCCGGGGTGCGCGATGCGTTGGTGGTCAACACCTGCGCCGTGACCTCCGAAGCCGTGCGCAAGGCGCGGCAGGAGATCCGCAAGCTGCGCCGGGAAAACCCCGATGCGCCGCTGATCGTGACGGGCTGCGCGGCACAGACCGAGCCCGAGACCTTTGCCGCCATGCCCGAGGTCACCCATGTGATCGGCAATACCGAGAAGATGCAGGCAGAGACCTGGGCCGGGCTTGCGCCGGATCTGATCGGCGAGACCGAAGCCGTGCGCGTGGATGACATCATGTCGGTCACCGAAACTGCCGGGCATCTGATCGACGGGTTCGGCACGCGCAGTCGCGCCTATGTTCAGGTCCAGAATGGCTGCGATCATCGCTGTACGTTCTGCATCATTCCCTATGGCCGGGGCAATTCGCGCTCAGTGCCCGCGGGCGTGGTGGTCGACCAGATCAAGCGGCTGGTGGATCGGGGCTATAATGAGGTGGTTCTGACCGGTGTGGACCTGACAAGTTGGGGGGCGGATCTGCCCGGGGCGCCGCGTCTGGGGGATCTGGTCATGCGGATCCTGCGGCTGGTGCCGGATCTGCCCCGGCTGCGGATCAGTTCGATCGACAGCATCGAGGCGGATGAGAACCTGATGCTGGCCATCGCCACCGAGACGCGGCTGATGCCCCATCTGCATCTCAGCCTGCAGGCCGGGGATGACATGATCCTCAAGCGGATGAAGCGGCGGCATCTGCGCGATGACGCGATCGCCTTCTGCGAAGACGCGTTGCGGCTGCGGCCCGAGATGACCTTTGGCGCGGATATCATCGCCGGGTTCCCGACCGAGACCGACGCGATGTTCGCCAATTCCCTGCGCCTGGTGCGCGACTGCCATCTGACCTGGTTGCATGTGTTTCCCTATTCGCCCCGTCCCGGCACGCCGGCGGCGCGGATGCCTGCAGTGGCGGGGCCGGTCATCAAGGCCCGGGCGGCCGAACTGCGCAAGGCAGGCGACGCTCAGGTGGCAGAGCATCTGGCCGCACAGGTGGGGCGGACCCATCAGGTCCTGCTGGAGAACCCGCGCATGGGCCGCACCGAGCAGTTCACCGAGGTGCAGTTCTCGGAGGATCAGCCTGAGGGGCAGATCGTCTCTGCCAGGATCCACGGGGTGGCCGGGCGCCAACTGGCCGCCTAGCGATCTGATCCGGGCCGACGTGCGGGCGGCACGGCTGGGAGCCTCCGGCGGGGATATTTTCAGACTTAAGTTGGGGCGTGGCGCATCGGGCCGTTGGGTGCGCGGGTGGATCGACTCTGGCCGCGACTCGCCCTAAGATGAGAACAAAGTGAGAACGATATGAGCTGCCCATGCCGTCCCCACGCCGTATTCTTGCCCTGTGGTTTCCCCGTCTGGGGGCCGAACGTGCCCTCCGCCATCTCCGTCTGGCGGAGCCCGGACCCTTTGCGACCGTCGCGACCCGTGGGGCGGCGCAGGTGCTGGCCTCCCTCTCTGCGGGGGCGAGCGGGGAAGGGTTGCAGGTCGGGCAGGCCCTGCGGGATGCCCAGGCGATCTGTCCCGGGCTGGTGACCCGGGCGGCCGATCCGGTGGGCGAGGCCGGGTTTCTCGATGCCCTGCGCCGCTGGGCGGGCAAGGTATCGCCCTGGGTCGCGGCCCAGGAGGACAACACGCTGGTGATCGACCTGTCGGGCTGTGCCCATCTGTTCGGGGGAGAGGCCGGGGTGGTCGCCCTGCTGGATCAGGATTGCGCCGATATGGGGCTGAGTCTGCGGATCGGGCTGGCAGATACGGTGGGCGCGGCCTGGGCGCTGGCCCATTACGCCGGGGCGCGGGCCGGATCCATGCGCAGCGGCGATGCCATCGATCAGGAGGCGCGGGCCACGCGGTCGCGCGCGCGCAAGCGGCGCCATTGGACGCGGGGCGGGGATGCTCCGCAGGCGGGGCGGGCCCTCTCCACCATCCCGGTGGAGCGCATTGCCCCGCCGGGCCAGACCCGGCAGGCTCTGGCGCCCCTGCCCGTGGCCGCCCTGCGCCTGCCCGCCGATACTCTGGACGGGTTGTCCCGGGTCGGGTTGCGCCGGATCGACGATCTGGCCGGGTTGCCACGGGCTGCCCTGGCCCGACGCTTTGGGCTGGAGGTCGGTCGGCGGCTCGATCAGGCTCTGGGGCGGGAGCCGGAGCCGGTTTCGCCCGCAGCGCCGGATCTGGTCTGTGCCGTGCGGCTGACCCTGCCGGAGCCTATCGGGTTGCGCGAGGATCTGGAGGCCGGGATCGACCGCTTGCTGCCGCCGCTGGGCGCGCGCCTGGCCAAGGCCGGGCGCGGGGCGCGGCGGATCCGTCTGGAGCTGCTGCGCTGCGATCACACGCGCCAGAGCTTCGATCTGGGGCTGGCGCGGCCCTCGGCGGATCCGGCGCGGTTGCGGCCCTTGTTGTTTCGCAAGCTGGATGAGGCCGATGCGGGGTTCGGCATCGATGTGATCCGCCTGGAGGCGGTGCAGACCGAGCCCGTGCATGCGGTACAGCATAGCGGGCATGTGGAGGCCGCGCGCGGCGCACAGAGCGCGCAGGACAGCACCGCTCTGGATGATCTGATCGGTACGCTGGGGGCGCGGATCGGGCTGGAGGCGATCACCCGCTGGCATCCGGCGGACAGCCATATTCCGGAAAAGACCGCCAGCATTCAGGCCGCCGCCTGGAGTGCGCCCCATGCGGGGGACTGGCCGCAGATGCATGCGCCGCGGCCCTTGACCCTGTTCCGGCCCGAACCGGTACAGGCCCCGGATCAGGCGATCCCCCCCACGCGGTTTCGCTGGCGGGGGCAGGATTTCAAGCTGGACAATGCCTGCGGGCCGGAGCGGCTGGCGCCGGAATGGTGGCTGGATGATCCCAATTGGCGCAGCGGCGTGCGGGATTACTGGCGGGTGGAGACGTCGGTGGGCCAGCGGCTGTGGCTGTATTATGCCCATGGGGCGGGACTGTCTTCGGGCTGGTTCTGTCAGGGGCGCTTCGCGTGAAAGAGAGGGTGCGGGGAGACCCTGAGAGAAAGCAAGACAGCCTGCCCCTGCCCCGCGGGGATGGCCGACCGGCGGGATGGTGAGATCCCCGCGGAAGACCCAAGCTCAGAGCCGCTATCGGCTCTGCGCTGCTTCCGCGGGCACATGCTGGCCCTGCACCTGTCGCGACGCACCGCGAAAGACCGCGACCACAGTCTCCCCCTGGGTCACCGTCACGTCATAGATCCCCGAGCGCCCGCTGCGCGATACCTCCACCGCTTCGGCGATCAGTTCCTCCCCCGACCGCGCCGGCGCGAGGTAGGAAATGCTGTTATGCTGCGCCACCACCCGCTGATTGTAGCTGTTACAGGCCACAGCGAAGGCCGTATCCGCCAGGGTGAAAATCACGCCTCCGTGGCAGATCCCGTGTCCGTTCAGGTGGTCAGCCCGCACCATGAGGTGGCAACGCGCCGCCCCCGGGCGCACCTGCACCAGCGCGATGCCCATGCCCCGGCTCGCGGCATCCTCGTCCAACATCGCGGCGGCGCTCGCCTCGGCAAGGGTTTGCGGATCCATCTCGGCCCTCCAGATCGCGTCTCGACCCGACCATGTGATCCGACCCATCCATGCCGCGCAACCCCGCGCGGCCACACCGCCCCTCCGCACGGCCACACCGCCCCTCCGCACGGCCACACCGCCCCTCCGCACGGGAAAACGCCCCGCCTGTGAGGACGGGGCGTCTGGAGTATTCAGTCCCCCCGGAGTGGTAATCTGGGTGGGGGCAATGACGATCGCCTACTCCGAGGGACAAGAGCGTCACCACTCTCGATGCATTGACTATCGCTGGTGCAGATGGCGCGGGTGCGGGCGGTGTGAGGAAGCACTGAGGTGATTTCGCGGCGAGAATGAGGCCAGGCCCCGTGCAACCGCCCTTGATTTGCGGTGCGTTCCGGCTCACCATCCGGGACATGGTCATTCAAACCCCGATCCCGTTCCGCAAACCCGACCCCATCCCGGAGCAGGTCGCATTCGACCGGCGCGAGCTGGGGGTGATCCTGTCGCTCTATGGACGCATGGTGGCGGCGGGAGAATGGCGGGATTACGGAATTTCCTGCCAACGTCATGTCGCCGTCTTCTCGGTGTTCCGGCGCACCGCGGAACATCCGCTCTACCGGATCGAGAAGCGCCCGAAACTGGCCCAGAAGCAGGGATCCTATGCGGTGATCGGCATGGATGGGCAGATCCTGAAACGGGGGCACGAGTTGAAGACCGTGCTCCGCGTTCTGGAAAAAAAGCTGATCCGCGCCGTCGACTAGGCGCGCCGCGTCACGCGAGGCGGCGGATGGTCGTCACTTCCCCGTATTCATAGGCACTGATGCGCTTGAGCGCCGCCGCAAGCGGTTCGACCGCGACGGCCATATGGTGGATATTGGCATGGAGCAACCGATCCGCATCGAGCATCAAACCCACATGGCCGTGCCAGCAGATCACGTCTTCGGCCTGCAGCGCCGCCCCCTCCGGCAGACCGACCCCGATCTCGGCAGCCTGCTGGTCACTGTCGCGGGGGCAGGCATGCCCCGCCAGACGGAAGGCCAGCTGCACAAGGCCCGAGCAATCGGTCCCCGCCGCACTGTTCCCGGCCCAGAGATAGGGCGTGTCCACAAGGCTCAGAGCAGTCTCGAGGATCGGTTTGGGTATATCGCGCTCGGCAACATGCTGCACCGGGACGAACCCGTCCGGGGTTTCGAGAAACCCGTCGCAGATGCGGGCCCCAGCCAGGGCACTGCCCAGAGACAGGGTCTGCAGCGGCCGGGATTTGAAATGAGGCTCGGAATAGAGATGGCTGGCGCGCGCCACCAGATGGTGCGTGGTCTCGGCCGCGCCCCCAAGCGCGTCGGGCGTCACATAGCCCACATAGCCATCCCAACCGGACTGCACGAAGGCATGCTCCGCGCTCTCGGAGATCACGGTTACCGGCTCGCCAAAGAGCAGCGCCTTGTCCGCGCCCCCGGTCGGCCTGCGGGTCAGGGGGGTCTCGGGCACGGTCACACGGGCGGGACGCCCGGGCACGAAGCGGGCGGCGTCGACCTGACCGCGCAGGGTCTCGAGCGCGGTCTCGCCGTCAAAGCCTGTGCGGCGACGGTCCAGGGTGTCGGGTGCCTCTGCCACGGTCATAGGCCCAGAAGCTCCGGCAGGGCCTCGAGCACGGCGCGCGCGCCCTGTCCCACGCCGCCCTTGGGGCGGGCCGGTGCAGCGCTGGGCTGCCAGCCATAGATGTCGAAATGGATATAGGGCGTCGCCTCCACGAAGCGGCGCAGGAAAAGGGCAGCGGTGATCGACCCGGCAAAACCCCCGGCCGGCGCGTTGTCGAGATCGGCGATGCCCGGTTCGATCATCTTCTCATAGGGCGCATGGAAAGGCAGTTGCCAGACCGGATCGGCCACACGCCCCGCAGCCTCCTGCAGCGCTGCCGCCTGTTCCGGGGCCGTCGCATAGAACGGCGCCAGATCAGGGCCCACCGCCACCCGGGCCGCGCCGGTCAGTGTCGCCATGGACAGGATCAGGTTCGGGGCCTCCTCATCCGCCAGCGCGAGCGCATCGGCCAGCACGAGACGCCCCTCGGCATCCGTGTTGTTGATCTCCACCGAAAGTCCCTTGCGTGAGGTCAGGACATCGCCGGGCCGAAAGGCAGTGCCGGACACCGCGTTCTCCACCGCCGGGATCAGGACCCGCAGCCGCAGGGGCAGACCCAGCGCCATGATCATATGCGCGAGCCCCAGCACCGTGGCCGAGCCCCCCATGTCCTTCTTCATCAGGGCCATGGATCCGCCAGGCTTGAGGTTCAGCCCGCCGGTGTCAAAGCAGACCCCCTTGCCCACAAGCGTCAGCGCGGGCCCCTCGGTGCCCCAACGCAAATCGATGAGCCGGGGCCGGCGCGCCGAGGCGCGGCCCACCGCGTGGATCATGGGGAAATTGGCGCCGAGCAGATCCTCGTCCAAGGTCACCTCGCAGGTGGCCTCATGGGTGTCGGCGAGCCTGCGCGCCGCCGCTTCGAGCTCGTCGGGCCCCATATCGTTGGACGGCGTGTTGATCAGGTCGCGGGTCAGCCCCTCGCCCTCGGCCATGGCCAGAACCCGCGCGGCATCCAGCTCGGGGGACGGGCGCAGGCGGGACGGGGTCGGTGCCTTTCCGGCATAGCGCGTGAACCTGTAGCCCGACAGAAGCCAGCCCAGGGTCTCTTCGGCCAGCGCCTGCGGGTCGGTCAGCCCTTCGAAATGGTAGTCACCCGCAGGCAGGGACAGGGCCAGCGGGCCGAGGGCAAAGCGCATGCGCGCCCGGTCCGATGCGCTGCCATAGCCTGCGACCACATCACCGGCGGTGCCATCCGGATTGGGCAGCACCAGATGCGTGCCCAACGTGGCCTTGAACCCCTGCGCGGTGATCCAGGCACGCTCGGGCTCCGGGCGGCCAGCGCTCCACGTGTCGAGATCAGCAGCCTCGATCACATGGATCGGCCGGGTGGGCGCACCTTCCGGTGCGAATTCGCAAGTGAACGCGGACATGGGCACCTCTCTGGGGTCCGGGGACGGGCCAATAGGGGCAAGCCTAGAGGGTCCGCGCCCAGCTGCAAGATCAGAGCGCAAAATACCGGGCCGCGGCGGGCATAAGCCTGCGGCAGCCATGAAAGATGTGAATTCAATTGCCGAGCACGGGACTTCGGCCGGCCCGCGCCCTTGGCCCGGGACGCACAGGCCCTAGCCGGAAATTCCCTGCGATCCCCAGGCCGTGGGGCGCGGCATGGCGCAGACCCGGTCGAGCCGCGCAATCACAGGCGGGATGTCATTGGCACTATGGGCCTTGGCGCAGACCGCCACGTGCTGGGCCGCTGTCTCACAGGAGATAAAGCCGATGGAGGCGGCAAGCGCGGCCACTTCCTGCGCCAACCCCTCGAGCCCTTCCCAGGTCCCCCGCGCGTATTCGATCGGCAACAGGCCGACCCGGTCGCGGATATCGCTGAGCGTCGAAGAGACCGTGCTCTGTGCACCGATCTCGCCCAGATCCACGAAAAGTTCCACCACACGATCCTGATCCAGGACCACAGGTTCCTGCGGGGCGAGGACAACCACGTTCGGTTCCCCGCTCAATTCATGCTGCGTCGATGCGCTTGACTGTTGCATCTTACCCTCGTTCTTTCGTCGTCCACCACGGGCAAGAGACTGACGGGCCAAAGTGAACACTCCGTTGCCCCGCGCCAATTTACTCCATCGTTTTTTAGTGAAACTCGCGCTATGCGGGAGGTCAGACGATCCCCGGAGGCCCCCCATGATTGCAGCAAAACCCCTGCCCTCATATCTCGCCCAGCGCTATCACGGCTGGCGTGCAACGACCTATGACGAGAACAAATACTGGTACCGACGCCTGGCCGAAGAAGGCCAGCGCCCACGTGCCATGCTGGTGGCGTGTTGCGACAGCCGCGTGCATGTGACGAATATCTTCGGCGCCGATAGCGGCGAGATTTTCATCCACCGCAACATCGCCAATCTTGTCCCACCCTATCAACCTTCGGGCGATCACCACGGCACCTCGGCGGCCATCGAATACGCGGTCAAGCACCTGAAGGTCGCCCATGTCATCGTCATGGGCCATTCCGATTGCGGCGGCGTGCGGGGCTGCATCGACATGTGCAGCGGCCACGCGCCCGAGATGGATGAAGGCGACAGTTTCATCGGACGCTGGCTCGACATTCTGCGCCCCGGCTATGACCGCATCAACACCAGCCCCGAGAACAACGCACAGGCAGAAAGCCTTGAAAAAGAAGGTGTTGTGATCTCGCTCGAGAACCTGATGAGCTTCCCCTATATCCGCGAAGCGGTGGAGCGCGAGGAGCTGACCCTGCACGGGCTCTGGAACGATATCGGCGAGGGCACGCTCTACGCCTATCACGGCGAGCCGGGCGTCTTCAAAGCCGTCTGACCCAAGACATACGCGGTGCCCCGGCCTGACGGGGGGCCGCGCCATACCCCCCGCGAGACGGGCGCACACCGTTTGCGCTGGTCTCTTTTCCTCATCGCGGATATTCTGCTGCGGCGCAGCGAGGCGGCGAGGAAAACGGGGTGCCCATGGACAATATCTTTGCATTGGCGATCAACAATCTGGGCTCGCCGATCATCCTGTGCTTTGCCCTGGGTCTCGGGGCGGCCTTCGCCCGCTCGGATCTGACCATTCCCGAGGCCGTGGCCAAGGGGATGTCGATCTACCTGCTCTTTGCGATCGGCTTCAAGGGCGGCGCGGCTGTGGCGGCGCACGGGCTCGATACGACCCTGATTCTCGCCCTGATCGCGGGCGGCATTTTGTCCTTCGCGATTCCCTTTATCGCCTTCGCCCTGCTGCGCTTCATGACAAAGCTCAGCATTCTCGACGCCGCAGCGGTGGCCGCCCATTACGGTTCGATCTCGATTGTGACCTTTGTCGCCGCGACCTCGGTCCTGAACAGTCAGGGGATCGCGTCCGAAGGCTACATGGTTGCCGTGGCCGCCGTGATGGAGGCACCAGCCATCCTCGCCGCGCTCTGGCTCGTGAGCCGCGCGACCGCCGGGAGCGGGGAGGATGACCGAATGGATGCGGAGCTCTGGCGCGAGATCCTGCTCAACGGCTCCATCGTGCTGCTGGTCGGGTCCTTCCTGATCGGCTGGATCACCGGGGAAGACGGGCTGACCCAGATCTCGAGCTTCATTATCTCGCCCTTCCAGGGGGTGCTTTGCCTGTTCCTCTTGGATATGGGGCTGGTGGCCGGACGGGGCCTGCGACAGGCGCGCGGTGTGATGACCGCCCCGGTCTTTGCCTTCGGTGTGATCATGCCGCTGGTGGGGGCGACGCTCGGCCTGTGCACCGGGTTGCTGCTGGGTCTGTCGACCGGGGGCGTGGTGCTCTTCACGACGCTGGCGGCCTCGGCCTCCTATATCGCGGTGCCGGCGGCCATGCGGGTCGCCCTGCCCGAGGCGAACCCGTCGATCTATCTGACGCTGTCGCTCGGGGTGACCTTTCCGTTCAACCTGACACTTGGTATCCCGATCTACGTCGCCGTCGCCTCGGCGCTTTCTGGGGGGTAATCACATGGAAACACACAAGGCCAAGCGGGTCGCGATCATCATCGAGGCCCCGATGGAACGGCGCCTGACAGACGCGCTGACCGGTGCGGGCGTGACCGGGTTCTCGATCCTGCCGGTGCTTGGCGGATCCGGGCGCTCGGGCCTCTGGAGCCGCGAAGGTCAGGTGAGCCGGGCGGGGGGCATGATCCAGGTGGTCTGCATCATTCGGCCGGACCGGCTGGACGCGCTGCTCGACGCTGCTTTCAAGGTCGTGGACCGCCATATCGGCGTGGTCACGGTCAGCGATTGCGAGGTCCTGCGGGCGGAGCGGTTCTGACCCGCCCTACGGCGACCCCGAACACAGCAAAGGCGCAGGAATCCAGGGATGCCCGCGCCTTTTTCGTGTTCACCGGTTGGGTCTGCCGAACCTAGCCCTTCTTGAGGACCCGCTTGCCCAGCGTTTCGGCGATCTGGACCGCGTTCAGGGCCGCCCCTTTGCGCAGGTTGTCCGACACGCACCACAGGTTGATGCCGTTGTCGATCGTGCTGTCCTGACGGATCCGGCTGATGAAGGTCGCGAAATCGCCCACGCATTCGATGGGCGTGGTGTAGCCGCCATCCTCGCGCTTATCGACCACCATGATGCCCGGGGCCTCGCGCAGGATATCGCGGACCTCGTCCTCGTCGATGAACTCTTCGAACTCGATATTGATCGATTCGGAATGCCCGACGAAGACCGGCACGCGTACACAGGTCGCGGTCACCTTGATCTTGGGATCAACGATCTTCTTGGTCTCGGCGACCATCTTCCACTCTTCTTTGGTGGAGCCGTCATCGAGGAACACGTCGATATGCGGGATCACGTTGAAGGCGATCTGCTTTTGGAACTTGTTGACCTTCACATCATCGGTCGGGTTGTAGACAGCCTTGGTCTGATCCCAGAGCTCGTCCATCCCCTCCTTGCCCGCGCCGGACACGGATTGATAGGTCGACACGACCACCCGCTTGATCTTCGCGCGGTCATGGAGCGGCTTGAGCGCCACCACCATCTGCGCGGTCGAACAGTTCGGGTTCGCGATGATGTTCTTGTTGGCGTATTGCTCTACGGCCTCGGGGTTCACCTCCGGCACGACCAGCGGGATCTGCGGGTCGTAGCGATAGAGCGAGCTGTTATCGATCACGACACAGCCTACCGCCGCGGCCTTGGGCGCATAGTCCTTGGTCGCCGCAGACCCCACGGCAAAGAGCGCCATGTCCCAGCCGGTGAAATCGAACGTGGCGAGATCCTGGGTCTTCAAAGTTGTGTCGCCAAAGCTCACCTCCGTCCCCAGGGAACGGCGGGATGCCAGAACGGCAATCTCGTCCACCGGGAACTGGCGCTCGGCCAGGATGTTCAGCATTTCGCGGCCCACATTGCCCGTGGCCCCAACGACGACGACTTTATAGCCCATTTTGGGTCTCCTTTGGGTGTCAGCGCGCTCTCTATCCCAAGGGAACGCGATGGGAAAGGGGGGCAAAGTCGCAGCTCACGCGCGGGCGAGCAAATCCCGGTAGACCGCGATCAGGGCCTTGGCCTCGCGTTCGATACTGAAGGCCGCTTCGACCCGGGCGCGGCCGGCGGCCCCTTCGGCTGCGAGATCCCGGGACAGCATCTCTGCCGTGGCCGCTGTGAGGGCCGCGAGATCATCTCGCGGCACCAGAATTCCCACATCCGGCGGATCGAGCAGTTCGGAGAACGCCCCCACATCCGTGGCCACCACGGGCACGGCGCAGGCCATCGCCTCGATCGGGGTGAGGCCGAACCCCTCCCACCTTTGGGGTGCCACGAAGAGGTCGAGCGCTTGATACCACCTGGCGACCTGGTCTGGAGGCACCTCGTCGGGGAAATGAATGCGATCTGACAGGCCTGCCGCCGCGATCCGCGCCTTCAGATCGGCGAGGAAAGAGACGTGTTTCTCGGTGGCCCGCCCCAGAACGATGGCTTGTGCCTCGGGCCGATCCGGCAGAAGCGCCAGCATAGCGTCCACGAAGACATCCGTGCCCTTCTGCGCGCGGATCCGCCCGATACAGCCGATCAGAACCGCGTCGGGATCCATCCCGAGCGCGCGACGCAGGGCGGCCTTGTCCTCGGGCGGCGTGAACTCCTGCAGGTTGATGCCATGCAGGATCACCGTCGCCTCACGTTCCAGATAAGCCGCGGATTTCTGCGACACCGCCACCACATGGTCCATCTGCCGGATCAGCCATTTGGTGTAGCCGGAATGGGCGCGCTGCGAGGCCGTCGTGAAGAGGAGCCGCAGCTTGCGTCGAAACACGTGGCGCAGCACGAGACCCAGCAGCATCTCGGTATTGCGCCGGGCATGCCAGACCCGCCAGCGATCCCGCGGCAGGGCAAAGAGCGCTGTCAGCGGCACGTGGGGCACGTGCTCCGGCAGGCCCGGCCCCGTGGCCGCGATCCCGATCTCGCGCGCCTGCAAGGGCACCAGACGGATGATCGTCGAGGTGACCCCCGACAGCCGCCGTTTGAGGTTCGGCGCGATGACATCAAGATCGGCAAGGCGGGGCGTGCTGGACATACCCCCTCCTAGGTCACCGGCACCGCCATTGCAAACCGCCGGAGCCTGCGGGGGCCAGACATGAACTGCCCGCTTTCCGGGCACCGCAGCGAGCGGAGCCTCCCGGCAGTTAACACCCGTTAACAGGGCTATTGCAGGTTAGACGGAATAGGTTAGCCTCACTTTTATGACAGTTACAAAGCCCTTTGACGAAATGACCGGTCTGGGCGACGGCCATGTGCGCGCGCCCTACTCAGATTTTGACAGCTGGTTCGGGAGCGAAGACCCGGCGCGATTACGCAAGAAGGCCCGCGAGGCCGAGGACGTCTTTCGCCTGACGGG
Source organism: Dinoroseobacter sp. S375 (assembly GCF_049800775.1). Lineage (NCBI taxonomy): Bacteria > Pseudomonadati > Pseudomonadota > Alphaproteobacteria > Rhodobacterales > Roseobacteraceae > Dinoroseobacter > Dinoroseobacter sp. S375. The sequence continues at coordinate 434,256 of NZ_JBNAFR010000003.1, read as the reverse complement.
CATCACCTTCAACGTCTATGGGCGCGAAGAGGCCGCCGAACGGCTCATCCCCTTCGATATTGTTCCGCGCATCATTTCGGCCCGCGAGTGGTCCCGGCTGGCTAAGGGCATCGAACAGCGGGTGCGGGCGATCAACGCCTTTCTCTATGACATCTATCACCGGCAGGAGATCATCCGCGCAGGCCGCGTCCCCGCCGAGATGATCGCCCGGAACGAAGCCTTCCTGCCGCAAATGATCGGCATGACTCCACCGGGCAATGTCTACACCCATATCGTCGGCATCGACCTCGTTCGGACCGGCGAGGATGAGTTCTACGTCCTCGAGGACAATGCCCGCACGCCCTCGGGCGTCTCCTACATGCTCGAAAACCGCGAGACGATGCTGCAGATGTTCCCGGAGCTCTTTGCCCGGAACTCCGTCCGCTCGGTCTCGGAATACCCCCAGAACCTGCGCCGTTCACTGAGCGATTGCATGCCCCCGGCCTGCACGGGGCGTCCGGTGGTGGGCGTGCTGACCCCGGGGATCCACAACTCGGCCTATTACGAACACGCGTTTCTCGCCGACAAGATGGGCGCGGAGCTGGTGGAGGGCCATGACCTCAAGGTGGTGGATGGGCGCGTGGCCATGCGGACCACGCAGGGCTATACGCCGATCGATGTGCTCTACCGCCGGGTGGATGACGATTTCCTCGACCCGCTGAACTTCAACCCAGATAGCCTGCTGGGCGTGCCGGGGATCATGGATGTCTACCGGGCGGGTGGCATCACCATCGCCAATGCCCCGGGCACCGGGATTGCCGACGACAAGGCGATCTATTCCTACATGCCCGAAATCGTCGAGTTCTATACCGGCGAGAAGGCCATCCTGAAGAACGTGCCCACCCATCGCTGCAACGAGCCCGAGGCGCTGTCCTATGTGCTCGACAATCTCGCGGATCTGGTGGTCAAGGAAGTCCACGGGTCGGGCGGCTACGGCATGCTCGTGGGTCCCGCGGCCAGCAAGAAAGAGATCGCCGCCTTCCGCGACAAGCTCAAGGCGCGCCCGGACAACTATATCGCGCAGCCCACGCTGAGCCTGTCCACGGTGCCGATCTTTGCCAAATCCGGGCTCGCGCCGCGCCATGTGGATCTGCGGCCCTTCGTGCTCGTTTCGCCCAAGAAAGTGCATATCACGCCGGGCGGGCTAACCCGCGTGGCCCTGCAGAAAGGGTCGCTGGTCGTCAATTCCAGTCAGGGAGGCGGCACCAAGGACACCTGGGTGCTGGAGGAGTAAGGCCATGCTGGGAAAAACGGCAGGCGGGCTGTTCTGGATGTTTCGCTATCTCGAACGCTCGGAAAACATCGCGCGGCTGGTGGATGCCGGGCACCGGATCGCCCTGACGCGCTCGGGTGCGGCGGAAAACGAATGGGCCTCGATCCTCGCCACGGCAGGGGCGCGGGACGCCTATCTTGAGAAATACGAGGAGTTCGAGGGCTCGAATGCCATCGATTTCCTGCTGCGCGACAAGGACAACCCGTCGAGCGTGCTGTCGGTGATCTCGGCCGCGCGGGACAATGCCCGCATGGTGCGCACCGCGCTCACGCGCGAGGTCTGGGAGGCGGTCAACGAGTGTTACCTGACGCTCAAGAAACTGCTCGCGCGCAAGGTCCCGGCCCGCGATCTGCCCGATGTGCTCGGCACGATCCGCCAGCGCAGCGCCTTCGTGCGCGGCGCGCTGCACGGCACGATGATGCGCAATGACATCTATGACTTCGCGCGAATCGGCACCTTTCTGGAACGGGCGGACAACACCGCGCGGATCCTCGATGTGAAATACTATGTCCTGCTGCCTTCAGCGAATTTCGTGGGCAGCTCGCTCGACAATGTCCAATGGGAGACGATCCTGCGCTCGGTATCGGGCGAGGGTGCCTTCCGGCATGAATACGGCCCCGATGGCAGCCCCGTGGACATCGCCGAGTTCCTCATGCTCGACAAGCGGATGCCGCGGTCACTGGCCTTCTGCTATAGCAAGCTGCGGGACAATCTCGGCTATCTCGAGACCGATTACGGCGACCGCCATGCCTGTCACGACACCGCCGACGCGGTCTGTGCGCGGATCAAGGCGAGCACGGTCGACATCATCTTCGAGGGAGGGCTGCACGAATTCCTCCAGGACTTCCTGCGCTTCAATGCGATGCTCGGTCAACAGATCGAGCAGGACTACCGCTTTTACGGATAAACTCATGCTTTTGAAGATCACCCACCGGACGACCTATACCTATGACACGCCGGTGGCCTATGGCCTGCAGCAGGTGCGCCTGACGCCGAAATCCCGCGACACGCAGAAAGTGCTGAACTGGACCATGTCGCTGGAAGGCGCCCAATCCCAGGTTGTCTATGAAGACGCGCATATGAACGAGACCCATCTGATCAGCTTTGATCAGGACGTCACGCAGGTCACGATCCACTGCGAGGGCGAGGTGGATGTGACCGATACCAACGGGGTGACCGGCAGGCATTCGGGCTACATGCCGCTCTGGATGTTCCAGCGCCCCACCCCCCTGACCAAGGAGGGGCCGGGACTGCGCAAGCTGCTGCGGGAGTTCGAGGGCCAGGGCACGCCCTTGGACCAGATGCATGCGCTCTCGGCCCATATCGGGCAGGCGGTCACCTATCAGCCCGGCGAGACCCATGCCGGCAGCACGGTCGAAGAGGTGATCGCGGCCGGCAAGGGGGTCTGTCAGGACCATGCCCATGTCTTTGTCACCGCGGCCCGCGCCCTGGGGATGCCCGCGCGCTATGTCTCGGGCTATCTGATGATGGAAGACCGGGTTGAGCAGGACGCCACTCATGCCTGGGCCGAGGTCCATGTGGACGGGATCGGCTGGATCGGCTTCGATGTGTCCAACGAGATCTGCCCCGATGCGCGCTATGTCCGGGTGGCGACAGGTCTCGATTATGCCGATGCCGCACCCGTTTCGGGTATGCGGTTCGGTGACGGGACCGAAAAGCTGTCCGTCGCGCTGCAGGTCCAGGCCCAGCGCACCGGGCAGGCGCAGAGCCAGAGCCAGGCCCAGAACCAGGCGCAATAGATCAGGCGGCGGGGCCTTGCGACCTCATTGCGGGTGACAGGCCCGCCAAAGGCCAGTATGCGAGACAGGGTTTGCACATCCTCGGGCCAATGGACGGGTCCGGGGCGCGCGTAGGTGGGAAGAGAAGATGACGTATTGTGTGGGGCTCCGGATGGCCCAGGGCATGGTGTTCATGTCGGACACGCGCACCAATGCGGGCGTGGACAATATCTCCACCTTCCGCAAGATGGTCAGCTGGGAACAACCCGGAGAGCGCGTGATCACCCTGATGACGGCGGGAAATCTCGCAACGACCCAGGCGGTGATCAGCCTGCTCGATGAACGGATGAAGGCCCCCGGTGAGCGGACGCCATCCGTGTTCGAGGCCCCATCGATGTTCCAGGTGGCCCGCATGGTCGGCGCGACCCTGCGCGAGGTGATCCAGTCCAACGCCGATACGGGCGCGCGGGCAGACAGCACGTTCAACGCGACGATTCTCGTGGGCGGTCAGATCAAGGGCAGCCCGCCCCGGCTCTTCATGATCTACCCGGAGGGGAACTTCATCGAGGCCAGCGAGGACACCCCGTTCTTTCAGATTGGCGAGACAAAATATGGCCGCCCGATCCTTGTGCGCGCCTTTGATCCCGAGATGAGTTTCGAGGACGCGATCAAGCTTCTGCTGGTGAGTTTCGATTCGACCATCAAGGCGAACCTGTCCGTGGATCTGCCGCTCGATGTGCAGGTGATCGAGACGGACGCGCTGAAACTGGGCTATGCCGCGCGGATCACCCGCGAGGACAGCTATTTCCAGACGATCTCTAGCGGATGGGGCGAGGCCTTGAAGATGGCCTTCGACAGCCTGCCCAATTACCGCATGGATGACAGCCGCGAGACCTAGACGAGCCCTGCGCCCCCCGGCTGCGGCGGGAAGAGGCGGCGCAGGATGTCATAGCTATCGGCGATGGATCCAGTTTCGACCCGGGCAAGAAAGCGCTCCAGCTCCGCATGGGCGATGATCGCCGCGTCGATTTCCGGATCGCTGCCCTGGCTGTAGAGTCCGGACTGGATCATCAGCTTCGATCTTTGGTAAACGCCCATGGTCCGGCGGGCCTGCAACAGCAGCCCATTTTCCTCGTTGGTCGCGGCCTCCGGCAGGCTCCGCGAGACCGATTGCAGGACATCGACCGCGGGGAATCGCCCGCGCTCGGCAATCTCGCGGGACAGCACCACATGGCCGTCGAGCACGCCGCGCAGAATATCCGCGACAGGCTCATCCATATCCGACCCCGCAACCAGAACACTGAAGATCCCGGTGATGTCCCCGACCCCCTCGGGACCGGGCCCGGCCCGCTCTGCAAGGTCCATGATCATCTGTCCGGTGGACGGCGGAAAACCCCGCATGCTCGGTGCCTCGCCCGCGGTCAGGGCCACCTCGCGATGGGCCTCGGCAAACCGCGTCACCGAGTCCGTGAGGAACAGAACATGCCCGCCCAGATCGCGGAAATATTCCGCGATGGACATGGCGAGCCAGGCCGCACGACGCTTGAGCAACGGGGCCTGATCGGAGGTTGCGGCGACCACGATCGCGCGCTTCATCCCGGCCTCCCCAAGGGTTTTGTCCACGAACTCGCGAACCTCGCGCCCCCGCTCGCCGATCAGGGCCACGACAGCGATATCCGCAGAGACACTTCGCGTAAGTTTCCCCAATAGCGTGGATTTTCCGACCCCCGACCCGGCAAAGAGGCCCAGACGTTGCCCTCGCACGATCGGCAGAAAGGTGTTGAAGACGGCCGTTCCGGTCTCAAGCCGCGCCCCAAGCGCCTTGCGCGTGATGGCCGAGGGCGGCACCCCCCGCAGGGGATAGGGCTTGGGCCCCGGCGCGGGCGTGCTGCCATCATAACAGCGCCCGAACGGATCGATCACCTTGCCAATCCAGTCCTCGGAGGGACGCACCTCGCTGCGCCCCTGGAAATAGGCGCGATCATGCAGGGCAAACCCCTGCATCCGCGCCTCGGGCAAGACCTCGATATGAGAGCTCGAGAGCGTCACCACCTCGCCCCCGACCTGCGAGCCATCGGCCCCGGTGAGCAGCACGCGATCCCCGAGGCAGGCGTGGCGGTTCAGGCCCGTCACCTCGACCACCGCCTCGCGCAATGCGGAGACATGTCCAGAGATCCGATGGAAGCTGTGACCGTCGATCGTCGCGGCGAGGCTGGAGAAGTCGGTCTGCATGGGCGGCCTTTCTGTGCCGGGGAATGTTCACTTACTGTTTCTAAAGGAATCGGGGTTAAGCGTTGGTTGAAGCCATCGAGGGAGAAGCCCCGATATGAAAAATTTGACGATCCTTAACACTGCGAGCGCAATGGCGGCCCACGCCACCGAGCGCCACGGTGCCATCGCTCGAAACATTGCCCACGCGGACACGCCGGGCTACCGCTCGCAGGACCTGCGCAGCTTTGCCGAGAGCTTTCGCGAGATCTCGTCCTCGGGAATGCGCACCACGCGAGACGGCCATGCTTTTGGCGTCCACCGCGATCTCGATCTCACCCTGTATGACATCACCGACACGCCCATTGCCCCGAATGGAAACTCCGTGTCGCTTGAGCATGAGATGGTGCGCATGGCCGAGAACCGGCATCAGCACGAGCTGGCGCTCTCTGTTTATCGCAGCTCGATGAATATCCTGCGCACCAGTCTGGGTCGGGGGTGATCGATCATGAGTGACCTTCTGAAATCCCTCTCCGTTTCCGCCACGGGCCTGATCGCGCAGGCCCATCGCCTGAACGTGGTGTCCCAGAACATCGCGAATGCCGACACGCCCGGATATCAGCGCAAGCAGTCCGAATTCGTTCAGATGCTCAACGGGTTCGATGGCAGCGATGGCGTGAAAATGGCGCGCATCTCGCTCGACGATAGCGCCCTGCGCAAGATCTATGACCCCGCCCACCCGCTCGCGGATGAGACGGGCCATTACAACGGCTCGAATGTCGACGTCATGGTCGAGGTGGCCGACGCGCGCGAGGCGCAACGCAGCTACGAGGCCAATCTTCGCAGCTTTGACAACGCGCGGCAGATGTCGCGCTCCCTGCTTGAACTCCTGAAACGCTAAGCCCCGAGGACAGAATGGACATCACCTCCAGCACCGCTGCCCAATTATACACCCGCTCCAAGGATGCCATGGCACCGCAAGGCTCCGGCCCCGATTTTCTCGGCGCCGCACGCAGCTTTGCCCAGACCATCCAGGAGGGGGAGGCCGCAGCCCAGGCCGCCATGACCGGCGGCGCAGACCCCCACGCCCTGGTTGAGGCCCTCGCCCAGACCGAACTGGCCGTCGAGACCGCCGTGACCGTCCGGAACAAGGTCGTCGAGGCCTATCAGGAAATTCTGCGGATGCCCGTCTGATGACCGAGATCATCTTCTTTGACACCTTGCGGCAAGGGCTCTGGATTTCGGTCCTGATGTCCGCGCCGATCCTCACCGTGGCCTTGGTCACAGGTGTGATCGTGGGCCTGTTTCAGGCGCTGACCTCGGTGCAGGAGATGACCCTCACATTCGTGCCCAAGGCCGCCCTGATGCTGGCGGTGTTCTGGGTCAGCATGAGCTTCATGACCGAGACCCTGACCGATTTCTTCCACGCGGAAATCATCCCGACAATCGCGTTGTTCTAGGAGGCGCGCATGGACAGTACGCAATATACAACCCTCGCGCGCCAGAGCGGCCTGAAACGGGAAATGGCGATTATCGCGAACAATATCGCGAATATCTCGACCACCGGCTATCGCGGCGAGGGCCTCGTATTCTCCGAGTTTGTCCAGACGACCGGTCTGGGACAGCCGTCGATCTCGATGACCGATACGGGCGCGAAGAACACGAATTTCTCCCAAGGGGTGCTGCGCGAGACCGGTGGCACCTTCGACATGGCAATCGAAGGCGAAGGCTTCTTTCAGATCGCCGCCCCCGAAGGCGTGCGCCTGACGCGGGCCGGCGCGTTCGAGCCGAATGCAAATGGCGAGCTGGTGACGCCGGATGGCTATGCACTGCTGGATGCTGGCGGCGCCCCGGTCTTCATCCCACCCGATGCCCGCTCCATCGCGCTTGCGGCGGACGGCACGCTGAGCGCGGATGGCCGCCCCCTGACCAATATCGGAATGGTCGTGCCCGTGGAGCCCGAGCTGATGGAGCGGGCCAAGGGCGTATCCTTTATTCCAAATGGCGAGGTTGCCCCGGCCGAGAACGCCACGGTGCATCAGGGCTTTGTCGAAGGCTCCAACGTCAACCCCATCGTTGAGGTCGCCCGCATGATCGAAGTGCAGCGACGCTACGAATCCGCGAAGTCCTTTCTCGAGAAGGAAGACGACCGGGTGAAAACAGTGATCCAGACCCTGGGCCGATAGGCGGCCGGAAAGAGAGGCAGAATGCGTGCTCTGAAAATTGCAGCGACCGGGATGAGCGCCCAGCAGATGCGGGTCGAGGTGATCTCGAACAATCTCGCGAACATGAACACGACCGGGTACAACGCCCGTCGGGCTGAGTTCGCGGATCTGCACTATCAGCAGGTCAAACAACCCGGAACGATCAACGCCTCGGACGGGACCGCCCTGCCGACCGGTGTTCAGCTGGGCCTGGGTGTCCGGGCTGCAGCCGTGACCGTCGAACTGGCCCAGGGTACGCTCAGTCAGACCGGCGGTGATCTGGACCTCGCCATTGAAGGCAAGGGCTATCTTGAAGTTACATTGCCCTCCGGTGCCTCGGCCTACACCCGGGACGGGGCGCTAAAACGCTCCGCCGAAGGCCTGATCGTGACCTCGGATGGCTATTCGGTCGTCCCCGAAATCGTCATCCCCGAGGGCACCACCCGCATCTCCGTGGACGGCGAAGGCGAGGTCTACGCCTATTTCCGCGACACGGTCGAGCCTGAGTTGCTGGGGCAGTTCTCGCTGGCCGGCTTCACCAATGCCAAGGGTCTTGAGGCGATCGGCAGCAACCTGTTCATGGAATCGAACGCCTCTGGCCCCCCCCTTGTGGGGACACCCGGTGAGGATGGGCTCGGCACGTTCCGGCAAGGCTATCTCGAAGCCTCCTCGGTGGACGCTGTCCGCGAGGTGACCGAACTGATCGAGGCCCAACGCGGGTATGAGCTGAACTCCAAGGTGATGAGTGCCGCCGACCAGATGATGGGCGCAACGTCGCAGATCCGATGACCCGGTTGATCGTCACTCTTCTTGCCGCCCTCGCCTCGACACCGGTTGTGGCAGACACGCTGGTCGCCGCGCGCACCATTCGCGCGCAGGCCGTGCTGACCGCAGACGACTTCAAGATCGTCCCGGGTGCCACGCCGGGCGCGGTGTCCTCCGCGGCCGAAGCGCTCGGCAAGGAAACGCGCGTGGTTCTCTATGCAGGGCGCCCGATCCGGTTGGATCAGATTGGCTTGCCCGCGCTGGTGGAGCGCAATGCGCTGGTGTCGCTGGTCTATGCCACGCCCGTCATGCGGATCAGCACCGAAGGTCGCGCCCTGGGGCGCGCAGGCCTCGGAGAGACGATCCGCGTGCTCAACATTTCCTCCCGGACCACGGTCTTTGCGACCGTCACTGGCCCGGGTGAAGCCACCGTCAAAGCGCCCTGAGCGGAAAGGATCTCCGATGCGGATCACGACAGGCCTGATCGTCTGCCTCTCCATGCTGACCGCTTGTGCGCGGATTGGCGATGTGGGCAAGGCGCCGGATTTCACTTCGACCTCTGGCGGGAGCGAGTACCAGGCCATGGTGTCCGCCCCGCTGCCAAATGACCGCGTCTTGCTGCGTGCGCCGGATTCTGCCTCGCTCTGGAGCGGGACGCGCAATTCTCTGCTCGGAGACCGCCGAGCCGGACAGAACGGCGATATCCTGACGGTTGTGATTGAAATAGATGAGCGGGCCGAGATCTCGAACAGTACCGAACGTTCGCGAGCCGGCAGCGAAAGCCTCGGCATCGACAGCTTCTTCGGCCTGCCCGAACGGATCAACGAGGACCTGCCCGAAGGCGCAAGCCTTGGCTCCGCCGTCAGCACGAACTCAAGCAGCAGTTCCGAAGGGGACGGATCGGTAAAGCGCCGTGAGAAACTGACCCTGCGGGTCGCGGCCACCGTGATCGGTGTCATGCCGAACGGCGTGTTCCAGATCCAGGGCACGCAGGAAGTGCGCGTGAATTTCGAGCTGCGAGAGCTCATCGTCACCGGGTTTGTACGGCCTGAGGATATCTCGCGTCAGAACGAGATCACCTATGACAAGATTGCCTCCGCCCGGATCTCCTATGGCGGTCGTGGACAGATCACCGATGTGCAGCAGCCACGCTATGGCCAGCAGATCGCAGACATCATCCTGCCCTTCTGAGGTCGACCATGGCGAAGCTTCTTCCAGTTATCCTGTTGATCATCGGCCTCGCTGGAGGGGGTGCGGCTGGCTATTTCCTCCGTCCGCCGCCGCCCCCTCCGCCAGAACCGGACACGGCTGAGGTCGAGGAAGAGCTGCCCAAGCTCACGACCGAGGAAACCTACGACCAGAACGCCAATTACGAATACGTCAAGCTGAACAACCAGTTCGTCGTACCGGTTGTGCGGGATGGACGAGTGGCGTCGCTGGTCGTGATGTCGATCACGCTGGAGGTCACAAATGGCGTCCGTGCGGACATCTATGCACGCGAGCCCCGGATCCGCGACGCGCTGCTGGCGGTTCTGTTCGACCATTCGAATTCCGGCGGCTTCGACGGTGTTTTCACCGAGAGCTTCACACTCAAGACACTGCGCGTCGCCTTGCGCGAAGCGGCCCGGTCAATGATCGGCGAAGACATCAAGGATGTCCTCGTGATGGACATCGTGCGTCAGGACGTCATCTGATTGGAGAGCGCAATCCGGGCGTCCTCCCGGGATTTGCGCTGATCCTTCTCGGCCCGATCCAACAGTGTTTCAGCGACATCCTTGCGGGCGCTCGCCTGTGCCAGGGCCGGTGAGATTTGTGCGATCCTGGCCTCCACCTGGCTGAGATGCACAAGGCGCTGCTTGAGCTTCTGCTCCAGCAGGTCTTTATGGGCCGTATCCTGCAGCATGAGAACAGGGTCCGAGGGATCCGCGGGCGGAGCAGAGAGCCGCTCCCGAAGGCTCGCGATATCGCGAGAGATGGCCTGACGCAGGCTCAATTCCGGCTGCATCCGACCAAGCTCTATCTGCTTTTTCAGCTCTGCAAGCTTTGCAAGATCACGCAACTCGTCCGGGGTCATTGGGGCCGTCCTTTGGCTTTCTTGCGCATGGCCTCGGCAAATCGGATGGCTGCCGCCACGGCCTTGAATTGCTCGCGCGGGATTTCGTCGCCGAGCTTGCAGGTTGCATGAAGCGCGCGCGCTGTCGGTGGATCGCGATGGATCGGGACACCCGCCTCCTGTGCGCGCTCGCGAATGGCGGCCGCGACATGGTCCACCCCCGAAGCCACGACAATCGGGGCATGCGGAGAGAACCGGTCCCATTTCAGGGCCACTGCATAATGGGTCGGGTTAACGACCACGACACTAGAGTCTGGCACATCCGCCAACATCTGCTGCGTCGCAATCTCGACCGCGCGCTGTCGCCTGTATTGCTTGGATTGGGGGTCACCCTCGGACGCTTTCGCTTCGTCCATCATCTCCTGCCGGGACATGCGGTTCTTTCTGAGATGCGACGCGCGCTGCCAGAGGTAATCGACAGCCCCGATCACCGCTGTGACGACCAGAGTGAGGGCGAGAAACTCCAGCAAAAGAAAGAAGATGAACACGATGATCGCGCTGATGGGTTGCGCGGCGAGCGCGACGATCTCGTCAAGTTCCCAGAGGAGAAGAAGGCTGAGCAAGATGGTGAAGATGACCAGCTTGATCGCGCTTTTCAGGAACTCGAACAAACCGTCGCGCCCGAACTTGTTCTTGGCATTCGACAGGATGGAGATCCGGTTCAGCTTTGGCTCGAGCTTGGTTGGGGCGAAAACGAGCGCGCGCTGCAACAATATGCTCATAAGCGCACCCGCCATGGGGATGAGAAACCACAGACCGAGGGCACCAACCGTGCCAATAATCAGCGACAGCGAGACGGTCGTGCCCCCTCCTGAGAAAAGCTCTGTCGACAGAGTATCCGCGTTGCGCAAAAGCGCCTGCATTGTCCCTGCGGCCTGGGACAGTGTCCCCGCACCGATGGCCAGAAGCCCAAGGGTCAGCCCGCCATAGCTTCCGGCTGCGATCAAGTCGGTGGACTTGACCAGCTCCCCTTTCTTGCGCGCATCGAGGAGCTTCTTCTCAGAGGCCTCGAACGGCTTGTCATCGGGATCCTCTTCGCTCATCTCACCGGTCCAAAGGGCGCAAAGAGCGATGCTTCAAACAGCTCCCACCAATGGGCCAACAGGAATGGCACGCTCAAGGCGGCGAGGGCGAGGCCCCCAGCCGTAAGTGCCGGTGCGCCCACGAATGCCACCATGAGTTGCGGCATGGCACGATTGATGGCGCCCAGAGCGAGATTGTAGAGCATTGCCGCGGCAACGAAGGGCGCCGAGAGCGAGAATCCGATCACGAACATGCGACTGACATCGGAGATCGCCCAGGCGCTTAGGGTCGTCGGGTTCGGTAGGGTCCCCAGAGGCAAAAGCGAGAATGACAGCAAGAACGCCTCGGTGAGGTGGACGTGGAACCCCGAAAGTGCCGCCAGAGCGAGGCCGGACATCAGGAAGATATTGCCAAGGGCCGGCTGCGGATCCGGTGTGACCCCCCCACCGAATACCTGCGCAAGGGAGGTCGATTGGGCCGCAATGGAGCCAGCAACCTGCAAAGCAAAGACCATCAACCGGAACGTGAACCCGAGGAAAATCCCGCTCAGAACTTCGGCGCTGCCGCGGGTGACCCAGTCTCCTGGCCCCGAGATGGGCTCAAACGGGGTCGCCAGCAAGACCGGGAAGACAAGGGTCACTAACGCCAATGTCAGCACCAGCTTGATGCGCACCGGTACAGCGCGCTCTCCGAATGCCGGCAGGAACGCCATCGCGGCCCCGATCCTCAGAACGGCAAGGACGAGGATCGGGAAGGCCTCTCCGACCAGATCCAACAGAGCGGCTGTCATACGCCAATCACGCCCACGAGCGCCGGGCGGCTGGTTTTGCCAAGTTCCTCGAAAGACAGCACCGGGACCTGAACACTTTTGCTCGCAAGAACGGTGGACAGGAACCGCCTGCGGCGCACCGAGGTGACGATGGCCGGGCTGACGCCAGTTTCGCTGGCTTTCAGAACCTTCTCGGTCGCGTTCTGGACAAGCGTCTGGAAAAGATCAGGGGGAAGCGCGACATCGGATGCTCCATCCTCACGCCCCACCGAGTTCGCGGCGAATATCGGTTCCCAGTCCGGGGCCAGCTGGATCAGGGGAATAGAGCCATCCGGCCGCTTGATCCCCGCGACGATCTGAAAGGCCAGACGCTGGCGAACATACTCATGAATGCCGTCGATTGAGCTGCTGATTTGCTTGGCTTCGGCAATGGCCTCGAGGATGAGCGGAAGGTTGCGGATGGACACCCGCTCTTCCAAGAGGAGCCGCAGGATCGCGATCAGAGTGTCATTCGTCACCCGCTCCGGAATGAGCTCTTCGATGAGCATGCGATTGCCTTCGTTCCGGGCCGGATCCGCGGTATTGGTCAATTCCGAGATCAAACGGCGCAACGCCTTCAGGCTCATCAATCGTGCGAGGTTCGCCTTCATCACTTCGAGCAGGTGGGTTGCCAGGACCTCGGTTGCCGCCACTGTGGTCATTCCGAGAAGCGACATCTCCTCCCTGTCTTTTTCGTCGATCCAGCGCGCAGGCGCCCCATAGACCGGCTCTTTGACATCCATCTCGGTCGGCTCGCCGAACCCTTCCTCGGGGAGAAGCAGAAGAATGCGTCCCGGGTGCAGAACGCCTTGTGCCTCCTCTACGCCATGCATGTGGATCGCATAGGAAGAGGCCGGAAGCGTCGGATCATCTGTCAACCGGATCTCCGGCAGAATGACACCAAACTCGGTCGCAATATGGTTCCGCATGCTTTGAATACGGCTGTCCAGTCCCCCGGCTGAATCCAGAATTGCCGAGACGAGATCGGTCGAGAAGGTGACATGGATATCATCCACGTCGAGCACATCCCCCATGGTCTCCGGCTTGACCGAGTCTTCGGCCGGGGCTTCGAGAGCGTTCTCGGGTTCCGCCGCATCCTCGGAGCGATAGAGCAGAAGCGCTGCCACCCCCAGAAGGACGGCCCCAAGCATGAACGGCACAAATGGCAGGCCAGGGACAAGTGCAAACAGAAACATCATGAAGGCGACAGTTGCCAGGGCTGCGGGATGCTTGCCAAACTGCGCCGTGATCGCAATGTCGGCCTTTTCCGATGACCCCCCTTTCGCCAGTAGGAGCGCGGCTGCGATAGAAATGATAACAGCCGGTATCTGCGTCACCAAGCCATCGCCGACCGTCAGGATCGAATAGCTCCGGAACGCTTCACCAAAGGGCATATCATGCAGGGTCGTCCCGATGATCAGGCCCATGACAAGGTTGAGAGCTGTGATCAGGAGACCCGCGATCGCGTCCCCTTTTACGAATTTTGACGCCCCGTCCAGCGATCCGAAGAACGTCGTTTCGGCCTGCTCGGTTTCGCGCCTTTGCTTGGCCTCCGCATGATCGATCGCCCCGGCGGACATATCCGCGTCGATCGCAAGTTGTTTGCCGGGCATCCCGTCCAAAGCAAATCGCGCACCCACTTCGGCCATCCGGGACGCGCCCTTCGTGATGACGATGAAATTCACGATCAGCAGGACCAGGAAGACGACGAGGCCGAGGAAAACACTGCCGCCCATAACGAAATTGGCGAAACCTTCGATCACGCCACCTGCGGCACCGGTCCCTTCATGACCGTTGCCGATAATCAGCTTGGTGGAGGACACGTTCAGCGAAAGGCGTAGCATCAGTGATGCGAGCAAAACGGTGGGAAACGCAGAGAAGTCCAAAGGTCTCTGGATGAAAAGCGTCACCGTGAAGATCAGAATGGCGAGAGCGAAGGAGAGCGCCAGCCCGACATCAAGGACGAAAGATGGCATTGGGAGGATCATCATGATGATGATGCCCATCAGAAGAACGACAAAGAAGATCGTCGGTTGTACGATCTTTCGTCCTTCTCCTTTTTGCGCTGCAAGGCTTTCTGCACTCACAGGAATTCCTCCTACCCGGCGTCGAGTGTGACGAGCACCCCGGTTTTTCGATCTGACAGACGGGTTCTAAGTTCGTCCACGACAGTGCGGTCGCGCAAACTGCTGCGATCCAGCAGTGTTTCGGCGACTTCGAGAAGCCCGCTATCTATGAGCCTTGTAACGACGGCCCCAAAAACCTCAGCGCTTGCGGTGCGTGCTTCCAGCCGGTTTGCAAGGGCAAGTGCAAAGCGACCGAATGCGATTTCGGTTCCGGTCTCGGATGCAAGATCCAGAAAAAGATCCAGCTCCTGGTCACTCAGCTTCCTCTCGCTGTTTTGAAACCGGTCCATGACATCCAAGGCATCGTTGAGCTGGCCCGCACGGATAAGAAACTCAATCTCGCGCAGTGCGAGTTGAGCACCGGTAGAGGTTCCCTGAAGCTCGAAACTGTAGCTGGAGATCAACGCCATGAACTTCTCAGGAGGTTCCAATCCATTGCGGCTATAGGCATCGAACAACCTCAGAAGAGCTGTTGGCGCGTCGGCCGTGTCTTGAAGAACCAGTTCTTCTAGATGTTGAACACCATGCTGGGTTTCTTTGATTTCCAGAGCCATGGAAGCATCAATGCTTCGGAGCGCCGCGAACTCATTGGTCTCTGCACGCACGAGACTGTTTCGAATAACCTGAGCCACTTCCACATAGCCCGCTTCGGCAAGTTTGACGCCGAGTTCTGGCCCGATCCGTCGACGTAGCTGTTTTGGTAACTCCAGAAAGTGCAGCTGGATCCCGCGAAGATGCTCTTCGTCAAGCCGGCTGGCGGTTTCGCGGGACAGCACTTCCCAGATCACGTAGCCGCCACGGCATTCGATCTGGCCCCAGAACGGGTTCGCAGAGGTGATGGGTTGTTGTTCGAGGATGGCACCGATCGCTTTGAACGCCGGCGTACGGGTGTCCTGCTGGTCCACAAGCTCGAGAATCTCGAGAGCTTCGGCACCGAAACCGAGAGAGAGATATGCAATAGCCAGATCAAACGCCGACCTCTGTGACAGGCGGCCCATGGGATCGTAGAGGCGCGCGCGTTCTGTACGCACACCGCTGAGGGGATCGATGTTGTCGAGCGTAAACTCCAAATCCTGGAACTTGGCGCATTGCGACGTGTTGCGCTCGGGATCCGACAAAAACCGCCGTAAGCGATCAAGTTCAACCTGCGTCAGCGTCGTGCGGCCAACCGAGTTTGGCGCAACCTCCTCTTCGGGATCGGAACTTGCGGTAGACTCCGGATTTGGCTCATCTACTGGTTTCTTGGCAGCTTCCTCCAAAGAGAACCCCGGCGAAATCAACCCTTGCGTCATGGCCTTCGACAGCCCTTCAACAAGTTCGGAACGGAACAGATCGCGATCAAGGTTGACGGGCAGAGGCGGAGGTATCTCAGCCTTGGGAGCAGGTGAGGGGACCTCCGAAACGGGTGGCTTTGCGTCCATTTTCTCCGCAATCGTGCGGGATTTGAGCGGTTCTTCAAATCTTGCTGTGTCCGGCGCGGCCCCGGCTTTCACGTCGATCACAACGCGCCCCTCGCGGAGCTCGAAAGCATCCGCATGGCAATCACATGCCAGATCAAGCCAAAACTGTGATGCCGAGGGGTCGTGCCGCACACGAGAGATCCGCGTGCGCGGAATGAGCCTGAACACCTCCGTCAAATCCATCGGGGTCCCAAGCCCCGCTGATCGCATGACATATCCTGTATCTGAGCGCCCCAACTCCCAGTCGGTCGCTTCATCAAACTGAATAACCAGACGAGAAAAATCCGCGTGCTCTCCTGACCGGATGTTCGCGGCCAGCAACGGCGTGGCGAGCGTCGTCGCCAGAAGAACTGCGACGAAGCGGATCATGCCGCCTCCTGCTTCAACTGCTTGAGCGCTTCTTCAAGATCGCTGAACGAAGGTCGGATGTGGCTCGGAGTGTTTTGGCGCCCGACTTCGATACAGTTGTTGACGGCGTGTTTATGGAGGTTCGCCACGAGCACCTCTCGAATGAGAAGGTAGAAATGGGAATCTTCCTCAACAACCGTTTTCACCTTGGTAGAGAACGGCCCCACTAGGCCATAGGCAAGAAACACCCCAAGGAATGTACCGACGAGGGCGCCGCCGATCAGCTTGCCGAGAATCTCAGGGGGTTGATCAATGGATCCCATCGTTTTGATCACGCCGAGAACCGCCGCAACGATCCCGAGGGCAGGCAGCCCGTCAGCCACAGTCTGAAGTGCATGGCTCGAGTGCAGCGCATGCTCGAGATTTGCGTCAATTCTCTTGTCGAGCACTTCTTCGACTTGATGGGGATCGTCATAGTTCATCGATGCGCTGCGCATGGTATCTGCGATCAGATCGATGGCTTCACGATCTTCCAAGATTTTCGGGTACTTCGAAAAAATATTGGATTCCGGCGGGTTCTCGATGTGTTCTTCCAACCCCACAGGGTTTTGCCGCGCAAGGCGAATCAACTCGAACAGCAAACACAAAAGGTCGCGATAGTCTTCCGGTGCCCAGCGCGGTCCCTTGAAGACTTTCTTGAGGTCTTTCAGGGTGTGCTTGATCCCTCCCATATCGTTGCTGATGACAAAGGCGCCGACCGCGGCACCGCCGATCATCGTCATCTCGAAGGGCAGCGACTTTAGGATGATCCCCATTTTCCCGCCCGCGGCGAGATACCCGCCAAAGACCATGACGAAGATGACAACGATACCGATAATACCAATCACAGTCTTACCCTTTTCAGGTCGGATGCCGCTATGCGGCGCTCAGGTTAGTTGGACGCGCTCATCCCGGCGCTATGACCGGCCATGAGAACACTGACGGAATAGGCGAAATCTGGAGACAGACCTGCGAGGATGGAGGCAGCCGTGTCAGGCGGCATCTCGCGTAGGAAGCCTGATGCAAATTCAGGCGACATGGCCTCGAAGACTTTGGCCGCGTCTTTCGGCTTCATCGCCTCATAGACCGCGATCAGCTGCAATATGTCGGTCTCGCTGGCCTTCTCGACCTTCTTCACGCGCGCCGCAAAGTCCGCTTCGGCCTGAGCAAGGGCAGATTGGCCAGCATCAAGTTCGGCACGTAGCTTAGCCATGTCTTCCTCAGCGGCACGGACGGCCGCCTCTCGCGCGACAACTGTTTTGGCCTGCTCCATAAGCTCGGCTTCACGCGACAGAAGCGATTTTTGCAGAAGGTCCAGTTCAGGCTCAGTCGGGCAACTGGCGATTTCATAGTCTTCCGCTGCCATGGCCGTTTTGGAGTCTGCCATGACCGGGCCGATCCCTTCGGTGATACGAATTGCCGCCGAGCCAACGAGCATCAAAGCCACAACGATCAAAGGCCGGCTGAGGGTACGGCGTGAGGGGGGTGTTTTCGTCATCACATTGCGCCTCCAACGGGGCGACGCGTGCGCCACTGGATCGCCGCATCCGCAGGTTCAGAGCCAGATTCTGGCGCCTGCGTCGCTGACACGGGGGGCGCGGTAACCTGAGCCTGGGCGGTCGGGGCCGCGGGCGCGCTCGCAGCAGGAGCCGGCGGAACTGGTGCTGGAAGATCGTGCATGGATGCCAATAAGAGCTCGAGCCGTTGAGCCGCCGCCTCCGCCCGTGCAGAGACCGCATCAAGATCCGTTTGCGCGGTACTTGCGGTGCCTTGCGCTTTGGACAAGGCCTTCGTCATGTCGTCGACCTGAACCGACAACACGGCAATGGCACCGCCCATGCCTTTCTCGAGATCAGAGAAGCGCGCAAGCCTCCGCGACAGCACGAGGCAGTAGATCGCTGCGCCAAGAGCTCCGGCAGCAAGGAAAATATCGGCGATCAAAGTCATTGCGGCCCCTCAGTTCAGTACAAATTCAGTGACGAGAAGATCCCGCACGCGGCCTTCACCGGTCACGATCTGAACCCGATGCAGCATCTGCGACCGCAAGCGCATCAACGCGGCCGGCGCTTCGATGTCCTGAGCCTGCAGCGCACGAAGGTAGCCATTCAGCACGTCGAGCACGCGCGGACGCAGATGCGAGACCTCGGACTCGTAGCGACTTTCGACTTCGAGCTCGGCTGTGAACCGCAGATACGAGTTGCTCCCATCCGCGCCAAGCGACACGACGAGCGGATCCAGCGGAACAAAGGCGACATCCGGCGCGTCATCCTTCACTTCCGGAGCCGCATCCTCCGCATGTTCAGCCGGTGCGAGAATCATTCCCGAATACACCGCAAAGAACGCGCCGCCACCGCCCGCAAGCAATAGAACCAACCCTATGATCAGAAACAGCTTTCCGCCCTTTTTCTTGGGGGCGTCTTCTGTCTCTTCCGTGTCTGTCTGTGCCTCGTCCGCCATGGAACCTTTCCCGCTTCGTTCTCCTTTTGGATTAGCCCAACAGCACTAACCGATTATTAAGACCGACTGCTCTAGCTTGAGTTCAGCGACGACCAGAAGGTCAGAAGGGAAAGAACAGTCATGGAGCAATTGCGCGCAACCTGGACCGGGATCGGTTTGCGGAACCAGATGATTGCTGCGGCTGCGGTTATTGGTGTGTTCGGGGCGCTTATTGCCCTGTCAAGAACAGCTATGGCCCCAGATTACGCGCTTCTTTATTCGGGGCTTGAGCCTGCGGCGGCGGGAGAAGTCGTCGCGAATCTCGAGCAACGCGGCGTACCATTCGAGGTGCGCGGCAATGGAATCTACGTGGATCGCGCCCAGCAGGACCTGCTGCGAATCGCGCTTGCGAATGAAGGACTCCCCGCGGCTGGAGGCGGCGGATACGAGTTGCTCGACAATATCAGCGGGTTCGGAACGACATCCCAGATGTTCGACGCAACATATTGGCGCGCCAAAGAAGGCGAGCTTGCGCGGACCATCGCATCCAGCCCGTCAATCCGCACCGCGCGAGTCCATGTCTCTGCAGCGAGCGCGCGCCCGTTCGAGGCCCGCAAGGCGCCAACCGCCTCGGTCTTCCTGACCCCCGCGCGCGGCGCCCTCAGCGCCGGGCAAGCGGACGCGCTTCGGTATCTTGTCTCCTCGGCGGTGGCCGGAATGACACCTGAAAACGTGTCCATCATCGACGCGGTCAGTGGCACGATGCTGACCGGTGACGGTCCGGTTTCCGCCGCGGCTGAGCAGGCGACGCGATCAGACGCGTTGAAACTGCGGATTGAACGGCTGCTCGAAGCGCGAGTCGGCCCCGGCAACGCGATTGTCGAGGTCAATCTCGACACGGAACTGGACCGGGAACGCATCTTCGAACGCACCGTTGATCCTGATGGCGCTGTTGCGGTGAGCACGGAAGTTACTGAAAGCCTTCTGCAAAGCAGTCGAGATGCCGAGGGTGCCGTGTCCGTGTCCAGCAACCTCCCCGATGGGGACGCTACTTCAAATTCGGCGAATGATTCCCAGAACGAAACCGAAACGCGCGAGCGCGTGAACTACGAGGTTTCGGAGACAAAGCGCGAGATTGAGCGCAATCCCGGTGCCGTCAAACGCGTGACGGTCGCCGTGCTCGTCAACGGCATGCAGACCGTCGGCGAGGATGGAGAGGTTTCGTTCGCGCCGCGCCCTGAGGCTGAATTGATCGCGCTTGAGGATCTGGTCAAGTCGACCGTAGGGTTCGACGAAACCCGCGGCGATGTGATCACGATCAAATCCATGGAGATGCCGGGGGCTCCCGTGGGGCCACCTCTGGAACAGCCTGCGTGGTTCGCGCCTCCGCAGCTCGACATCATGTCCTTGGTGCAGATGGGGGCACTGGCTCTGGTCACCCTGTTTCTCGGGCTTTTTGTAATCCGCCCCATCCTGCGACCTGCAAACGCACCCGCGCAACTCGCCGCTACTCCTGAAACAGGGCTCCCTGCCCCGGCTCCGGAAAGCCGCGCAGCTGCGCGCGCTGCCGGTGGCCCGACCTATACGGCCGCACCCGCAATCGCAGCCCCCGCCTCGACCGCAAGCGCGGAGGCGCCCCGGGTCCTGACGGGGGAGGTCAGCGACAGTCCGGACCTCCAGTCGACCAACGCCGCCGCTCTGGCCGCGCCGGAACAGGAGCTCGATCCGGTGACCCGGCTGCGCCAACTCATCAAGGATCGCGAAAGCGAAACGATCGAAATCCTAAGCTCGTGGATCAATGACAGCGAGGAGGTACGCTAACATGAATGTCTTGTCTCTCGAGGACTTCCTCGACACGCCCCAATCGACCCATCACACGGCGGCTGCGAGCCAAGCCGCTCAGAATGGCGACCTGGAAAGCTCCCGGCTTGCGGGCTACGAATCCGGGTATCAGGCCGGTTGGGATGATGCCCTGAAGTCCAGCGAGATGGAGCACACGCATATCTCCGCTGAGTTTGCGCGAAATCTCGAGGAACTGTCCTTCACATTCCTCGAGGCCCGGCGGCAGGTTTGCCTCTCGCTGAAGCCTCTCGTCGAAACACTCGTACGGCAGGTCGTTCCGGAGTTGATGCAGTCCAACTATAAGGAATTGCTTGAAGAACTTCTGTTGCCCATCATCGAAGCGCAAAGCCAAGCAACCGTCGATCTGATATGCGCGCCCGAGGACGAGGACATGATGAAGCGCCTCCTCGCGGGCCAGGACCGCTTGCCGGTTGTGCTGCGGACGGAGTCGTCCTTCAGTCAGGGGCAGGTTCGGTTCTGTCTCGGGCATGAGATCCATGATGTGGATGCCTCGGGTCTGCTGACCCAGATCAAAAACGCGGCAAGCGCCTTCTATGCCAACCTGGAAACGGAGCAGGCCCATGGATGATCTTCCCGCACGCGCCGACAGCCCGCTGGTAGGCGTTCCGATCGCTCTGAGCGTTTCGGTGGGGCAGGCCCACCCAACCGTTCGGGAGCTTCTCGCGCTCGAAAAGGACGCGGTGCTTTTGCTCGACAAGAAAATCGAAGATCCGGTGGAGCTTTATGTCGGCTCGCACCTGATCGCGCGCGGGGTCCTCGAAGAGGATACCGAAAGCCATCGTCTCTCCGTGCGCCTGACCGAGGTGATCTCCCCGGAGCGCGTCGTCTGACCATGCGGTTTTGCCTGATCCTGAGCGTCCTGGCGGTGCTGGGCCTGGCAACCGGTGCCTCCGCGCAGGAACTGGCGATCAATCTCGGGGATGAGACGTCCCTTTCGGCGCGCACATTCCAGATCATTGCCCTGATCACGGTGCTCAGCATCGCGCCGGGGCTCGCAATCATGATCACCTGCTTTCCCTTCATGGTCACGGTCTTGTCCATCTTGCGGCAAGGCATCGGGCTGCAACAGTCTCCGCCCAACATGCTGATCATCAGTCTGGCGCTGTTTCTGACCTATTTCGTGATGGACCCGGTTTTTCGCGAAGCCTGGAATGTCGGGATCCAGCCTCTGGTGGATGGGGAGCTCGATTGGGAGACCGGGTTTCAGCGCGGGATCGAGCCCTTTGTCCGCTTCATGCAAGCCCGTACCGAAGTGGAGACACTGGAACGTCTCGGAAATCTGAGGATGGAGACGCCCGGTGTCGCGCCCTTTGACCCCAGCGAGCCTCCCCTGTCTGTTCTAGTGCCCTCGTTCCTGCTGAGCGAGATCGAGAAAGCATTTCAGATCGGCTTCCTCATCTTCCTGCCCTTCCTGATCATCGATCTGATCGTGGCCGCGATCCTGATGTCCATGGGCATGATGATGGTCCCTCCGGCCATCGTCTCTCTGCCTTTCAAACTGGCCTTCTTCGTTGTGGCAGATGGGTGGACCTTGATCTCAGAGGCCTTACTGCGCAGCTATATGTGACGCGCCAAGTGTAAACTTAGGTTGACATTCATTGTCGTTCCGGCAGTCTGAACTCTCAGACAGACACGGATCTTACATGCTCGATTCCACGCCTCCCGCCATTTGGGCGCCTACTCCGGGCCCGGCGCTGCCCCGGAGCCTCTGCACGGATTGCGGTTTGTCCCGTGGCAAACGCGCGGGCC
Organism: Dinoroseobacter sp. S375; assembly: GCF_049800775.1. Lineage (NCBI taxonomy): Bacteria > Pseudomonadati > Pseudomonadota > Alphaproteobacteria > Rhodobacterales > Roseobacteraceae > Dinoroseobacter > Dinoroseobacter sp. S375. Next base: position 412,063 of record NZ_JBNAFR010000003.1, on the reverse strand, counting down.
AATGCGGTGCCGCCTGCCAATTCATCAAACCCGACTACCCGACCATGGAACTTCAGGTCCACGGACGGGCCCGCGATGCAAAGCGCGCGGATGAAGCCTTCTTCGGTCCGTTCCGCGCCATGTACAGAGCCGCGTTGAGGGACCCCAAACCCGGAGCCCAATGGACGGGGCTCACCACGCGGCTGGCTCAAAAACTGTTGGAGACCGGCAAGGTGGATGCGATCCTCGGGGTCGGCCCGCACCCGGACGACACATGGCGCCCGCAACCCGTAATCGTCACAGACCCGGCGGAGGTCCACCATCTTCGCGGGATGCGCATGGGCTACGCGCCCTTATTGTCACTTCTGGAACCCGCCGCGGAGCAGGGCCTGACCCGGCTCGCAGTCGTCGGCATCCCGTGTCAGGTCTACGCCCTCAGGTCGATAGAGCGGGACCTGGGCCTCGATGCTCTTTACGTCATCGGCACCCCATGCTCCGACAACACGACGACCGAGAACTTCCACGAATTTCTCGCACGGCTTTCGGACCAACCTGAGCGGATCACATATCTCGAGTTCCGCGCAGATTACCATGTGGAGCTGCGCTTCGACGATGGCACCGAGCGGGACATCCCGTTTCTGAAACTGCCACTTTCTGATCTGCCATCGAACTTCTTTCCGATGACCTGCCGCACATGCGTCGATTACACCAATTCGCTCGCGGACATCACGGTCGGGTATATGGGGGGCGAGGGCGACCAATGGGTTATCGCGCGCAACAAACGGGGCGAGGAGTTGCTTGCCGCCCTAGGCGATGAGGTGCGACTGGCGGAACCCGGGTCGTCTGGTAAGCGTGCAGGCTCTGTGAAAGGGTTCGCGCAGAACACGGCCCGAGCCGCAGGCGGATTGCCCTTGCGCAAGATGCCAGATTGGGCGCGCGGGATTGTCGGCTGGCTCATGCCCCGGATCGGCCCCAAAGGGCTCGAATTCGCCCGCGCCCGAGTCGAGATGAAAGCGGTCGAGAGCATCCTTCATCTCCGGCGCGCCCACCGAAAACGCATGCGCTACATGATCCCGAAACATGTGTGGGACCTCGCCGCCCCCTATGACCTGACACCCGAAACCGGCGAAACCCACAAGGACTAGCCGCAGGGCAAGACCGGCGCGGAACGGTCGAGTGCCAGATCCGCGTCCGAGAACCGCCACGGCCCGCGCACGCCGGGAACTCCTTCGGGGGAGATTTCCAAACCGCGCGCCAGAACCTGTGGATCCGCGAACACCTGATCCAATCGATTGATGGGGCCGGCGGGAACGCCCTGCGCCTCCAGCGCTGTCAGCAGCGGATCGGAGCCCCACCGCGCAATCCGACCGGACAGAAGCTCGGTCAAGACCTCCCGGTGGGCCACCCGCGCCGCATTTGATGCAAAGCGCGGGTCCGCAGCCGTCCCCGGCAGATCGAGCACCGTGCAGAGCCTTTCGAACTGGCCATCATTGCCCACGGCAATGATCACATGGCCATCCGAAGTCGCAAAAACCTGATACGGTGTGATATTCGGATGGGCATTGCCCTGCCGCACCGGCGGCTGACCGGTTACAAGCTGGTTCATTGCCTGATTGGCCAGAAGCGCCGTCGCGCAATCGAGCAGGGACATATCCACATGCTGCCCGCGCCCGGTGCGGTGCCGTTGTTCCACCGCCGCCAAAACCCCGATGGTCCCGTAAAGCCCAGTCACAATATCCGTCACTGCCACGCCGACCTTTTGCGGCATCCCGTTGGCCTCGCCGGTGATCGACATCAGACCGCTCATGCCCTGGATCATGAAGTCGTAGCCCGCACGGTGCGCATAGGGCCCGTCCTGCCCAAACCCGGTGATGGAGCAATAGATCAGTCGCGGGTTCAACTCGGCCAAGGACGCGTAATCGAGCTGGTATTTCGCGAGACCTCCGACCTTGAAGTTCTCGATCAGGATATCCGCCTCCGCCACCAGCGCCCGCACCTTCGCGAGCCCCTCGGGCGTCCGAAAATCAGCGACGACGCTCCGTTTGCCCCGATTCGCACTGTAGAAATAAGCGGCACTCCGGTCCCCATCCCGCTCGACAAAGGGTGGCCCCCATTGGCGGGTGTCATCCCCCGACGGTGCCTCGACCTTGGTGACATCGGCGCCGAGATCCGCAAGGCTCTGCCCGATCCAGGGCCCCGCCAGAATCCGTGCAAGCTCAACGACTTTCAAACCGTTCAATGGTGTCATGATGGCCCCCTCACATCCGAGGGTAGCGCAGGCCTGCCCGAGCGCAAGCGCGTCTGTCAGGCGACCCGGCGCAGGCCTGCTGCGAGCGTTTCCAGGGCGGATCGGCTTTCGATCACCAGACGGCTCGGCGAGCGCTGCGAAATGGCCCCCTCGGAGACCAGCGCCTTGATCTTGCGGCTGAGAGTTTCCGGCTGCATGCCCAGATAGCGTGCCAGATCGTAGCGCCGCATGGGCAGATCGAAGCCAAGGCTGGCCTCGCTGGCCCCAGTCACCTCTTCGAGCCAGAGAAGGAACGCCGCAAGCCGTTGGTCCGGCGCCTTGATATAGAGCTCGGCGGCGTGCTCCCGCAGGTTGAAGGACTGCCGCTTGAGATTGGCACAGGCAATCAGGGCCAGCTCCTTGTGACGCTGCATCGCAGCATCAAAGCCCTGAGCGGAGAACACCACCGCGCGGGTGGGCCGCAGCGCGACCAGACGGTCCATCGCATCGAAAGGCCCGGGGTGCAGATCGACCAGATCGCCGACCAGATAAAGTGCTGTGACCGCGCTCCGATCCGCATCCGCGCCACGCATGACACCGATAAGCCCTTCGGAAACAATATAAGTTCCATCACCCAGAACGTCATCTTGTGCGAAACTCTGGATCGAGGCGAGTTGGGCAAGGTCCTGCAGACATGCATCCGTCAATCCTTGCCATTCCGCCCCTGGAAGGAAGCGGGCAAGTTGCAGAGCAGATACGAAGGACATGGACAGGCCTCTATTGGGGACAGCAACATTATAAATGCTGCATGTGCAAAGTTCCCTTGACCTGTATCAATTTTGTGGATTTGTCGAACCACGACATTGGTCGTGAGACAGCATGCCGCGCCGCAGCATAATCAATCGTCGAGAGATCCGTGGATTGCAAACTGATCGAGACCGGCCGCATCCGGTTTGATCACCCGATAGGCTTCGCGCACGCCGCTCTCGCTGAGGTCCCGCGCCACGGTCAACAACGTGTTGGGGTCGTGATCTTCGCAGAGCTCGATCATTTGCGCGATCTCTTCGGCCGCAACGCTGCGCGCTGCTTCGAGAGAAGGCGCGCCATAGAGGTCCACGAAGTGCTGGGCGAGCGCCGTCTCGAGCCCGTCGATCTCGGCCTGCTCGACCTGTGTGACGGCCACGAAGGTCACCCGCCCAAAGGTCTCGAGCCCCAGCCAGCCATTGGCAAAGGCCTGCCGCGCCTTGCCCACCAGATCCGCCTCACCCCAGTTCGAGAATTCGAACCCCCCGCTCAGACACCATTCGCCGGTGCGCGCGGGGGAGTGATAGACACGCTGGTCGCTCTCATCGAAGTGGATCGCTCTGGCCAGTTTCACGGGGCGTCTCCTGTGGAAAGGACGCTGCGCAAAGGCAGAGATGTGGTGACATCCCCGACCCGCAGCAGCATTCCGAAATGCTCATCGACACCCAGAAAGGTGCCCTCATGGGTGTCATCGCCCAAGTGGACGGTCACATCCTCGCCGAGATTGCGCGCAAGCCCCCGCCATTCCCCATGCAGGGCGCGCACGCCATCCTCCTCAAGGCGGCTGATCCAGACCAACGTGTGCCGGGCCCACGCCTCCAGCAAGAGGGTCTGATCGACCTCGGCGCAGCCTTCCTCATAGAGCGAGGTGGAATCCGGCGTGGCGCCGGGCGAATCCGGGTTCTCAGGCAGAAAGGGGATCTCGAGGCCGACCACGATCCAGTCGGGTTCCGCATCGCCCTCCTGATGGGACGCGGCCACCTGCAACCCGCCGCAGCGCGCGCCATTTACGAAAACGCGGCCATCCCAATCCAAGTGGACCGCGACCTCGGGGGGAGCGAGGGCCCCCAGCGCGTTCTGGAACCCGACCCCGCAGGCCGGAAGGATCGCCATCGCCTGATCCAGCGAGCTCTCAGGTGCAAAGACGATCGCCGCCCGCAGCCGGTCACTGCCCTCGGCATAGACGATAAGGCCGGAGTCGCAGCCCAAGGTCGCCTCGGCAATCGCCTTGGCAAACGGGTCGGCCTGCGCGGCGACAGGCATGCCGACAAAGAGCGGCGGGAAGCTGGGCGTCGGCGCGTTCATGCGTTTCCGTCTGCGATCAACTGGCGTGCCACCTTGCGAAAGGCTTCGGCCTGGGGCCCGTGGGGGGTCGAAACAACGATCGGCGCGCCGCCATCGGCAGCCATGCGGATCGACATATCCAGCGGGATCTCTGCCATGACCGGCACGCCCAGCTTGGCAGCCTCGGCACCGACACCGCCATGGCCGAAGACGTGCTCTTCATGGCCGCATTTCGAGCAGATATGTGTGCTCATGTTCTCGATCATCCCGAGGATCGGCGTGCCCAGCTTGTTGAACATATCGATCCCCTTGCGGGCGTCGAGCAGGGCGATGTCCTGCGGCGTCGAGACGACGATTGCCCCGGTGACATCGGCCTTCTGGGCCAGGGTCATCTGCACATCGCCGGTCCCGGGCGGCAGATCCACCAGAAGCACGTCGAGCGCGCCCCACTGCACCTGGCTCAGCATCTGCTGCAGCGCCCCCATCAACATCGGTCCGCGCCAAACCACGGCCTCGTCCTCGCCCATCATCAGACCCAGCGACATCATCGTGACGCCATGGTTCCGCATGGGCAGGATCGTCTTGCCATCCGGGCTTGCCGGGCGGCCGGAGACCCCCAGCATACGCGGCTGGCTGGGTCCGTAGACATCGGCATCCAGCAACCCGACCCGGCGCCCTTCGGCGGCCAGCGCCGTGGCGAGATTGGCAGCCACGGTGGATTTGCCCACCCCGCCCTTGCCGCTCGCGATGGCGACAATCCGGTCGATCCCGGGGATCTTCTGCGGGCCCTTCGGCTCGGAGGTCTTGGCCGCATTGCGCGGCTTGAGGTCCGGCGGCGCAGCGGGCGCGGAATGAGCCGTCATCACCGCCGAGACACTGGCAACCCCGGCCAGCGCCTTGAGCTTTTCTTCCGCCTCGAGCCGTGCGGGTTCGATCTCGGCGGCGCGTTTGGGATCCACCTCGATCACGAAGCGGACCGCCCCGCTGTCCACGGTCAGCGCGCGCACCATGCCGGCCGAGACCAGATCGCCACCGCCCAGCGGATCCTTGACCTGCTTGAGCGTGTCCAGAACATCATCCCGTGTCAGTGTCATGTGCTCGGTCCTTCGATTGTGCCCGTCACCGTATGTTCTAGGTCAACGCCTTCGATCGTCAGGACCATCTTGGCCTCGAAGCTTTTGCCAGCGGTGTCTTCGGCGTTGCGCATCGCCTCCTCGATGGCCTGCTGCGAGGTCACGCCCACCTGTTTGAGAAACTTGCGCATCGTCATGTTGAAGTCATCGCTCATGGCTTCGGTCCTTTGCTTTGGCCGGTGACGGCCCTGTTGTTGACGGATCGCTCAGTGCCCGTCTAGGCTGGCACTCCGCGCAGCCATAACGGGAGGTTCCGGATGCTGACCCGCACACAAGCACGGTGTTTTGTGCTTTTGTTCTGGATAGTTGGGGCGGCGGCAAGCGCCAGCGCCCAAGAGAAGCGGTTCACGCTCCATGCGGATCCGGCACTGGTCGAGGCCGGTCTGATCAAGTTTCTGCTGCCGCGGTTTTCCATGAAAACCAACACCCGCGTGACCCTGTCCGAGACCGCCGAGACGGGCGCAGCGCAGCTTGTGCCCGGCGGGGCGGCGGGCGCGCAGGACGTGATCGCCTCGGGCGATGAGACCTGGTCGCTGACGGTCCCCGAAGGCGACGCCCATGCGGCGCGGTTCGCGGATTGGCTGACCTCCGATGTCGGCAAGCGCACGATTGCGAGCTTTGCGCCCGAGGGGCGCGCGGGGTTCACCGCCGCCGCGGACCGCCCGGTCGAGGCCGTGGCCCGTGATCTGAGCCGCGACACCACCGAGGGGATCAGCCTGTCGCTGGTCCATTGCGGGCGCTGCCACGTGATCGGGCCGCAAAACCGCCATAACAGCATCGGCTCCACGCCGTCCTTCGGCCTCCTGCGGAGCTTCCCCAACTGGCAGGAGCGGTTCGAGACCTTCTACGTCCTCAACCCGCACCCGGCCTTCACCCAGATCGCGGAGGTCACCGCGCCCTTCGATCCGGGCCTGCCCTCGCCGATCCACCCGCTGAGCATGACCCTCGAGGAACTCGACGAGATCCTGGCTTATGTCGCCACCATGGCGCCAGCCGATCTGGGGGCTCCGATCCGGCATCAGTGATCCTTGCGGTCGCTGTAATAGTCCGCCGTGGTCCGGGGCTTGGGGCGTTCATTGCCCGCGAAGGGATTGTTCTGACTGTGGAACTGGGCATTGACCCGGCAGTCGTCGCACATCCGGATCATCTTTGCGGCGTCTGAATTGGCGAACATGTGGTGCTTGCCCTCGAGCTTTTCGACGATCTTCTCGATGGTCGATTTCACCCCGAACAGCGCACCGCATTCGATGCAGGCGGCGGGCTCTTCTTCATGCTTGACCACTTCGCTCAGGGCGCTGTCGCCCAGATTGAACTGCGGCTCCAACGCGATCGCCTTTTCCGGACAGATATCGGCGCAGAGACCGCATTGCAGGCAGGCATCCTCCTGAAACTTGAGCTGCGGCATGTCCGGATTGTCCGTCAGCGCCCCCGAGGGGCAGAGCGAGACACAAGACAGGCACAGGGTGCAGCTGTTGGTATCGACCAGCACGGCCCCGTAAGGTGCGTTTTCCGGCAGGGACAGGACCGCATCACTCTCGGATCCATGCAGGGCCTTGGCTGCGAGCCGCGTGATCTGCCGCCGGTCGCCCATGGGCAGCACCGGCTGGACCGCGTTGGGGGCGACATCGGCGCCATAGAGGTGATCGGACAACGCATCGGGATCGGCCACATCGATCAGCCCCATCCGCGAGGTGTCGCTCAGCGCATTGGCCAGCGCCACCTCGCGATCCAGCGCCTCGCGCTCGGTCGTCGGCGCGATCAGGACATCGACCGCCGCAAAACCGCTGGCCAGCGCACCGAGCGCTTCGGCATGGCCAAAGCCTGACACCTTTTCCAGCGACATCGGGATCACATCCGCAGGCAACCCGCGTCCGAACCGCGCCGAGAGCGCGATCATCTCGGCCCCGTGCCCGGCATCATGGACCAGAAGCCGCGGCGCGGTTCCGCCCGCTTTGGTATAGGCCTGCACCATCGCCCCCACGCGCCGCATTAGGTACGGCACCGGCGGATCCTGCGCCGTGATCGCGCCGGAGGGGCAGAGCGCGGCACAGGCCCCGCAGCCCGCGCAGATCATCGGATCAATGGTGACGTGATCGCCATCCGGGCTGATTGCGCCCGTGGGGCAAATGTCGAGACAGTTGCGGCACGCCTCCTGCCCGGCACGGGAATGGGCGCAGAGCGGTTGGCTCAGCCCGACATGGAGCGGCTTTTCGTAGGTTCCGACCATGTGGCTTGCGGCCAGCACGGCCCCCGCCACCAGGTTCGGCGCACCCGGATCCGCGCGCAGATAGCCGTCGCGCTTTTCCGGTGCAGGAAAGAGCGACGCGCCGCCGCGCAAATCGAGGACCAGATCGCACTCGGTGCGCGCCCCGTCTTGCGGTGGCGTCAGGGCAAAGGCCCCGCGCCCGCCCGGCTGCACCTGTTGAAGGGCATCCAGCGTGATCGCGAACTGACCCAGCGAGCCCGTCGCACTGCGCAGCTTGCCAACGACAACATCAAAGCCCCGATGCAGCGGCAGATCCTCAGCCGTCTCCAGCAGGACCGTGACACTCAGATGCTCGGCCAATTGCTCAGCTGCGGCCAGCGCAACCTCCGGGCGACCGAGGATCAGACATTGGCCCGCACTGGAGATGTCCACTGCCGGGGTCGCCGGGGCTTCGATCAACGCATCCGCGACCAGCGCGGCCATCTTGGGGCCAGCCTCCGCGCCCTGCTCAGACCAGCCTGCACGGTCCCGCAAATCGAAGGTCAGAGGGGCCTCGACCCCGAGATCCTCGGCCAGTTCCTCGAAAAGCTGGGTCTCCTGGGCGCAGGCCACAGCCGTCTCACCGGTGGCAATCGCGGTGGCCAGAGCCTCCGTCTGATGCATGCAGAGCCCGGTATGCACCTTGCTGCAGGCCATCCCGGTCGCCTCGGAGAGCGCATCGGCATCCACCGTTTGCGTGCCGAGACAATCGCATAATAACAGCGTCTTGGGCATGCCGCCTTCCCCCTCCTCCCGCGAACGCGCCCGGTTTGGCGGCTCGAACGGCCTCACAAAGTCACGAATTCCCGGGATGGTAAAGGCGAATCAGACCGAGACCTTTGCACAATGCAAACAGCACGCAGCCAGGCCGCTGTCGGCGTCGCGCGCTAAACCCATATACAACAATCATCTTTTCCAGCAAAACCAGTTTCTTGCGCAAAAACATCGACCAAAGTCCTGCGCGCCCTGACCTCCGCGAGGTCGCGATGCCGGTTTTTTGCTTTGCAGTTACCCCGAAATCGTTTCATCCTAGAGGCGAGGGCGCAGAAAAACCGCAACAAGAAAACGCCCTCGGAGTCGGGAGGACTCATGGACACATCGGAGCGATCGCTCACCATTCCCCTCGGAGTGGTTGTACGGCGAGTGCCGGGGGTCACCCGGTGGGCCAAGTGGTCCTGGCGCGCTGTTGCCGTGCTGCCCGGTGCGCCGGAGGCCGACTGGCGCGAGATGCGCCGCGAAGGCGAGAGTGTCGAGTATCATGCCGCCACCCTGCCGCTTGAGCTGTGGCGCACGGACACCGAAGCGTATCAGACCGGCCTGAATGTGGACGAGCCGTCGATTTATGTGATCATGCGCGCGACCGAGGATCCCGAGGCCGAGCATGAGCTTGACCTGCTGCTCGTGACCGCCTCGCCCTACGAGGCTCAGGATTACACCGATAGCGGCGAAGAGATTGTCGAGCGGGTTCCGACCCCGCCTGCCCTGATCGCCATGATCCGCGACTTTATCAGCGCCCATCACGAGGACGAGGTCTTCGTGAAGCGCCGCCGGGACAAGAAGCGCATCGACCTGAGCGAGGATGGCAAGGGCGATTCCCGGATCCAGCAGCTCTCGGATGTCTACCGCGCGCCCCGCCGGGCCGGGCGGGTCCATTGAGCGATACCGGGGATTTCTGGTCGCGGCGCAAGGCCCGCGTTGCCGCCGAGACCGAGGCCGAGGTCGCGGAGGAACTCCGCTCCGAGCGCGCCGCCGAAAAGGCCGCGATGGAAGAGCAGCCCGATGAGGTCGTCCTGCAAGAGCTTGGCCTGCCGGATCCGGACACCCTGCAGCCCGGCGATGACTTCTCGGCCTTCATGCAGTCGGCCGTGCCGGACCGGATCCGCCGCCGCGCCCTGCGCAAGCTTTGGCTGAGCAACCCGCTTCTGGCCAATGTGGACGGGCTGCTGGATTACGGTGAGGATTTCACCGATAGCGCGATGGTCGTCGAAAACATGCAGACCGCCTATCAGGTCGGCAAGGGCATGCTGAGACATGTCGAGGAAATGGCCCGCAAAGAGGCCATCGCCAATGGCGAGATCGACCCGGAGGCAGAGGCCGACGCGCCCCCACCGGTGGAAATGTCGCAGGCGATCCCTGCGGAAACCCCTGATTCCGAGACCGAAACGCCCGGATCTACGACCTTCGTCGCAGAGGCCCCTTCGGAACCTGCTGATACAGTTGCCGGGACAGACACGGATCCCGGCGTGACTTCATCGACAGAAACACCGCCCTCGCGGCGGCGTCTGCGTTTTCAGTTTGATACGTGAGCGCAGAGAGCAAGACATGACAGATGACGCCGAGAGGACACCGATGACCGCCACTGCCCAGAGCCTGCAGATTGCCGAAGAAGACAAGCTGCGCGCGGATCTCTACGACTTTCTCGGAGTGTTGCTGGCGGGTCCGCCCAATGCCGCGCTGCTCAAGCAGGCCGCGAGCCTGTCGGGGGATGACAGCGAGCTCGGTCAGGCGATCGGGGCCCTGTCGCGGATCGCCAAGGTCACCTCGGCCCGCGCGGTCGAGAGCGAGTTCAACGCCCTGTTCATCGGGCTCGGGCGCGGCGAGCTTTTGCCCTATGCGAGCTACTACCTGACCGGGTTCCTGAATGAAAAGCCGCTGGCGACCCTGCGCGGGGACATGGCGGCGCTGCAGATCACCCGTGCACCGAATGTTTACGAACCCGAGGACAACATCGCCTCCATGATGGAGATCATGGCCGGGCTGATCACCGGGCGTTTCGGCGAACCGGCCCCGGTGGCGAAACAGAAAGAGTTTTACAACAAGCATATCGGCCTCTGGGCCGGTCATTTCTTTGCCGATCTCGAGGCTGCCAAGAACTCGGTGCTCTATGCCGCCGTCGGCGCCACCGGCAAGGCCTTCATGGCCATCGAATCCGAAGCCTTTCGCATGACAAGCGACTGACAAGGCTCCCAGCCAGGGCGTTTGCCCAAGCCAGACCACCCAGCCGGGGCCGTCACCCCAGCCAGGACACACGGAGGAGACACATGTCCAAGCAAAGCAAAGCCGGCGAAACCGCCAGCCGCCGCGACTTCCTGAAGCTCGCGTCGACCTCGGTTCCCGCTGCTGCGGCTGCCGTGGCGCTCGCGCCCGATGCCGCCGAGGCGGCAACGCCCGACGCTGCTGGCGAAGGCCTGCGCGATACGGCGCATACCCGCGCCTATCTCGACAGCGCGCGCTTCTAGGCGCGACATCTGCTGCCGCCCGGGGTTTCTCGGTCGGAGGCCAAAAACCGTTCCAGCGACTGGTTGCGTGACGCCCGACTGACTGGAGCCAAAGCCAACCCAAGCAAGCTCACGTGCAGACCGCGTGGCGCGAGCAAGGAGAACGAAAATGCTCAGGAAAAAGACCAACGGGGTTGCGCGACGCCCCCAGCGGACGACGCTCCTGTCAAACCTCGCGGAGAAGACCGTCGACAGACGTAGCTTCCTGCGCACATCCGGCCTGGCCATTGGTGGCCTCGCTGCGATCGGCGCAACCGGAGGGACAGTAACGAAAGCAGATGCAGCTACCGCCGTGAAAGGGGCCGTCGAGACCGTCAAGTCCGTCTGCACCCACTGCTCGGTCGGCTGTACCGTGATCGCCGAAGTGCAGAACGGTGTCTGGACGGGTCAGGAACCCGGATGGGACAGCCCGTTCAACCTCGGGGCCCACTGCGCCAAGGGCGCCGCGGTGCGCGAGCACGCCCATGGCGAGCGCCGCCTCAAGTACCCGATGAAAAAAGAGGGTGGTGAGTGGAAGCGCATCAGCTGGGAACAGGCGATCAACGAGATCGGCGACGGCATGATGCAGATCCGGGACGAAAGCGGTCCGGACAGCGTCTACTGGCTCGGCTCGGCCAAGCATAACAACGAACAGGCGTACCTGTTCCGCAAGTTCGCGGCCTACTGGGGCACGAACAACGTGGATCACCAGGCGCGGATCTGTCACTCCACCACCGTTGCGGGTGTTGCGAACACATGGGGCTACGGCGCCATGACCAACAGCTACAACGACATCCACAAGTCCAAGGCCATCTTCATCATCGGCGGCAACCCTGCCGAGGCGCACCCCGTCTCGCTGTTGCACCTTTTGAAGGCCAAGGAGCAGAACAACGCCCCCGTCATCGTCTGCGACCCGCGCTTCACGCGCACCGCGGCCCATGCCGACGAGTATGTCCGCATGCGTCCCGGTTCGGACGTGGCGCTCGTCTGGGGTATCCTGTGGCACATCTTCGAGAACGGCTGGGAGGACAAGGAGTTCATCCGCACCCGCGTCTGGGGGATGGACCAGATCAAGGAAGAAGTGGCCAAGTGGACGCCCGAGGAAGTCGAGCGTGTCACTGACGTGCCCGGCAGCCAGCTGCAGCGCGTGGCCCGGACCCTCGCCAATAACCGTCCCGGCACCGTGATCTGGTGCATGGGGGGCACCCAGCACACCACGGGTAACAACAACACCCGTGCCTATTGCGTGCTCCAGCTTGCGCTGGGCAACATGGGCACCTCCGGTGGCGGCACCAACATCTTCCGCGGCCATGACAACGTGCAGGGCGCGACGGATCTCGGCGTTCTCAGCCACACCCTGCCGGGCTATTACGGCCTTGCAGCCGGCTCCTGGGCCCATTGGGCACGGGTCTGGGGCGAGGATATCGATTGGCTCAAGGGTCAGTTCCAGACGGTCAAGGCGGCCGATGGCAAGGACAAGAACCTGATGAACCTGACGGGCATTCCGGTGTCCCGCTGGATCGACGGTATCCTTGAAGATCCCGAGAACATGGATCAGCCGAACAACGTGCGGGCCATGGTGCTCTGGGGCCACGCCCCGAACTCCCAGACCCGTATGAAAGAGATGAAGACGGCGATGGAGAAACTCGACATGCTTGTCGTGGTGGACCCGTTCCCGACGGTCTCTGCGGTTCTGCATGATCGCGAGGATGGCGTGTACCTGCTGCCGGCAGCCACGCAGTTCGAGACCTATGGCTCGGTCACCGCATCCAACCGGTCGATCCAGTGGCGTGACAAGATCATGGACCCGCTCTTCGAGTCCAAGACCGATCACGAGATCATCGGCCTCTTCGCGAACAAGTTCGGCTTCGCCGACCGGTTCTTCCGCAATATCGAGATGGACGACGAGAACACGCCGAACATCGAGAGTGTCACGCGCGAGTTCAACGCAGGCATGTGGACCGTGGGCTACACGGGCCAGTCGCCGGAGCGGATCAAGCTGCACATGGCCAACCAGCATACGTTCGACAAGACGACGCTGCAGGCTGTGGGTGGTCCCGCGGATGGCGATTACTACGGTATGCCGTGGCCATGCTGGGGCACGCCGGAGATGAAGCATCCGGGCACCCCGAACCTCTATGACATGTCCAAGCCGGTTTCCGAGGGGGGTCTGACCTTCCGCGCCCGGTTCGGCGTCGAGCGGGATGGCGACAACCTGCTGGCCGAAGGCGTCTACTCGGCGGGCTCGGAGATCCAGGACGGATATCCCGAGTTCACCTATCAGATGCTCAAGGATCTGGGCTGGGATGGTGACCTGACACCCAACGAGCGGGCGTATATCGCCAAGGCTGCGGGCGTCGAAGGCTTTGCCGACTACACCGCCGAAGTCGGCGAGGCGGGCATGTCGCCCTTCCCGTCCGACTACGACGACAAGGTGGCCAAGGTGAACTGGAAAACCGACCTGTCGGGCGGCATCCAGCGGGTCGCGATCAAGCATGAGTGTGCGCCCTTCGGGAACGCCAAAGCCCGTGCGGTCGTCTGGACCTTCCCGGATCCGGTGCCGGTTCACCGCGAGCCGCTCTACACCAACCGTCGTGACCTGGTGGCGGATTATCCGACCTATGAGGACCGGAAATTCTACCGTCTGCCCACCATGTACGCGTCGATCCAGAAGAACGACTACTCCAAGGACTATCCGATCATCCTCACCTCCGGCCGTCTGGTCGAGTATGAGGGTGGCGGTGACGAGACCCGGTCGAACCCCTGGCTTGCAGAGCTTCAGCAGGACATGTTCGTCGAGATCAACCCGCGCGATGCCAACAATCTCGGCATTCGGGACGGGGCACAGGTCTGGGTCGAAGGCCCCGAGGGCGGCAAGGTCAAGGTTATGGCCATGGTCACCGAACGGGTCGGCTCCGGTGTGGCGTTCATGCCCTTCCACTTCGGCGGGCATCTCGAGGGCGAGGACCTGCGGTCCAAATACCCCGATGGCGCGGACCCCTATGTCCTTGGGGAAAGCACCAACACCGCCCAAACCTATGGCTATGACAGCGTAACCCAGATGCAAGAGACGAAAGCCACTCTCTGCAAAATCTGGTCGGCGTAAGGAGAGCGACCTATGGCAAGAGCAAAGTTCCTTTGCGACGCTGAACGCTGCATTGAGTGTAATGCCTGCGTCACAGCGTGTAAGAACGAGCACGAGGTGCCCTGGGGCATCAATCGTCGCCGCGTGGTGACCATCAATGATGGTCAGCCCGGCGAACGGTCGATCTCCGTGGCCTGCATGCATTGTTCCGACGCGCCCTGCATGGCCGTGTGCCCTGTGGACTGCTTCTACCAGACCGATGACGGTGTGGTGCTGCACTCCAAGGATCTGTGCATCGGCTGCGGCTACTGTTTCTACGCGTGCCCCTTTGGCGCGCCGCAGTACCCGCAAGCGGGCAATTTCGGATCCCGCGGCAAGATGGACAAGTGCACCTTCTGCGCCGGTGGCCCGGAAGAAACCCACTCCACCGCCGAGTTCGCCAAGTATGGGCGCAACCGCGTCGCGGAAGGCAAGCTGCCGATCTGCGCCGAGATGTGCTCCACCAAGGCGCTGCTGGCCGGTGACGGCGACGTCGTCTCGGGCATCTACCGCGAGCGCGTGGTGGCCCGTGGCTTCGGCTCCGGCGCATGGGGCTGGGGCACGGCCTATGAGCAGAAGGGCGGCTGACGCTCCTCTGATCACGATCTGATGAAACGCCCCGGGCTCACCGCGCGGGGCGTTTTTCTTTGGCCAATGCGGGGCTTTACAGCCCGCGCGCGGCAGGCCACATCTAGAGCGGCCCCCGACGCAGGACTTTCTCCGTGGCACTGAGTTTTACCCGTTTCAAAGACCGGATCTGGTTTCTCTTCGATGGCGGATTGCGCCGGATGCGCAACGCGCCCCATTGGGTCGAACGGGCGGGCTATGGCGGGTTCGGGTTGATGTTGCGGATCGCCTACCACCTGCCCGGGGCCCCGATGAAACCCACCAACACCGCGTTGGCCCGGATCCTCGGCAATCCGAACCCCACCGCGATGCACCACGCCTGGGTCAACCGCATGCAGCTGGGTCTCGAACGGATGGAGATGCTGCGCAATGGCGAGACCGAGGCGCTCGACGCGATGCTCGAGATCCCCGAGGCCGCCAAGCTGGACGCTGCCCTCGGCAAAGGGCGGGGCGCGGTGCTGGTCATGCCCCATTGTCAGGCCTCGATCGCGATGGTCCGAGGGCTCGCGGCACGCTATCCCACCCTGATGCTCGTACGCGAGAGCAAGAAGGACGCGCGCGCCGAGACCCAGCACAGCTACTATGTCCATCTGGGATGCGACTGCATCGACGTGCGCCGCACGCCCGAGGCCTCCGTCGCGCGGGCGGTCCTCAAGGCATTGAAATCAGGGATGCTTGTGGTCGGTGTCGTCGACCGGATCCAGCGCCCACCCCCGGACGGGGTGTCCTATGACAAGACCCGCGATCGCGTGCGCGTGGAGGTTTTCGGCCAGCCCGTAAGCATGGCAGGGTGGCCTGCGCGGTTTGCCGGCAAGCTCAAGAGCCCGATCCTCCCGGCCATGGCCGTGCAGACCGAGACCACCATCTCGCTGGAGCTTGCGGCCCCCCTCACGCCGCAAAGCATCGAGACCACGACACAGGATATCGCATCCGGGCTCGAAGCCTTCCTGCGCAGCTCACCGCAGGACTGGCTTTTCCTGTATGACAAGCAGTGGACGCGGGTTCTCAAAGCCGCCGCAGCGTCGGATTCCTAAAATGCCGATCGCATTCATGAAAAAAATCTCTGGCAGTATTTGATTTTTTCAATGGATTTTTCGCGGATTGCTTCATTATTGTCATAGGAGAACACCGTACCGAAAATAGGTCCCTATGCAACGCACCGATCGTGTGCCCTCTGAGGCACGCGTACCCGATCCCAGATTGCTGACCCGGCTCGCCTGGGAATGCAGATGGACAGACCGCGTGCGCAGCGAGGAGCTGGCGCGTCAGGCGCTGGCGCTCGTTGAGCAACAGACGAGCGGTGACCTGCTTGCCCGGTGCAGCGCGTTGCGCACGCTGGCATGGCAGGCCAAGTGGCGCGGTGATTTCGAGAAGACCGCCTCCTACTGCCTGCAGGCCAAGCAGGGAATGGACCGGCAGATCGCCAAGCATCTCCTGGTGGATGTCTTCTCTCTGCTCGGCGTCGTGCATTACAGCGCCGGGCGCAGGGATTTCGCGAGCCGGATGGTCCGCAGGGGGTTCGAGCTCGTGGATGACACGATCCCGGACGAAACCATGGTGGATCTCTACATTACGCAATCGACCATTCAACGCTATCGCGGGCGGGTCGAGGAATCCCGGCATGCGCTGGAGAATGCCCTGAACCTTGCCAAGGGCGCCGAGCGCGCCCGGGTGGAGCATAACTACGCCCGCGCCCTGCATTACGAAACGCAATACGACGAGGCCGCCGCCCGTGCCGAGCAGGCGCTTGCCCTTGCCAGGCAGTTCAAGAGCCGCGTGATCCTGCCCTATACCCATGAGGTCCTGAGCGCCGCCTATATCGCCCTGGATCGCCCGGTGGAGGCGCTGCCCCATCTGGAAGAGGGGCTCGATGTTGCGCGGACCGACGGCGATCAGCGTGCCATCTGTCAGCTTTTGCACCAGCTTGGCATCGCACAGCACAAGCGCGGCGAGATGGACTACGCCAGCGCGGCCCTCACCGAGGGTCAGCGTATCGCGCAAAGCATCGGCTATCCGATCTGGGTCGCGCGCTTCACCGAGGCTCTCGCCCAGTTTCACGAGGCCCGCGGTGAATTCCAGAAGGCCGCCACCGCCTACAAGGAAGTCGTGCGGATCAAGGATTCCATGCGCGACTGACCCGGCACCAAAGTCGCGTCTTTCGCGGCGGCTGCCCCCTAACGCCCCCCAGCCCGAGCGCCTATAGTCGCGACCGGAATTCGATGGACAGTCGGCTCAAAAAACCTACTCTTCAGTACATATTTGCGGCTCAGAACCGCATCAAAATGGGAGGCCACGATGATTTTACGCAGCTTGCTTGCGCTCGTGCTGTCGCTGACCCTTGTTAGCATGGCACCAGCCCAGGACACCCCAACCGCAACCGAGCCGGACCGCTCCTCCACGGGCGGAGCCCCCACGCTGGAAGACATTCTGGCCCGGCAACGCGGCGAGAATGTCGACCTTTCCTACCGATTGGACAGTACGGGCAACAATGCCGCCGACATGGCCACGCAGCTGGGCACGCTGGGCGGGGCGTCGGATAGCGATGTGTATCTCGCCCTGCGCTACGGCACGGCGGATGTGACCGTTTCGGCCCGGGGCCCGGCCACGGGCGTCCTGATCCAGGATCGCGGCATGTGGTGGCTGGAGTTCCGTCAGGGCCCTCTGCTGAAATATGGCGGCTACCTGCTCCTGGGGACCCTTGGCGCGCTCGCCCTCTTCTTTCTACTGCGCGGTCGGATCACCATCGACGGGACCAAGACCGGGCGAACGATCCAGCGCTTTGCATCGATCGAGCGCTTTGCCCACTGGCTCCTCGCGGGCAGCTTCATCGTGCTGGGGATCACCGGCCTCGTCTCGCTATTCGGGCGGCTCTACCTGATCCCGGTCTTCGGCAAGGACAGCTTTGCCGTGCTCGCCGGGGCCTCGAAATGGGTACATAACAACATCTCATGGGCCTTCATGCTGGCGATCCTGATGATCCTCGTGCTCTGGATCAAAGAGAACATCCCCAACAAGACCGACCTGAAATGGATCGCCGTGGGCGGCGGGATCTTCAAGAAGGGCGTTCACCCGCCCGCCAAGAAGTTCAATGCCGGCCAGAAGGTGATCTTCTGGTCCGTGATCCTGCTGGGTGGATCGATCTCGATCTCTGGTCTGTCGCTGCTCTTTCCCTTCGAGATGCCGATGTTCGCCAAGACCTTCGCGGTGCTGAACAGCACGGGCGTCCCGGAAATGCTCGGGTTCGGCATCCTGCCGGAGCAGCTCGCACCCCATGAAGAGATGCAATACGCGCAGCTCTGGCACTCCATCGTCGCCTTCGTGATGATGGCGATCATCCTCGCCCATATCTATATCGGGTCCGTCGGGATGGAGGGCGCCTATGACGCCATGGGCTCCGGCCAGGTCGAAGAGCAGTGGGCGCGCGAGCACCACTCCCTCTGGGTGGACGAGGTGAAGGCCAAGGAAGCGGCCGCGCCAAAATCCCCGTCGGCGGCCCCTGCCGAGTAGCCCGATGCGGCTGTGGATCGCGCTGTGTTGCGCACTCTGGCCGGGCCTCGCCCCGGCTGGGGAATTCTATACGCTCAAGGGGCATGGCGGCCCGATCATGGGGGTGGCGGTGTCCCCCTCCGGGACGGTTGCCACGGCCAGCTTCGACAACGCGGTCGGGCTCTGGCAGGCGCGCGAGCCGCGTTGGCTGGATGGCCATGAGGCGGCGGTCAAAACCGTGGCCTTTGTCGATGATCAGACCCTGGTCTCTGCGGGGGACGATTTCGCCGTGCTGCTCTGGGATCTCGAGACGGGCACGACCGAAGAGCTCGGGCGTCATCTGGGCAAGGTGTCGGACCTGGCGGTCAGCCCGGACGGGCGCGTCATCGCCTCGGCGAGCTGGGACGGGACAATCACGCTTTGGTCCCGCGACGGGGCCGCACCCCGCGTGCTGAGCGGGCATGATGCCGGAGTAAACGCCGTGGCCTGGATCGAGGGGGGCGCGACGCTGCTCTCGGCCTCTATCGACGGGACCTTGCGCGCCTGGGACGTGGTCGAGGGAACCGAGAAACGGATCCTGCTGCGCCACGGCTTCGGGATCAATCGGATGGTCGTGAACGAGGCGGCGGGCTGGCTCGCCTATGGCTCCGTCGATGGGGTCACCCGGGTCCTCGATCTGGCCAGCGGGACCGAGATCGCCGATATCACCCTGGGCCGCCGTCCGATCCTTGCATTGGCGCAATCACGCGATGGCAGCCTGCTGGCGATGGGCGATGGCGAAGGCTACATCTCGCTGCTGAACACGGCAGACTGGTCCATCGGCTCGGACTTTCGCGCCACGACGCGCGGTCCGATCTGGGCGCTGAGCTTCTCGCCCGATGGCGAGAACCTTCTGGCGGGCGGGCTCGACGAGGCGCTTTACAGCTGGCCCACGGACCGCCCCTCGGACGCGCCGCAGATGGATGTCAGCGGCAAGAAATTCCTGAATGGCACTGAGACCGCCTCGAATGGCGAACGCCAGTTCAACCGGAAATGCGCGATCTGCCATACGCTGGGCCCGGACGGGCAACGCCGGGCGGGGCCGTCGCTCTATGGTCTGTTCGGGCGCGAGGCCGGGGCGCTGCCCGATTACAGCTATTCCGAGAGCCTGAAGAACTCGGACATCGTCTGGTCCGCCGAAACGGTCGACAAGCTCTTCGATCTCGGGCCGGACAACTACACACCGGGCACCAAGATGCCCATGCAACGCATCACCAAACCGCAGGATCGCGATGATCTGATCGCCTTCCTGCAGGCCAATACAACACCCAAGGGAGAGACAGAATGAAACCCATGCTGCTGGCCTTCGTGGCGACCGCCGTGATCACCTTCGCCGCGCCCTATGTGCTCGACAATTTCGGCTTCTCCACCGAGAGCCAGACCACCAGCCCCTGGGTCCGGGGCGGCTGAGCGCGCGCTCAGCCGATCTGACCGCGCAGACCCTCGCCCACCTGGCCCCGGTGGAGCAGCAGGTGATCGAGCAGGACGCAGGCCATCATGGCCTCGCCCACGGGCACGGCGCGGATGCCGACACAAGGGTCATGCCGACCCTTGGTGATGATCTCGGCCGGCGCACCGGACTTGGTGATCGTGCCGCGCGGGGTCAGGATCGATGAGGTCGGCTTGACCGCAAAGCGCACGACCACGTCCTGCCCGGTAGAGATCCCGCCAAGGATCCCGCCCGCATGGTTCGAGCTGTAGACCGGGCCGTCCGGCCCCATGGAAATCTCATCCGCGTTGGCCTCGCCCGTCAGGGCGGCAGCGGCCATCCCCTCACCGATCTCGACGCCCTTGACCGCATTGATGCTCATCATCGCGGCGGCCAGATCCGTGTCGAGCTTGCCATAGATCGGCGCGCCGAGGCCCGCGGGTACGCCGCGCGCCGTCACTTCGATCACCGCGCCGACAGAGCTTCCGGATTTCCGCAGCCCGTCGAGATAGCCTGCCCAATCCTCCGCCGCCTGCGGGTCCGGGGTCCAGAACGGGTTCTGCTCGATCTGGTCCCAGTCAAAGCGCGCCCGGTCGATCCCGTGCGGGCCCATCTGGGTCATGTATCCGGTGATCTGCAACCCCGGGACCAGCGCCTCAAGCGCCGCACGGGCCACGCCGCCCGCAGCGACCCGCGCGGCGGTCTCACGCGCGCTGGAGCGTCCACCGCCCCGGTAATCCCGGATGCCGTATTTCTGCCAATAGGTGATGTCCGCATGGCCCGGGCGGAACTTCTCGGCGATATCGCCGTAATCCTTGGAGCGTTGATCCGCGTTCCGGATCATCAACTGGATCGGCGTGCCCGTGCTCTGCCCCTCGAAGACACCCGAGAGGATCTCGACCGCATCCGGCTCGCGCCGCTGGGTGGTATATTTGTTCTGCCCCGGCTTGCGCTTGTCGAGCCAGACCTGCAGCGTCTCTGGCGTGACCGGCACGCCCGGCGGGCAGCCATCCACGGTCGCCCCCAGGGCGGGTCCGTGGCTCTCTCCCCAGGTCGTGACGCGGAAGAGGTGACCGAATGTGTTCATGGACATGGGGTATGCTCCTGAGCCTTGGCCCGCCTCATGTACCGGCCTGTCGGGATCCGCTCAAGCGGTCATTGGGGGATGGGGGTCTACAACAGAAAAGCGCGCCCCGAACGGGACGCGCCTATATCGGTTTTGATCTGACTTACTCGGCGGGGGATGCCTTGGCGCGGGCCTTGACCGGCGCCCAGATCCGCTTGTTCGTCAGGTAGAGCAGCACGGACAGCACGATCAGGAACGTGACCGCGATGAAGCCGGTTTGCTTGCGTGCGTTCTGCTTGGGCTCGGCCGTCCACATGAGGAAGGCCGCCACGTCCTGCGAGATCGCTTCGAGCTCGGTGGAGGAACCGTCGGCAAATTCCACGTCATCGCCATAGAGCGGCGGTGCCATGGAGATCCAGCCACCCGGGAAGGTCACGTTCTCATAAAGAACGGTGCCCGCTTCCTCTTTCTCTTCGCCGGTGTATCCCGCCAGCAGGGAGGCGATGTATTCCGCGCCGCCCATGCCGTTGAAGAGCTGTGCCAGACCGGTGCCGTAGGGCCCGTGGAAGCCGGCCCGGGCCTTTGCCATGAGGCTCAGGTCAGGGGCGTTTTCCAGAGAGCTCTCCGGGAAGTGGTCGGTGGGACGCGCTGCGCGGAAATCGTCGATCTCCGGGTCGAAGACCTCGTAGAACTCCGCATAGGCGCGCACCTGATCCTCGGGCAGAGCAGGACCGCCCTGATCGCCGAGCATCCGCAAGGGCACGAACTTCAGGCCGTGACAGGCCGCGCAGACCTCGGTGTAGACCTGCAGACCGCGTTGCAGTTGCATCTGGTCATAGGTGCCAAACGGACCTTCAAAGGAGAAGTCGTAGTCGTCCACATGTCCAGCGCCGCCTGCCGCCAGCGCCGCGCCCCCGGTGAGGGAGAGCGCCGCCGCAACGGTGAGTGCGAGTTTCCTGATCATGATGTGATCCTTTCTCTCGCCCGTTATTCGGCAGGCGAAGCTGCGGGTGCGGAACCTGCGGCGTCGTCGGCTTTGCCGTAATGGGCGTTGAAGTCGTCTTCGATGGTGGCGGGCTGTGCCGTCGGTTTCTCGATCACACCGAGCAGCGGCAGCAGCACGAGGAAGTAGGCGAACCAATAGACCGACGCGATCAGAGCGATGTAGGGATAGATCCCTTCGGCCGGCATTGCGCCCACCCACATCAGCACGAAGAAGTCGACAATCAGCAGCGCGAACCACCACTTGAACATCGGGCGATACTTGCCGGAACGGACCGACGAGGTGTCGAGCCACGGGGCCAGCGCCATCACGGCAATCGCCCCGAACATCGCCAGAACCCCGAAGAACTTGGCGTCAACGATACCACCGGTGATCCAGTCCACCGCAATCACGAGCCACACTTCGGTGTCGAAGGCGCGCAGGATGGCGTAGAAGGGCAGGAAGTACCATTCCGGAACGATATGCGCAGGCGTCGCCAGCGGGTTCGCCTCGATATAGTTGTCCGGGTGGCCCAGATAGTTCGGCATGAAGCCCACGATCGCGAAGAAGACGACCATGATCAGCGCCAGCGCGAACAGGTCCTTCATCACGAAATAGGGCCAGAACGGCAGGGTGTCCCGCTCGGCTTCTTCCTTCGAGGTGCGGCGCACTTCGACCCCGGTCGGGTTGTTGTTCCCGGTGGTGTGGAAGGCCCAGATATGCACGATCACCAGACCGGCAATCACGAAGGGCAGCAGGTAGTGCAGCGAGAAGAAGCGGTTCAGCGTGGCGTTGTCCACGGCAGGCCCGCCCAGCAGCCAGGTCTGCAGCGCGTCGCCCACGAAGGGGATGGCGCCGAAGAGGCCGGTGATCACGGTCGCGCCCCAGAAGGACATCTGACCCCAGGGCAGAACGTAACCCATGAAGGCCGTGCCCATCATCATCAGGTAAATCAGCATCCCGATGATCCAGGTGATCTCGCGCGGCGCCTTGTAGGAGCCGTAGTAGAGACCGCGGAAAATGTGCAAATAGACCGCCACAAAGAACAGCGAAGCGCCGTTCGCGTGCAGATACCGCAGCATGTAGCCGCCATTCACGTTGCGCATGATGTGCTCAACAGAGGCGAAGGCCAGATCCACGTGGGGGGTGTAGTGCATCGCAAGGATGATGCCGGTGACGATCTGCAAGGCGAGGCAGAAGGTCAGGACGATGCCCCAGATCCACATCCAGTTCAGGTTCTTGGGTGTGGGGATCATGATGGTGTCGTAGATGAGACCGATCACCGGGAGACGGGAATGAACCCACTTCTCACCGCCGGTCTTCGGCTCGTAATGGTCGTGCGGGATGCCAGACATGTCGTTCTTCTCCCTTAACCCAGTTTAATGGTTGTTTCGTCGACGAATTCCGACACCGGAACCGGCAGGTTCTCGGGCGCGGGGCCCCGGCGGATCCGGCCGGATGTGTCATAGTGCGAGCCGTGGCAGGGGCAGAACCAGCCGCCAAAATCGCCTGCATCGCCCAGCGGAACGCAACCCAGATGGGTGCAAACGCCCATCTGAACCAGCCACTCGCCGGTATTCTCACCGCCAAATGTGGTCATCGAGCGGTTTTCATCGGTCGCCTCGACATCGCCGAGGTTGTTGTTCCGTGCAATCGGATCGGGCAGATCGTTCAGATCCACATCCCGCGCCGCGGCGATCTCTTCTTCCGTCCGGCGACGAATGAAAACGGGCTTGCCGAGCCATTTCACCGTGATTTGCGTACCAGGCTGCACATCGCCCACATCCACACGGATGGAGCTGAGGGCCTGCACGTCGGCAGACGGGTTCATTTGGTTCACAAGCGGCCAAACAGCGGCACCCGTGGTGACGACACCTGCGCCGGCCGTGGCATAGTACAGAAAGTCGCGGCGTGTGCCGGTCTGATCCTCTGCGTGGGACACGTGGGTTCTCCTTACTCCGGGCGCAAATAGGCGCCAGCGATGACGCGGAACCTGCAAGGCAGGCCCAACTCCATTGGGGTTATAGGGGGGTTGCCCGGACCGTCGAGGGGACATAGGAGCGCAGTTTTGTCGCAGTCTGCAAACTTCTTAACGCAGACGGGGAAATGGGGGCGCTAACGGGCGAGATGCCGCAGCGCAGCACGACCTATCCCTGCGGAAAACTCCGCGTTTTTGCGCCCCGCGCCCCCGGTCTCGTGCGACTCAGTCCGTGGGCATGGTGGCGCGCATCGCCTCGGTTGCCAGGATCTTGTCCGCCCAGTCCGCAAGCGCGGGCCGCGTCCCGCGCCAGTTCCGTGCGTCGTGGCGGAAATCGAGATAGCCCAGCGCACAGCCAATCGCGATCTGGCTCATATCCATCGGCCCGCTCAAATGGCTCATCCAGCGCGCCTCGAGCACGTCCAGCGCCCGGTCGATCTTGGTCCACTGCCCTTCAACCCAGCCGTCGAACTGCTTGTCCTCGGGGCGAAAGCGCGCTTCGTAGACCATCAGCACCCCGGCCTCCATGAGCGCATCCGCCGTCGCCTCAAGGGTCAGAACCTCCCACAGACGGGCCTCCGGATAGGCGTCGAGCTGCAACCGCGCGTCCAGATAGCGGCAAATCACCCGGCTGTCGTAAATCGCAGGCCCATCCGCCCGCAACAGCACCGGGATCTTGCCCAGCGGGTTCGCCGCCGTGAGGGTCGTGTCGGCCTGTCCCACCGCGGCTGCCGTGACCGGGGTGAAGGTCACTTCATCTGCGTAGCCTGTCACCTCAAGCAATGTGCGGACCTTGCGGACAAAGGGCGAAGCGGTCGCGCCGAGCAGCTCCATCCTCAGATCCGCCGCAAGCGGACGCGGCCCAGCAGGCTCATGTCCAGCTCGACCCCCGTGCCGTTCGGCATCCGCACGGCGCGGCGATAGCGGCCCGTGCCATTGACCTGGTGCCCGTCCGGGGCGCGGGTGAATTCCATCCCGTCCGAGACATCATCCATCAGGTCATCGGCGGTCTGGTTAACCGCCCGTGGCTTGGCACGAGCATAGGCGACGGTGGCCAGAGCGGCCGCCGCAAGCGGTCCGTATTTCAGGACCGCGCTGGCAATCGGAACAACGGGAATGGGCATGGCGTCCTCCTTGATGGCTTAAAGGTAGGGGCTCCCCCCGGTCCTGCAAAGCTTAAAACCGCAAATCCCGAGACGGTGCGGTCTCGGCCGCTCTCAGGTCGCGCCGCCCTCACGGGCGCGGTAGGCCGCCAGAAGATCCTCCACCGGGATCCCGTCGATGGTCGCGCCGGTCAGCCGACACTCAGAGATCGCCAGCCCCGACAGGTTCGCATTTTCGATCTGCGACCCGGACAGGTTCACGTCATTGATGACCCAGCCGGTCATGTTGCTGTCATTGAACCGCGCGCCGGAGAATTCGATCTGGTTGAAGCTGCACCCCGACATGTTGGCGTTGTTGAACCGCGATCCGGACAGGTTGGCGTTTTCGGCATCGAGTGTTTCCGTAACGTCATGCAGCTTCATGCGGTGCCCTCCTCGGCATCAGACATCGAAAAGGGGCCACGGATGCGGCCCCTTTCCCGGACAGATGTGCCCTCAGATGAAGGCAATATCATCCGCATCGGTGATGCCGACCACCCGGATCAGGTCCACCGTGTCGGTCTCGAGGCGAATCGTGGTGCCCCGCGCGCCCTCGGTGATCTCGCGAATCTCGAGCCCGCCGAGATCGATCACATCCTCACCGGCGGTGTAGTCGGTGATGCGCAGGCGGTTGTTCAGACCCTCTTCATCGGTGAAGACGAAGACGTCATCGCCGCCATTGCCGGTCACGATGTCGATGATGCCGCCCTTGCCGTCGATCCGGTCATCCTCGTCGGTGCCGCGCAGGACGTTGATCCGCACATTGCCGACGATCTCGTTGATCCGGTCACTGTCCAGATCGAGCCCGATGATCACCGGGTCATGGTCCGAGTTGCGCGCCGGGTTGGACCCGTCAAACAGCGCCTGATCCTCGGGGCGCAGGGTTGGCGAGCCGAAGGTCGATTCCTCGTTGTAGTCATAGACCACGAACTCGTCGGAATTGATGTTCCACTCGGTCGCGCCGGTGACCTGCTCTGTAAGGCTCTCGGAGCCCATGGCGTAGTCAAGGGTGCCCACTGCACCGCTGAAGCGGTAGCCATAGGTGTCCTCGCCTGCCTTATCCGCCACGAGATTGGTATAACCGGCCTCTTCGAGGATCTGGATCGGCTCTTCCTTGGCATAAGAGTTGAGATCCCCGAGGATCACCACATCCGGATCATCCGATCCGGTCGGGTTGGTCTCGAGCCAGGCCGCCAACTCCGCCGCCGCCGCGGCCCGCGTGGCGTTGTTGTTGCCCGCACCATCCCCCTGATCCGCATCCTCGGCCGCGCCGGTCAGCGAGCCCTTGGACTTGAAGTGATTGACCACGGCGGTGAACTCGCCACCGCTTTCGATCTCGACAAAGGTCTGGGCCACGGCAGCCCGGTTGAAGCTGTCGCCGCCCGGGGTCTCGTCACCATTGCTGTCATCGCCATCGTCCAGCGGGTCGAGGAAGGCCTGGGTGTCGAGAATGGCGGCATCGCCCACCAGCTCCACCGTATTGGTGTTGTAGATGAAGCCCACGGCGATCGCGTCCGTGCCCACAAACTCCTGCCCCGGATCCACCACGGCATAGACCTCGGAGCCAAGCTCCGCATTGATCCGGTTCACCAGATCCTGGATCGCGGTGACATCGGTGGGGTCCGTCGGGTTGCCGGCGAAGTCGTTCTCCAGCTCGATCAGGCCGTAAACATCCGCGTCCATCTCGAGGAAGGCGGTGACCAGCTTCTCGGCCTGCCGCTCCAGCTCTTCGGGGTTGTCAGCGCCGCGCGGGTTGCTGCCATTGTCGGTCTGACCGTCCAGCGTGGTGAAGTAGTTCAGCACGTTGAAGCTGACGACCTTGAGGCTGCCACCCACATCCTCGGGACCTTCGGGGCGCGGGTTGCTGTCCTCGATGGCCTCGAATTCGCCCGATTGCGGCACGCGCAGCTTGTACTCACCAAAGCCGAAATCCATGACGCCAACGAGGGGTTCGATCTCCTGCCCGTGGCGCGGACCGTCCGCGACCCCGCCCAGCAGATCGCCATCGGGCTCAAAGAGCGGATCGAAATCACTGCGCGCCCCGTCAGTGCCGTCATCGATCTGGATCGTGTTATCCGCGATGAACGCCTGATAGGCCTCGTTGCCCTCCACATCCGGTGCGTTGAGCTGGCTGTATTGATAGATGATGCCCTCGGAAGACACCGTGATCTCGCCGAACTGCTCGTAATCGAAGCTCTCGGTGATCGTCAGGGTGTCCGTAATCTCGATCAGCATGGATTCGAACGCTTCGCGCTCATCCAGCCCGGGCAGTTCGGTTGCCACCGCAAGATCGGCGACATCCGGATAGGCTCCGGCCTCTTCGATGCGGATCTGGCTGGCCTCCAGAACCGTGCGACCGAACTCCTCGCGCACGATACCGACCACGCGGATGATATCGCCCTCGGCCACGTCGAGCCCGCTTGCGACCCCGCTGTCATCCACGAAGATGCCCTCGGAGGTGGAGGTGTCGGCGTCGAAATCCTCCGGCTCTTCCATGGCGAAGAACCCGCCGAGATCGCGGAACGTGTCGTCATCGCCATTCTGGTAGTCGCCGGTGACCACGACCTCGATCACCACTTCGGTGCCTGCGATGGGGCTGGCATCGCCGCTGCCCTGAATTGTCGAGAGCAGGGTCGGGTCGTCGTCGAGAGAGACATCGCCCCCTCCGGTGGACCCACCGCCGCCTGCGGTGGGGGTGTTGGGCGGTGAGTCGTTGAAGAAGTTGAGGAGGTCCCAATCCTCGACCGTATCCGTATCGACACCGTCCTCGACCCGGCCGACACCGGCGGGCAGGAAGGTTCCGTCAGGGCCAACGGTCGGCGCGTCGAAGAAGGTCACATCGCCATCGTCACCATCGGAGACCCCGACCGCATCCACGACCATCTCGTTGCCGGTGACCGCACTCCCCTCGATCGAGGCGGTCTCGACAAGCGCAATCGTGTAGGTGGAATTCTCGAGGAAATCCTCCGGCAGTTCGAGATCGGGGGTCACGGCATAGGTGCCTGCGGCCGTCGCGTTCGCCACGAGGAAGAAGCCGTTATCGCCAATCGTATCGCCTGGGCCGAAATCGAATTGTGCGTCAATGGTGCCTTGGGGCGAACCCGCATCCCCTTCGACCACGATGATCGACAGCCCGTCCAGCGATGCGCCGGGCGTCCCGACAAGCTCGACATATTCGCTGTCGGCGCCGGTGGTGGAGCCCAGCACCTCGTTGAGCAGGATGGATTCCCCGAGGGTCGGGTCGTTGGGCGCGCCATTGTTGAAATCGAGGATCTGCCAATCCGCCGGATCGCCGGTGTTCACACCATCCTGCACAAGGCCCACGCCCGCAGGCAGAAAGTCACCCGACGGGCCGACGACCGGCGCATCGAAGAAGAAGGTGTCGCCATCGTCACCATCCGTCACGCCGACCGCATCAATCACGACCTCGGCCCCGGTGACCGCGCTGTCGGTGATCGAGGCCGTCTCGACCAGTGCCAGAGTGTAGGAGGAGTTCTCGAGGAAATTCTCGGGCAGTTCGAGATTCGTGCCGACCTCGTACACGAGCTGGGCCTGCACGCTGGCCGCAAGGAAAAACCCGTTACCGAGGATCGCATCACCGGGACCGAAATCGAGCCGCTTGTCGATAGTGCCGGTGGACGAGCCAGCGTCCCCTTCTACCACGATCAGGGACAAACCATCGAGGGACGCGCCGGGTGTCCCGATCAGCTCGATATACTCCGCATCGGGGCCGGTGGTGTTGCCCACCACCTCGTTGATCAGAATGCTCCCCGCCAGCGCAGCCTGCAGCGTGTCGTCCTGGGTGAAATCGCGTGCCATGGTCTCAATATCCCTGTTGTCCGTTATTGCCGCGCCCAGCCAAAGCATGACTGCCGCGAGACAAGCTGCGAGAGCTTGCCCGATCACGAAACAGTCCTGACGCGTGGGACTAACAACAGCATGACACGACACAAACGCATAGGGGTTTGTTAACCATTTTTTAACTGACCCTACGGCACGGCCGCCGCCTTGACACTTGGCGCCGGGCTGGCGCAACTGATCGGTGGATATCCTCGCCTGTTTTGCAGGCCCGTCGGACAAAATCCGGGCGGGAATACGGCAGGTTGCGGGATCAGCGGAGGATCAACGGACCATGGCGGCGGAAAACAGCACCGACGACTATCTGATCGCGCCGGATCCCGGGCGCGCACGCCTGACCCGGGCGGTCACCGGGGTCGACCAGACCGGGGCCGCCGCCGAGATCTCGGTGGTCGAGGAGCGTCCCCTGACGATCTTCCTCAACAGTCGCGAGATCGTCACGGCCATGACCATCGGGGATTACCCGGAATACCTGGCCATGGGATTTCTCAGCAATCAGGGGATGCTGTCGGACGCGGATGTGATCACCGGGGTCGAATATGACGAGGATCTCGACGTGGTGGTGGTCCGCACGGAAACCGAGACCGATTACGAGGACAAGCTCTCCAAGAAGACCCGCACCTCGGGCTGCGCTGTGGGCACGGTCTTTGGCGACATCATGGAAGGGCTTGAGGGGCTGACCCTGCCCGCGACGCAGGTCCGGACCTCCTGGCTCTATGATCTGGCGGCGCGGATCAACACGACGCCGAGCCTCTATCTCAGTGCGGGCGCGATCCACGGGACCGTGCTCTGCCAAGGCAATCGCCCGCTGGTCTATATGGAGGATGTGGGCCGCCACAACGCCGTGGACAAGGTTGCGGGCTGGATGCGGGCCGAGGGCGTCTCGGGGGCCGACAAGATCCTCTACACGACCGGGCGACTGACCTCCGAGATGGTGATCAAGACTGCGCTGATGGGAATCCCGGTGCTGGCCTCGCGCTCGGGCTTCACCGCATGGGGCGTCGAGATCGCGCAGGAGGTCGGGCTGACCGTGATCGGACGCATGCGGGGCAAGCGCTTTATGTGCCTTGCGGGCGCGGACCGGCTGATCTGGGACGCGGATCTGGCCAGCATCGCCGAGGAGGACCCCAAGACCCGCCGCAAGAGCGCCCGCGCATGAGCGGGGCGCGCTATCCGGCGGTGATCCTCGCGGGCGGTCAGGCCACGCGCATGGGCGGCGGCGACAAGAGCCTGCACGATCTGGGCGGGCAACCGATCCTGGCGCATGTGATCCAGCGCCTGACCCCGCAGGTCGGGCCGATCGCGCTCAACGCCAATGGCGACGCGGCACGGTTTGCCGATTTCGGCTTGCCCGTAATCCCCGACAGCATCGCGGACTTTGCCGGACCGCTGGCAGGCGTGCTGGCCGGGCTCGACTGGGCGGCCGAGAAGGGCGCCGAGACACTGGTGAGCGTCGCCGCCGACACGCCCTTCTTTCCGACCGATCTGGTGGCCCGGCTGGATGCCGCGCGGGCCGAAACCGGGCATCCGATTGCCATGGCCGCCTCCCCCGATGGCGGCCGCAAGAGCGGACTGGGCCGTCACCCGACCTTTGGCCTCTGGCCCGTGGCCCTGCGCGGTGATCTGCGCGCGGCCCTGACGGACGGGTTGCGCAAGGTCGTGCTCTGGACCGACCGGCATGGCACTGCCATGGCCCTGTTCGACGGGCCTGGACCGGATCCGTTTTTCAATGTGAACACGCCCGACGATCTTGAGACCGCCCGGGCCCGCCTGCGCGAGACCACGACATGAAGCTCTTTGGCGTCGTCGGCTGGAAGAATTCCGGCAAGACCGGGCTGATGGAGCGTCTGGTCGCCGAGATCACCGGGCGCGGGTTTCGCGTCTCGACCCTGAAACACGCCCATCATGCGGTGGATGTGGACCAGCCGGGCAAGGACAGTCACCGCCACCGGTTGGCTGGCGCGGTCGAGGTCGTGCTGGCCTCGCGCAAACGCTGGGCGATGATGCATGAGCTGCGCGATACGGCCGAGCCAGAGCTCGAAGCCCTGCTGCCCAAGCTGGAACCCGTCGATCTGGTGCTGGTGGAAGGGTACAAGCGCTCCCGCCATCCCAAGGTGGAGGCGCACCGGGTCGAGACCGGCAAGGACCTGATCGCACGCGGGGATGATACGGTGCGGGCCGTGGCCTCCAACGGTGCGCCCGAGGGTCTGCAGGTGCCGGTGCTCGATCTCGATGACACCGCCAGGATTGCCGATTTCATCCTCTCCGAGAGTGGGCTGACTGCTACCAGCGCGCCGGACCAGCCCCCCTCGCAACTGCGCAATGATTGCTTTGCCCTGCCGCCCGGTGTCGACTGGACCCCGGTCGATACGGCGCTGGATCTGCTGCGCGACGGGCTCGACCCCGTGACAGGGATCGAGACCTGCGCGAGCGAGGCGGCCCTTGGACGGATCCTCGCGGCCCCGGCCCTTGCCGCGCGCGACAATCCACCCGCCCCCAACGCGGCGGTAGATGGCTATGGCTTTGCCCATGGCGCGCTCGGTCCCGGCGATGTGACCCTGCCCCTGGCAGAGGGCCGTGCCGCAGCGGGCGTGCCCTTTGAGGGGGCCGTCCCCCATGGCGCGGCCCTGCGGATCCTGACCGGTGCCACCCTGCCGGCGGGCGTGGATACGGTCGTTCTCGAAGAAGATGTGACCCTGGCAGAG
Source organism: Dinoroseobacter sp. S375 (assembly GCF_049800775.1). NCBI lineage: Bacteria > Pseudomonadati > Pseudomonadota > Alphaproteobacteria > Rhodobacterales > Roseobacteraceae > Dinoroseobacter > Dinoroseobacter sp. S375. The sequence goes on along the minus strand of NZ_JBNAFR010000003.1, from coordinate 380,698 downwards.
GGCGAGATCCGCTTTGCAGCCGGGCTCAAACCAGGCGCGAACACCCGCAAGGCCGGCGAGGATATGCGACGCGGCCACCCGGTTCTGCCTGCGGGACATAGGCTGCGCGCACCGGATCTGGCGCTGCTGGCCTCGGTCGGGATTTCCGAGGTCGCAGTGCACCGACCGTTGCGGGTCGGCGTGCTGTCGACCGGGGATGAGCTGGCCCATCCGGGTGAGACCGAGGACGCGAACCGGATTTACGACGCGAACCGCCCCATGCTGCTGGGGCTGGCCGAGGGCTGGGCCTATGACGCCGTGGATCTGGGCCGGGCGCCCGATGATCGCGACGCCCTGCGCGAGATCCTGAACGCAGCTGCCGGGCGTTGCGATGTGATCCTGACCTCGGGCGGGGCCTCGGCGGGGGATGAGGACCACATGTCCGCCATCCTGCGAGGGGAAGGGACCATGACATCCTGGCGGATCGCGCTGAAACCGGGCCGCCCGCTGGCGCTTGGCCTGTGGCAGGGCGTGCCGGTCTTCGGCCTGCCGGGCAATCCGGTCGCCGCGCTGGTCTGTGCGCTGATCTTTGCCCGGCCCGCCCTGTCGCGGCTGGCCGGGGGCAATTGGTGCGCGCCGCTGAGCTTTGAGGTCCCCGCGGCCTTTTCCAAGCGCAAGAAACCCGGGCGGAACGAGTATCTGCGGGCAAGGCTCGACGATCAGGGGCGGGTTGAAACCTTTGGCTCCGAGGGGTCCGGGCGCGTCTCGGGGCTTTCCTGGGCCGAAGGGCTCGTGGCGCTCGGCCCCGAGGCACAGGAGATCGTGCCCGGCACGCCGGTGCGCTTCCTGCCCTATGCCGGTCTGCTCAGCCCGAGTTAACGAACCCGGGCGAGCTGCACCGCGAGGATCCCGGCGGTGACGATCGCCACCCCGAGCACATCGCGCCCGCCCAGCGCCTCCCCCAGCAGGAGCGCCGCAATCGCGACCCCGAACACCGGGTTGAGGAAGTGAAAGGTGGCCGCGCGCACGGCCCCGATCCGCTCCACCAGCAGGAACCAGACCCAGGTCGCCGCGAGCCCGGGCACGAGCGTGGTATAGGCAAAGGCGGCGATGAGCTGCCAACTCCAGGTCACGCTGAGGGTCTCGGTCGGCAAGCCGATCACCGCGAGGGCCGCCGCCCCCACCAGCATCTGCAGCCCGATCACCATCAGCAGGTTGCCCCCCGACGAGGCCGTGCGCAGGGCCATGGTCGCAAAGGCCAGCGCCAGCACGCCAATCCCGCAGTAGAGCACCCCGAGCAGGTCGACCCCCGCCTGCAGCCGCGCGCCCATGATGATCGCAACCCCGGCGATCCCGGCAAACAGGCCGAGAATGGCAAGCGGTCGCAATTTCTCTCGCAGCACGATCCACCCGCCCAGTGCCACCACGAGCGGCATGGTCGAAGCGATGATCGCCGCCAGTGAGGCCTGCACCGTCTGCATCGCCACGAAATTCAGCCCGAGATAGAGCGCGTTCTGGCAGATCCCGAACAACATCGTTGCCCGCCATTGCGCGCGGGTCAGCTTCCAGGTCTGGCCCAGCGCCAAGGCGATCCCGACGGCGAGCAGCCCCGAGATGAGAAACCGCAGGGACAGGGTCGTCAGGGGCGGCGCCGCCGAGACGATGATCCGGGCCGAGGTGAAGGCGCTCGACCACATGAGGGCAAAGGCCATCCCCATGCCCAAGGCGCGCCAATCCATCTGCATCCTGCTTCCTTCCCGGCGTTCTGACCGCCGACGAAAAAGGGTCGCCAGCGGCGACCCTCATGACCTTGCGAAAGCGGTCCGGCGATCAGCCGTTCACGCTGTCCTTGAGCGCCTTGGCGATGGTCACTTTCACCACCTTGTCGGCGTCTTTCTTGATCTGCTCGCCCGTTGCCGGGTTCCGCACCATCCGCTCCGGGCGTTCGCGGCAATAGACTTTGCCAATGCCGGGCAGGGTCACAGCGCCACCACCGGTCACTTCGCGCGTGACGATGTTGGTCAGCGTGTCCAGCGCCGCGGAGGCCGTCTTCTTGTCGAGCTCTGCGCCTTCTGCGAGGGCTGCCACGAGTTGGGTCTTGGTGAGCGGCTTTTGGGCCATAGGTATCTCCCTGTTCCTGTACGCCCCTTTTTCAGGGGCTCACCGGCAAGGTAAACAGCGGATTGACCAGATGGACAAGAGTCTGCGCGCAAAATCCCCATAAAAAAAAGGGTTTGGCCGGGGCGAGTGCCCCTCGCTTGGGCAGGCCCGTCCGACGGGGAACGTCACGGGACTGGGACCGGCCCTTTTTCGCCCTGTCGATTTCGCGCCCCCATGCCGGTGGTCGCGAGACAGACACCGCTTTCCTTTGACACAACCCGGAGCGTCCTAGACACTGGACGAGTGCAGTCCGCACCCAGGAAGGACTTTTCAAGTGCTTAAGAAATTTACGTTTTTTCTACTCTTCACCATTTGCGCGACCTCGGCGCACTCCGCGATCGTAGCCGCGTTCGAAGAAACCGGTTCAGATGTCACCCTCACGGTATCGGGCAGTCTGGACGTTGACGGGCTGCCTTTTTCCACCGGGGGTGCCTCGAGTGACGGCACAGCCGTCATGTCGCGGAGCCCGGACAGTTTCGAGATCATTGCGAATGGCGGACCCGCCCGCCTCTTCACATTAACCGAAGCAAACTACCCGGTGACACCCAGCGTGACGAGCACCATCGTATTCGGGACGGGCACGGGCGATCTCTTCGCTCAGGTGAGAAGCACAGATGGACGGGATTTGTTGTTCCTGCCGCAGGCGTATGCGTCGGGCGAGGCGCTGTCGTCGCGTGCGACCTTCGTGAACGAGAGCTTCGCGACGCTCGGGCTGACCACCGGAACCTTCGAAAGCAAGGTCGGCACCGGAGACACGGTGACCTTCTATGTGGGTGTGGCGCCGCCCATGGCGGTAATCCCGCTGCCGGCGACCCTGCCACTCGCGCTGGTCGGTTTCGGGGCTCTCGGACTGCTCAGAAAGCGCCACCGCGCCTAGAGGAACGCGGTTTCCTCGAAACTGCGCAGTTTTCGGGAATGGATTCGTTCCAGCGGCATATCGCGGAGCGTCTCCATCGCCCGGATCCCGATCAGCAGGTGGCGCGCCACTTGCGTCGTGTAGAACTCCGTGGCCATGCCGGGGAGCTTCAGCTCCCCATGGAGCGGCTTGTCGGACACGCATAAAAGCGTGCCATAGGGCACCCGAAAGCGGAAGCCGTTCGCCGCGATGGTGGCGCTTTCCATGTCGAGCGCGACAGCCCGCGACTGGCTCAGCCGCTGCACCGGGCCGGACTGGTCGCGAAGCTCCCAGTTGCGATTGTCGATGGTCGCCACCGTGCCTGTCCGCATCACCCGCTTGAGGTCATAGCCCGAAAGCTGCGCGACCTCGCCAACGGCTTGTTCGAGGGCGATCTGGATCTCCGCGAGGGCCGGGATCGGCACCCAGATCGGCAGATCATCGTCCAGCACGTGGTCCTCGCGCAGATAGGCATGGGCCAGCACGTAATCCCCGAGACTCTGGGTGTTCCGCAGACCCGCGCAATGCCCCAGCATCAGCCAGGCATGGGGCCGGAGCACGGCGATATGGTCCGTGGCGGTCTTCGCATTTGACGGCCCCACCCCGATATTGACCAGCGTGATACCCCCCTGCCCTTCGCGGGTCAGGTGATAGGTGGGCATTTGCGGCGCCTTGGCGGGGGGCGGCAGTTCGGCCTCGGGATCCGTGATCTCGAGATTGCCGGGCGCGACGAAGCTCGTATAGCCGCTCTCGGGATCGGCCAGCGCCTCGCGGGCGAACTGGATGAACTCGTCCACGTAGAACTGGTAGTTCGTGAACAGGACGTGGTTCTGGAAATGCTCGGCGGCGGTGGCGGTGTAATGTTGCAGACGGGCCAGCGAGTAGTCGATCCGCTGGGCCGTGAAGGGGGCGAGCGGGGCAGCGCCATCCTCATGTGTGAAGCCGAAACCGTTGACGATCTCGTCATGGGTCGTGGACAGATCCGGCACATCGAAGACATCGCGCAGGGTGAAGGCCAGCACGCCCTCTTGCGGGACGGCGGCGGCGGGCCCGTTGGTCATGGCGAAATGCAGCGGGATGGGTGTCTCGGACGGGCCAATCTCGACCGGCACCCCGTGGTTCTTGATCAGCAGGCCGATCTGCTGGGTCAGGTAATTCTCGAACAGGTCCGGGCGGGTCACGGTCGTGGCATAGGTCCCGGGTTCGGCCACATGGCCAAAAGACAGACGACTGTCCACCTGCCCGAAGGACGTCACCCGCACGCGGATCTCGGGGTAATAGGCCCGGAACCGCGTCATGGGCATGGGCCCCTGCACCGCCTCGGCAAAGCTCAACTGCAGAAAGGCGATGGCCTCGTCATAGATCCGGCGCAACTCGGCCACCGCCGCTGTGGCATCCTTGAAGGAGCGGCTTTCCGTCAATGGCGGTGTTTTGAGCGGGTGGGTCACGGCGTCAGGGAGCTCCGATAGATCTCAAAGGTGCAGCGACCATGGGCGCGACCTGTCCGCGCCGCAAGACCGAAGTTGCCTCCGCGCGGATTTTATGTCAGTAATACTGACATAAATGGAGGAGACTCACATGGATTACGAGACCACCGACGCCGATTCCTTTGGCAAACACCTGACCGGCTTGGGGGTGAACCTGCTGGTGCGCGACCTGCCTGCGCGGGCGACCTTTCTGTCCGAGGTCTTTGACATGAAGGTGTTCCAGCCGACCGAGGATTTCGCGATCCTGACCTACAGGGACAGCGTGTTTCAGCTGCATTCGGACGGAACCTATCATGCCCACCCCCTGCCCAGCCTCCTGCCCGAGGCCGGAGCGCGCGGCGGCGGAATTGAGCTGCGGCTTTATGGCTGCGATCCGGATGAGGCCGTGGCCCGCGCGAGCGCCCGAGGGGCGGTGATCCTGCAAGCGCCCGTGGACAAGCCCCATGGGCTGCGCGAGGCGTTTATTCTGGACGCGGATGGCTATGCCTGGGTGCCGAGCAACGCGCTCGCCTGAGAGCGCGCCCACGGCCTTGCATCCGCTGGATCCCATCGGCACCTTGCGGGCATGACACAGACACTTCTTTCCTTTGGCCATGGATATTCGGCCCGCGCACTGGCCCGGCGGCTCTTGCCCCGGGACTGGCGCGTGATCGGCACCACCCGCAGCGCGGAAAAGGCGGAGGCCCTGCGCGCCGAGGGTGTCGAGCCCCGGATCTGGCCGGGGTCGGACCTCGCCGAAGAGATCGCGGCGGCGAGCCACATCCTGATCTCTGCCGCACCGGGGGCCCATGGCGACCCGGTATTGGAAACCTATCGAGACGCGCTCGCCTCTGCAGCGCCGGGACTGGCCTGGGTCGGGTATCTGTCGACAACCGGTGTCTATGGCGATCATCAGGGGGCCTGGGTGGATGAGAACACCCCTCTCACCCCGGCGACCCGTCGCGGCCAGGCCCGGGTGGCGGCGGAAACCGCGTGGCGGGCCTTGGCCGCCGAGACGGGACTGCCTCTGCATATCTTTCGGCTCGCCGGGATCTATGGCCCGGGTCGCGGGCCGTTTTCCAAGGTGCGCAACGGCACGGCGCGACGGATCATCAAGCAGGGGCAGGTGTTCAGTCGGACCCATGTGGAGGATATCGCGCAAATCCTCGCAGCCTCGATCGCGCGGCCCAATCCGGGCGCGGCCTATAACGTGTGCGACGATGATCCTGCGCCGCCCGAGGATGTGATCGCCCATGCCGCCGAGTTGCTGGGATTGCCGATCCCGCCCGCAGTGGCCTTCGAGACGGCCGAGATGACGCCCATGGCGCGGAGCTTTTATGCGGAGTCCAAGAAGGTGCGGAATGACCGGATCAAGGACGAGTTGGGGGTGACGCTGCGCTATCCGAGCTACCGGGACGGGTTGGCCGCGTTGCTGGCCGAGGAGACCGCACGCGGCTGAGCTTTGCGTTCTTGAGAGATGTCGCTCCGCGCGGATCAGGGTCTGGGACCAGGGCCCCGCACGGGGCAATTGCCGCGCATGTCGGCAAGCGGTGGACCGCGCGAGGCGATGTCTGTCTCCTTAGAACAGACCAACGAACCGGTCTGGCAGGATCCGCAGATCGCCGTCCACGAACCAATCGGTGGAATAGAACCCGGTCTTGCCCTTCACATAGGAGCGTTTCAGACGTTCCCGTTCCTGCGTGAAATCGAACCCCGTGCCTTTTTTCTCGATCGTGAAGCGCAGGTAGTCATTGCTGATGCGCTGATATTCGAATTTCGACCAGCCCCAAGAGCCCGCTCCGAAGACCAGCGCGCTGCCATCCTCGTTGGTGCCGCGCATGTTCAACCGGTCCTGATGGCGGTCGATATGGAACTGCTGGTCAAACCATTTGAGGTGAAACAGGTAGAGGTCCTCACTCAGCGTGTAGACCTCATGCTCGGATCCATGCCCGTCCGGGCCCCATTGCAGGGGGATCTGCGTGAGACAGGGTTTGCAGTACCAGGCATTGACCCGCATGTATTTGCGCTGCGCGAGCATGGCACGGCTCGGGTCATAGTCGCTCTCAAGGTCGACGCGGTGCAGCACCTCGACGCCCAGCGGCGAGACGACCCGGGTCCGGCGGTCGATCCCATCGATATAGCCGATCAGGTCCTCGCCCAAGGCCGGATCAAGCACCAGCAACTCGTCCACATCATTGTAGACCACCCAGTCGAACATGTAGTTCAGGCCCGAACAGAGGTGATTCACTAGCTGGAACCGGTCCTGATCCATGGAACGATAGGGCGCGCGGCGGTTCACCTCGATGATGTTGCAACCTGCCGCGATCTCATGGGCGTAGTCCTGCGGCCCATGGGTGATGACATAGAGGTTCCGACGGTCCGTGAAGCGGCTGTAATACCGCACCCAGAGATCCAGAAAGAACGCATCGTCATAGACCATGGTGACGAAGGCAACGGACATGGGCCTAGCCTGCCGCGCGTACGTAGAGATAGAGCTTGGGACCCACCGCCTGATGCTCATATCCGAGGCCACCGAGCAGTTCGGCAATCTCTTTCAGATCCCGACCGGTCTTGTCACACAGGATCACCGGGCTGTCGCGTCGGATCGTCTCGAGCGCGCCGCGCAGGGCCGGGATCTTGGAGCCGTTGAAGCACAGATGCAGCAGCCCGACCGCGCCCAGATCCTCGGCATCCAGTGCGGTGGCCGAATAATCCCCCTTGGCGCGGGCCACGAAGATCGTCTCGCCCAATCGCGCGGATTTCTGGGTGCCCAGCGCCATGCGTGCGCCATCCTCGGTCACGACGGAGCTGTGGATCTGCGCGCTGAGCCCGTTGAGCGCGAGCGTTCTTTCCAGCGGCTCCTGCAAGCAGGTCTGCGGCTCGAACACATGGACCGCTCCGGGGGAGACGATCTGGGCTAGCGCCACGGTCGAGACCCCGACATAGCCGCCGACCACCACCAGACTGCGCCCGGGCGGGACAATGTCATGCTCGGCCAGTTGGAAAAACGACAGCTCATCCTCGTGGCGCGCGGTCATGGCGAGGCGTTTCTGCCCCTCGTCAAAATCTGCATGGGGTAGATGGGCCTTGATCACCCGATCGCGAAAAAACACCGAGCCTACACGCTCCGGCCCCATGGCCGAAAGACGCGCGCTGACCGCGACCTCGCGCAGGGTGGCGCGCATCTCTGCCAGAACCGCATTGAGATCCCCGGCGGCAATGGCGCCATGTTCGGGGTCGGTGACCGCCTTGGTCAAAGGGGTCTGGTCGGTCATGGTCAGGCTCCGGTTAGGATTTCGCGCGTACCTCCAGTTGTGCAACACCAAGGGTTGCCAAAACCTTAGCCTCGATATCCTCGGCGTTCAGACCGGCAATATCGTACATGTCCCGGGGGCTCGCCTGATCGATGAACTGATCCGGCAGCACCATGGAGCGGAACTTGAGGCCCGTGTCGAACACACCCTCATCGCTCAGAAGCTGCGCCACATGGGAGCCGAAGCCGCCGACCGAGCCTTCCTCGATGGTGATGAGCGCTTCATGGTCCGCCGCCAGCCGCAGGATCATGTCGCGGTCGAGCGGTTTGGCGAAGCGGGCGTCGGCAATGGTCGGGGTGATCCCCTTCGCGCTGAGCCGTTCGCAGGCCTCGCGCACTTCAGCCAGCCGTGTGCCAAAGGACAGGATCGCGACCCGCGCGCCCTCGGCAATGATCCGACCCTTGCCGATCTCGAGCACCTCGCCGCGCTCGGGCAAATCCACGCCCACCCCTTCGCCCCGGGGGAACCGGAAAGAGATCGGTCCGTCGTCATAGGCCACGGCGGTCGCCACCATATGCTTGAGTTCGGCCTCATCGGCGGCCGCCATGACCACCATGTTCGGAAGGTTCGCGAGATAGGCCGTATCATAGGCCCCCGCATGGGTAGCACCATCCGCCCCGACCAGCCCTGCCCGGTCGATCGCGAAGCGCACAGGCAGGTTCTGCAGCGCCACGTCATGAACCACCTGATCATAGCCGCGCTGCAAGAAGGTCGAATACATGGTGCAGAAGGGCTTCATCCCACCCGCCGCGAGGCCGGCGCAGAAGGTGACCCCGTGCTGCTCGGCAATGGCCACGTCGAAGGTGCGACTGGCATAGCGCTGCGCAAACTTGTCGAGCCCGGTCCCCGAGGGCATGGCCGCCGTGATCGCCACGATCCTGGGATCCCGGGCGGCCTCGTCAATCAGGCTCTCGGCAAAGATATTGGTATAGCTGGGCGCATTGGAGGGCGCTTTCTTCTGTGCGCCGGACACCACGTCGAACTTGGCCGTGGCATGGCCCTTGTCGGCCGCCCCTTCGGCAGGCGCGTAGCCCTTGCCCTTCTTGGTGATCGCATGGATCAGGATCGGCCCCGTGGCGCGGGCCTTGACCGTGCGGAGCACGCTCAGAAGCTGTTCCATGTCATGGCCGTCGATGGGCCCGAGATACGAGAACCCCAGCTCTTCGAACAGCGTCCCGCCCACGGTCATATGCTTGAGCATATCCTTGGCGCGCTTGGCCCCTTCCTGAAAGGGCGACGGCAGCAGGCTGACCGCGCCCTTGGCGGCGGCCTTGAATTCCTGAAACGGCGCACCCGCATAGAGGCGGCTGAGATAGCTCGACATGGCCCCTGTGGGCGGCGCAATGGACATCTCGTTGTCGTTCAGAATGACGATCAGGCGCTTTTTCAGATGACCTGCATTGTTCAGCGCCTCGAAGGCCATGCCCGCGCTGATCGCGCCATCGCCGATGACGGCAATCGCGTCGCCGATCCCGTGCTCGGGCGCGCCGCCCAGATCGCGGGCCACGGCAAACCCCAGCGCCGCAGAGATCGAGGTCGAGGAATGCGCCGCCCCGAACGGGTCATAGGGGCTTTCCGAGCGCTTGGTGAAGCCCGACAGCCCGTCCTTCATCCGCAGGGTGCGGATACGGTCACGCCGCCCGGTCAGAATCTTGTGCGGGTAACACTGGTGCGAGACGTCCCAGATGATCCGGTCCTTGGGCGCATCGAACACCGCATGGAGCGCCACGGTCAGCTCGACCACCCCAAGCCCCGCGCCCAGATGCCCGCCGGTGACCGAGACCGCGCTGATCGTCTCGGCGCGCAGGTCGCGGGCCAGCGCCACCAGCTCGGCATCGCTGAGCTGCTTCATGTCGGCGGGTGTATCGACCCGGTCGAGTACCGGGGTTACGGGGCGGTCTTGGGTTGGGGCGCTCATGGGCGGTCCCTCCTCGGGTCTCAGGTGTCCCGTGCGATAACGAAGCGGGCCAGATCGCACAAGGTCTCGGCCTGCTCGCCGTAAGGCTCCAGCGCCGCTTCGGCCTCAGCGACGAGGTCCCGAGCCCGGGCGCGCGCGCCCTCCAGCCCCAGCAGCGAGACAAAGGTGGCCTTGCCGGCCTCCGCATCCTTCTGCAGCCGTTTGCCGGCCTTTTCCGCATCGCCCGTGACGTCCAAGATGTCGTCCGCGATCTGGAAGGCAAGGCCGATCCGCTCGGCATAATGGCGCAGCGGGGCGGGATCGCCGCCCCCCAGAACCGCACCGGCCTCGGCGGACCAGCGGATCAGCGCGCCGGTCTTGCCCGCTTGCAGGGCTGTGATCTGGTCCAGCGTCAGCGGCGTGGCGGCAGTTTCCGCGGCAATGTCGAGCGCCTGCCCCAGCACCATGCCCGCCGCGCCCGAGGCTTGTGCCAGACTGCGTGTCAGGGTCAGCGCGATGGCCGGATCATCCGTCAGGCGCGGATCGCTGAGCGCCTCGAAGGCCAGGGTTTGCAGCGCGTCACCCACCAAGATCGCCGAGGCCTCGTCCCATTTGATGTGCACCGTGGGCTGACCGCGACGCAGGTCGTCGTCATCCATCGCGGGCAGATCATCATGCACCAGCGAGTAGGCGTGCAGGCACTCGATGGCCGCTGCCGCATAGACCGCCCGCTCGGGCCCGACCCCATGGAGCCGCGCGGTCTCAAGCACGAGCACACCGCGCAGGCGCTTCCCGCCCCTCGTGGCATAGGCCATGCCATCGCGGATCGCGCTGTCGGGCTGCGCGCCGATCAGCTCGTCAAGACAGGCGGCAATCTGCGGCAGCCCCGCCGATTGCGCCGCGGCGAATCCCGTCTTCGTCGTCAGCAAGGGTCAGAGTCCTTCGGCGGCCTTCAGCCCTTTGGGCTGGCCTTCGGCATCGAGGGTGATCTGGGCGACCTTCTCCTCGGCTTCCTTCAGCTTGGCCTCGCAGCGCGCCTTCAGAGCCGCGCCGCGTTCATAGAGCTTGATCGATTCCTCGAGCGGGACATTGCCCCGTTCCAGATCGCCCACGACCTTCTCCAGCTCGGCCATGGCGGCCTCGAAACTCATCTCGGCTACGGGGGTGTCGGTCATCGGGCATGCTCCATCAGGGTCGTGACATGGGCGGCGACGCTGGCCCCCAAGGCGGGCAGATCATAGCCGCCTTCGAGCGTGGACACCACGCGCCCATCGCAGAATTCATCGGCAATCTCGCAGAGACGCGCGGTGACCCAGGCGAAATCCTCTTCGACGAGGGCCATCTGGGCGAGCGGATCCGCACGGTGCGCGTCAAAGCCCGCCGAGATCAAGATGAGCTCAGGGCGGAAGTTCTCGAGCGCGGGGAACACCTCGGCCTCGTAATGCCGCCGGAAGGAGGGCCCGGCCGTGTCAGGCGGAAAGGGCAGGTTGAAGATATTGCCGTGGGCGCCGGTCTCATGGCGCGCGCCAGAGCCGGGATAGAGCGGCATCTGGTGGGATGAGATGAAGAGCGCGCGCGCCTCATCCCAGAGCAGATCCTGAGTGCCGTTGCCATGATGGACATCGAAATCCACCAGCGCCACCCGGGACAGACCATGATGGTCCAGCGCCCGTTTCGCCGCGATGGCGATATTGCCAAAGAGGCAGAATCCCATGGCGGTGTCGGTCTCTGCGTGGTGACCCGGCGGGCGACAGGCCACAAAGGCGTTGCGTGCCGCGCCTGCCATGACCGCGTCCAGCGCGGCACAGATCCCACCCACCCCGCGCAGGGCCGCATTCCAGGAGCCCGAGACCACATGGGTGTCGCCATCCAGCGAGACGTAGCCGTCCTCCGGAATCGCCGCCCGTACCCAGTCGATATAGGATTGTGGGTGACAGCGCAGAACCTCTGAGAGATCGCCGAGCGGCGCGGCATGACGCTCCAGCGCGTCGAACGCGGGTGTATCCAGGGCTTCGGCAATGGCAACGAGGCGGGCGACCTGCTCCGGGTGACCCGGCGGGGTCACGTGAGAGAGGCAATCGGAATGGGTATAGACACGGGTCGGCATGCCACAGGGCTAGAGGAACAGCTTCTCGGAGACAAGGCGCAGGGGCGGGTGGCGGGGTCGACATGTCGACCCCGGAGGACGCGCCATGATCCCATCGGCGGTCGGATTTGGCAGGACGTTGCACAGAGGTGCGACCGCGCGGTCCTCATGAGGACCGCGCACGTTCTGAGGATGCACGAGGTGAAACTGCCGAGCGCGGAACACCACTCGACAGCTCCATGCGTTACTGGACACGCGCGCCGATGACCCCCCGGCCTCGAAACACACGTGCGACCCCTTTATCCGCATGGCGGTGAACAACCGCACCCACTCTGTACCTCACACAGCTCGGGTAAAGCACAGCGCGACCAGCGGCGCATTTAACTATGACATAGCACCCTGCGACAGGGCGGCTCAGTCCACCGATAGCATATAGCCTGCCCCGCGCACGGTTTGCAGGAAGCGCGGCTGCTTGGGATCGGTCTCGATCTTGCGGCGCAGACGGGTGATCTGCACATCCACCGCGCGCTCTTGCGCCTGTCCTCCGTCGCGTCCGCTGCCGCGCCCCAGATCATCGACCAGCTTCGACCGGCTCAAGGCCTCGCCCGGACAGGTGGCAAAGATCCGCATTAGCGCGCTCTCGGTGGCGGTCAGCCGCACAGGCTCATCGCCGCGCCACATCTCGCCCCGCTCCACATCGTAGCGCACGGGTCCGAGATTCAGCACCTTGGGACGGGAGGCAGGCTCATCCGCCTTGGGCACCCGCCGCAGCACCGCGTTGATGCGCAGCAACAGCTCCTTGGGCTCAAACGGCTTGGCGATATAGTCATCGGCCCCGGCCTCGAGCCCCTCGATCCGATCCGATGCCTCGCCCTTTGCGGTCAGAAGCAGGATCGGCGTCTCGTTCGTCTCGCGCAGGGACTTGGTCAGGGCGATCCCATCCTCGCCGGGCATCATCACGTCGAGCACGATCAGATCGAAATCGAGCCCGCCCAGCAAGCGCCGCGCCTGGGCCGCATCCTTGGCCGCCGAGACCCAGAATCCATTGCGCATCAAAAACTTCTGCAACAGCGTGCGAATACGCTCATCGTCATCCACGATCAGCAGATGGGCATCTTCATCCTGCATCAAGGACCCTCCTTGAGCGCATTGAACAACGCCCGGCTGTCCGCGTCCATCATTTGTTCGAGCACGCGGCGGAACCCGGCAACGGCCTCGGGCCCGGCCTCGCGGAAGGCGGCCCGCATACGCGCCCGCTGCGCCTCTGACAGCTCTCGCTCCAACGCCGCCCCCGCCGCGGTCAGATGCAGATGTCGCTCGCGCTTGTCCCGCGTACCCACACGGCTTTCGACCAGCCCATCCTCGATCAGGCTGCGCAGCACCCGGTTCAGGCTCTGCTTAGTGACCCCAAGGATATCCAGCAGGTTGTTCACCGTGGTCCCAGGTGCGCGATTGATGAAATGGACCGCCCGGTGATGGGCACGCCCATAGCCATGCTCCAGCAAGATTCGGTCCGGGTCCGCCGTGAACCCGCGATAGGCGAAGAACATCGCCTCGATCCCCTTGCGAAGCTGCTCATCCGTTAGAAACAGCAGGTTTTCGCCCTGCACGGCACGACTGCCGGTCTCGGCCATCTTGGCGTCTCCTCATTTCTTCGGGGTATTTTATGTCAGCCTTGTTGACTTTCCAAGAGCCGATTGGTATCGAATCGCAGCTTTGACGCAATATTGTGACCGGTTCGGCCCTATCTTGCGCAACTTTTGAAAATCCCACTGGGAGATGGAGGGGACGACCATGGCTGGAGCCTATAACGACCGGGACGGAACGATCTGGATGAACGGCAAACTGGTGCCGTGGCGGGACGCCAATGTCCACATCCTGAGCCATGCGATGCACTACGCCTCGAGCGTCTTCGAGGGCGAGCGCGCCTATAACGGCAAGATCTTCGAAAGCCGCAAGCATTCCGAACGGCTGCACTTTTCCGCCGGGGAACTGGATATAGAGATCCCTTATACCGTGGATGAGATCGAAGCGGCGAAATACGAGGTGATGAAGGCCAACAACCTCAGCGACGCATATGTGCGCGCTGTGGCTTGGCGTGGTGCGGGCGAAGACATGGGGGTCGCGTCGGCGCGCAACCCGGTCCAGCTCGCCATCGCCTGCTGGGAATGGGGCAGCTATTACGGCGACGCCAAGTTCAAGGGCGCCAAGCTCGACATCGCCAAGTGGAAGCGCCCCTCGCCGGAGACCATTCCGGTCCATGCCAAGGCGGCCGGTCTCTACATGATCTGCACCACCTCCAAGCACGCGGCCGAGGCCAAGGGCTGCTCGGATGCGCTCTTCATGGATTACCGGGGCTACGTGGCCGAGGCGACCGGCGCGAATATCTTCTTCGTGAAGGATGGCGAGGTGCATACGCCGGACCCCGACTGCTTCCTCAACGGGATCACGCGGCAGACCGTGATCGGGATGCTGAAGGATCGCCAGATCAAGGTGCATGAGCGCCATATCATGCCCGAAGAGCTCGAGAGCTTCGAGCAGTGCTGGCTGACCGGCACCGCCGCCGAGGTCACACCCGTGGGTCAGATCGGCACCTATAATTTCGAGGTCGGCGGCATCACCCGCGAGATCGCCGAAAGCTACGAAACCCTCGTGCGCAGCTGATCGCCAGCGCCGGCAAGACAGAAAGGGCCGTCCATCGGGGCGGCCCTTTTGCGTGGAAACGCTCTCGTCCTTGCGGATCTCTGTGCTAGGCTCGGGGCATGGATCCCGTTGCCCTTGCCTTTTACGCCGCCATTTGCGCCCTGTTGAGCCTCTTTGCCCCGCAACTCGGGGGGCGCATGACCCGCCTCGCTGTCGGGGCGGGCGTGGGCGTGGTGGCCGCCGCGCTGCTGCCGATCTTGCGGACCACGCTGCTCGGCGGCTGAGCGCGCGTCAGAAGAACACCCGCTCCACTGCCCAATAAGCCCCGACAAAGGCGATGGCCGCCGAGACCGGGATGGCGATCACGCGGCGGTACCACTCCTTCTTGCCGAAGGGCAGCCCGATCAGCACGAAGGCGAGCGCGATCACCGCCAGCTGGCCCAGTTCGACCCCGACATTAAACCCGATCAAGCTGGTCACGAATTGCCCCGGATTGAGCCCGACATCGCCCAACACGCTGGCAAAGCCGAGCCCGTGCAGCAGGCCAAAGGCAAAGACCACCGCCGTCCTGCGCCACCCGATGGTGCCACCGATGATGTTCTCGACCGCCACATAGACGATGGATGCCGCGATCAGCGGCTCCACGATCGAACCGGGCAGGCTCACGATCCCGAGCGTTGCCATGGCGAGCGTGACCGTATGGGCCAGCGTGAAGGCGGTGACCTGAATCAGCAGCGGCTTCAGCGCCAGGCTGAAGAAGAACAACCCCAAGACAAAGAGGATATGGTCGAGCCCCTTGGGAATGATGTGCTCGAACCCGATGACCACGTAATTGGCGAAAGCCGCCCCGATGGACTGGGACGCTACGCCGTCCCGTGGCAGCGGATCGCTGAGCGCGCCACCGGTGAGATAGGCGGAATAGCCGTCGCCCCCGGCCTCGGCTGCCTGCCGCACAACCAGCGGGCCGTTCGCCGCGTCCCAGCCCAGGGTCAGCGGTGCAGCCCCCTCGGGCAGGACGATCTCGGCGGTGACCAGTGTATCGCGTGGCAACTCGATCGCGGCCTCGCCAGAGACCCTGACAGTCCCCAGCTCCCAATCGAGCCGCGTGCCATCGACCTCGGCGATCAGCCCCTGCGAGACCTCGGGCCAGGCGGCGCGAAACGTCTCGGCCATCTCTTCGGGCGATAGCGCGCGCAGGGCGTCATAGGCGGCGGCCTCCGGCGCGTCATCGGTATTCTCAAGCGCGCTGACATCAATCCCCGCAACAAGTGTCTCGGCAGTGAGCTGGATCGAGACCTGGGCCCGGTCCAGGCCAACCTCCACATCCGCGACGGCAGGGCGGATCTCATGGGTCTGCCCCGCGGCGGTCCATAGCAGCGCGCACAGGGCCGTGATCGCCCAAAGCGCCCCCATTGACAGGCCGGGCCAACTGCGCGCCCTATGTTGCACTCTGCCCTGAAGGTTCTGGTCCATGCGCATTTATGCCCCCTTGCTCCTCGCTCTTACCCTTGCGCTGCCTGCGCGGTCCCATGAATTCTGGATCTCTCCCGACGCCTACCAAGTGCCGCCCGGAGGTCAGATCATTGCCGAGTTGCGGGTAGGAGAAAAGCTCAAAGGCGCAGGCTACCCCTATATTCCCGCGCGGACCGCACGGTTCGACATCCTGCAGGGGGACCAGCGGATCGACCCGGAGGCGCGGATGGGGGATCGGCCCGCCCTGACCCGCGAGATGCCCGCGCCGGGGCTGGCCATCGTGGTCCATGAAACGGCGGACAATGTGCTGAAATACACCGATTGGAAGAAGTTCGTCGCCTTCACCGATCACAAGGATTTCGCCTGGGCGCAGGCAGACCACCGGACCCGCGGCTTGCCCGAGACCGGGTTCCGCGAAACCTATCGCCGCTATGGCAAGGCGCTGGTCGCCGTGGGTGACGGGAGCGGGGCGGATCGCCCTGTCGGGCTCGAGACCGAGATCGTGGCACTGGCGAACCCCTACACCGACGATCTGGAGGCGGGCCTGCCGGTGCAGGTGCTCTATCGCGGCGCACCTCGCCGCGACGTTCAGGTGGAGCTTTTCGGCCGCGGGCCCGATGGCAAAGTCGCCGTCAGCCTCCACCGCACGGATGATGCGGGACAGGTCGTTCTGCCAATGGCGCCAGAGACGGAATACCTGGTGGATTCGGTGATCATCGAGCCGCTCGAACCCGCCGAAGAGGGGGACCCGGTGTGGCACACGCTCTGGGCCTCGCTGACTTTTCAGACGCCCGCGCGCTAGCCCGGATCAGTCGGGGCGCATGGGGCGGGCCTTGCCCCGCGCCAGAGCCAGCTGCCGCTCGCGCCAGATGATCGCCACGCCCGATGCCATGACCAGCAGCGCCCCCGCCAGCATCGGCACGGTCGGCACCTCGGCAAAGATGAAATACCCGACGACCAAGGCCAGCAACATCGACGCGTAATCGAACGGCGCGACCACCGAGGCCGGCGCATAGCGATAGGCGGATGTCAGCATGATCTGCCCCGCCCCGCCACACAGCCCCGCCGCAATCAGCAGCGCTGCGACAGTCGGGCTCGGCCAGACCCACCCGAACGGCACGGTCAGCAGGGACAGGCTCGTCGAGGTGATGGTGAAGTAGAACACGATGGCGCTGGTGGTTTCGGTCGCCACCATCTTGCGGATAAAGACATGGGCCAAGGCGGCAAGCCCCGCCGAGAGCAGGCAGAAGATCGCGCCCAGCGCCGCCGTATCAGCCCGCAGGTCAGCCACCCCGCCCAGACGCGGCCAGAGCACGACCACCACCCCCAGAAGCCCGACCAGCACGGCCGTGGTCCGAAAGAGCCGGATCCGCTCGCCCAGCATCAGCGCGGCCAGCACTACCACGAAAATCGGCGAGGCAAAGCGCAAGGCCGTGACCTCAGGCAGGGGCAGGAGCCCCAGCCCCGCAAACCCGAAAGCCATGGCGCTCGTGCCCACGAGCCCACGCCAGACATGGGAGATCGGATGCTTCGCCTTCAGCCCCGTGCGCAGCTCCCCGCGCAGGGCCAGCCAGCCAAACAGGACCGGAAAGGCGAAGAAAGAGCGGAAGAACACGGCCTGCCCCGGTGGCACGGCCTCAGCCGTGGCTTTGACCAGAGAGGCCATGACCATGAAGGCGGTCACAGCGCCCAGTTTGAACAGAATTCCGCGGATCGGGGACATTCCCAGTGCGGTATCCGATTTTCAGGGGCTTGGCCAGTTCAGGGCCCAATCCTTGCCGCGCACCCCCGCAGCGCCGCTCCGCGCGCGGGGGTGGGCAGGGCTTTAGGCCTCGATGCCCCGTTCGATCCGAAGATAGGCCCGCATGGCGGTGGGCACGCGCTTGGCGCGCCGATACACCGCCTTGGTGTTGCGATTGGGCCGGGACTGACGTTCGAGAGCCAGAAAACGGCGCAGCCGGTTGGCGGGTGGTTTGGTCATGAAATCCTCCTCCAAAAGCTTCATGGGGCTCCGACACTAGCACAAACTCCCCCGATCACCTATCGCGCCCGGGGACCCGAGGCGGCAATCTGTTTAGAATGCAACCTAATCCGCCCGACACGAACCGCAGCAAGGGCTTAAAAACGCCCGGTTTTCTCAAGTGGGCGAGCCCTCGCTCGAATTTTGGGAAAAATTGACTCGATCCGGCTGCGAAAACTTAAGCCTTCCTCAAACACGATCAACGACTCTGGCATCACAAGCACCCGGAGAACCGCGCGTGGATACAACTCGTCGCTATACCCTTTTGACCGCGATCATCCTGTTTGCTGCCTTGCCAGCAACCAGCGCCTATCTGGCCTATGAGTTTACGCAGAACCCGGCCCTGCGCCCCCTGGGGATCACCAAGGAGAAACTGGCCCTCGCCAAGGAGCAGACGAATTCCGTCTCGATCCTCGTTGACGTGGATTGGGGGGAGGACCTGCCGGAACAGGCCAGCCAGGACGAAATGCGCGCCCTGATCTCGGGTGCCCTGTCCAGCCAGACCGATGACTACGTCTTCCGGTTCAACTCCGTTCCCGGGGATGAGGTCGATATACGCTTCCGGGTCGGGGCCAACCGCTACGGACCCTTTGCCCCCGAGGAGATGGTGCGCGGCATCATGCTTTCGCTGATTGCATTGGAAGTGACGCAGAAAGCCCGACAGTAGCCCCGCAAGGCTCTGGGCTGTGCGATGCCCTTTCCCTCCGCCGCCCGGTTTGCCAAACAGGCGTCATGACACCCAATCCGACACTGGCCGCCCTCGCCGTGGTGCTGCGCGGCGACGAGGTCCTGCTGGTTCAGCGGCGCAATCCACCGGATGCCGGGCTCTGGGGCTTTCCCGGCGGCCATGTGGAGCTTGGGGAAACCGCGCTTGAGGCTGCAGTCCGGGAACTGGCCGAGGAAACCCGGGTCACGGCAACCGCGGATCGGTACCTGACCAATGTCGATGTGATCACCCGGTGTCCGGAGGGGACGGTGGCGTTTCATTTCCTTCTGGCGGCGGTGCTTTGCACCTATGTCAGCGGAACGCCCCAGGCCGATGATGATGCCCGCGATGCGGCCTGGTGGCCCGTATCCGACATTCTTGCGGGCCACCTGCCCTGCAGTGATCGGGTGGCACTGGTGCTGCGCCACGCGCTTGCGCCCGGACACCCTGAGTAACCGATCCCGCGGACTGAGCGCCGTTGACCGCTCGTCTCCGGATACCTCTGGCATCGACGCGCAAGACGATCTCCGAAGCCCTTGGCGCATTGACGGTTCGGTCGAGCAAGAGCGGCGCGCCACAGCAAACTGACTTGGAGATCCCGGCACGCCTCTATCACTCAAGACAAGGATTGCGCACGGCGAGGGGCCTGTCGGCCGGCAGCCTCCTGTTAGAAGACATGCCATCCGCCAAAATGCTGCTGATCATGAAGTCCGGCTGCGTGGCGAGTGCCGCCAAGCATGACTGTCCCGGCCAGTCTTGCAAAACTGCCCTCAGCCCAGGCGCAGCCAACGCGCCTCAGGTCAGTCGCGCCACCGCCCAGCGCGCCGCATCGGCCACGGTCGGATCCGCGTCTTCGCACAGGCCCTGGGCCACGCCGCGCAGGCGCGGATCGCCCGAATTGCCCAGCGCATAGCACACATTCCGGACAAAGCGGCCTCGCCCGATCCGCTTGATGGGCGAGCCGGAGAATCGCGCCCGGAACGCGGCGTCGGCCAGAACGGCGAGCTCGGCCAGCGCCGGACCGGTCAGGTCCGGACGCGCGTGGTACTTCGCCTCGCGCGCCTCGACCGCGAACTTGTTCCACGGGCACACCGCAAGACAATCGTCGCAGCCATAGATCCGATTGCCGAGCCCCTCGCGCAACCCGACGTCCACGGGTCCCTTATGCTCGATGGTCAGGTAGGAGATGCAGCGCCGCGCATCGAGCTGAAACGGGGCCGGGAAGGCCTGCGTCGGACAGATGTCGAGACAGGCGGTGCAGGACCCGCAATGATCCCGCTCGGCCGCGTCCCGGGGCAAATCGAGCGTGGTGAAGAGCGCCCCGAGAAACACCCAATTGCCGAAGTCGCGGCTCAGCAGGTTCGTATGCTTGCCCTGCCAGCCGAGCCCCGCCGCCTGTGCCAGCGGTTTCTCCATCACCGGCGCGGTGTCGACAAAGACCTTGATCTCGCCCCCGGCCTCGGCCAGCAGCCAGCGCCCGAGGGCCTTGAGCTTTTTCTTGAGCACATCGTGATAGTCGCGGTGGCGCGCATACACGCTGATCGCCCCCCGATCGCGATGATCCAACGCGTCGAGCGGATTGTCCTCGGGCGTATAGCTCTCGGCCAGCATCACCACCGAGCGGGCCTCGGGCCATAGCGCGGCGGGGTTGCCCCGCCAATGCATCCGTTCGGCCATCCAGCCCATCTGGCCCTGCCGTCCTGCCTCGACAAAGGCGGTCAGCCGACCGGCAGCCTCGGGGATCGCATCCGGCGCGCAGATCCCGCTGGCCGCAAAGCCGAGCCGGGCCGCCTCGGCCTTGAGCGCGGCCGCAAGCGTCTCGTTCAAAAATCGAGATCCGCGTAATGGGGCGGCTGGATGAACCCGGGGATCTGGTCCGCGAGGATCGAGCGGAAGGCCGGGCGCGACTTGATCTTGGCGTACCAGTCCTTCACGGCGGCGTTCCGGTTCCAATCCACATCGCGGATATAATCGAGGCAGGACAGCTGCGCAGCGGCAGTGAAATCGGCGATGGTCATCACGTCGCCCGCGAGCCAGCGGCGCTGCTCCAGCAGCCAGCCCATATAGTCGATATGGTACTTGATCTTCTGGGCGCCCATCTTGACGTTCTTGCTGTCGGGATAGCCGGCCCCGGTGATCTTCTTGTTCACCCGCTCATAGAGCAGGTTGCGCGTCACCTCGTTGTGGAACTTGTCGTCGAACCACATGGAGAGCCGCCGTGCCTCGTAGCGCTCCTGGGGTGTTCCGGGCAAAAGCGACGGGGTCGGATGCATTTCTTCGAGAAACTCGACGATCGCGTGGCTCTCGGTCAGGAAGGTCCCGCCCATCTTGAGCACCGGCACCTTGCCCGCCGGATTGCGGCGCAGGAAATCCGCAGAAGGCTCCCAGTATTTCTCGTCCACCAGCTCGACCTCGACCTTCTTCTCGGCCAGCACGAGGCGGACCTTGCGGCAGAAGGGGGATAGCGGAACGTGGTAGAGACGATTCATGGGCGCAGCTCGATCCTGTTTGGTCCTTTGTGCCTTGGGGCGCGGATGGCTTCAATCCTCGAAACAGGCCGCACGCCCGTCCCGGCGGATTGTCTCTGCCCCGTCGGCCACCCGTGCGGCCCGCCGTTGGAGCGTCGCCGTCGGGCGCACCGCCGAGCGGGCCTTGGGGTTGGGCAGCACGACGGCGAGTGCGGCGGACTGCGCGCGGCTGAGATCCGAGGCGGGCACCCCGAAATACCAGGGCGCTGCCGCGCCTGCCCCGAAAACACCCTCATCGAACTCGGCAATGTTGAGATACACCTCGAGGATCCGCTCCTTGGACCAGAGCGCCTCCATCACCGGGGTCATCAGCGCCTCGAGCGCCTTGCGCGGCCAGGAGCGGCCATGCCAGAGGAAAGCGTTCTTGACCACCTGCTGCGACAGGGTCGAGGCCCCGCGGGTCCCGCCGGCCTCGATCGCGGCCCGGATCGCCGCCATGTCGAACCCCCAATGGGCACAGAAATTCGCATCCTCCGCCGCCACGACAGAGCGGGCAAGCTCAGGCGCGATCTGGTCCAGCGGAACCCAGGTTTGGCGAACCTCGCCCAGCCGGGCCGCCTCGGCGCGCATATAGGGCGTGGTCGGCGGATCAATCCAGCGATAGGCCGCGATCCAGATCACAAGAAGCAGCGAAACCCCCAGCACAGCCCACCCGAACCAGCGCAACGCACGCCGGAGTGTCCCGCCAAGGGACAGACGGGCCCCCCCCTCCCCGAAGGTGGAGGATTTGCGCGATGTCTTGGCCGGGGTCTTTTTCGCCGCCATGCTCTGCTCTTAAACCTGCTCGTCTCTGGTGAAACCGGGCGCACCCTGCCCTGTCAACCCGCGGGGCGGCTCTGGCGCGTCACACGCGGGCGAAATAGGCGTCCAGCGCCCGTTTTGTGGCCTCGGCGGCGGGGGCTGCGGCTTCGAGGATCTCTTCGGCCTGCCAGATGTCAAAGACGCCATAAGCACGGGAATCCGGGCGGATCAGCGCATCCGGTGGCGAGGACTCGAGCCGGGTTTCCAGCATGGCCTGGATCATGATCCGCATGGAGCCTGCCACCGCCTCCAGCGGTCCGGGCGGATCGCGTTCCATGCTGTCGGGCTCGGTGGCGACATCCACGGCCAGCTTGAAACTGTCCGGAGGCAAGAGATCATAGGGCAGGTTATTGGTGAAACCGCCATCCACAAAGGTCCGCTCGCCGATCTTGACCGGCGCAAAGGCGCCCGGGATCGCAATGGAGGCGGCCAGGGCCTCCCGGACAGGTCCGGTTTTAAACACCACGGGTTCGCGCGCCCGGTAGTCGGTGGCCACGATATGCAGAGGGCAGATCATCTCCTCGAACTGTTCGGGGAAATCATCGGGCAGCATGGTGGACACCGCCGCCTGCGCCGCCACGGGCTGCAAGAGCTTCAGGCCTTTGGAGAGATGGGTCCGCCAATAGGTCACCGCCGCCTCGAAAGGGCTATCGATCAGGTCCAGGATATGATGCCGGATCTCGACCCCCGCCATGCCGGAGGCATAGGCCGCCCCCATCAGCGCCCCCATGGAGGTCCCGGCAATCGCGCAGGGCATAACGCCCAGCTCGTCCAAAGTCTCGAGTACGATCACATGCCCGATCCCGGCGGCCCCGCCACCGCTCAACGCAAGAGACAGCTCCGCCATCCTGTGTCAGCCCAGCCCGGTTTCGGCCGCAATCTGGGCGCGGGACTTGCGCGCGCGCTCGGTCGCGGATTTGAGCTGCCCGCAGGCGGCCATGATGTCCTCGCCACGGGGGGTGCGGATCGGGCTCGCATAGCCCGCTTTGTAGATGATGTCCGCAAAGGCCCGGATGCGGTTGTTCGAGGACCGCTCATAGGGCGCGCCGGGCCATTCGTTAAAGGGGATCAAGTTGATCTTGGCCGGGATCCCCTTGATCAGCTCGACCAGTCGCCGCGCATCCTCGTCGCTGTCATTCACCCCTTTGAGCATCACGTATTCAAAGGTGATCCGCTCGGAATTGCTGGCCTTGGGATAGGCCTTCAGCGCCTCGAGCAGTTCTGCGATGTTCCAACGCTTGTTGATCGGCACCAGCTTGTCGCGCACGTCGTCGGTGGTGGCGTGGAAGGACACGGCCAGCATGCAGCCGATCTCATCGGCGGTGCGGGCGATCTCGGGCACCACGCCGGAGGTGCTCAGCGTGATCCGGCGGCGGCTGAGGCTGATGCCTTCGGGGTCCATCGCGATCTTCATCGCGTCGCGCACGGCCTCGAAGTTATAGAGCGGCTCGCCCATGCCCATCAGCACGATGTTGGACAGTAGCCGGGTCTCGTTCTTGGGGTTGCGTCCGGGCTCCGGCCATTCACCCAGGTCATCCCGCGCCACCATGATCTGGCCGACGATCTCTCCCGCCGTCAGGTTGCGCACCAGCTTTTGCGTCCCCGTATGGCAGAAGGAGCAGGTCAGCGTGCACCCCACCTGCGACGAAACGCAGAGCGTGCCGCGATCTTCTTCGGGGATGTAGACGACCTCGACCTCATGGCCCCCGGCGATCCGCACGAGGTATTTCCGGGTCCCGTCGCTCGAGACGTGGCGCGACACCACCTCGGGGACGGCAACGGTAAAGTGCTCGGCCAGCAACGCACGATAGGGCTTGGAGAGGTTGGTCATATCCGCGAAATCGCGCACGCCCCGTTCATAGATCCAGGCCCAGACCTGGTTGACCCGCATCTTAACCTGTTTCTCAGGCGTACCGGCGGAGCGCAGGGCCTCGGCCAGCTCGGGGCGGGTCAGGCCGACCAGATTGCGCGGCCCGCCCTCGGCCAGCTTGCGCGGCAGGGTCAGGACGTCTTGCGTGATCGGGGCCTGCGGGCTGGGGTCGCTGGCGGTCATGGGCGTGCTCCGGTGTGGGATAGAGCCATATATAGCGCGATTCGCGGGGGCGGAAGAGGCTGTGTCCTTCGGCACCGCAACAGAACACGCTGCAACGCGGTATTGTGGAAACAAAACCGATCTGCCGTGACGTCACACACCCAATTCAATGAGAACGGCGCTGATTATGCTCCATCAATTCCTGTCGCGTTAACCATCTGTGAACTTGTTCATAGAGTTTTAGACGATTTTTTCGTTAATCGGAGGCACGGAACGCGGGCCTGTAACCCGCACTAGGAGCCTGAGTACATGTACAAGACATTAACGATCGCTGCCGCTCTCACCTTCTCTGCTGTTGCTGCAAATGCAGCAATTCTGGACTTCGAGACCGGCTTTTCTGGCGACGAAACCCCTATTGTCGGCAACGAGTTTGTCGGCGGTTTCGACGTGACCTTCTCCAGCCCCAACGGCCTGAACATCGTCGAAGTTGGTGGCAACACCGACGGTTTCGTCCCGAACGACACGCCGAACCCGCCCGACGCGTTTGGTGACTACTTCCTGACGTCCGATTTCGGCACGGTCACCTCGCTGACCATCAACTACGGAACCGCAGTGGCCGCAGCGTCCTTCGACGTGGCTGACATTGACGGCAGCGGCAATGACCTCGAGGTCTTCACCTTCATCGCGCGCGATATGGGTGGCAACGTCCTCGACACGCAGGTTGTGGATGGCAACGACCCCCTCGCGGGCGACGCAGCCGTGACCCGCATCGGGTTCAGCGGCCTCGCAGGCCTGATCTCCGAGATCGAAATCAGCGGCACGACAGCTGGTGGCACTCGCTTCATCGGCATCGCGTTCGACAACTTCGACACCATGGCCGACACCACGTCGCCGATCCCGCTGCCCGCTGGCGCACCGCTGGCCCTGCTGGGTCTCGGCGCTCTGGGCGCGCTGCGCGCACGCCGCAAGGCCTGATCCAGACCGGATCCTACACAGTTCGAGAAAGGGCCGCCCCGCGGCCCTTTTTTGCGTTTTGCCCTTACTGCGCCGAGGGCTTCCGGGGAAACAGGTAAAGAGGTGGCATGTCCACCCGAGAGCCCGAGGACATCACCCCACTGGTGGATCCGATGTCTCGATGGCGGCACTCCTGCGGTGCGCCCCCAAGACCTTGCAATTGACGCTGGCGGTGACGCCTATCTCACGAGCCAGACCGCAAGTCTGTTCGACGAGGACATGGTGCCGGTCGCGAAGGCCCTGCGCCCGCAGAGCCAGATCCGTCTGACGCCTAGCTGGCGCAGCGGCGCTCGGCCTCTTCCAGAGCGGCGGTAAAGCCCAGCAGACTGAACGTGTCTTTCGTGGTCGTGCCGGACCGCTGGGACACCCCTGTGACAACAGCCTGTGCGCCGCGCTTCATGGCCGTGATCACTTTCGCGTCATCCTCGGCCGAGGCAGGCCATGCATTGCCACCCTCGGTGAAAAACTCGAAGGTCGACTCGCCGATCTCCACCGTCACGGTCGAGCCCTCGCGGAAATCATAGCCGCCTTTGAAGGACACTTCGCCCGTCACGCTCTCTGAGGGGCGATAGGCCACGAACATCAGGATGTCGCCGCGATTGACCGCCACGGGGCGCCCGTCGCGGGTGTTCACGGTCTCTTTCGGGATCGAGACGCTCCAGCATTCCGTTGGATTGTCTTCAACAAAGACATTCCAGTCGGTTTTCACGGCCACCCGGTTGTCGGACACCTCCTGCGCCAGCGCCGGTGTCATCACCACGCTCAAAAGCGCCGCCAATGCGCCGCCCGCAATCGCCCGTCTCATACCTGTAGCCTCTACCCGCATACCCAACTTCACGACCCCTGTCCTGACATGGCAAATTCGCTGGCCCCTTCGCGGAGCGTCTGACACATCTTATACGTAACGTTATCTAACCAGACCCCAAGGGCAATCAAAGACCCTGCGTCATTGGTTTGAGCAAAACTTTGCCGGAGGATATGCCATGACTGCATCAGGGATGGAAGGGGTCCGCCTTGTAGAGCTGTGGCGCGGCGAAATCCTGGAGTCGCTTCATTGCGGGCATGTGGTGATCTGTGGACCCGATGGAGAGATCGAAGAGTCCTGGGGCAATCCCGATCAGGTGATTCTTCCGCGGTCGTCGGCCAAGATGCTGCAGGCCCTGCCATTGGTTGAAAGTGGCGCTGCGGCCCGGGCAGGGCTGGGCCCGCAGCATCTGGCACTGGCCTGCGCCTCCCATGAAGGGACTGCGCGCCATGCGGGGCTGGTTTCTGACTGGCTCGCGGATCAGGGCATGGGCCCGGGGGACCTGCTCTGCGGCGCGCAATCACCGTGGGACCGGGCGGAGCGGAACAGGATGATCTGCGCAGAGGCCGCTCTGAGCCCGTTGCACAACAATTGTTCGGGCAAGCATGCGGGCTTTCTCACCCTGTCACGGGATCTCGGGGCCGGGGCGGATTACATCGACATGGCCCACCCAGTGCAGGCGGCGGCGCTGGCTGCCCATGAGGAGGTCACGGGCGAGACCAGCCCGGGCTATGGCATCGATGGCTGTGCCGCGCCGAACCATGCCACCACGCTCCACGGTCTGGCACGCGCCATGTCGCGCTACGCGACGGCTGGCGGTCGCGCCGATGCCCGGTCCCGCGCGCAAGCGGCCCTGACCGAGGCCATGATGGCGCATTCGGATCTGGTCGCCGGCGAAGGGCGCCCTTGTACCGAGCTGATGCGCGCAACTACCGAGCCTGTAGCGATCAAGTTCGGCGCGGATGGTGTCTTCATCGCAATTCTGCCCGCGCAGGGCCGGGGCGTCGCGATCAAGATCAGCGATGGTGCCACGCGAGGCGTGGATTGCGTGATTGCGGCGGTGCTAGTGCGGCTCGGCGTGCTGGATCCGGCCCATCCTTCGGCGCAACGGTTCCTTACGGGACCGATCCGGAACCGGCGCGGCGATGCGGTTGCGCGCCTCGCCCCCGTGCGCGACCTGATCGGTGCCGCGAATTTTACCAAGATTTAGGAAAACTGCGGCAGGATCAGGGGTGACGGGATCTGCCCCCGGTCTATCTGCTCGGATCATCACCCAATCGTGTTGGAAGGCGCACCCATGCCTCGGATTTTTGCTGCCCTGATCTGCCTGACCCTGCTTGGCCATGCGGGCCCCGCCTCTGCCGGGGACGGGCCGCTTTTGCAGATCCTCAGCTGGACCGAGGAGGCCTGGGAACGGCTGCGCTCTCTTGACGAGGCCCCCGAACGGGTGGACCGGCGGATGCAAACCCCCACGGTGCCCTTTGCGGTGACCAAAGACGGGGCTGTGGTGCGGGCCCAGATTGCGCAATCCAACCTGCGCATCCCCGACGAATCGGGCCCGGAGGTCCGCACGGCGCTGGAATTCTGATCGGGAGCGTGTCGCGGCGCGCGCCGGCTCAGCCCTGCGGCGGGGTGACGAACTCGGACTTGGCATATCCCTGCAGGTAGAGCAGCGCGGAGAGGTCTCCGTGATTGATGCGTCGATCGCATTCCGCGGCCACGACCGGCTTGGCATGCAGCGCAACGCCCGCCCCGGCCCGCCCCAGCATGCCCAGATCATTGGCCCCATCGCCCACGGCCATCACCTCCGCCTCGGAAATCCCGAGCTTGGCGGTGATCTCTTCGAGCGCGGTGACCTTGGCCGCCCGCCCGAGGATCGGATCGATGACCTTGCCGGTCAGCGCGCCCTCGGCGATCTCAAGGCTGTTCGCGCGGTTCTCGTCAAAGCCCAGCCGCCCGGCAATCCGCGCGGTAAAGGCCGTGAAGCCCCCCGACACCAGCGCCGCATAGGCCCCGGCCGCCTTCATCGTCGCGAGGAGTTCCGGCCCACCGGGCATCAGGGTGATCCGGTTGGCAATGACCTGATCGATCACCCCCGCATCCAGCCCCTCGAGCAAGCCGACCCGCTCGCGCAGCGCCCCCTCGAAATCCAACTCGCCATTCATCGCGCGCGCGGTGATCTCGGCCACGCGGGGGCCAACCCCGGCTTCGGCGGCCAGCTCGTCGATGCATTCCTGCTGGATCATGGTGCTGTCCATGTCGGCCAGCAGCATTTTCTTTCGCCGCCCCGCCTCTGGCTGAACCACGAGATCGACCTTCTGCGTCTGCAGATCGGCCCAAACCTCCCACAGGTTCTCCGGCTGTGCCTCCAACGGGAACTCCGCCGCCTCGCCCTCGGACAGCCAGCGCGCATCGCCTCCGCCCCAGGCGTTGCGCAGCGAGGTGACCATGGCCTCGTCGAGGCAGGGCGCAGCGGGATTGGTCAGAAGCGTGGTGATATACATGGGCGCGGGTCCTTTGGCAGCTCGCCGCGCTTTACCCCAGCCGCCCGCCCGAGACCAGCGCCCTAGCGATAGGCCGCAGGCACGGACCGCCCGATATTGCGACTGACAAGTCCGGGGTCCCAGCCGGTCATCTCGACGGTTGTCTTGGCTTCCTCTGCCAACCGCTCCCTGGTTGCGGCGATATACGTCTCGGCAGCCTCACATTGCATCGGCCCGTCAAACGGGTGACGGATCACATAGCGTCCCTGGAAATTGTCGCGATTCTTCGTGGTTTTGAACATGATGTCCCGGGGCATCTGCTCCTTGGTGTAGCGCGCCCGGTAGCGGGTGACATAGACCCCCTCCCCCGGAGCGTCGGAAGGCTCAAGCCAGCGCGCCCCGAGGATCCGCAGATCCTCATTGGGTACCGGATCATCCGCGCAAGGGTCACACCACCCCATGTCCCAACCATATTCCAGAACAAGCCCGCCACGGTCGCCTACGGCTTTCTGGAACACACTCGTGTAGAAAAGTGGAAACATCTGCTCGATGAAGGCCGGGACGTCGACATTGGTTGGCAACTCGGTGGCCGTGTAATTCGCCACCTCCACCCGGCCCGAGCTTGTGAGCATGTAGAACACCGCCGTTTGCGGCGCCTCGGCATTGAGCTTGCCAAGCTGGATCGGAAGCATGAAATCCCGCGAGCGGAACCGGATTTGCAGCGGCTGAAGCTCCTGCGCGGCCCCCGCGTCATGGCGCGCCAGGTTCACCTTCGCGACGAAAAACTTCATCCCCGCACCGATGTAATCACCCAGAACAGGGGTCGCGCCATCCGGCAGTTTGTAGCCCTCCTGCGTGAGATAGGTGACCAGCCCATCCGAGCGCTTGGCCGACAGGATCTCGATATCGTAGCTGCCCACCGCATAGGAGGCCTCGACCGTCACGCCCAGCGCGCGCGGCCCGCTCTTTGGCTGCACAGCGGGCGTTTGACCGCCGTCGCTGGTGATGACCGGCATTGCCATCACAGGCTCCACCACATCGAATAAGCACGGGTCATCATCAAAATACTCCACCAGCCGCGGCGCGGTGTAGCGGTCGAGATGGGCGATGATCTCTGGGTCCACGGTGCGGATATCGTCCCGTTCCAGCACCGACGGCGTTGGAACCACCAGCGCGAACTCGGAAGCCGGCCCCTGGTAATCCGAGGACATGGTGATCGTCGAAAAGACACCGTTGCGCGTGTAGACCACCTTGGAGGTTTCGTTCAGGAGCCGACCGTCGCTGCGCGCGACGTAGAATCCGCAAAAGGCCTGAGCCAGACCCGGCAGGCAGAGCAATACCAAAACCATAAGAACCCTGCGCATGGGCGCCTCCCAACTCAAAACCGATGGGTCAGCCTAGGACTTGCGCAGCGCCGCTGTCACCTGCGCGTTTCCGCCCGGGGCAAGTCAGCAAGATTTGTGCAGTCGACCCATGTCATGCAGAGATCGGACCTGACCAAGAGGGGCTCCATGACTGCCAGCTACGAAGACCGCATGCTCCGCGTGCTCGACTATATCCACGACAACCCGCGGGGGGATCTGTCCCTCGACGCGCTTGCAGATGTGGCCGCCATGTCGCGGTTTCATTGGCACCGGGTGTTTCACGGCATGACCGGCGAGACCGCCGCGCAGGCCGTGCGTCGCATCCGGCTCCATCGTGCCGCGTGTTGGCTGGTGCAGACCGAGCAGAGCGTCGCCGAGATCGCGGCTCAGGCGGGGTATGACACCCCGCAGAGCTTCTCGCGCGCATTCCGGGACGGCTTTGGCATGACCCCGACCCGGTTCAGGTCTCGCGGTGATCTCACCGCGCCTCTACTGAAACCGGACAAAGGATCCAGACCCATGTTTCCCGTACAGATCGAAACCCTGCCTGCCATGCGCCTTGCAGTGCTGCCCCATACCGGCGCCTATATGGAGGTCGGCCGGGTCTTCGAGCAGGTGTCGACCCTCGCCACCTCCCGCAACCTTTGGCCCCATGCCACAGGGATGCTGGGCCTCTATTATGACGACCCCAACGCGGTGCCCGCCGCCGAGTTGCGCAGCCATGCGGGTCTGTCCCTCGGGCCGGATGCCGAGATTGCATCCCCGCTCGAAGAGATCTCCCTGCCCAGCCGGAGCTACGGCGTGCTGACCTTCAAGGGGCCCTATGCAGGATTGCGGGCGGCCTATGACCACCTCTATGGGACGTGGCTGCCGAGCTCGGGGCGCGAACCTGCGCATCAACCGGCTTTGGAGATCTATCTCAACGCACCGCAGGACACCGCGCCCGATAACCTGTTGACCAAGGTTTGTGTTCCGCTCAAAGCCGAGACCCGCGCCAAAGAGCCCGCATAGCAGGCTATCTGACCGGGGGCGGGTTTCGGATCGGAAACCCGTCCCCGACGGCTTGCGGCGAATGCGACAGAAAAGCCGCATTTTACGACTTGCCGGATATCCGTCCTGCCGCTTATACGCGGCGGCGGGACACCCTTCCCCAACGAAGGGCAGATATCTGGAAGGATACCAGCAATGGCTATCGAAGCTCCGGCCACGCGGCCGGCCAACCCGCGTTTTTCCTCTGGCCCCTGTGCCAAACCCCCCACCTGGACACTGGATGCACTTGCCGACGCCGCCTTGGGCCGCTCGCACCGTGCCGCCATCGGCAAGGACAAGCTGAAGGCCGCGATCGAGACCACCCGTGAGGTTCTGGGGGTCCCCGCCGACTACAAGATCGGCATCGTGCCCGCCTCCGACACCGGGGCCTATGAAATGGCCATGTGGAGCCTCCTGGGTGAACGCCCGGTCGAGATGCTCGCATGGGAAAGCTTCGGCTCCGGCTGGGTCACCGATGCGGTGAAACAGCTCAAGCTCCACGCAGTGACCAAGACCGCCGAATATGGCGAGATCGTGGATTTCGCGCAGGTCGATTTCGACAAGGATGTCTGCTTCACCTGGAACGGCACGACCTCCGGGGTGCGCGTGCCGAATGGTGACGCGATCCCCGCGGACCGCGCGGGGCTGACCCTGTGCGACGCGACCTCCGCGGCTTTTGCCATGGACCTGCCCTGGGACAAGCTGGATGTGACGACCTTCTCCTGGCAGAAGGTGCTGGGCGGTGAGGCGGCCCATGGCATCCTGATCCTGAGCCCCCGCGCCGTCGCCCGGCTCGAGAGCTACACGCCCGCGTGGCCCCTGCCGAAAATCTTCCGCCTGACGAAGGGCGGCAAGCTGATCGACGGGATCTTCACCGGGGCGACGATCAACACGCCGTCGATGCTCTGCGTCGAGGACTACCTCTTCGCTCTGGACTGGGCGAAATCCGTCGGCGGGCTCAAGGGCCTGATCGCGCGGGCGGATGCGAATACCGCCGCCGTGACCGGGTTTGTCGAGGCCAATGACTGGATCGATTTCCTCGCCGTGGACCCGGCGACACGGTCGAACACCTCTGTCTGCCTGAAGTTCACCGACGAGCGGATCCTCGACGGCGCGAGCTTCGCCAAGGCCGTTGCCAAGCGGCTCGAGGCCGAAGGCATCGCACTCGATATCGGCGCCTATCGCGACGCCCCGGCGGGCCTGCGCATCTGGTGCGGCGGCACGGTGGAAACCTCGGATGTCGAGGCCATGCTGCCTTGGCTCGCATGGGCCTTCGAAGCTGAGATTGCCGCCCAGAAAGCCGCCGCCTGAGCGACGCGCGTCCGCCCGGTCGTGACAGCGACCGGGCCACCCATCCCTGAATTCCGGCCCGCCCCAACAGACAGGGCGCGTGGCCAGCACCGCATAAAGGAGCCCATCATGGCCCCCAAAGTACTCGTCTCCGACAAGCTCTCGGAAACCGCCGTCCAGATCTTCCGCGACCGTGGAATCGAGGTCGACTTCGAACCCGCCCTCGGCAAGGACAAGGACAAGCTCGCCGAAGTGATTGGCCAGTATGACGGCCTCGCCATCCGCTCGGCCACCAAGGTCACGGAAAAACTGCTGGAGAACGCCGATAACCTCAAAGTTGTTGGCCGCGCCGGGATCGGCACCGACAATGTAGACAAGGTCGCGGCCTCCAAGAAAGGTGTGATCGTCATGAACACGCCCTTCGGGAACATGATCACCACTGCCGAACACGCGATTGCGATGATGTTCGCCGTGGCCCGCCAGATCCCCGAGGCCTCGGCCTCGACCCATGCGGGCAAATGGGAGAAGTCGAAATTCATGGGGGTCGAGCTGACCGCCAAGACCCTGGGCGTGATCGGCGCGGGCAATATCGGCGGCATCGTGTGCGAGCGGGCCGTGGGCCTGAAAATGAAGGTCGTGGCCTATGACCCCTTCCTGAGCGAAGAGCGCGCCGCCAAGCTCGGCGTCGAGAAGGTCGAGCTGGACGAGCTGTTGACCCGCGCGGATTTCATCACGCTCCACGTGCCCTTCACCGAGCAGACCAAGAACATCCTGAGCCGCGAGGCACTGGAGAAAACCAAGAAAGGCGTGCGGATCATCAACTGCGCGCGTGGCGGTCTGGTCGACGAAGAGGCGCTCGCGGAGCTGCTGAAATCCGGCCATGTGGCCGGAGCGGCCTTCGACGTCTTCGCCCAGGAGCCTGCGACCGAGAACCCGCTTTTCAATCTGCCCAACGTGGTCTGCACGCCGCATCTGGGCGCATCGACCACCGAAGCGCAGGAGAACGTCGCCCTGCAGGTGGCCGAGCAGATGTCGAACTACCTGCTGAGCGGGGCTGTGGAAAACGCGCTGAACATGCCGTCGGTGACAGCCGAGGAAGCCAAGGTCATGGGACCCTGGGTCAAGCTCGCTGGTCATCTTGGCACCTTCGTGGGGCAACTCACCGAAGAGGCCATCCACAGCATCGAGATCACCTATAACGGCACCGTATCCAAGATGAACCTCGAGGCGCTGAACTGCGCCGCCGTGGCAGGGATCATGCAGGCCACGAACCCGGACGTGAACATGGTCTCTGCCCCCGTGATCGCCAAGGAGCGCGGCATTGGCATCTCGACCACCACGCAGGACAAATCCGGTGTGTTTGACGGTTACATCAAGCTGACGGTGAAGACGGCGGATCGCGAACGGTCCATCGCAGGCACGGTCTTCTCGGATGGCAAGCCGCGTTTCATCCAGATCAAGGGCATCAATATCGATGCCGAGATCGGCGAGCACATGCTCTATACGACCAACAAGGACGTCCCCGGCATCATCGGGACGCTGGGCATGACCATGGGCCAGAACAGCGTGAACATCGCGAACTTTACCCTTGGTCGCGACGAGACCAATGGCGACGCGATTGCGATGCTCTATCTCGATGCGCCCTGCCCGGCCAATGTGCTGGACAAGCTCACCGAGACCGGCCTCTTCCAGCAGGTCCGGCCCTTGCAATTCAACGTTGCCTGAGGTCGAAACGATCTGAAACAGTGACACGGCCCCGCTGATTTCGGCGGGGCCTTCTTTTTTGGATAGATCATGCGATTTTATGCGATTGGCGATATTCACGGCCATCTGGACCAGCTCATCGAGGCCCATCGGTTGATCGATGAGGACCGGGGCCGCGTCCGGGATCCGGACGCGGCGGTCGTGCATACGGGCGACCTCGTGGATCGTGGCCCCGACAGCAAGGGTGTTATCGATCATCTGATCGCCGGGCGCGCCCGCGGCGCGCCCTGGGCTGTGCTTCTGGGCAATCATGACCGCATGTTCCTGCGCTTCGTGCGGGACGGGGCGAGCCATGATCCGGCGATCAAATCCGGCAAGAGCTGGCTCCACCCGGCACTGGGAGGGGCGACCACACTCGCCTCTTACGGTGTCGCGGCCGAGGATGGAGACTTCGCCCCCGCGCGGGAGGCCGCCGCACGGGCCGTGCCCGCCGCGCATCTCGATTTCGTTGCGAGCCTGCCGCTCTGGATCGAAACCGAGATGCATATCTGCGTCCATGCGGGGATCCGGCCCGGCATCGCCCTGCAGCAGCAAACCGAGGAGGATCTCCTCTGGATCCGGGACGACTTCCTGCGCGAGACCGCGGATCACGGCAAGCTCGTGGTCCATGGTCATACGGCCCTGAAGATGCCGACCTTCTATGGAAACCGCCTGAACATCGATGCCGGCGCGGGCTATGGACGCCCCCTGTCCCCGGTCGTGGTCGAGGGGCGCAAAGCCTGGATGCTGACGGAAACGGGCCGGTTTCTGTTGCCGGCGCCCTAGATCAGGTCTTTGCGAGGGCCAGCGCCGCGCGTAATGCCTCCAGATCCCCCACATGGTTGGCGAGGATCAGAACGAGCCGCGCGTTCAGGGCATGGCTTTCGGCCTCCGACAACCCGCGATGGGCGTCGAGAAGCTCCGCGTAGAACGTGTCATGCTCCGGCAGGTTCGGGGTTGTTGTCAGCGGCATCAGCCCCCCTCCCAGACGGCTCGGATGGCATCAGCGATCTGCGTCGCGTCCCCCTCTGTCCAGCGTGCGGCGATGACCTGATCGGGACGGATGAGATAAAAGCCAGCCTTGGCTTCGCCGAGATAGCGCGCCTGAAGCTCCGGCGTGACCGGCAGGTTCAGCAACCGGCAATCGAGGCCGTCCGGCGGCGCCGCACCGATGGCGAGCAGAACAAGATCGCGCCCGAGCTCGGACAACAGCCACCCTTCGGCGATCGGCGCATCCGGGGCCACCGCGCCGGGGCACGTGCCCTCGGGCATGGATGGCGCATCGGGGCCCTTGGACGGATAGGTGCAAGGCCGCGACAGCCGCCCGGAGTTTACCCAGCCCCGCGCGAAGGCGGTCTGCCCGGCAAGATGCAGCACTTGATCGCGGAACATCCGTTCGACCCCGTCCCCGGGGGTCATGAACTTCGTGGCACGGGCGGAATTGGCGATGTTCTCATCCGCGCCGAAGCCACGCTCCCGATCATAGCTCGCAAGCAGGCTGTCCCCGGCCCGCCCTTCCAGCACCGCAGCCAGTTTCCAGCCGAGATTGTCCACATCCTGCAGCCCGCCATTGCCGCCGCGCGCGCCGAACGGGCTGACCACATGGGCGCTGTCCCCGACAAAGATCACCGGCCCATGGACGAACTCAGCCAGCCGCCGACATTGGAAGGTGTAGACACTGACCCAGTCGAGGCGGAAATCGTCATGGCCAACCACCTTGACGATGCGCGGAATGACGATCTCGGGCTGCATCTCATGCTCGGGATTGGCGTCCCAACCCAGTTGCAGGTCGATCCGGTATATGTTGTCCGGCTGCTTGTGCAGCAGCGCCGACTGGCCGGTGTGAAACTCGGGTTCGAACCAGAAATGCCGCTCGGGCGGGAAATCCGCATCCATCTCGATATCGGCAATCAGGAAGCGTTCCTCGAAGACCTCGCCTTCGAACTCCAGCCCGAGCATGCCGCGGATCGGGGAGCGTGCGCCATCGCAGGCCAGCACATAGGACGCTTCGAGCGCATAGGGGCCGTCCGGCGTCTCGATATCCAGGATCGCCCCCACAGCCCCGGGATCAACGCCCACGACCCTGTTCTTGAAGCGCAGATCGATCAACGGGATCTCTTGCGCGCGCTCCACGAGGAACTGTTCCACATAGTATTGCTGCAGGTTGATGAAGGCCGGCATCTTGTGGCCCGCCTCGGGCAAGAGGTCGAAATTGAACACCTCCTGATCGCGGTGAAAGGTGCGCCCGACCTGCCACGTGACCCCCTTGTCGAGCGCCTTCTCAGCAATGCCGAGCCGGTCGAAAATCTCAAGCGAGCGCTTGGACCAGCAGATCGCCCGACTGCCCACCGACACCACGTTGTTGTCGTCGAGCACGACCGAGGCGACCCCGTGCTCCGCCAGCTCGATTGCCATGGCAAGCCCGATTGGACCTGCGCCAACGATCACCACGGGCTTCTTCGCCTCCGGCGCCGTCAGCCCCGGCGGCGGCACATAGTCGAACGGTTGGTAGTCATAGGCCATCACGTCTCCTCCCGCGTTGCCCAAAGCCGTCGCGCCGCCCAGATCGCGGTGCCGCCAAAGAACGCGCTGGCGATCAGGACGACCTCAACCCAGGCGATTCCGCCAAATCCCCGCGTGGCCAATGCGACTCCCATCAAAGCCAGCCCCACCAGGCTGAAGCCGAGCCGGAACCACAGCTCGCCACGGGTCGGGCCGAATTTGCTCATCCGCGCGGGTCCCGGGCCGCCGAAGCGGCGGAGACGATTGCGAAATGGCGTGGCATGGCGACCCTCCTCAGCCCTGCAGGGCGGCCCACATCTCCTTGTCCCGCGCGGCGGTCCAGATGCGGGGCGTCTCGATGCCGCGCGCCTCGTCATAGGCCCGCGCGACGTTGAAGGGCAGGCAGTGTTCATAGATCGCGTAATCGGCGAATTTGGGATCACATTCGGCGCGCACCGCCTCCCAGGCGTCCTTGAGGCTGCCGCCCCGGGCGGCCACCCGCGCAGCCGGGCGATAGGTGCTTTCGACAAAATCGCGGGTGCTCTCGATGGCGGCTGAGACCATCTCTTCGCCAATCAGCGCATCGCCCCGCCCCGGCGCGATGGCGCGCGGCTCATAGGCGGCGATCTGATCCAGCGTTTCGCCCCATTCGGTCAGATGCCCGTCCCCGCAATAGCAGGCGGAGTGAAACTCGACGATGTCGCCGGTGAACATCACCTCCTCATCCGGCACCCAGATCACCGCGTCCCCCGCCGTATGGGCGCGGCCCAGATGCATGATGTCCACCCGCCGCTGGCCGAGATAGACGGTCATCCGGTCCGAGAAAGTCGTGGTGGGCCAGGTCAGGCCCGGAATGCTCTCATGGCCCTCAAACAGGCGCGGAAAGCGGTCGAACTCACTATCCCAATCCTCCTGCCCGCGCTCGGCCACCATGGCGCGCGCGGTGTCGGACATGATGATCTGATCCGCCCCATAGGCAGAGGCCCCAAGCACCCGCACCGCGTGGTAATGGGTCAGCACCAGATGCGAGATCGGCTTGTCCGTCACCTTGCGGATCTCGGCAATTACCGTCTCGGCCAGACGCGGCGTCGCCTGGGCCTCGATCACCATGACGCTGTCGTCCCCGATGATCACACCGGAGTTTGGATCGCCCTCGGCGGTGAAGGCCCAAAGCCCCGCACCGACCTCGACAAAGCTGGTCTGCTTCTCGCTCAGATCCCCTGCCGACGCGAACGCCTTGCTCATGCCCTCTCCTCCCTTCGGGCATAGGCCCGTATCTGTGCGCGACTGTGCGCAACGCCCCGCTAGGGGTCTTCGCCACCTGAAAAATCGGCACCTTCCTGCCGCCGCCCCGGCATGTCTCTAACTTCCCCGGGATATTTCCGCGATCGCTTGCCCCGGCCGGACCAGATGACCAGCGCCACAATCGCGACGAACACCCCAATAACGACGTAGCCCGGATCCATCAGGTCCCCTCCGGCGTGCTGTTGAACTTCTTCTCCAGATCGGCCCAGCAGTCGATGTAGTCGTCCTGCAGAGGCGCCTCTTGGGCTGCAAACCGGGTCAGGTGCTGGGGAAACCGCGTCTCGAACATGAAGCTCATAGTATTGTCGAGCTTTTCTGGTGCCAACTCCGCAGTTGACGCCCCTTCAAACGCCCCGCGATCCGGGCCATGGGGCAGCATCATGTTGTGCAGGCTCATCCCGCCCGGGACGAACCCCTGAGGCTTGGCGTCATACTGGCCGTAAATGTTGCCCATCAACTCAGACATGACATTCTTGTGGTACCACGGCGGGCGGAAGGTGTTCTCCGCCACCATCCAGCGTTCGCGAAACAGCACGAAGTCGATATTCGCCGTCCCTTCCACCCCCGAAGGCGCGGTCAGCACCGTGAAGATCGACGGATCCGGGTGATCGAACAAAACCGCCCCCACCGGACAATAGGTCCGCAGGTCGTATTTGCAGGGCGCGTAATTGCCGTGCCAAGCCACCACGTCGAGCGGGCTATGCCCGATCTCGGTCTCATGGAACTGGCCGCACCATTTCACCGTCACCGTCGAGGGCACCTCCCGATCCTCATAGGCCGCCAAAGGTGTCTTGAAGTCCCGCCGGTTCGCCATGCAATTCGCCCCGATCGGACCACGCCCCGGCAGATCGAACTTCTGGCCGTAATTCTCGCAGACAAAGCCCCGTGCCGGCCCTTCGAGCACCTCGACCCGGTAGAGCAGACCGCGTGGCAGGATGGCGATTTCCTTTGGCGCCAGATCAATGACCCCCAGCTCGGTACAGAACCGCAGCCGCCCCTCCTGTGGAACGACGAGAAGCTCGCTATCGGCGGAGTAGAAATACGCCTCCTCCATGGAGGCCGTGACCAGATAGATATGTGCCGCCATCCCCACTTGCGTATTCACATCCCCCGCCGTGGTCATGGTCCGCATGCCCGTCAGCCAGGTCAGCGGCGCGTCGGAATGGGGCACCGGGTCCCAGCGATACTGCCCGAGACTGATCACATCCGGATCCACATGGGGCGCGGTTTTCCAATAGGGCAGGTCGATCTTTCGATAGCGCCCGGAATGCTTCACCGAGGGCCGGATACGGTAACACCAAGTGCGCTCGTTCTGATGACTAGGCGCGGTGAACGCCGTCCCCGAGAGCTGTTCACCATAAAGCCCATAGGCGCAGCGCTGGGGGCTGTTCTGCCCCTGCGGCAGCGCGCCGGGCAAGGCTTCGGTCTCGAAATCATTGCCGAAACCGGGCATGTAGACCGCACCCGTGGCGCTCACGGCCTGCTGCATCCGAACCTGTCGCTCTTGTTTGTTCATGGGCTCCCCCATCCCCGGACGCAATACTGTTGCACATGCAACGAGTTGAGGCAACGTCTCTTGCCAATCCGCGCCGGGCACGGAACCCTGCGCCCGGACCACGCGTTGACCTGCCAAACCGGAGACCTCCATGAACCGCCTTCTTTGCGCCGCCGCCCTGTGCCTCGCCCTTCCCTCCTATGCCGAACAGGTCGGCAATGTGGATGTGGACTGGGTGGGCAATGACATCATCATCGAGGCGATCCAGGATCCCGACGTCACCGGAGTGACCTGCCATATCGCCTATTTCGAGCGCGGCCTGCTCGACCGGCTGTCCAAGGGGAACTGGTTCGAAGATCCGTCCAACGCCTCCATCGCCTGCCGCCAGACCGGGCCGATCACCATCGGGGATATCGACCGCGATGACGAAGGCGAAGACGTGTTCAACGAGCGCCGCTCCATCGTGCTGAAATCCCTGCGGATCAAGCGGATCTTCGACGAAGCAAACCAGACGCTGATTTATGTGGCCCATGCCCGCGAACTGACCGATGGATCCGCGAAGATGGCGATCTCCACCGTGCCGCTCTATCAGCCGTAACTCCGGCTTTACTCGACAAGGCCTGCGGCGCCACGCTACGACTGGGCCGGCGCTCCCCGGCATCGCCATGGGTTGGGCACGCAGCGATCTGGTCAAAAATGCGAACCGCCGTGGTACGCACCAGGCGGCTGAGACAAGCGCATCCGGACAAAGCTCTGCCAAAGGGCCAGGGTGTGAGTGACATCACAGGACCGCCATGCCTCAAACGACAAGGCCCCTATGGCCCGCTCCGCCGCACGACAACTCGGCTCTGCATGGATCAAGAACACCGGCGCAGACGTAGCCCGGCTATCGACGCATATCCCATCCGCTGCACCATGGGGCGCGACAGGAAACCTTAAGTCCGAAAAAATCCTCGCCGAAGGCCCGCCCCGGCAGGGGCGCTCACCCGGTCCGCATCGTATCGCCGGGCTCGAGCACCGGCGCGAGGGTGATCGTCTCCCCCGGCAGATCCGCATCCATCCGCGCCACGATCATCTCAGCCGCCGCCCGCCCGATCTCGCGGCGACAGGAATCGATGGTGGCCAGCTTGATCGGCAACCCGCGCAGGAGCTCCACACCGTTGAACCCGGCCATGCCGAACCCGTTGGGGATATCCAGCCCCTGTTCCTTGCAATAGAGCAATCCGCCCGCGCCGATCAGGTCGTTGGAATAATACATGAAGTCGAGATCCGGAGCCTTCTCCAGCATCGACGCCGTCAGCTCGCGTCCCTTGGCCAATGCCGATCCGCCCTCGTAGAATTCCCATTCCGCAAGCTCGACACCGCCCTTGGCCAGCGCTTCGACAAAGCCCTCGTAGCGTTTGCGCGCCCGGTGATCGAGCGCCATCTTGGTGCCCATGAACCCGATCCGGCGATACCCCGCTTCGAGGATCGCCTCGCCCATCTCGCGGCCCGCGCGCCGGTGCGAGATCCCCACGGCGCAATCGGTCGGGTTGCCATCCGTATCCATGATCTCGACAACCGGAATGTCGGCATTGCGCAGCATGGCGCGCGCGGCCTCGGTATGTTCCAGCCCGGCGATGATGATGCCCGAGGGACGCCAGCTCAGCATCTCGTAGAGGACCTTCTCCTCCTTTTCCGGCAGGTAATCCGTGATCCCGACCACGGGCTGCAGGTCGGTCTCTTCCAGCACGCTGGAGATGCCGCCCATCACCTCGGGAAAGACCATGTTCGACATGGACGGGATGATCACCGCAACCAGGTTCACCCGGTTCGATGCGAGCGCGCCGGCAATCTTGTTGGGCACATAGCCCAGTGTCCGCGCCGCCTCCTGCACCTTGGCGCGGGTGGCGTCTGACACATCGCCCCGATTCCGCAACACGCGACTGACGGTCATTTCGCTCACGCCGGACGCCTCGGATACATCCCGAAGGGTCAGAGGGCGTCGCGTGCCACTGTCGGTCGTCTCGGTCATGCAGGTTCCTCGCGCGCGGGTGAGTGGAGGTCGGATCCACTGCCGCGTCAGACCGGATCCTGACCCAATGCTACGTTAGCGCTCCCAAGGGTGGCAAGGGCTGGCACGTGCGGTCGCTTGACATGGAACAAGAGATTTCGACTTTAATCCGCGGGGTTTGCCCGTTTTCGCGCGATCCGTCGCCGCAGCAGGCCGGATCAGGCCATCCGTGCCTTCAACGCCGTGAACTTGTTGGCCAGATGGGCGGCGAGCCGTTGGCCCAGCTCCGCGCCGTCGCGCGCCTCGAGTGCGGCGATGATGCCTTCGTGTTCCTCGACCGCCTGCTGCCAGCGCTCGTCCGAGATATTGGCCAGAAACCGCGCGCGCTTGACCCGGCTGGCCAACACCTTGTGATGCTGGCTCAGCACCTCGTTTCCGGCAGCGGCGAGGATCCCCTCGTGGATGTCCTGATTGGCCCGGAAATACTCCTGCCGGTTCCGCGTCGAGAAACAGGCCACCATGTCTTCATGGTGGCTGCGGATCTCGGCGATCTGGGCATCGGTGGCCGCTGCACAGGCCAGCTCGCCCGCCAGTCGCTCCAACGAGGCAATCACTGGAAAGGTCGCCTCCAGCTCTTCCATCGTCACGGTCGACACCCAGGCGCCCCGGTTCGGCTCGAGCACCGCGAGCCCCTCATTGGCCAGCACCTTGAGCGCCTCGCGCATCGGCGTCCGGGACACCCCAAAGCTTTCGCAGAGGTCCTTTTCCGGGATCTTTGTCCCCGGCTCGAGCGTGCCCTCGATGATCAGTTCGCGCACCCGGTCCACGAGTTCCGCATGCAGAGACGGGCGGGAGATCGGCTTGGCAAGGTTCA
This sequence comes from Dinoroseobacter sp. S375, assembly GCF_049800775.1. Lineage (NCBI taxonomy): Bacteria > Pseudomonadati > Pseudomonadota > Alphaproteobacteria > Rhodobacterales > Roseobacteraceae > Dinoroseobacter > Dinoroseobacter sp. S375. Next base: position 338,801 of record NZ_JBNAFR010000003.1, on the reverse strand, counting down.
TCTCAGGCTCCTGTCCCGGCGCCATCCAGCGCCATTTCCAACACCCGCGCCACGTGGATCGCCTCGCGCGCGGCTCCGTCTTTGATCTGGTGGCGGCAGGAGGTGCCATCCGCCACGACAATCGCTTCTGCCGGGGCCGCCCGCACCGCGGGGAGCAGGTCCAGCTCGGCCATTTTAAGCGAGGTTTCTACCGTATCTTTGCCATATCCAAAAGCCCCGGCCATGCCGCAGCAACTGGTCTCGACCATCTCGATCTCCGTCCCGGGGATCTGCGCCAGCACCTTTTGCACCGACCCCATGACGTTATGGGCCTTCTGGTGGCAATGCCCGTGGAGCAGGATCGGACGCCCCAAGGGCTTGAGCGGCAGGGCAATCCCGGACTGCGCGAGGTATTCTTCCAGCATTAGCGCCTTGGCCGCCACGGCCTCTGCTGCGTCGCCCGGAACAAGCACCGGGATCTCGTCCCGCAAGGTCAGAAGCGACGACGGCTCCAGCCCGACGATGGGCACGCCCGCCTCGGCATGGGGGCGCAGGGCGTCGAGGGTGCGATGCGCCGACGCGCGCGCCTCCTCCACCAGGCCGACGGCCAGATAGGTTCGCCCACAGTCGAGCACGCCTTTGCCATCAACCGGACGCGCCACGGCAACCTTGAGCCCTGCGGCCTGCAACACGCGGCCTGCCGCGCGCAGGTTCTCCGGCTCGAAGTAGCGGTTGAAGATATCCGCCCAGAGCACGACATCCGGGTTCGCATCCTGAAACTCATCGTCGCGGAACGGCCGCGATGACCAGCGCGGCAGATCGCGCCCGGCGGCAAACCCGGTCAGCCCTTCGGTCAGCTTCGCCACCCCCGGCAACCAGTTGCGCGCATTGGCAAGCCACGGAAGTTTCGACGCGAAGGGCGCGTATTTGGGCATATAGCCCACCAGCTTGTCATGCAGGCTCAGCCCGTGTTTCTGCGCCCGGGCCGCCAGCACCTCGATCTTCATCTTGGCCATGTCCACGCCCGTGGGACATTCCCGTTTGCACCCCTTGCAGGAGACGCAGAGCTTCATGGTCTCGGCCATGGCATCCGACGCGAAGGCATCCGGGCCGAGCTGACCGGAAATGGCCAGTCGCAGGGAGTTCGCCCGTCCGCGCACCACGTCCCGCTCGTTGCGCGTCACCCGGTAGGAGGGGCACATCACCCCGCCCTTGAGCTTGCGGCACGCGCCGTTGTTGTTGCACATCTCGACCGCGCCCTGAAATCCGCCGCCCGCGCCGGGCCATGCGGACCAGTCGAGCGCGGTCTTCATGGGTTTCACCGTGTAATCGGGCCCATAGCGAAAGAGGCTCCGGTCATCCATCTTGGGCGGGCGGACGATCTTGCCCGGGTTGAAGAATCCGGTCGGATCGAAGCGGTCCTTCACCTCGCCAAAGCTTTCGACCATGCGCGGGCCGAACATCTTTTCATGGAATTCGCTCCGCACGATACCGTCGCCATGCTCCCCCGAATGGGAGCCCTTGTATTTGGCGACGAGGTCAAAGCATTCCTCGGCAATCGCGCGCATGGTTTTGACGTCCTGATCGAGCTTCATGTTCAGAACGGGCCGCACATGCAGGCAGCCGACCGAGGCGTGGGCGTACCACGTGCCCTTGGTGCCGTTCTTTTCAAAGATCTCGGTCAGGCCCGCGGTGTATTTGGCCAGATCCGGCAACTCGACTGCGCAATCCTCAACGAAGGAGACCGGCTTGCCTTCGGATTTCATGGACATCATGATGTTCAGGCCGGATTTGCGGACCTCGCCGATCTCGTTTTGCAGTTTCGCGTCCGTGACGGCGACCGAGCCGCCCCAATTCTTGCCGCTGCGATCAAAGGCGAAGCCGAGCTCCGACATTTTGTCTGACAATTCTTCGAGCTTGGCGGCATTCGCCGCGTCCGACCCCTCGGCAAACTCGACCAGCAGCAATGCCGCCGGCTCGCCCTCGACAAATTGACTGATTGTCTGACGAAACATTGGAATGTCCCGCGCCAGAGCGATCATGGTGTCATCCACAAGCTCCACGGCGGCCGGTTTCAGGGGCACCAAATGCTGCGCAGCATCCATCGCGGCGTGAAAGCTCGGGAAATGGCACGCGCCAGTGACCTTGGTCGTCTGCAAGGGGGACAGCTTGAGCTCGATTTCGGTGAAGTAGCCCAGCGTGCCTTCGGACCCGACCAGCAAATGCGCCATGTTGTTCTGCGCGCGATCCGGGGTCAGGGCATCGATGTTATAGCCACCGACTCGCCGGATGATGTTCGGGAAACGCGCCGCGATCTCGGCCTGTTCCCGCTCACCGAGGGCGAGCATGTCCGAGGTCAACGCGGACAGCGCATCATTCCCGAGCGGAGCCCCGCGCGACACGGGCCCGAACCGCGCCCGGGTTCCATCTGCGAGAATCGCCTCGATCGACAGGACGTTGTCGCGCATCGTGCCATAGCGCAGGGAGCGCCCACCGCAGGAATTGTTCGCCGCCATCCCGCCGATCGTGGCCCGTGATGCTGTGGAGACGTCCACCGGATACCAAAGACCATGTGGCTTCAGCGCCCGGTTCAACTCGTCCAGCACGATGCCCGGCTGAACCACACAGCGCCGGTTCTCGACGTCCAGTTCGATGATCTTGTTGAAGTATTTGGTGTTGTCGAGCACGAGCGCGGTGTTCACCGTCTGCCCGCATTGCGAGGTCCCGCCGCCGCGCGGCAGAACGCTGGCGCCCAGCTCGCGCGCCGCACCGAGGGCCGTTTCGATATCCTGCAGGCCACGCGGCACCACCGCGCCCAGCGGGGTCATCTGATAGATCGAGGCATCCGTCGCGTAGCGTCCGCGCGAGAAGGCATCGAACAGAAGGTCTCCCTCGATCTGCCCTTGCAGACGCGCCGCCAAGGGCGACTTCTCCATCATCCCCATCTGCTTCTCCCTGTTTTTCGATCCCGGAAAAAACCGGGTTGACTGAATTATGAATTCATAATTGTGTATGCACAACACAAAACCGGCTGTGCGCCCGACAAAAACCCGACCGACGTCCGGGTCCGTGCCATCAGCCCAGAACAAGCAGTGGAGGGGACCCACCCAATGCGTAAAGCCGGACGCCATTTTCTGCAGATCCCAGGCCCGAGCGCGGTACCAGACCGCATCTTGCGGGCGATTTCGATGCAGACCATCGACCATCGCGGCCCGGATTTCGCCGCGGTTGGGCAAAAGGCGCTGGAGGGGATGAAATCCATCTTCCAGACCCAGCAGAACGTCTTCATCTTCCCGTCCTCGGGGACCGGCGCCTGGGAAGCCGCGCTGGTGAACACCATGTCGCCGGGCGACACCGTGCTGATGTACGAAACGGGTCATTTCGCAACGCTGTGGCAGAAGATGGCCAAGAAGATCGGGCTGAACCCGCAGTTTATCGAGGGGGATTGGCGCGGTGGCGCGGACCCGCAAGCCATCGAGGATCGGCTGCGCGCCGACACCGCCCACGAGATCAAGGCGGTTTGCGTGGTCCATAATGAAACCTCGACCGGGTCGGTCTCGCCGATTGCCGAGGTGCGCGCCGCCATCGATGCGGCCGGTCACCCCGCGCTGCTGATGGTCGATTCGATCTCGGGTCTCGCGTCTGTGCCCTTCGAGTTCGATGCGTGGGGCGTGGATGTCTGCGTTTCCGGATCGCAGAAGGGTCTGATGCTGCCGCCGGGGCTGAGCTTCAACGCCGCCTCGGACCGCGCCCTTGAAGTCTCGAAAAGCGCCACGATGACAAGATCTTATTGGGATTGGCAGGACATGCTGGGCCCCAACAAGACCGGCTATTTCCCCTACACGCCCGGGACAAACCTGCTCTATGGCCTAAATGAAGCAATCGACATGCTTCATGAGGAGGGGCTGGAGAATGTCTTTGAGCGTCATCGCCGTCACGGCGCGGCCACCCGCGCGGCTGTGCGGACATGGGGGCTGGAGGTTCTCTGCGCCCGGCAGGGGCAGGAGAGTGGCGTGCTCACGGCGGTTCTGATGCCCGAGGGGCATTCCGCAGATGCGTTCCGCGCAACGACTTTGGCCCATTACGATATCTCGCTCGGCAACGGCCTGAGCAAGGTCGCCGACAAAGTGTTCCGCATCGGGCATTTGGGCGATTTCAACGATCTGATGCTCGTTGCGACCCTTTCGGGCGTGGAGATGGGCCTCGCCAAGGCGGGTGTGCCGCACAGCACCGGAGGGGTGCAGGCGGCCATGGAACATCTCAAGACCCATGACGCGGTGCCGCTCGCCGCAGAATAAGACAAACTGACAATCAGACAATTTAGGGAGGAAAATCTGATGAAACTTAAGACAGCTCTTCTGGGTGCAGTGGCCGCGGTCTCGCTGCCGGTGTCAGCATCCGCTGCGGACCTGACCCTGCGCTTCGGCCATGTGGGCGCGCCCGGGTCCCTGTTCGAGGCATCCGTGAACGCTTTTGCCCAATGCGCCAACGACAAGCTGGGCGATGCGGCAGAGGTCCAGACCTTTGGCGCGAGCCAGCTCGGCAATGACCGGGAAATGCTGCAGAAGCTGAAGCTCGGCCAGGTGCACCTGTCCCTGCCCTCGTCCGTGATGTCCTCGATCGCGCCGGAGTTCGGCATCTTCGAGATGCCCTATATCATCCGTGACCGCGACCACATGAAGCGTGTGCAGGCCGAGCTGGGCGACACCTTCCAGGAGGCGGCGCTGAGCCAGGGCTACCGGATCATCGGTTATTTCGAGAATGGCTTCCGTCACATCACCAACAATGTGCGCCCGATCAACACGCCCGAGGATCTGGCCGGTGTGAAACTGCGCACCCCTAATGGCGCGTGGCGCGTGAAGATGTTCCAGGAGTATGGCGCGAACCCGACGCCCATGTCCTTCTCGGAGGTGTTCACGGCCCTGCAGACTAAGGTCATCGACGGGCAGGAGAACCCCTACGCCCAGATCGCCTCGGCCAAGTTCCAAGAAGTTCAAAGCTATCTGTCCATCACCGGCCATGTCTACACGCCGGCCTATGTGACCGTTGCCGAGAACCAGTGGAAGAAATGGCCCGAGGACGTCCGCGCGGCGCTTGAGGCCTGCGGCACCGAGACCCAGGACACGGTCTATGAGATCGCAGCCAATCTCGAGACCGAGCTGCTGGGCGTGATCAAGGACGCCGGTGTCGCTGTGAACGAGGCGGACAAGGTGGCCTTCGTGACCGCGTCCTCCCCGATCTACGACGCTTTCGCGGCTGAGGTCGAGGGCGCGTCCGCCATGATCGACACGGTGCAGTCCCTGGCCGACGGCTCCTGATCCGAACTTAGGCGGGCGGCGCGTCCTCGCGCGGCCCGCCCTTTCGGTTTCTCTTACAAATCAACCGCTTGCCCGGCACCATCTTTGGTGCCCCGGGCGCGCTTTGCCCTACGATACGGATAGCCCATGCTCGCCACGTTCCGAAAGGTCCTCGAGACCGCTCTGGAATGGTTCGTCATCTTCCTGATGGTGTTCCTGACCGTCATCGTCATCGTCGCCGTCCTCTGGAGGCTCGCCGGATCGAGCTTCAGCTGGTACGACGAGGTGGCTGCGATCCTGCTCGCATGGATCACCTATTATGGGGCCGCACTGGCCGCGCTGCGCCGTCGCCATATCGGGTTTGACAGTGTGCTTCTCGCCATACCGATGCCTGCGCGCATGTGCGGCGTGGCCTTTGCCGAGGCGGTGACCGCGGGCTTCTTCCTCCTGCTGGCCTGGGCCGGGTTCACGGTTCTGACGGTGATGACCGGCATGAACCTGATCTCGCTCACCTGGGTGCCGATCACCTTTACCCAATCCGTCATTCCCATCGGCGCGGTTCTCTTCCTGATCTGTCAGGCGCTGAGCCTGCCGGAATACTGGGCCAAGACCGCCGCCGGGATCTCGCTGGAGCATGCCGAGATCGAGGAAGAGGTGGAAACCGAGATGAAGAAAGCGGGGAACGCCTGATGCTGATGCTTGGTATTTTCGTAGCGATGGTGGCGATGATCTGTCTGAACATCCCCATCGCCGTGGCGCTCGCCGTGTCCGCCATTCTCGGCCTTCTGGTGACCGAAGGCACGGGCGCGCTCGTGACCGTGGCGCTGGACATGTATAACGGGTCCACCAAATTCTCGCTGATCGCCATTCCGATGTTCGTGCTGGCCGGTGCGATCATGAATGCAGGCGGCATCACGGACCGGCTGATCAACTTCGTGGCGGCCATCATCGGCTTCGTGCGGGGCGGTCTCGCCCATGTGAATATCGGCGTGTCGCTCTTCTTTGCCGAGATCTCCGGCTCGGCGGTGGCCGATGTGGCCGCGATGGGCTCTGTCATGATCCCGCAGATGAAAAAGCGCGGCTATTCCGGGGCGCTTTCGGCGGCGGTCACATCCTCCTCCGCCTCGCTGGCGATCATCATTCCGCCCTCGATTCCGATGATCCTCTATGCCACCTCGGCCAATGTCTCGGTGGAGCAACTCTTTGTGGCTGGCATCGTGCCCGGTCTTCTGGGCGCTGCGGGGCTGATGGGCGTGGCCTATGTCTTCGCCCGCCGCTACGACCTGCCCCGCGAAGAGGCGTTCTCGGGTCGCAGACTGTGGGAGACATTTGTCGACGCGCTGCCGACCTTCGCCCTGCCGATCATCATTCTCGGCGGTATCTTTGGCGGCTTCGTGACCGCAACCGAGGCCGCCGGTCTCGCCGTTCTCGCGGCCATCATCGTCAGCCTCTACTACCGTCAGGTGGATCTGCGCCGTCTCAAGAGCGCGATGCTCGACGGGGGCATGCAGACCGCCGTGGTCATGGTGCTGGTGGCGGCCTCGGTCGTGATGGGCGGGTTCCTGACCCGGGCACAAGTCCCGCAGGACATTGCCCAGGGCATCCTGAACGTCACCGACAACAAGTGGCTGATCCTCCTGATCCTGAACTTCTTCTTCCTGATCATCGGCTTCTTCCTGCACTCGGCGGCGGCCATCATCCTCGTGGTGCCGATCGTCATCCCGCTGATCGTGGCGGCGGATATCAACCCGATCCACTTCGGACTGGTCGTGACCCTGAACCTCGCCATCGGGCAGCAGACGCCCCCGGTCGCTTCGGTCCTGATCACCGCCTGCGCGGTGGCGCGGGCCAATATCTGGGAAGTGTCCAAGGTCAATATCTGGTTCATCATGGTGCTGCTGACCGTGCTGCTGATGTGTACCTACATCCCGTCCATCCCACTGTTCCTGGTGGAGTATTTCTACGGATGAGCGAACTTCTGACCGAAACGAAGGACGGCACCCTCTGGGTGTCGTTCAACCGTCCCGAGGCCCGCAACGCGCTGACCTTCGGGATGTATGAGGGGCTCGCCGAGCTCTGCCAGTCCGTGCCGACCGATGGGTCGGTGCGGGCGATTGTCATCAAGGGCAATGGCGGCAAGGCCTTTGCCGCAGGCACCGACATGACCCAGTTCCGCGCCTTCGAGACCGCACAGGATGCGCTCGACTACGAGGCGCGGATCGAGGCCGTTCTGACCGCGATTGAGACCTGCCCCTTGCCGACCATTGCGGCCATTCACGGCGCCTGCACCGGCGGAGGAGCCTCCATCGCAGCGGTCTGTGACCTGCGGATCGCCAGTGAAAGGCTGAAATTCGGCTTTCCCATCGCGCGGACCCTTGGCAACTGCCTCGCCGCCGGAAACCTCGCGCGCTTGTCGTCGCTGATGGGCGCTGGCCGTGTCCGCGAGTTGATCTTTACCGCCCGCCTCATAGAGGCGGATGACGCCTTATGCGTGGGCCTTGTGTCCGAGGTGCTGGCGGATGAGGCCGCCCTGCTCGACCGCGCCGAAGAGCTTGCAGCCCAGATCGGTGCCATGGCCCCGCTGACCCTGCGCGCCACCAAGGAAGCCATGCGCCGGACCCGCGCGGCAACACAGATCGACGATCATGACCTGATCGAGCTCTGCTACATGAGCGCCGATTTCCGCGAGGGGATGGAGGCCTTCCTCGGCAAGCGCAAACCGAACTGGAGCGGCACATGACAGCCCAAGGTCCCCTCGTCGGCATGAAGGTCATCGAGCTCGCCCATATCATGGCGGGCCCTGTCTGCGGCATGATGCTGGCGGATATGGGCGCGGATGTGATCAAGGTCGAAAAGCCCGATGGCGATGACAGCCGCCGCTTCCTGCCCCCGGATATCAACGGCGAAAGCGCCGCCTATATGATGATGAACCGGGGCAAGCGCGGGATATCCCTGAACCTCAAGGATCCGGAGGCGGTCGAGATCCTGCACACCCTGCTGCGCGACGCGGATGTGGTGATCGAAAACTACCGCATGGGCACGATGGAAAAGCTGGGGCTCGGATACGAGAAACTGCGCGCCGAGAACCCAAGGCTGATCTATTGCGAGATCTCGGGCTTTGGCCGCACCGGGCCCTATGCCCATCGCGGCGGGTTCGACCTGATCGCGCAGGGGATGTCGGGCCTCATGTCGATCACCGGCGAGGGGCCGGGGCGGCCCCCGGTCAAGCCCGGCGCGCCGATCTCGGACATCACCAGCGGGATCGTGGCCGCCATGGGCGTGAACGCGGCCTATGCCCATGCGCTCCAGACCGGGCAGGGCCAGAAGGTCGACACCAGCCTGTTCGAGGCCGCCATCACCCAGACCTATTGGCAATCCGCCATTGCCTTTGCCACGGGCCATGCGCCCGAGCCCGAAGGCTCCGCCCATCCGATCAACGCGCCCTACCAGGCGTTTCACACCGCCGATGGCTGGATCAATATCGGCGCGGCGAACCAGAAGAACTGGCTGCGGCTGCTCGAGGTGATCGAGGCGGATGAGCTGCGCGACGACCCGCGCTTTGCCACCAATCGCGACCGCCGCGTGAACCTGGCCGAGCTCGTACCCCTGCTGGAGGCGCATTTCGAAACGCGCACCACCGAGGACTGGCTCACACGGATGGAGGCCGCGGGCCTGCCCGCAGGACCTGTGCTCAGCATTCCCGAGATGCATGCGGATCCGCAGGCACGCGCGCGCGAGATGATCGTCGAGACGGATCATCCTGTCGCCGGTCCGGTCCAAGCGCTCGGCCTGCCCGTGAAGTTTTCCGAGACCCCCGGCGGGGTGCAAGGGGCCGCGCCGCTCCTTGGGCAGCACAGCCGCGCGGTTCTCGAGGACCTCGATTTCTCCGCCGAGCGGATCGACCAGCTCATCCGCTCGGGCGCGGTGATCACACCCGCCGCCCCATCCGCCACCGCCCGCGCGTCCTGAACCCTATTCCGCCGCGTGATCCAGCGCGGCGGGCGCGCCGTGGAACCGGTTGGCCGCCTCTCCGGTCAGATGGATCAACCGGCCGGCTGCAATGGTCGCCTCGACCCGGCGGGTTGCCGCATCCACCACCACCAGATCCGCGCGTCGGCCATAGTCGATCACCCCGCGATCGGGCAGGCGCATGATCTCGGCCGGGTTGCGGGAAACGAGGTTCCACGCCTCCGGCAAGCCCAGCCCGCCCCGCTCAGCCAGATGGAATGCCGCCTGCGCCAGCGCATCAAAGGCACCATCCGAGGCCAGCGCGGTGCAGTGCCCGTCCCGGATCGCCGTCATGGCACAGAGCCCGCTCGCCCCGGCAGGCTTGGCTGTCACATCCCGTGCGGCGAGCACGACCGGATCCCCCACCGCCCGCGCCAGAGCTGCTGCCGCGCGCACCCGCGGCTTGAGGCAGAGCTTGGCCCCGATCATCGAATACATCTCGCGCGTCTCGCCATCAGGATCGCCCACCGAGCCATAAATCACCCCGCGCCGGTCAAACGCTTCGGCCAGTTGGCACAAGAAGCGCGGCACCTCCCGCGCTCTTTTGGCAAGCATGCGCAGATCCTGCAGATGCTGATCGGGGGTCACACCCGCCAGGGCCGCCTGGCGGCAGATCTCTGCCCGGTAGAGCTCCGCCTGAGACAGGAGCGGGGTCAGCCGGTCGGTGAAGATCACCTGATCCACGTCCGCTGCTCGCAGGGTTTCGATGAGGTGATCCCGCGTATCCATCATATGCACCTCGCAGATCACACGACTGCGCAGATCGGTGCCGGTCTGCCCCCGCCGGACGGCCACGGTCTTGGCAACATCCTGCGCAAGGCGCGGCGCGGCACAACCAGCGGCCCAGCTCCAGTCCCGAGCGCTCCAGAGTGTCGTGACACCGCAGCGTGCTGCTGCCCGGTCGAGCCCGCGCAACGAATCCACGGGCCCCGACACGCCTGGGCCCAACGGTCCCGCCGCCAGATCGATGATCCCCGGCAAGACGAGATAGCCCCGCAGATCGACCTCGGGCAACGGCCCTTTCGAGATCACGCCATCCTCAATCGCCACGGATCGCGCTTGCATGTCTCCGTCCCGCAGCACTTCGGCGCCAACCAGACGGATCGGAGGAAGAAACTGAGTCATCTCACGGCTCGGACCCCATATACGAGGCCCGATCTAGCAGCGGCATGTATCGCTTGCGTGACGGCGACCGGGCCGGGGGATCGACGCGAGACGGGACGCAAAACGGCGCGACCACGACAAAACTCTCCCGCAAGGCCGCGACCGGCCTACCCGATGGGCGCGCCAACCGGAGGGCGGCGGAACAGTAACGATCAATGCCTCGCGCACCCGCAACTCGGCACGAGGATGGCCGGATGCGCAAGCTAGCGGCCCTGGCACGCGGCGCTCTTGCCCCCTCGCCCGATTGACCGCTATGACACGGGTATGGCCCCGTGGCTCAACTGGATAGAGCAATCCCCTCCTAAGGGATAGGTTGCAGGTTCAAGTCCTGCCGGGGTCACCATTCGCAGCCGCCGTGACGGAGGCCCTTTGACACAGAGCGATTTCAACCTCGACAGCTTTCTGCCCTACCAGTTCAACGTGGTGGCCGGGCGGCTCAGTCGCCAGTTTGCTCGCCGGTATCGCGAGCGTTTCGGGATCAGTGTCGCCGAGTGGCGCGTGGTCGCCCATCTCAGCCAATCCGGCACCGTAAGCGTGCGCGAGATCCATGAACGGGTGGATATGGATAAGTCCAAGGTGTCACGCGCCGCGGCCCGGCTGGAGGCGGCGGGGTATCTGACGAAGTTCCGCTCCGAGACCGACAAGCGTCTCGTGGATCTGACCCTGACCGAAAAGGGGCGCGCGATGATGACCGAACTGGCGGAGGTGGCGAATGCCTATCAGGCCGAGGTTTTGGCCCAGCTTGGGCGCGATGCCGCCCCATTGCAGCGCCAATTGACCCGGCTCGCCAAACCCGGCGAGGGCTGATCCCCGCCGTGTGACGCAGGGGCGTGGCTTGATCCGCCTGACCGGACTTGTCACCAATGACGCAACGCAGTTTCGCGCGAGGGGAGGATCATCATGTCCACTGATCAGGATATCGTCATTTTGGATGGCGCACGCACGGCCATCGGTACGTTCGGAGGCAGCCTGGCTGCCGTGCCACCGATCACGCTCGGGGCGACCGTGGCCAAGGCGGCACTGGCGCGCTCTGGTGTCGAGGGCGCGCAGATCGGCCATGTGGCCTATGGTCATGTGATCAACACCGAGCCGCGCGACATGTACCTCTCGCGGGTGGCGGCGATGGAGGCGGGCGTGCCCGAAACCACCCCGGCGATGAATGTGAACCGCCTCTGCGGCTCGGGGGCTCAGGCGCTGGTCTCGGTGATCCAGGCGCTGATGCTGGGGGATGCCCAGTTCGGACTGGCCGGAGGTGCCGAGAGCATGAGCCGCTCGCCCTATATCCTCCCGGCCACCCGTTGGGGCCAGAAGATGGGCGATACCGGGTCCCAAGACATGATGCTGGGTGCGTTGAACTGCCCCTTTGGCACCGGCCATATGGGCGTAACCGCCGAGAATGTCGCCGCCGAGCACGGGATTTCCCGCGCCGATCAGGACGCCTTCGCCCTGCAAAGCCAGACCCGCGCCGCCGCCGCGCAGGAGGCCGGGTATTTCGACAGCCAGATCACCCCGGTTCCGGTGAAGGTCAAACGCGAGATGGTGGATTTCATCCGCGACGAGCACCCCAAGCCGACCTCGGCCGAGGCTTTGGCAGGCCTGCGCACGGTGTTCCAGAAGGATGGCACTGTGACGGCGGGCAATGCCTCGGGGATCAATGACGGCGCGGCGGCTCTGGTTCTCGCGCGGGCCGCAGCGGCCGAGGCTGCCGGGCTGAAACCCCGCGCCCGGGTGCTCGGCTACGCCCATGCCGGCGTGCGCCCCGAAGTGATGGGGATCGGCCCCGTTCCGGCGGTCGAGGCGCTGCTGGCGCGGACCGGATTGGAGGTCGGCGATTTTGATGTGATCGAGAGCAACGAAGCCTTCGCCGCCCAGGCGCTCGCAGTGAACAAGGGCCTCGGGCTCGATCCTGCCAAGGTCAATCCCAATGGCGGGGCCATCGCCCTGGGCCATCCGGTGGGGGCGACCGGCGCGATCCTCGCGATCAAGGCGCTCTATGAGCTGGAAAGGACCGGCGGCTCCCGCGCGCTGGTCACCATGTGCATCGGTGGCGGACAAGGTATCGCACTGGCGTTGGAGGCGCTTTAAGCTCAGATTCACCAATTGCGTCCAGTGTCACCCGGGACCGCGCGGAGATTAGGCTGCGCGGCCCAGGGGACCAAGCAGGACGCCGCGCATGCAAATCGCCGAGATCGAGCATAAACTCGCTGCTGAACGCCGCGCGCGTTTGACCGCGGAGCGGCTGCTCGCACAGAAACAGGAAGAGCTCTTCGCTGCCAATGAAAAGCTTTCAAAACATGCCTTTACACTCTCCGACAAGATCGTTGAACAACGCCACCATGCCGAGGAACTGAAGGACGAGAATTTCCAGGTCCGCTCGGATCTGCGGCGCGCCGAACAACGTCTCTGGACCTCTTTCGAGACCATCGAAGACGGCTTCGCGGTGTTTGATTCTTCGCGCCGGCTGGTGCTCGCGAACCCCGCCTACATGTCGATCTTCGACGGAATCGAGGCGGTTGCACCCGGTGCGGAATACACCGAACTGCTGAAACTCTGCGTCGAAGAGGGGATCATCGACACCGAGGGGCTAAGCCGGGCGGACTGGTGCGCGATGATGCAGGAGCGTTGGAATGGCACCCAGATCGAGCCTGCGGTGGTGCGGCTCTGGAACGGGTACTCCATCAAGCTGGTTGAGCGGCGCGGCGAGGATGGCGATATCGTCAGCCTCTGTTTGAACATCACCGACACGATCCGCCGCGAGAAGGATCTTACGATCGCCCGAACCCGGGCCGAGGCCGCAAACCGCGCGAAATCCGCGTTTCTCGCGAACATGACCCACGAGCTGCGCACGCCGATGAACGGCGTGGTCGGCATGGCCGAACTTCTCTGCGACAGCCCGCTTGATGAAGAGCAACTGCTCTATGTCGAGACGATCCGGAAGTCCGGCGAAGCCCTTCTGGTGATCATCAACGACGTGCTCGACTACTCCAAGATGGAAGCCGAGAAGCTGCAGCTGCATCCGGGTCCGATCGATCTGGAGCATCTGATGCATGACGTGGTCATGCTCGCCAAGCCCACCGCGCAGGAGAAGAATGTCGACCTGATGCTCGACTATGACATCTTCTTGCCGAGCAAGTTCATCGGCGATCAGGGCCGGATGCGGCAGGTGATGACGAACCTGCTGGGCAATGCGGTCAAGTTCACGCTTGAGGGCCATGTGCTGTTGCGGGTGATCGGGATGCCGCCCGAGGATGGCGCGCAAGAGATCATCATCAGCATCGAAGACACCGGCATCGGTATCGCCCCCGAGATGATCGATCACATCTTCGGTGAGTTCAATCAAGCCGAGGACGAACGCAATCGCGCCTTCGAAGGCACCGGTCTCGGTCTCGCCATTACAAAGCAGCTGATCGAGCTGATGGGCGGCGAGATCTGGGTCGATTCAGTGCTGGGAGAAGGCTCCTGTTTCTCCTTCCGGATCACCCTGCCCTTGAATGAGGAGGACGGTGAACCGCCTCTCGCGATTACCTCCGATCTGCGGCGCGTGTTGATCGTGGATGAAACCGAGATCAACCGCTCGATCCTCGAGCGGCAGCTCGCCCCGCTCGGCGTTTCGGTCTCCGTTGCAAACTCGGTGGAAGACGCGCTTGAGTATCTCGACGGTCACCAGGACATCGACGCGGTGCTGACCGATCTCGTCTTGCCCGGGCTCTCCGGCAGCGATCTTGCCCGAAAGCTGCGCGACCGACCCGATGGCCCGCCGGTGATCCTGCTGAGCTCGGCGATGATGGGCCAGTTGAATTCCGATGATCGCGACATGTTCCAGGCCACCCTGAGCAAACCCGTGATGCGCGCCGATCTCTATGCCGCGTTGAACGCCCTGACCAAGCCCGCGGTCGCCGCGCCCGCTGCGATGCCTTCCGAGGCCGCAGGGCAGGCGCTTCCGCCCGTCGAAACGCCCCCTGCCCCAGAACAGGCCGCGCCCACCGCAATTGCAGAGGTCCCTGTCGCGGCTCCGGAGCCTGCTGCGCAGACCGCGCCTCCCGAAGTCGCCGCGCGTATGCCGGATCCGGAACCCGAGCCAGAGCCTGCGGCGAAAGTGGTGGAACCCGGGCCGTTCATGTCCGCCCGGCGTCGCGCGCAACAGGCCGACGCGGCGGCGACCCCCGCACCTGTGCAACCTGCACCGGCCCCCGCGGCGGCCGCCGCCCCAGCACCGCAAGCCGCGCCGGACCCCGCGGGGCCGAAATCCAATGTCGTCACGCTTGCCCCCGCAGCCGAGCCGGTCGCAGAACCTGCTCCGCCCGCCGCACCCGTCGCGCCGGAACCTCCGGCCGCCGAAAGCACGTCCACCCGCAAGATCAGCATCCTTGCCGCGGAAGACAACAAGACCAACCAGCTGGTCTTTCGTAAAATGGTGAAGACCCTGAACATCGAGCTGCGGTTCGCGAATAACGGCGAGGAGGCCGTGGCGGCCTACAAGGATGCGCGCCCGGACATGATCTTCATGGATATCTCAATGCCAAAAATGGATGGCATGGAGGCCACGCGCACGATCCGCGCGCTGGAGCGGGAAACCGGGGCACCGCGCGTTCCGATCACGGCCCTGACGGCCCATGCCATGGATGGCGATGCCGATCGCATTCTGGCCGCGGGCCTGGATCACTACCTGACCAAGCCGCTGAAGAAGGCCGAGATCATGGGCCGGATCGAGGAGCTGGTGCCCGAAGGCTGTCAGCCCCTGCATTTGGAGGGGTAGCGCTCAGGCCGCCTGCCGGGATTTGGGCTTTTTCGCGGGCTCCGGATAGGGTCGCACAAAAACCGGGCTCTGTGCCGTGCTCCGGTCGGGATCAAACGCATAGCCCCCGATCTCGAAATCCTGTAGCCCGGCCGTCTCTGTCACCCGGTTCTGAACCACGTAACGTGCCATGGCGCCGCGCGCCTTCTTGGCAAAGAAACTGACAGTTTTCGCCGCGCCATCCCGATCCTCAAGGAAGACGGGTGTCAGAACCGGCACGGTCAGCGCCTCGAGATCGACTGCCCCGAAATACTCCTGCGAGGCGCAGTTGACGATCGCCCGGCTTCCGGTCGCGGTGGCAGCCTCGTTCAAGGCCCGCGCGATCCGATCCCCCCACCAGTCATAGAGGTTCTTCCCCCGCTCGGTTTTCAGCCGGCTTCCCATCTCGAGCCGGTAAGCCTGGATCAGGTCCAGCGGGCGCAGGATCCCGTACAGGCCCGACAGGATGCGCAGATGATCCTGCGCATAGCGCATTTCATCCTCGGACAGAGTTCCCGCCTCGAGCCCGACATAGGTGTCCCCGGCAAAGGCCAGGGCGGCCGGGCGGGCCGCGTCCGTGTCCGCATCGGCCTCGAAAGCTGCAAAGCGTTCGGTGTTCAGCCGTGCCAGATCCTCGGACAACCCCATGAGTTTCTGCAACTCACCCAGCTTGAGCTTGCGCGCGACCGCCGCCAGCTCCACAGCGCTGTCTTGAAAGTCAGGCAATGTCGCCTCGGCTGGCACCGGCACGGTCCAGTCGAGACGCTTCGCAGGGGAGATGACAGTCAGCATGGGATCCACTCCGTCTCGGGTTTAGGGACATCTAGGCAGCGCCGCCGCGCCGTCCAGCATCAGGTGTCGCGCAGCACTTCGAGGAAGGCCTCACCGAACCGCTCCGCCCGGCGATCACCGAGCAGCTGGGTCAGGCCGTCCGTATCCGAGGGCCGGGTTTCCGCCACCCGCGAGAGCACTGCGGCGGAACAGGTCAACGGCTTCTCGGTGCCCATCGGCCCCCGGATCAGATCCGCCTGAGCTTCGAGCAGTTTGTCATAGGTTTCGCCCGCCGAGCGCCCTGCCAACTTGCGCCGGGCAGGCGAAACAGGCGCGGTGGCCTCACCGGAAATCACCTCGAGAAAGGCCGCGCCATACCGCTCGAGCTTCTTCGCCCCGACACCGCTGATCCGGGCAAAGGCGTCGAGGCTGTCGGGCCGCCGCTCGGCCATCTCGATCAGGCTGCGGTCATTGAAAATCACATAGGCCGGCACTCCGGCGGCCTCGGCCAAGGCACGGCGTTTGGCCTTGAGCGCCGACAGCATCGGCGCGTCCTCTTCCGAGACAAGTGCGCGGACCGCCGGACGCTGCGCGGCCTTGCGGAGCGTGTCGCGCCGCAACTCGATCCCCGCCTCGCCGCGCAGGATCGGACGGGCCGCCTGGGTCATCACGAGCGCGCCGTGTCGTTCCACATCGGGGCGCACCAGATCATGCCCCATCATCTGCCGAAACACCCCCTGCCAGGTCCGTTTATCCAGATCACGCCCGACCCCGAAGGTCGGCAGATCCTCGTGCCCACGCTGACGCACCTTGTCCGTGGCATTTCCCACGAGAATGTCGATCAGATGCCCGGCCCCGAAATTCTCGCCCGTCCGTAGAGCCGCCGAAAGCGCCTTGCGCACCGCCTCGGTGCCGTCGAACACATCGGGCGGGCTGTCGCAGAGATCGCAGGAGCCACAGGGCCCACTCTCTTCGCCGAAATAGCT
The DNA here is from genome assembly GCF_049800775.1 of Dinoroseobacter sp. S375. Lineage (NCBI taxonomy): Bacteria > Pseudomonadati > Pseudomonadota > Alphaproteobacteria > Rhodobacterales > Roseobacteraceae > Dinoroseobacter > Dinoroseobacter sp. S375. Next base: position 321,822 of record NZ_JBNAFR010000003.1, on the reverse strand, counting down.
CAGCAGGCTTTGCCGCCGACAGCGCAGGGCCTCGGCCAGCCCCAGAAGGGAATTCAACCGGCCATGATCGGCATTCTTGCGCTCGGGCGGTGCGAGCCCCTCATCGATCTGGCTGCGCCGCAGACGAATGTCATCAGGACCAAACAGGGTGAGCGTCTCCGCCGGGGCGCCATCGCGGCCCGCGCGCCCGATCTCCTGATAATAGGCCTCGATGCTCTTGGGCAGATCCGCATGGGCGACCCAGCGGATATCCGGCTTGTCGATGCCCATGCCGAAGGCGACCGTCGCCACGACGATCAGGCTGTCTTCCTGTTGGAACCGGGTCTCCACATGGCGGCGATCCTCGGCCTCCATCCCGCCATGGTAGTGGCAGGCCGCGTGCCCGGCCTCGCGAAGCGCCTGCGCCAAACCTTCGGTCTTGGCGCGCGTTCCGCAATAGACGATGCCCGACTGGCCTTTGCGCGCCGCGGCGAAATCCAGGATCTGGCGGCGCGGACCGTCCTTGGGGGCGAAGGCCAGATGGATGTTGGGCCGGTCGAAGCCGCGCAAGAAGACACGCGGCGGCGCGCCCGGAAAGAGCCGCGTGATGATCTCGTCACGGGTTTCCGCATCCGCCGTCGCCGTGAAGGCCGCGACCGGCACATCGAGCGCGCGGCGCAACTCACCAATCCGCAGGTAATCGGGCCGAAAATCATGGCCCCATTGGCTGACGCAATGGGCCTCGTCCACGGCGATCAATCCGACCCCGGCCCGCGACAACAGCCGTTGCGTGCCCGTATGCGCCAGCCGTTCCGGAGCCATGTAGAGGATCTTGAGCGCGCCCTCTTCGATCGCATCAAAGACCGCGTCCGTTTCCTTGGGCGTGTTGCCGGAGGTCAGCGCCCCGGCCGAGACCCCGGCCTCGCGCAATCCCCGCACCTGATCCCGCATCAGCGCGATCAGCGGCGAGATCACCACGGTGAGGCCGGGCCGCGCCAGCGCGGGCAATTGGAAACACAGGGATTTGCCACCGCCCGTGGGCATGATGGCCAGCACGTCCTCGCCCGCACAGACGGCACCGACCACCTCGGCCTGACCCGGGCGGAACTGGGAGAATCCAAAAACGGACGACAGAAGGGCGTCGGCTGCGGGCATGATCGGAGATGGCTGCTCTTTTTTCAGAGCATCCCACACTCCCTGTCGTGGGGCAAGGCGGCGTGACCGCTATATCTCAGTAAAACGCCGCGATGTTGTTGGTCAGGATGATCCGAAGGGCATAGACCCCGATCAGCACCACGAGCGGCGCCAGATCCAGCCCGCCCATATTCGGCAAAACCGCCCGCACCCGGCTGTAGATCGGGTCGAGCAACCGCTCGAGCCCGTACCAGATCTGCGCCACGAGTTGCTGGCGCAAGTTGAGCACCTGGAAGTTGATGAGCCAGCTCATGATGATGTGGACGATGATGATGAACCATACGATATCAAGGATCAGCATCAGGATCTGAAAGAGCGACTGCATGGGGGTCTCCGCGCTGGTTTTCCAAGACCTATGCGCCGGGCGCGGCCAACGCAAGGCATGGACGTCGGGTCATGGTTGACGCGCACGTCAAGAGGGCCATCCTCCGGCGCAAAGGAGTCCTCCGATGTATCCCTTCCTGCGCCTGTTCTATCAGCTCTTTCTCGCCCGGCGGATGCCGCCGCTGCGTCCGACCGATACCCATATCAGTCACCATCTCTGCTGGCCCTGGGACATCGACCTGTGGATGGAGCTGAACAATGGCCGCACCCTCACCCTGTTCGATATGGGGCGGATCCCCATGGCCCAGCGGGTGGGCCTGATCTCGCTGCTCAGGCGGAAACGCTGGGGGCTGACCATTGCCGGGTCCGTGGTGCGCTATCGCCGCCGGGTGCGGATGTTTGACCGGATCGAGATGCGGACACGGACCATCGGCTGGGACAATCGCTTCGTCTATATCGAGCAGATCATGATGGTGCGCGGCACCGTGACCAGTCAGGCCGTGTTCCGATCCGCCGTCACGGACCCGGATGGGATCGTCGCCCCCGATCGATTGCTCGCTGAGCTCGCGCCTGACCACCCGCCGATCACCCTGCCCGACTGGGTCCAGAGCTGGATCACCGCCGAGGCGGAGCGTCCCTGGCCACCGGAACTTGGCGCCTGACAAAGGGCCTTGCCCTTCGCCCGCCCCCCTGACCTAATCGGCGCGAAGTCGGAGGGCCCCATGACACCGGAACGCAAACGCATCCGCGGTTGGATGATGTTCGATTGGGCCAGCCAGCCCTATAACACGCTGCTCCTGACATTTGTGTTCGGACCGTATTTCGCGACCGTGGTAGGCGATCCGGTCGAGGCACAGGCGCTTTGGGGTTACGCGCTGACCCTGTCCGGGCTCAGCATCGCGGTGCTGGCTCCGATCCTTGGATCCCTCGCGGATCAGGCTGGGCGGCGGATGCCTTGGATCATCGGGTTTTCGCTGCTCTATGTGGCCGGGGCGAGCACGCTCTGGCTGGCGGCACCGGGGACGGACCTTGTCTGGGTCGTGCTGATCGCCTTCGGGCTCGGCCTGATCGGGATGGAGTTCGCGACGATTTTCACCAATGCCATGCTGCCGGATCTGGGCCCGCCGGCCGAGATCGGCCGCATCTCGGGCACGGGCTGGGCCGTGGGCTATGCGGGCGGGGTGGTCGCGCTGCTGATCATGTTGCTCTTTCTGGCAGAGAACGAGGCGGGCGTGACCCTGCTGGGCCAGCCCCCGGCGCTCGGTCTCGACCCGGACACCCGCGAGGGCACGCGCAGCGTCGGCCCCTTCACCGCGCTGTGGTTTGTCGTTTTCATGATCCCCTTCTTTCTCTGGGTACGGGAAACCCCGGCAAAGACACGAGGCCGGACCAGTCTTCTCAAGGGCTTGCGCGACCTTGGCACGACCCTGCGCAGCCTGCCGTCGCAACCGAGCCTGAGCGCCTATCTCGCCTCCTCGATGCTCTATCGCGACGCGCTGAACGGGATGTACACCTTCGGGGGAATCTACGCCCTCGGCGTGCTGGGCTGGAGCGTGATCGATATCGGCGTCTTCGGGATCATGGCGGCGATCACCGGGGCGGTCTTTGCCTATCTGGGCGGGTTCGCGGACAAGGCCTTTGGCCCGAAACCGGTGATTGTGCTGTCGATTATCATCCTGTCGCTGGTGGGGTTGACCATCGTGTCGGTCTCGCGTGAGGCGGTGTTCGGCATGCCCGTCGCCCCGGACTCGGCCCTGCCGGATATCCTGTTCTACATCTGCGGCGCGCTGATCGGCGCGGCGGGGGGCACCGTACAGGCGGCGAGCCGGACCATGATGGTCCGGCAGGCCAATCCCGACCGGATGACCGAAGCCTTCGGGCTCTATGCGCTGGCGGGCAAGGCGACGTCGTTCCTCGCCCCCCTGACCATCGCCATCGCCACCGATCTCAGCGGCACCCAGAGCGCGGGGCTCATTCCGCTCATCCTTCTCTTCCTCTGTGGCCTGCTTCTGCTAAGGTTCGTGCATCCGGACCCTGAGATGAGCAGACCATGATCCGTGTAGTATCCCGACTTCTCCTCTGTGCGGCACTGGCCCTGCCCGGCCTGAGCACCCCCAGCCTCGCCCAGCAAAAGGCCAACGCCCTTTTCGGGGCCAAGCCCAGCGGGTCGCGGCAGGCCCCGGCAGCCTTCGGGACCTATGCCAAGGGCTGCCTCGCGGGCGGCACGCAACTGCGCGAGACCGGCCCCACATGGCAGGCCATGCGCCTGAGCCGAAACCGCAACTGGGGCCACCCGGATGCCATCGACTTCGTCGAACGGCTCAGCAAGTTCGCCGCCCGGCAGCCCGGCTGGAAGGGGCTTTATATCGGCGATATCAGCCAGCCCCGCGGCGGGCCGATGACCTCGGGGCATCAAAGCCACCAGATGGGGCTCGATATCGACATCTGGATGCTGCCGCCCAAGCGGCTGAACCTGAGCCGGGCCGAGCGCGAGAAGATCAGCTCGATCTCGGTGCGGTCCAAGGATCAGCGCTCGGTCAATGGCAACTGGACGGCGCAGCATATGGCCATCCTCAAGGCCGCGGCCAAGGACCCCGCCGTGGACCGGATCTTTGTCACCGCCCCGGCGAAAATCGCCATGTGCAACGCCGCCAAGGGCAACAAGAAATGGCTGCAGAAGATCCGCCCGCTCTGGGGGCATCACTATCACTTCCATGTGCGGCTCAAATGCCCGTCCGGCGCGCGGGGCTGCAAGACCCAGACGCCCAGCGTGCGTGAGCTATCCAAGGGGGGCACCGGCTGTGATGCGAGCCTGAACTGGTGGGTGACCGATGCGCTCGCCCCGCCGAAAAAGACCGCGAAACCGGCCAAGCCTGCCAAACCCGCCCCCAAGAGGCGCAACGCCCGGGACTACGTCATGGCCGATCTGCCGCAGCAATGTCAGCAAGTGCTCGTCTCGCGCTGATCGCGCATGCACTCGCCACCTGCCTCGCGCTGGAGGCCGGAGCGGCAGAGCTGACGGGTGCGCTCACGCTGACCCATGTGGATCCGGACTTCGGCGGGCTGTCGGCCCTTTCGCTCAGCGCCGATGGGCGCAGCTTTCACGCCATTGGCGATCGGGGGCTCTTCGTCCGCGGAGACATGCTGCGCGCACCGAATGGCGATCTGCGCGAGGTGACCCTCACCACGGTGATGCCGCTCGACACAGGGGATGACGCCCCCGTGCGCCCCGAGTTGCAGGATGCCGAGGGCAGCGCGGTGACCCCGGAGGGCGATCTGCTCGTATCCTACGAAGGCTTCGCGCGGATCGAACGGTTCTCTGCCGAGGGCCGGCATCTCGCCCGCCTGCCGCGCCCGGCGATCTTCGACCGGTTGCAGCGCAACTCCAGCCTCGAAGCGCTGGCCACGGATGCGCGCGGCTGGGTCTATACCGTGCCGGAACGCTCCGGACAGCTCGACCGCCCGTTCCCGGTCTACCGTTTCGATGGACAGCGCTGGGACACGCCCTTTGCCCTGCCCCGGCGTGGGGATTACCTCGTCGTCGGGCTGGATTTCGGCCCGGACGGGCATCTCTACCTGCTCGAACGGGCCTTGCGCGGGGTGTTCTTCTCGACCCGGGTCCGGCGGTTCGAGATCGCCCCCGAGGGGCGGGTGACCCGCGAAGAAACCCTGCTGGAGACCCCGACCGGCACCCATGAGAACCTCGAAGGGCTCTCGGTCTGGCGCGACCCCGAGGGGCGACTGCGCCTGACCATGGTGGCGGATGACAACTTCAACCTCTTCCTGCGCAACCAGATCGTGGAATACCGGCTGGACTAGACTTGCGATGGGCGCGCCAAGGCGTTATGCGGGCCGCCTCTGCGCCCCAGCGGCGCCAAGTCTCCGCGACCTTGTAAAAACGGACCACATACATGACCCGCATCCACCTGCCCGGCATCCTTGCCATGGCGGCCATTGTCGTCGCATCCAATATCCTCGTGCAATTCCTGTTCGGCCAATGGCTGACCTGGGGCGCGTTCACCTATCCCCTCGCCTTTCTCGTCACCGACCTGATGAACCGCATCTATGGCAGCGCCGCCGCGCGCCGGGTGGTGGTGATCGGGTTCGCCGTGGGCGTTCTCTGCTCGCTCATCGGCAGCCAGATCCATGGGGAGTTCGGCCCGCTCGTCACCCTGCGGATCGCGATCGGTTCGGGCCTTGCCTTCCTGACCGCTCAGCTGGTGGATATCGCCGTGTTCGACAAACTGCGCTCGGGTGCGTGGTGGCGCGCGCCGCTGGCCTCGACACTTGTGGGGTCATCGCTGGACACGGCGATCTTCTTCACCATCGCCTTTTCGGCCAGCCTGACCATGATCGAGCCTGGAAACGATGTTTCCTGGGCCGCCGAAGCGCTGCCCCTTCTGGGTGTCGGACCGGTCGTGCCGCTCTGGGTTTCGCTCGCCGTGGCGGACTGGATGGTCAAGCTGAGCCTCGCTTTGCTCGCTCTCATCCCCTTCCGCCTGATTTTGCGGCAGGTCCGCCCAAACCTAGCATAAAAGGTTTTGACAAACACAAAATCTGTGGCAGCATCTCCCTAGGTTCAACAATCGAAAGGAGGTGATCCAGTGTCTAAAAAGGTATTGGAGAGAGGTGTCGGGACAACTGGAGTGGCGCGCTTCTGAGGCAGCCCTTGGCGGTGATGACCGCTCCAGCGGATCGGTTGCATTGCAACGCATCTAACCGACCCCACCTCCGAAACTTTCGGCTGGGCCGCCCCGAACCGGGCGGCCCTTTCGTTGTTCTGGCGGCGAGATCCCGCCACCCCGACAGAGGACCCTGCGGCCTGCCCGCCCAGAGGCCGGGAAACCTCTCGCTTGGACCGGCGCGCTTGTGTATCACCGTAGAACCAGCGACCGAGACAGCACCCCATGTTGCAGATCAGCGAGACCATCACCTTGCAGGACTGGGAGATGACGGAAACCTTCATCCGATCCTCCGGGCCGGGCGGTCAGAATGTGAACAAGGTCTCGACGGCAGTCGAGCTCCGGTTCGAGGCCGCGCGGAGCCCGAACCTCCCCGATCCGGTCAAGGCCCGACTCAAGCGGTTGGCCGGACGACGCTGGACAAAGGATGGCGCGCTGATCCTGCAGGTGGACGAAACCCGCAGCCAGGCCCGCAACCGCGAGATTGCGCGCGAGCGGCTCGCAACCCTGATCCGCGATGCCCTGAAACGCCCGACCCGGCGCATCCCGACCAAACCGACCCTCGGATCGAAACGTCGGCGGCTCGACGCCAAGACCCAGCGCGGGCAGGTCAAGGCCCTGCGCGGTCGGGTGCAGGATCGCGAATGACCGACCCGCTGGAGCGCCGCGCACGGCTGATGGGGCCGAATGTCCCGACCTTCTACGACCCGCCTCTGCATATCGTGCGCGGCGAGGGGGTCTGGCTCTGGGATGCGCGGGGCCGGCGCTATCTCGACGGCTACAACAACGTGCCCCATGTGGGCCATTGCCACCCCCATGTGGTTGCAGCCATCGCGCGGCAGGCGGGCGTTCTGAACACCCACACGCGCTACATGCATGACGGGGTGCTGGACTATATCGAGCGGCTGACGGGGCGGATGGGTCACGGTCTCGACCAGGCGATCATGGTCTGCACCGGCTCCGAAGCGGTCGATGTCGCCCTGCGCATGGCCCAGGCGGCGACCGGTGCGCGCGGGTTGATCGCGACGGACAACACCTATCACGGCAACACCACGGCGGTCGCGCAGCTCAGCACGCGGCGCCCCCCGGTCGGCGGCTACCCGGATCACGTCCGCCTCATCCCCGCCCCGGATGCGCGCCAGCCCGTTGGCGGGACGGCCGACGGACAAGCCGCTGCCTTTGGCGCGGAGGTGGCGCGCGCCGCTGCCGAGTTGGAAGCCGCCGGGCACGGGGTCGCGGCCCTGATCATCTGCCCGATCTTCGCCAATGAAGGGTTGCCATGCCTTCCGCACGGATTTCTCGACCCCGCACTGACAGCCCTGCGCGCGGCAGGGGGGCTGGTGATCTCCGACGAGATCCAGCCCGGTTTCGGGCGGCTGGGCGATGTCTTCTGGGGGCATGAGGCACTGGGGTTTGCCCCGGATATCGTCACCCTCGGCAAGTCCATGGGCAATGGCCACCCTGTGGCCGCCACCGTGACCCGGCCCGAGATCATGGGCGCGTTTCGCGAGGCTTTTGGCTATTTCAACACGTTCGGCGGCAATCCCGTCTCGGTCGCCGCGGCGGATGCGGTGCTGGACGTGATCGAGACCGAAGGCCTGATGGAGAACGCCGCCCGGGTCGGGGCCTATACCCTTCAGCGCCTGAACGCACTGCGACATCCGGCGATTGCCGACATTCGGGGACGCGGGCTCGCCTTTGCCATCGAGCTGGTCGGTGAGACAGGGGCCCCGGACCCGGCGCTGGCCAACGCGATCACCGAAGAGGCGAAGCGCCGCTGTGTGCTGATCAACCGGATCGGGCGACAGATGCACATCCTCAAGATCCGCCCGCCCCTGCCCTTTGCCCCCGAACATGCGGACCGCTTGGCGGACGTTCTGCAGTCGAGCTTCGACACATGCCCGCGCTGATCGCAACCGAGGCCCAGGCCGCCTGGGGCTGTATCGGCACGCCCGAATTGCTCAGCCATCGCGAAAATGCGGTCTTCGCCGTCACCCTGCCTGATGGCGCGCGCGCGGCGTTGCGGGTGCACCGGGTCGGATACAAGACCATCGACGAGATCGCCGCAGAGCTGGCGCTTTGCGATGCGCTCGCGGCAGCGGGGTTTCCCTGCCCGCGGGGTCAGCGCACCGAGGCTGGCGACTGGATCTGGCAAGGCCCGGGCGCGGCGGTGGCCAGCGTGGTGACCTGGGTCGAGGGCGCGCCACTGGGCCAAGGCGACGCGCCTCTGCCCCCGAATGCACCCGCGCTTTACGAAGCCCTGGGCGCATTGCTGGCCCGGCTCCATACCGCGTCTCCGGTGTTGGACCGATCGCCAGGGCGACAAGGCTGGGATCTCGACGGTCTGACCGGGCCCGAACCGATCTGGGGACGGTACTGGGAAAGCCCGATCCTGTCGGAGGCCGAAGCCTCCATGATGGTGCGCGCCCGGGACTTTGCGCGCGACCGGCTTCAAGAGCTTACCCCGGCCGCACAGGTGCCGCTGATCCACGGCGACGCCCTGCGCGAGAATGTGCTTGTGACCGAGCAGGGGCTGGCCCTCATTGATTTCGACGACTGCGGCCCGGGCTTCCGGCTCTATGATGTGGCGACGGCGCTGACCCAGAGCCTTGACGAGCCCTGTCTGCCGGATCTGCGCGACGCGGTTTTGCGCGGCTATGAAGACGTGAGCCCCCTTGGGGCGGCGGAACGCGCGGCCCTGCCGCTTCTGTCGACGCTGCGCAGCTTTTGTGCCCTTGCATGGGTCATGCCGCGCTATCCGTCGGGCCATCCCAAGGGCCCGCTTTACAAGGCGCGGGCGCTCCGCGCCGCGGAGGCCGTTCTGGCGGGCGAGGATTTTCTGAGCGTCAGACGATGACGTCCATCGCCTCCTGCGCGCCCATCTCGAACACCCGCTTGTAGCGCGCGATCTCGTCCTGGGGGCCCATGGCCTTGTTGGGATTGTCGCTCAGTTTTACGGTCGGACGGCCATTCGCCGCCACCGCCTTGCACACCAGCGAAAACGGCGCGAGGCGGTCCCCCTCCACAAGTCCGCGGAAGTCATTGGTCAGCAGGGTGCCCCAGCCGAACGAGACACGCACCCGGCCCGTGAACTGCGCCTGCAGCTCCGCGATCTTGTCCACATCGAGCCCGTCCGAGAAGATGATCAGCTTGTCCCGGGGGTCTTCGCCTCGCTCGGTCCACCAGGCAATGGCCCGCTCGGCCCCGGCCGCAGGATCCCCGCTGTCGATGCGGATCCCGGTCCAGCCGGTCAGCCAGTTCGGGGCCTCCCGCAGGAAGCTCTCGGTGCCGTAGGTGTCGGGCAGGATGATCCGCAGGTTGCCGTCATGCTCTTCGTGCCAGTCGGCGAGAACCTGATAGGGCGCCGTGCGCAGCTCCGCGTCGTTTTTCGCGAGGGCAGAATAGACCATCGGCAGTTCATGAGCGTTGGTGCCGATGGCTTCGACCTCGCGCCGCATGGCGATCAGACAGTTCGAGGTGCCGACGAACTTCTCGCCCAGCCCCTCGATCATGGCCTGCACGCACCGATCCTGCCACATGAAGGAGTGGCGCCTGCGGGTCCCGAAATCGGCAAGTCGCAGATCGGGGATCTCGCGCAGGCGCTCGACCTTTTCCCAGAGCCGCGTCATCGCGCGGGCATAGAGGACCTGCAGCTCGAATTTGCCCATGTCATGGAGCACCGCCCGGGAGCGCAGTTCCATCAGCACCGACAGGGCCGGGATTTCCCAGAGCATGACCTCATGCCATTGTCCCTCGAAGGTCAACTCATACTGGCCGTCACGCTTGGTGAGATTATAGGGCGGCAGCTTGAGACCCTCGAACCACTCCATGAAATCCGACCGGAACATCTGACGTTTGCCGTAGAACATGTTGCCGCGCAGCCAGGTGGATTCCCCGCGGCTGAGCGACAGGGACCGGATATGGTCGAGCTGCTCGCGCAATTCGCCCTCATCGATCAACTCAGCCAAGCGGACATCCTTGGACCGGTTGATGAGGCTGAAGGTGACCCGCGTGTCCGGCCGGTTCCGGAACACCGACTGGCACATCAACAGCTTGTAGAAATCCGTATCAATCAGGGATCGGATGATTGGGTCGATCTTCCAATTATGGTTGTAGACCCGTTCCGCGATATCGACCACGCATCATCCTCCGCAAGCACGCCAGGTCAGGACGAGCGGCGTTTTGTGCGGTGATAGCCGATCTGCGCCCGGGACGCAAAGTTGCTAGAGCGCGACCGTTTTCAACGTATCAGAAGCCGCAGGCGCCTGCAGATGCGCCGGTGCGAAATCCGCAATCGCGGCAAAGAGGTCGCGCCGACGGATCGGTTTCGTCAGGAACCCGTCCATGCCCGCCTCAAGGCACCGGTCTCGATCCGATGCGAAGGCATTCGCCGTCAATGCCAGGATCGGAACCGGGGGCGCCGTGCCCAATGCCTCGATTTCGCGGATCAGCCGGGTGGCCTCTATCCCGTCGCAGCGCGGCATGGACATGTCCATCAGGATCAGATCGGGCGCCTCGGTGCGGAACTTATCGACCGCCTCAATCCCATCCACCGCAAAGATCAGCCCCGGTTTGACCCGGTCCAGAAGCTTGCCCAGCAGCAGGCGGTTGGTGCGGTTGTCATCCGCGACGAGGATGCGGATGTCCGGCGGGATCTCGGCGATGCCACCGGTTGCCTTGCAGGTACTGGTTTTGGGCGCGGCGTCCACGGCCCGGGTCAGAAAGCGCAGAGTAAAACAGGAGCCTTCGCCCGGAATGGAGGCCACATCGATATCGCCACCCATTTGCCGGGCAAGCTGTCGCGAAATGGCCAGACCAAGCCCGGTCCCCCCGAAATGGCGGGTCGTCGCCCCATCCGCCTGGGCAAAGGCGGCAAAAATATGGGCGAGCCTGTCTTCGGGAATTCCGATGCCGGTATCCTTCACGGCGATCCGGATCTCGTCACCCTGAGGGCCGGGCACGGCGGACACCCGGGCGCTCACACCTCCGGATTTAGTGAACTTGATGGCGTTGCCCACCAGGTTGAGAAACACCTGCCGCACCCGCCCGGGATCGCCCATGAACTGGTCTGCGGGCAGATCCTCGAACGTCAGAGAAAGAGACAGCCCCTTTTCCTCGGCCAGCGGATGGATAAGCGCCAAGGCCCCCTGCAATTGGGCGCGCAGGTCGAAGGGGATGGTCTCGATCTCCATCTTGCCTGCCTCGAGTTTCGACAGATCAAGAATATCGTTGATGATCGTCAGCAACGCCTCCCCCGAAGACAGGATCGTCTGAACCGTCTCTCGCTGATCCCGCTGGAGCGCCCCGGACAGGAGAACATCGGACATGCCGATGATCCCGTTCAAGGGTGTGCGGATCTCATGGCTGACCATGGCGAGGAATTGCGCCTTGGCGCGAGCGCCTTCCTCGGCCGCAGTCTTGGCATCGGCCAGCTCTTTCTCGCGCTGCTTGGCCTGGGTGATGTCCCGCTCGATCGCCACCTCGCCCTGCACGATGCCATCATCATCGACCATGGGGGTGATATTGGTCTCGACCCAGATATCGTTGCCGTCCTTGGTCCGGTTGATCAGCTCCATCCGGACGGGTTCATGGATATCCCGCGCCTTGAAGATCGCGGCGATCGCCTCGGTATCGGTGTTCGGCGAATTCAGCAGCTCGGCCGGAAGCTTGCCCAAGGCCTCCTCCGCGGTATAGCCGGAGACCCGGGTGAAGCTTGCATTGGTGTATTCGATCCGCCCCTCGCGGTCTGTCACGATCACGCTGTCATTGGCATTGGCAGCGACCATCGCCAGATGGTGCGCCTCGCGCGTGCGCGCTTCGAGGGTTTGGAAGGACTGGTCCAGCATGTCCTGGCGGTGGATCAGATCCCGCTCCATGGCGATCCGCTTGGTATGGCTGCGCAGCACGAAGCGGATAAAGGTGTAGACCATGTAGCCCAGCATGAGCGTCGCCAGAAAGTCGAAGACCAGCTGCCCATGGCTGCCCCGTCCGGCAAAGCCGTCCAGCGCGAAAAGAGACGCAATCGCAATGATATAGATGACAAGGCGTGCCTCGGTCGCGCGCCGGTGAAATGGATAGACCAGCCCTGCATTGATCACCGCACCGCACATGTAGACGACCGCGAAGAATCGCGCCTCGGGCCCCGCCGTAGCGCCCCATCCCAGCCAAACGCAGATGGAGATGCTGATCGCCTGGATCGCCGCCGTTCCAACCGACGCGGCCCGGGCCCGCGGCCCGTAGTTTCCGCGCCGCACAAAGGCCCGCAGGGTCAGGCAATCCACGGCCTCCCCCGCAAGGGCGACGAGCAATGCGACAAAACCCAATTTCGGGCTGACAAGCACCCCGAGGATCGCGGCCCCGATGATCGTGAGGACCTGACGTCCGAGAAAATAGGTTAACCGCCCCCGCGCATAGCTCGCGAAACGGCCTTCCGCGCTGATGCGGTCCTCGAATTTCTGACGCGTGTTCTGCGTCTCGCGGGCTGGTAAGAACATGGGCTCCGCCGTTCAGAGCGATCGTGAGCCTTCTTCATCACAGAGAAGAGTTAACAATTTCTGCACGGGTCCCCCCGTCTCAGCCCTCACTGAGAGTAACGCCTGCCGCCGCCATGGCGCTGCGCGCCGCCGCAAGGGATCCATCGAGATCGATCGCCCGGCACAGATCCATCCGCACCGTTGTCGCAAAGCCCAGCCGCGCGGCATCAAGGGCCGAGAATTGCACGCAAAAATCGGTTGCAAGCCCGACCAGCGTGACCGCGTCGATGCCGCGGGTTTTCAGATACCCGTCCAGCCCGGTGGGCGTCGTCTTGTCATTCTCGAAGAAGGCCGAATAGCTGTCGATGCCCGGGCGAAACCCTTTGCGGACAATCATCTGCCCGGCCTCTACGGCCAGATCGGGATGAAAGGCCGCGCCCGGGCTGCCCTGAATGCAGTGATCCGGCCAGAGGACCTGCGGACCATAGGGCATCTCGATCATGGAGAACGGATCGGCCCCGGGATGACTGCTCGCGAAAGAGCTGTGCCCCGCCGGATGCCAATCCTGTGTGAGGACGACCGCCGCGGCGTCTGCCATCAATCCGTTGATCCCCGGCACAATCGCATCCCCGTCGGCCACGGCCAGTGCGCCCCCGGGACAGAAATCGTTCTGAACATCGATCACGATCAGCGCATGGGACATGAGGTTCTCCGGGTTGAGCCACATCCTGCGTAGAAAAGCCGCTGGGCTCCGTCAAGGCGCAGCGCTTGGCAAGCCGCCGTACAAGGCGGTATAGCCCGCGCCATGTTTGTTGTTGCCGCTCTCTATCATTTCACCCGCTTCGAGACGCCGGATGCCCTGCGTCCGGGGTTGCGTGCGGTTTGCGAGGCGGGCGGGGTCAAGGGCTCGCTCCTGCTCGCGCCCGAGGGGATCAACGGCACCATCGCCGGGCCCCGCGCCGGGATCGACGCGGCCCTTGCCGCAATCCGTGCGCTGCCGGGCTGCGAGGGGCTGGTCTGGAAGGAAAGCCAAGCCCCGGGGATGCCCTTTGGCAAGCTGAAAGTCCGCCTCAAGCGCGAGATCGTGACCATGGGCCAGCCTCAGGTCGACCCGACCGCTGCCGTGGGCCGCTATGTGCGCCCGGAGGACTGGAACGAGCTGATCAGCGCCGAGGATGTGGTCGTGATCGACACGCGCAACGATTACGAGGTCGAGATCGGCACGTTTCGCGGGGCCATCGACCCCAAGACCGAGAGCTTTCGCGACTTTCCCGCGTGGTGGGAAGAGAACAAGGCGCGTTTTGACAACAAGCGCGTCGCGATGTTCTGCACCGGGGGGATCCGCTGCGAGAAATCGACGAACTACCTGCTGGGCGAGGGGGTCCGCGAGGTTTTCCACCTGCAGGGCGGAATCCTGAAATACCTCGAGGAGGTGCCCGAAGATCAGAGCCTCTGGGATGGCGAGTGCTTTGTTTTCGACAAGCGGGTGAGCGTGGGACACGGGCTGAAACCTGGGCCCTATGGGCTCTGCTATGCCTGCCGCCGACCGCTGGCCGCGGAGGCGAAATCTCACCCCGCCTATGAAAAGGGCGTGACCTGCCCGCGCTGCGTGGATGAGTATAGCGAGGCCGACCGCACCCGGTTCCGCGAGCGCCAGAAACAGATCCGACTGGCCCGCGCCCGGGGCGAAGAGCATCTGGCCTGAGGGCTTTTCGCGCCCGCCCCCCTGCGCTAGGAGGGCGGCATGGCCCTGACCCTGACCTCTCTGGCGACCTTGCAAGGCGCGGATTTCGACGAGATCATCGATGTACGCTCGCCCGCCGAATACGCCGAAGACCATGTGCCCGGCGCCGTGAGCCTGCCGGTTCTGTCCAATGCCGAACGTGCCGAGGTGGGCACCGTCTATGTGCAGGACAGCCCGTTTCGCGCCCGCAAGATGGGGGCCGCCATGGTCGCGCGCAACGCCGCCCGGCATCTGGAGACCCATCTGGCCGGCAAGGGCGGCGGCTATCGCCCGCTGGTCTATTGCTGGCGTGGCGGGCAACGCTCGGGCTCGTTCACCGGCATCCTGCAGCAGGTCGGCTGGCGCGCGGATGTCCTCAAGGGCGGGTATCAGAGCTATCGCCGCCTGGTGCAGAGCGCACTTTACGAGGCGGTCTTTCCCTGCCCGGTGCTGTTGCTCGACGGGGATACGGGGTCGGGCAAGACGGACCTTCTGAACCTGCTGCCGCAGGAGGGGTTTCAGGTCATCGATCTCGAGGGGCTCGCCCATCATCGCGGCTCGCTTCTGGGGGCCTATGCCGACGCGCAACCGGCCCAGAAAGGGTTCGAGAGCGAACTTGCCGCCGCGATCACCGCGCTCGACCCGGCGCGCCCGGTGGTGGTGGAGGCCGAAAGCTCCAAGGTCGGGCGGATCAACCTGCCCCCTACGATCTGGCAGGCGATGAAATCTGCGCCCCGGCTGGTTCTCTCCGTGCCCCGTGCGGCCCGGGCGCGCTACCTGATGCGCAGCTATGACGACCTGCTGGCGCGGCCCGAGGATCTCGCGGCGCGGCTGGAACCGTTCCGCAAGCTGCACGGCCATGCGCAAGTGGATGACTGGCAGCAGATGGTCACCGAGCAGGCTTTCGAGCCCCTCGCCGACAGCCTGATGGCGGTGCATTACGACCCGCTCTACCGCCGGAACCGCAAGGCCAAGCCCGGCGCCGCGCTGGATCTGGCGCTCTCGGAGACGGCGCTGGACCCCACAGAGATCACACGCACGGCGCGTCAGGTCGCGGACGCCTTGCGGTCGCTTAGCCGCTAGTCGGACAGGCGCAGACCCGTCTCCGCCGTGATCTCGCCGATCTCGACCAGACCCGGCAGGTCCAGCCCCGCGGACACCGCGGCCAGCAGCCCGCCCGCCGTCTGCGGATCAAAGAGCAGCTTCTGCCGCGCCGTCTGATCGGGCAGATCGGGCAAGAGCGCACGATTCTCAGGATAGATGGTTGAGCGATAGCCCTGCTCTGCCAGCGCCTCGGCCCCGGCAAAGACCGGCACCGTCGCGAGCGACACGGTGGCCCCCACGCCCGACGCCGCGCAAAGCCGCGCCAGATGCCCCGCCAGCCCGAAGCCTGTCACGTCCGTCATGGCATGGGCATGGCGGGCAAGGACGCGGGCGATCCCGGCCTGATCCTCGGCGAGCGTGGCCCAGAGGGCGGCGATATCCGCCCCTTCCGCCGCGCCTTGCATCTCGGCGGCCAACAGAACACCGATCCCGATCGGGCGGCTCAGGACCAGACGATCCCCGGGCCGCGCCCCGGCGAGCCCGATCGCGGCCCGGCCTTCGGGGACAAGCCCCGTGACGGTGAACCCCAGCGTCAGCTCGGCGCCGATGCTCGTATGCCCGCCGACAAGATCCGCGCCCACGGCCCGGATTCCGTCCTGCGCGGCGGCGGTGATCTCGGCCAGCATCCCCGCATGCAGATCGGGCGTGGCGCGGGGCAGGATGATCTGCGACAGCACTGCCTGCGGCTCCGCCCCCATGGCCCAGACATCGCCCAGCGCGTGTTGCAGGGTGATCCGAGTCATCAGGTAGGGATCCTCGACAAAGGCGCGCAGATGATCGGTCGAGATCACCTGTTGGCCCGCACCGTGACGCAGCAGCGCCGCATCATCCCCGGGGCCGGACAGGGTGTCGGGATGCTGGGGGGCGGGCAGTGTCGCGAGGGCCCCGTCCAGCGCCGACGCCCCGACCTTGGCCCCGCAACCGCCACAAAGCGGCGCATTACCCAGTGCTGCGCGCAGACTGGGGGGCGCATCCCGGGGCAGGTCGGGCGCGGACATGGCGGGCAAGGTATGGAACTTGTCCATGAACTTGCGGTCGATCCGATCCTTCAACCGCCAGAGCCACGCGCCCGAGCTGCGCATCCCGGCCTTGTCGGCAATCGCCGCCTTGCGCCCGGTCGAGATCAGCTTGAGGTAGTCCTTTTGCGGGCTGTAGCGTTTGCGGGTCTTGCCAGTCAGATCCGCGCGCAGATTGGCCAGCAGAATCGGGGCTTGGCGTACCGCGTACACGCCTGCCTTAGGCCGCGGGGCAAAGCCCATATGCGCGCAATCGCCGGCGGCATAGATCCGGTCGTCGGACAGGGAGCGGAGCTGGGTGTCCACGGCAATGAACCCTTCGACCAGCGCCAGCCCGGTCTCGGCCAGCCAGCCCTGGGGCCGCGCTCCGGTCGCACCGATCACCACATCCGAGCGCAACACCCGCCCATCCTCAAGCGCTACATGATCCGCCGCGATACGCGCCGCGCGGGCGTTCAGCTCCACGGTGATGCCCTGCGCGGCCAGCTCGTCGGCCAGCGCCGCCCGCGTGTGGGGGGTCATGCCCGCAAGAATTTCGCCCCCGGCCTCCACCACCGTGACGCGCGCCTCTTCGCCCAGCCGGTGGGCGCAGGCCATGGCCAGTTCGACCCCCGCCACCCCCGCGCCCAGCACGACCACATGGGGCTCGGCGGGCGGATTGGCGGCAAAGCTTTCCCAGTGATCCGCGAAACGCCCCAGCGGCTTGGCCGCCAGCGCATGTTCGGCAAAGCCCGGCAGCTCCGGCAGGCGCGAGGTCACGCCGATATCCAGCGCCGCAATGTCATAGCGCACCGGCGGGCGGCCCGGCACATGCACTTCGCGCGCGGCCATATCCAGCCCCTCGGCCCGTCCGAGGATCAGGCGCGCCCCGGCGAACCGCGCGAGTTTCACCAGATCAATCTCGAGATCCTTGCGCGCGTAATGTCCCGCGATATGGCCCGGCAGCATCCCGGAATAGGGCGCGCTGGGATGCGGGTCGATCAGCGTCAGCCGCACCCCCGGCAGTGGGTTCATCGCCCATTGGCGCAGCACCAGCGCATGGGTATGGCCCCCACCGATCAGGACCAGATCACGCGTCAGGGGAAGAGGGCTTTGCATCGGGGCGGGCTCCACTACATTGTCGCGCCAAGGCGTAGCAGCCCCACCGCATCCGTGCGAGGGGCCGAGGTGCCGCAAGAGAGGATCCTCACGATGAATTGGTTGCGCTGGCTGGTCCTGATCCTGTCGGTTTGTGCGGTGGGCCTCGCGGTCTGGCGGCTCGAAGGGGCGCGCGCCGGGCTTGAGATCCGGCACGATGTGGTGGGCGAGACCCCGGTGACGGTCTATCGCACCGCCAGCGCGGATCCGGCCCCGGCCGTGGTGATCGCCCATGGCTTTGCCGGGTCACGCCAGTTGATGGAGGCCTTCGCCCTGACCCTCGCCCGGGCGGGCTATGTGGCGGTGAGCTTTGATTTCGAGGGGCATGGCCGCAATCCGGTGCCCATGTCCGGCGACGTGACCCGGATCGACGGGACGACACAGCTTCTGATGGCCGAGACCGGGCGGGTGACGGATTACGCCCTGTCCCTGCGAGGGGTGGATGGGCGCGTCGCTCTGCTGGGCCATTCCATGGCCTCGGATGTGATCGTCCGCCAGACGCTCGCCGATCCGCGGGTTTCGGCGACCGTTGCGATCTCGATGTTCAGCCAGGCGGTCTCGGCGACCGAGCCGCGGCGGCTGATCGCCATTTCCGGCGCGTGGGAGGCCGCGCTCCGGGCCGAGGCGCTCCGGGTGCTGCGTCTGGTCGATCCGTCCGCGGAGGAGGGCGAGACCGTGGCATCCGGCGATGTCACCCGGCGGGCCGTGGTCGCCCCGCATGTGGAACATGTGGGCGTGCTCTATGCCGCGACCAGCCTTCAGGCCGCGCGGGATTGGCTCGACGAGAGCTATGGCCGGACGTCCTCAGCGGCTTTGGCAACCACGGGCGGGTGGATCGCGCTCTTGTTGGCGGGACTGGTCGGGTTGGCCTGGCCCCTCTCGCGGCTGGCACCGAAGGGGCTCGCGCAGCCCGCCCCACTGCCCCGGCGAGACTACTGGATGGCACTGGGAGCGGCGAGCATCGTGACGCCGCTGGTCCTGTGGCCCGTGGACCTGAAGATCCTGCCGGTTCTGGTGGCAGACTATCTCGCATTGCATCTGCTCGTCTTTGGCGGGTTGGCGGGCGGCGTGCTGTGGTTGCGCGGCTATCGGCCCGGCGGATGGCATCCATGGGTCGGGCTGGCACTGCTGGTCTACGGAATTGCAGTGTTCGGGGGCGCGCTGGACCGCTATGTGGCCTCCTTCATGCCCCATGCCGGGCGGATGATGATCATCCTCGCCATCGCTCTGGGCGCCGTGGCCTATATGCTCGCCGATACCTGGCTGAGCGGTGGCGGAACCGCAGCGCTCTGGCGTCGGATCGTAGCGAAGCTGGGCTTCTTCGTTTCCCTGGCCATCGCGGTTGCGCTGGATCTGGAAGGGCTGTTCTTCCTGTTGATCATCCTGCCGGTGATCGTCCTCTATTTCGTGGTGTTCGGCACGATGGGGGCGTGGCTGGGCCGCCGAACCGGGGCCGTCGGCAGTGTCGGCGTCGCGCTCGGCCTGATCCTCGCCTGGTCCCTCGGGGTGAGCTTTCCGATGTTCGCCCTCTGACAGCCCTCAGGGCGCGCGCCAGGATCCGACCCAGTCCTCGTCACGCCGAAACCGGGCACGCCGATGCAGCTCACGGCCCAGATGCAAGGTCTCGATTTCGGTGATGTCACAGCGCAGACGCGCAAGATCCGCCGGGTCCGGGCGGATACCAAACTCCGAGGGATGCGCAAGCAACATTCCCGGAGCAGGCACACCGCCATAGACCCGGCGGGCGGCCTCGGACATCGATTGCCACAAGGACAAAACGTCAGGACCGCTGGCTACAGTAGCTATCGTTTTAATACGCACCTGTAAATCAGCTTTTGGCAACCAGGCGCAAAATGTTACCAGCGGGCAGGATTCTAAGTCTTTGACTTTCTTTGATCTCCGATCGGTGTGGACCTCGAGAGCACCCGCACTACGTGCAGCATCACGCAGCACCACAACCCGCGCATCCGGGTGACCATCGGCCCCCACCGTGGCCATGACAGGCGTGCGCAGGGGGCTTTTCGGATCTCGGACCGCACGGCCGAGCAGCTGCCAGACTTGGTCAAGCGTGCTGTCCAATTCTGTGTACCAATTACTCATATCCTGTCATCTCCAGATAGCCCTGACCGCGATGGCTGCCCTCAAACCGGATCGGGCCTTCCCAATAGGGAAAGAGCGTGTCCATCCAGCTTTGGGCATTCAGCGGCCGGGTCACGATGTCGAGCCCACGGCTCGGGATCTGCACGCGCCATTCCGTCGGCACCTGTCGCCCGGCGACCTCGGTGACGCTCTGTTCGGTGACCTGAAACGCGCCATTGGGCAGGGGATCCGGTGTGCCATCCGGGGCGATCCACGTGGCCGCCGTGTAATCGGCCCCCGCCCGATCCCGCAGGCGAAAGCCCATGACCTTGTCACCCCCCTCGAGGTGGAGCGAGAACCAGTCCCACCCGGTCTGCCCCTCATCCAGGGGCTGGCTCGACCATTCCCGGTCGAGCCATGCGGTCCCGCTGACCTCCACCGGACCGTCGGGAAGGGTGAGCGTGCCCGTGAGCCGATAGAAGGGCTGCGAATAGTAGTAGCTGGCCTGCCCGCTTGCGGATTTCACCGAGTAGCCCCCCGCCCCTTGCGGCACCAAGGGCCCCTCCGCGTTCAGGGTCATGTCATAGGCGAAGTCGCGCCCCGATGCCGTCAGCCGCAGGGCCGAGATCGCATCGGCCCCCACCGGCGCCAGTCCGGTCATCTGCCAGTCATCGATCCACGCGGCAAAGGGCTCGGCGGTGACCCCGGCCTGCCCGGTGCCATCCCGGGCAAAGCGTTCGGCCACGAAATGACGCTCGGGTGTCGTAAGCCCCGCATGGCCCATCCAGATCTGCGGACTGTCCCAGCCCTCGGTCCGGCGCGGCTCCAGCGCCGAACGAAAGAGCGTCCATTGCAACCCGTAGTCGCGCCCATCCGCGCCGCGCAGATTCGCGGTCAGGTACCACCATTCGATCCTGTAATCCGGATGCGGCCCGTGATCTGTCGGAAAATCAAAGACCGGGTCGGGCGCGGGCTGGGCAAAGCCATCCGCCGTTGTCGACCCAAGCCCGGCGAACCCCTGTCCCAGCGCGGCAACGGGCGCAAAGAGCAGGGCGAGGGCCATCCAGAGGGCGCTAACGTTCATTGGCAAACACCTTCAACAGATCCGAGGGCGCCGTGCGCGCCAGCCGCAGCACCGGCCAGGCTGAGGCGAGCAGCGCCGCGGCCAGCGCCAGCACCGCGAGGCGTAGCCAGTCGGCGGGGAAGAGATGCATGGGCAACCGCCAGCCAAAGGCCTCGACATTGACGACCGCGAGCAAGGCCCAGGCCAGCACGAGGCCCACGGGCAGGGCCAGCACCGCCGTCAGCGCCGCAAGGAGCGCCGCGCGCATCAGTTCCAGCCCAGCGAGCCGTCGCCGGGTGAGGCCCAGCGCCCAGACCGGGGCCAGCTGGGGCACCCGCATCCGCGCAAGCGTCAGCAGGCTGGTGAGCATGGCAATCGCCGCCACCCCAAGGGTCAGCACATTGAGCGCGGCGGTTACCGTAAAGGTCCGTTCGAACACCGCGAGCGAGATCGCCTTGACCGTTGCCTGATCGATCATCGTGCTGGAGGGCAGGCCGAACTCGCGCTGCAGGGCGGTCATCACTGCCTCCGTCTCGTCCGGCGGCAGGCGCACGGCGTAGCGCAGTTGCGCGGCCTGCGGGAATTGCGCTTCGAAGCGGCTGAGCCCGACCATCACCTGCCCCTGCGGGTTGCCGTAGTCGGAATAGACCCCGACGATCTCGGCCTCCCACGGGCCAGGCAGTGGGAGCCGATCCCCGGGGCGGAGCCTTTCGCGGCGCGACAATTGCTCGTTGATCAGAATGCCCGATCCATCGGCCACGCGGTCCCAAACCTCCGGGACCGCCGTCAGCAGGGGCCAGTTGTCCCGATAGGTCGGGTGATCCGCCACGCCAAAGATCTCGCCGGGCCCTCCGGGCAGGGCGGCTTCGACGCTCCAGATCGGCAGGATTGCGGTGCTGCGCGGGGCGAGAAAGGCGCGCAACTCTGCCGCCTCGGCCTCGGAGCGGGCGGTCACATAGAGCTCGGAGGCGAGACGTTGATCGAGCCAGCCGGTGAAGGTCAGGCGAAAACTGCCCACCATGGTCCCCACCCCGATATTGGCCGACAACGCCAGCAGCAGCGCCATCAGGGCCAGCGACAAGCCCGGCAATTGCTGCCGCGTATCGGCCCAGAACCACTGGCCCAGCACGGAGCGCGCGCCACGCGCGCCCAATCCCAGCGCGACCGAGAGAACAACCGGCAGGGCCAAAGCCGCCCCCAGCAGCAGCAGCGCCAGCATCGCAAAGGCCGCCACCAACCCCTGCCCGGCAAAGAGCAGGGTGAGCCCCAGCAGGATCATCCCCGCCGCCACGCCACCCTGCACCCGCATGGACCGGGCCGAGGCGCGCGCCCAGGCCCGGGGTTGCGCCGGGGCCAGCACCGGCAGGTGCCAGAGCCGCCAGAGGCTCTGCGCCGCCGCCGCGATCGCGCCCAGCACCGAGATGGCGAGCCCCGCAATCCACCAGCTCGTCCGCAGACTGAGCGCGCCATCCACGCTCGCCCCGTAGAGCCCTTGCAGGGTCGCCGCCACATCCGGCAGGAGAGCCGCCGCAATCGCATAGCCCAAAGCGACGCCGATCACTCCGGCCACCAGCGACAGCACCAGCACCTCGGCCGCCAGCAGGCCCACCAGCGTGCGGGCGGGCACGCCCAGCGCGCGCAGGGTGCGAAAGGTCGGTCGCCGCTGCTCGAAGGCGAGGCCAATGGCGGCATGGACGATGAACAGCCCGACAGCAAAGGACAGAAACCCGAAAGCCGTGAGGTTGAGGTGGAAACTGTCCGTGAGCCGGGCGACATCGCCACGATCCTCGGGGGTGGCCTCCTGCAGGGCAGGGGCAATCTCGGCGAGCGGGCGGCGGGTCAGGGGGTGCTCGGCCCAGACCAGAAGGCGCGTGACCTGATCCGGGCGGTCGAGCACGCGCTGCGCCTGCCCCACATCCATCATCAACGTCCCGGCGGGCAGGCTGGCGGCCACCCGCACCTCCTGCCCCTCGAATTGCGGCCCGAGCTGGGCGGCGAGTTCCGGTGGCGCATAGGCGCGCCCGGCCATGAAGGCCAGCAAGTCCCCCGGCGCGCTCAGATCCACCATCTGGGCCTGGGGCGGCGCAGTTATCGGGTCGATCCCCAGCACCCGGATCACCCCAAGATCCCGGGTGATCCGTCCCTCCAGCACCGGCGACACGCCCCAGCCAGCCCGGCGCAGGGCGATATAGGTCGCCTCGGGGATCGGGCCCGATGGATCCACCAGCTGGTTCAACTCGTCCTGACCAAGCGCGGCGGCCGCGGTGGCATAGCTCGACCGCGCCTCCGCATTGATCGCCTGCACCCCGGACCAGAGCGCCGTGGCCAGCGCAAGCCCGAGGATCAGGGTCAGGAACTGCCCCGGATGACGCCGCCAATGGGCCATCATCCCCGAAAGCGCGGTCCGCCGCATCAGCTTGTCTGCCCGCGACGCAGATGAACCCGCCGCGCCATCCGGTCGGCTAGACGCTCGGAATGGGTGACCATGAGCAGCGCCGCCTCGGTCTCTTCGACCAGCTCGAGCATCAGCGCCAGCACCGCATCCGCCGTGCCCTCGTCAAGATTGCCGGTCGGCTCATCCGCCAACAGGATCGCCGGGCGCGTGGCCAGCGCGCGCCCGATGGCGACGCGTTGCTGCTGCCCCCCGGACAGCTGCTCCGGATACCGCTGCAGATAGGATGCGAGACCCAGACGCTCGGCGAGTTCCGCCTGCCAGTCCGGATCGTGCCGCTCGGCAAGCCGCGCCTGAAAGGACAGGTTGGCCGCCACATCCAGCGCAGGGATCAGGTTGAACTGCTGAAACACGACCCCAACCGTCTCGCGGCGCAGGGCCGCGCGGGCGGTGTCATCCATCCGCGCCACATCCGCGCCCGCGACCTCGATCACCCCCGCATCCGGGGTGTCGAGACCGCCCACCAGATGTAAAAGCGTGCTCTTGCCCGACCCGCTCTCGCCGGTCAGGGCGAGGGTCTCGCCTGCGTTCAGGCCCAGATCGACGCCGCGCAAAACCGGCAGCGGGCCATCGGTGGTCTGATAGGATTTCGTGACACCGCGCAGTTGCAGAACCATAGGGGGTTTCTCCTTCCTCGGCCTACCTAGGGCGCGGTGACCGCTTGTCGCCCGCAGAGCCGCTACGGCCCCGTGATGGCGACCTGTCGCCACGGCGGCAAGCCCCACCCCGGCCAGAGGCCCGGCCGCCCGGGCCAAAACCGCTATATCTTGTTGCAACCGCGTGACATCCCCCCCCAAGACTTGTATAAACTTAAAGAAAACAACAGGAAGGCTCTCATGGCAGAGACCGCGCAGGCGCCCGAGGATTATGGCGCCGATTCCATTAAGGTTCTCAAGGGCTTGGAGGCTGTGCGAAAGCGTCCGGGCATGTATATCGGTGACACCGATGATGGCTCGGGCCTGCACCATATGGTTTACGAGGTCGTGGATAACGGCATCGACGAAGCGCTGGCCGGTCACGCGGACGCCGTGACGGTCAAAATCCACGCGGATTCGAGCGTTTCCGTGAGCGATAATGGACGCGGAATTCCCGTCGGTCTGCATGAGGAGGAAGGCGTCAGCGCCGCCGAAGTCATCATGACCCAGCTCCATGCGGGCGGGAAGTTCGACAGCAACTCCTACAAGGTCTCGGGCGGTCTGCACGGGGTGGGCGTATCAGTTGTGAACGCCCTGTCGGACTGGCTGGAACTGCGGATCTGGCGCGACGGCAAGGAGCATTACGCCCGCTTCGAGGGCGGCGTGACCACCGAGCATCTGCGCGTGGTTGGTGATGCCGAGGGCCGAAAGGGCACCGAGGTGCGGTTCCTCGCCTCGACCGACACGTTCTCGAACCTCGAATATGTCTTCAAGACGCTGGAGACCCGCCTGCGCGAGCTGGCTTTCCTGAATTCCGGGGTGCGGATCATACTCGAGGATGAGCGCCCGGCGGAACCGCTCCGTTCGGACCTGTTCTACGAAGGCGGCGTGCGCGAGTTCGTGAAATATCTCGACCGCTCGAAAACCGCCGTGATGGACGCGCCGATCTTCATGGATGGCGAGAAGGACGGGATCGGGGTCGAGGTCGCCATGTGGTGGAACGACAGCTATCACGAGACGGTTCTGCCCTTCACCAATAACATCCCGCAGCGCGATGGCGGCACCCATCTCGCAGGTTTTCGCGGTGCGTTGACCCGGACGATCAACTCCTACGCGCAATCCAGCGGCATCGCGAAGCGCGAGAAGGTGAACTTCACCGGCGATGACGCGCGCGAAGGGCTGACCTGCGTGTTGTCGGTGAAGGTTCCGGATCCGAAATTCTCGAGCCAGACGAAAGACAAGCTCGTCTCCTCCGAGGTTCGGCCCGCCGTTGAGGGTCTCGTCAACGAGAAGCTCGGCGAGTGGTTCGAAGAGAACCCGGCACAGGCCAAGCAGATCGTCGGCAAGATCATCGAGGCCGCGCTCGCCCGCGAGGCCGCCCGCAAGGCGCGGGAACTGACCCGGCGCAAGACGGCGATGGATGTGGCCTCCCTGCCCGGCAAGCTCGCCGATTGCCAGGAGAAGGATCCGGCGAATTCCGAGATCTTCCTCGTGGAGGGGGACAGCGCCGGCGGCTCGGCCAAACAGGGTCGGTCGCGCCACAATCAGGCGGTTCTGCCCCTACGCGGCAAGATCCTGAACGTGGAACGTGCGCGCTTCGACCGGATGCTGTCGAGCCAGGAGATCGGCACGCTGATCACCGCGCTCGGCACCGGGATCGGGCGGGACGAGTTCGACATCTCGAAGCTGCGCTACCACAAGATCGTCATCATGACGGACGCGGATGTGGACGGCGCGCATATCCGGACGCTGCTGCTGACCTTCTTCTTCCGGCAGATGCCCGAGATCATCGAGGGCGGCTATCTCTACATCGCGCAGCCGCCGCTCTACAAAGTCGCGCGCGGCAAGTCCGAGGTCTACCTCAAGGACCAGGCGGCGCTGGAAGATCACCTGATCGCCCAAGGGATCGAGGGCGCCGTGCTGCGCCTGCCTGCGGGCGAAGAGATCGCCGGACAGGACCTTGCCCGGGTGGTCGAGGCCGCGCGGCAGTTCAAGCGGATCCTCGACGCCTTTCCGACCCATTACCCGCGCCCGATCCTCGAACAGGCCGCGATTGCCGGGGCGTTCGACCCGGGTCGCGCCGATGACGACCTGCAACAGGTGGCCGATTCCGTGGCCAAGCGGCTCGACCTTGTGGCCGTCGAGTATGAACGCGGCTGGCAGGGACGCATCACCCAGGATCACGGCATCCGGCTGAGCCGCGTGCTGCGCGGGGTCGAAGAGATCCGCACGCTGGATGGCGCGGTGCTCCGCTCGGGCGAGGCGCGCAAGCTGTCCTCGGTCTCGCGTGAAAGCCGCGAGGTCTATCGCGACCCCGCACGCCTGACCCGCAAGGAACGGGATCAGATGATCCATGGCCCGCTCGCCCTGCTCAAGGCAATCCTCGACGAGGGGGAGAAGGGTCAATCCCTGCAGCGGTACAAGGGTCTGGGCGAAATGAACCCGGATCAACTTTGGGAAACGACGCTGGACCCCGAGGCGCGCACGCTTCTGCAGGTGCAGATCGAGGATGTGGCCGATGCCGATGACATCTTCACCAAGCTGATGGGGGATGTGGTCGAACCGCGCCGCGCCTTCATCCAGCAGAACGCCCTGAGCGTCGAGAATCTCGACTTCTAGACGCAGGCCCGTCACGACCGAACGGACCCCGCAGTTTCGGCTGCGGGGTTTCTCTTTGCCCACGCGCTTGAACGTTAAACTAAAGCATTGACCCGACTCAGATCGCGAGTTTAACGTTCAAGCAAGGGGCAGCGTATGGTCAGTATCAAGGATATCGCAACGGAGATCGGGGTCACCGCGACCACGGTGTCCAATGCGCTCGGCGGCAAGGGGCGCGTGTCCGAGGACCTCGCCCAGCGCATCCGCACCCGCGCGCGCGAGATGGGTTATCGCCCGAGCCTCGCGGGCCGGGCGTTGCAAAGCGGACGCACGGGGATCCTCGGTCTTGTCATGCCGGATCTGACCAATCCGCTCTTTCCCCGGATCGCGCAGACCCTGTCGATGATGGCCGATGCGCAGGATATGGGGATCCTGATTGCCGATAGCCGCGGCAGCCCCGCTGAACAGAGCGAGGCCCTTCGCCGCTTGCTGCATCTGGGTGTGGACGGGATGCTTGTCGTACCTCAGAAAGGCACCTCGCCCGATCCGATGCCCGTCCCGGTGGCAGTGATCAACACCGCCTCGGACCCGCAGAACGCCGTCTCGGCTGACCATATGGGCGGGGGCGCGCTGGTCGCCCGGCATATCCGCGAGATCGGGCATCGCAAGGTGGTGATCCTCGGGGCCGATCCCGTCTCGGAGGTGCAGCGCGACCGCATCGCAGGCATGACCGGAGCCCTGGACGATGTGGACCATACCACTGTCTGGGGCGATGCCGGGATCGCGCGCATCCTGCCCCTGATCCGCGACGGGGCGACGGCGATCATGACCACGTCGGATCTGCTCGCCCTGCGGGTGCGGTCCGAGCTGATGCGCGCCGAGCTGTCCGTGCCGGAACAGATCAGCCTGACCGGGTTCGACAACATGGCCTTTTCCTCGGCCATGCATCCAAGCCTGACCACCGTGGCCCAAGATGTCGAGGACATTGCCCGCCGCGCCATCGCCATCATCACCGCGCAGATCGACGGCCAACCGGCCCCGGAGCATGGCGAGACCGTCCCCATGCGGCTCGTCCTGCGCGCCTCGACCGGCATTCCCGCCCTTCCGTCCAACAGGAGACCCTTCCCATGACCAAGACCTTGACCCTCGCGGCCCTGACCGCAGCGCTCGCCGCGAGCAGTGCATCGGCTCAGGACACCCTGACGATCTCTGTCTATTCCTTCGCCCAAGACGCTTACAAAGAAGCGCTCTACGACCCGTTCGAAGAGATCTGCGGCTGCGAGCTGGTGATCGAGACCGGCAACAGCGTGGAGCGGATGGCCAAGATCGAGGCCAATGCCGCCGACCCGGTGATCGACATGGCCGTGATCTCGTCCCATGACGCGCTCAGCCTTGCGCGCAAGGGTCTGCTGGCGCCGCTGGACACCACACGGATCAGCAGCTTCGACCGGCTCTACCCGGCGGCGCAGGACCCGATCGGTGACAACATGGCCGTAGGCTATACGTTCTATGCAAGCTCGATCGTCTATCGTTCGGATCTGGTCGAGATCAACAGCTGGGGCGATCTGCTGGGCGAGGAGCTGGCCGGCAACGTCTCACTGCCGAACATCACCGGGACGCAGGGGCCGCTCACCCTTATGATGCTCGACAAGGCCGCGGGCGGGGATGCCAGCGACTTCACCGCGACGATCTCGGCCATCGGTGAGAGCGCGGATGACATCGTCACCTTCTACTCCCGTTCGTCGGAGCTCGCGCAGCTGATGAACCAGGAGGAGGTGATCGCCGCCCCGGTCGGGCGCTTCGCCTGGAGCCGGTTCAAAAGCTCGCCCCTGCCCTTTGCCTGGGCCGAGCCTGCCGAAGGTCAGGCGGGCGGCATGAACGTGATGATCATGACCAAGGATAATGGCAACGAAGAGCTGGCCTATAAGCTGATGGATTACTGGCTCTCGGCCGAGGTGCAAACCCGGATCGCCGAAGCCCTGATCGACAGCCCGGCCAATATGGATGTCACGGTCAGCGAGGAGGTCGCCTCGAACCTGACCTATGGCGCGGATCTGATCAACTCGCTGAACATCCTGCCCCCCGCCGAGATCATCACGAACCGCGATGCCTGGGTGGACCAGTGGAACAGCGAAGTCATCCGCTAAGCACCGCAGGGGGCCGGGCCATGCCTGCGTCCCCTGACCACCCCTGACAGGACGCTCCGCTATGTTTCTCAACCGCAGCGAAGGACTGGCCCTCGCCCTGCCGGCGGCCCTCTTCACCTTTCTGGTGTTTCTGGTGCCGGTGGGGATCCTGCTGTCCATTGCTTTCCAGACCGAGGGCGGGGCGTGGAGCCTGCAGGGATACGTGGATTTCTTTGCGCAACCGCTCAACCGAACAGTCTTCCTGCGGACGTTGAAACTTGGCGTGCTGGTGGCGGGGACGGCCGCCGTGATCGGATACGCGGCCGCCTTCTGCATCGTGAACCTGCCCAAGACCGCACGGGGCCGCATCTTTGGCCTCGTGGTGCTGCCGCTGATGATCTCGCCGGTGGCGCGGACCTATGCATGGATCGTCATCCTGGGCCGCACCGGGATTGTGAACGACACGATTGTCGGACTTGGCCTCTCGGACACACCGATCCGACTGCTTTTTACCGAGACCGCGGTGTTCATCGGCCTGCTACAGCTGTTCCTGCCGCTGATGATCATCTCGCTGGTCTCGGCGATGGAGAACATCCCCAAGGACGTCATCCCAGCCGCACGGGTCCTCGGCGCGAGCTGGTTTCAGGTGTTCTTTCGGGTCATCCTGCCGCTGACCCGCGAAGGGCTGGTGATCGGTGGCACGCTGGTCTTCACCGGGGCCCTGACGGCGTACATCACCCCGGCCATCCTCGGGGGGTCCAAGGTCCTGATGCTTGAGACGCTGCTCTATCAGCGGGTGAATGTTTCCAACGATTTTGTCTCGGCCAGCGTCATCGCGATGATCCTGATCGTCATGTCCTTTTCAGCCAATCTGCTGCTCAAGCGGATTGCCTCGCCGGGGAAATAGCCCATGCCGCGCCTTGCCATCTGGCTGATCCTCGGGGTCACACTGACCTTTCTCATCGGCCCCTTCCTGATCGTGATCCTCGCCGGGGCCTCGGCGGGCGAGGCGCTGGCCTTCCCGCCCCAGGGTCTGTCCCTGAAGTGGTACGCCAAGGTCTTCACGGTCGAAAGCTTCCGGGCCAGCTTCGCGCTGTCCATGTTTCTCGCGATCTTCGGCACCCTCGCGGCGCTGCTCTTGGGGATCCCCGCCGCCTATGCGTTGCACCGCTATGACCTGCCCGGCGCCGAGACGATCAAGACCATCGTGGCTGCGCCGATCATCGTGCCGGGGATCATCGTGGGCCTTGCCTTGCTGAGGTATTTCGTCGTGCCGCTGAACGTCTCGATCACCCTGGCCCTTTTCGTGACGCACACGGCGCTGGTCATGCCCTATGCCGTGCGCGTGGTCTCGTCGAGCCTGAACAACCTGCGCGCAGATATGGAAGAGGCCGCGGTGATCCTCGGCTGCACGCGGCTGCAGGCCTTCACCAAGGTCGTGCTGCCCAATATCCGCGGCGGCATTCTGGCCGCGTTCATCTTGGGCTTCGTGGCGAGCTTCAACGAGGTCCCGGCCTCCCTCTTCCTGTCGGGGCCGGGGGTGCGCACCCTGCCCATCGACATGCTCTCCTACATGGAAATCACCTTCGATCCGTCGGTCGCAGCACTCTCGGCGCTGCTGGCCTTCATGTCCGTTGCCATTGTCTTTATCGCCGAACGGCTGCTGGGGTTCTCACGCTATGTCTGACGCTTTCGTTTCACTTCAGGATCTGACCCTGTCCTATGGGGACACCGTGGCCGTTCCGGACCTCAACCTCGATATCCGCGAAGGAGAGCTGATCGCCCTGCTTGGCCCCTCGGGCTGCGGCAAAACCACGACCATGCGCGCCATTGCCGGACTGCTCAGCCCCAGCGGGGGCCGGATCGAGATTGATGGCCGCGACGTCACCCGCGTGGCCGCGAACAAGCGCGGGATCGGGCTGGTCTTTCAGTCCTACGCCCTCTTCCCCCATCTCAGTGCCTTCGAGAACGTCGCCTTCGGACTGCGCCTGCAAAAGCGGCCCGAGGCCGAGATCCGGAGCCGCACCGAGGCCGGGATGGCCACGGTCGGACTGAGCGGGTTCGAGGCCCGCAAACCCGCCGAGATGTCCGGGGGGCAACAGCAACGTCTGGCTCTCGCCCGGTCGATGGTGATGGAGCCCAAGGTTCTCTTGCTGGACGAGCCGCTTTCGAACCTCGATGCGCGGCTCCGGCTCGAGATGCGCAACGAACTGCAGAGGGTGCAAAAAGAGACCGGCGTGACCATGGTCTTCGTCACCCATGATCAGGCCGAAGCGCTCGCGCTGGCGGACCGGATCGTGCTGATGAAGGATGGCGAGATCGAACAATTGGGCACCCCGGCAGAGCTTTATGCCGCCCCGGCCACGGCCTTTGCCGCCGACTTCATGGGGTTCGAGAACATCTTCGCGGCCCGCGACGGGCGGCTGACCTCCGAGACCGGCGCGCTGCCGCTCGGGTTCGAGGCCCCTGCCCCGCTTCTGGCATGGCGCCCAAGCGGGGTGCAGGTGGGCAGCGGCCCGCATCGGGGGCGCGTGCGCGCCAGCAGCTTCGCCGGAGGGCACCGGGAATACGT
This sequence comes from Dinoroseobacter sp. S375, assembly GCF_049800775.1. Classification (NCBI taxonomy): domain Bacteria; kingdom Pseudomonadati; phylum Pseudomonadota; class Alphaproteobacteria; order Rhodobacterales; family Roseobacteraceae; genus Dinoroseobacter; species Dinoroseobacter sp. S375. The sequence continues at coordinate 290,665 of NZ_JBNAFR010000003.1, read as the reverse complement.
CCTCGACAGCGAGATCGGGACCATCACGGCGGACGCGCCCATCGAACAGGACGAGATCCCCATCGGCGGCATGGTCGCCTTCGACCTGCCCCATGCCACTGCCCGGGCGCTCAGCCAATGAGCGCGATCTGGGTGGATACGGATATGGGGTTTGATGATCTTTGGGCGCTCTTGCTCCTGCGGACCCACCGGATCGCCGTAGCCGGGGTCTCGCTGGTCGCCGGGAACGCCCCTTTGCCCCAGGTCGAGGCCAATGCCAGTGGCGCGCAGGAGGCCTACGGTCTCGAAATGCCCGTCTTCTCAGGCGCGGACCGCCCCCTGAAGCGCACACCGGAAACCGCCGCGCGCATCCTGGGCCCACTGGGCATGCGCAGTCGGGGACAGACCCTGCCCAAGCCCGCGCGCCCGCCGATCTTTCCGCCCGCGGGCCCGGCATTGGAGCAGTGGCTGCGCACCCCGCGCCGCACGCCCGAGCGGGTGATCCTGGCCCTCGGCCCGCTGACCAATATCGCGCATCTGTTGAAATCCTCCCCCAAGGCTGCCGCCCGGATCACCCGACTGGTCTGGATGGGCGGCAGCAATGGGCCGGGCAACCATTCGCCCCGCGCCGAATACAATTCCTTGGCGGACCCCGAGGCGCTCGACACCGTTCTGAACGCGCAGCTGCCCTTGGATGTGGTGGATCTGACCCAATGCCGCCAGCACTGCTTTGGCCCGGAGGATGTGCCGGACACTGACCCGCTGAGCCGCGACTTGTTGCTGGGATATCTGGACATTGCCCTGGAACGGGGTCGCAAGGCGATGGCCATCTACGACCCGATTGCCGCCGCAGCCCTGATCTGGCCCGAGCGCTTTCGCTTCGCGCCCCGCGCCATGAATGTGTCCCTCTGCAGCGATGAAAGCTATGGCGAAACCTCCTTCGCAGAGACCCCCATGTCGCGCACGCGGCTAGTCTCTGGGGGACATGGCCCGCTCGTCAGAGACTGCCTCGCCGCCTTCGAAGGAGGCCCCGCCCATGCCCATTGACGCAGACCTGAACGACCCCGCCTTGCGCCGCCGCGCCGTGCAGGCCGCGCGGCAGGAGGTTCCCTTCGATCTGCTGATCACCGGGGGCACAGTGCTTGATCTGGTAACGGGTGAAGAGCGCGCGGCCGATATCGGGATCGTCGGCGCCCTGATTGCATCGGTTCATGCACAAGGCTCTTCCCCGAAGGCAGAAACCTACGAGGATGCAACGGGTAAGGTCCTGCTGCCCGGGTTGATCGACACCCACATGCATGTGGAAAGCTCGATGATCACGCCGATGGAATACGCCGCGCATATGGTGCCGCGCGGTGTGACCACGGCCCTCTGGGATCCGCATGAGCTGGCCAATGTCGCCGGGCGTGCGGGCATGGATTATGCCTTTGCCGCTGCGCGCGCGGCGGCGCTGCGGTTCTTGCCGCTTGTGCCGACCTGCGTCCCGTCGGCCCCCGGTTTTGAAACCAGCGGAGCGGATTTCGACGCCGAGACCATTGCCGAGCTTCTGGCCCGGCCCGACACCCATGGCGCCGCAGAGCTGATGACGATGTATCCCCTGCTGACCGGGAACCAGCGCGCTCAGGACATCGTGGCCGCAGGTCTGGCCAGCGGCAAACGGGTCTGTGGGCACGCACGGGGTCTGTCGGGGCGAGACCTGAACGCCTTCGTCGCGGCCGGGGTGGCGACAGATCATGAGTTGATCTCGGGCGAGGATCTGATCGAAAAACTGCGTGCCGGTCTGACGATCGAGCTGCGCGGATCGCATAAACATCTCTTGCCGGAGTTTGTGGATGCGTTGTTGAACCTTGGACACATGCCGCAAACGGTCACGCTCTGTACGGACGATGTGTTTCCCAACGATCTCTATGAACGAGGAGGGCTCGATGACCTTCTGCGCAACCTGATCGCGCTCGGGTTGCCACCATCCTGGACCTATCGCGCCGCCTGCCTGAACGCTGCCATCAGTATTTCGCGGCCTGATCTGGGCCTTCTCGCGCCCGGCCGCCGAGCAGACGTCCTTGTTCTCTCCGACCTGAAGTCCGTCGCTTTGGAGTCCGTTTTCATGGACGGGAAACCTGTCGCAAGGAAGGGTGCGTTTTCAGGAGAGCAGAAAAACGTGGTACTCCCCGTCGCTCTGACCAACACGGTCAGAGCGCGGAAAACCGTTCCGCGTGATTTCGAGATACTTGCGAGCGGCCCCCAAGTTGATTTGCCAACCCTCCGCAAACCCCGGTTTCCGGAATGGGGGCAACGCCGCTTTGACGTTGCCGAGGGGAACGTGAAGATACCTCCCGATATTTTGCGTATGGCCGTGATCCAGCGACACAGTCCCGACGCAGAAATTCAAAATGCGCTCCTGGAGGACTGGGGTCCTCTGCGCGGCGCAGTAGCGACATCCGTCTCCCATGACAGTCACAATCTAACGATCTTCGGGCAAACTCCGGAGGACATGTCGATCGCAGCAAATGCAGTTATCGACCAGCAAGGAGGCCTCGCTGTCGCAAGCTCAGGCAAGCTTCTGGCGCGCGTTCCGCTACCCGTTGCAGGACTGCTCAACGAATGTAGCCTGTCAGAGATCGCAGACTATTTCGTGACTTGGGAAAACGCACTCAACGAGATCACGGAATGGCGGCCTCCGTATTTTGTACTCAAGGCGCTCTTCGGCGCATCACTTGTGTGCAATCCGGGACCGCGTTTGAGTGATCTTGGTATTGTCGAGCCATTCTTGACAGCTCACGAGTAGTCGAGCCCAAGAGGGACCTTTGCTCCGCAGCTGCGTCTCCGACGATGGAGATCACTTTAAGGCTCAGTGATCCGGCGCCGTAGGGCCATCAGACTTTATCGCAGAAAGCACCCGTAGCGCCTATTGGAGCAAAGCCAGCGCGATGGCTGCCGGGGATGACGTTGCCTCAAAGCTTTGAATGTCGGATTGAACCAGGAATTGCTGAACCAGCCGTTCCGTCATGTCGTCGTCCGAAAACTGCGAAATCGTTGCCGCGCCGAAACTGCTTTCCACGCGATCTTGCAGAGTTTCGACTTGCTTATCGATATCAAGCGTCGCGAAAGCACTCGGCAAGCGAAACGCGGTTTCGAATGCGGTGCGGAGAGGAGGGTTGCCAAGAACAGTATAGAATTTTGCCGTCTCGGACATGTCGTCTGTCGCGATTTCCGAAAGCTCACGTCTGAGATTCAATGCAATGCGCAGATCACCGTCGACATTCCCAACCGCTTCCTCAAACAGGCTATCTTCATTCTTGGCGACGATCTCATCAGAGAAGAAGCTGAGTTGGTTTCTCGGAAATTGACCTGCACCAAAGCCAAAGGCGTCGGAAAACTCTTTGTATCGCTTGTCCGAAAGCCTGTTTGACAACGCCGCGGCATCTTCGGTGCCGTCTTCCAGAACTTTCTGGATGAAGTACTTGTTGCCGATATCGTCCCCAAGGCCAAAGGCGTCCAATGCGAAGGATAAGAGCCTGCGATCCTCGACCAGCTCTTCAGCCGAACTGATATTGCCAATGTTCGCGCGAAAATAGTCTTCGTCGCGTTGATAGCTTTCGGTTTGAGTGAAGGCAGCGCGCTGTGCCTCCATCGTGCGGTTCAAAAAATTCCAGCCCACCACACCACCCGTGGGCACGACAGGTTGAAACGGCATCAGTGACTCGTCGCAAGAAGACGCTCTTCCCGGGGGAGAATGCACCGCAGGGACTTGAGAGCGTGGTAGAAGTTCTGGCTCAGAACACTTTCCGTGGCCTCATTGAGCCGCGCGCGACTATCGCTGTCGCGAAACACTTGGCTGAGCTGTTCGATGCCGCGCAGAAGTTGAGGCGCGCCCTCTTCCGGAGGCACATCACCGGACAGAACCAGTTGCACGATGTAGCAGACGCGGCGCACAGGAGTTGTCACCTCATCCGGGTGAATGGCGTCACGCAAACGCAGGATATTGGCGTTTGGCGTGATGATGCTCAGACGGCTGCGACGATCGCCATTCTCGACAACGGCACCATTTACCAGAACACGTTCTTTGGGAGAAAGCTTTAGTACCAAACCGGTCATTTCACACCTCTCTGGGAAAACAGACCCTTCATTATGCTCCGGTTAATTTCAATCAACGGATCCACGGACTCCGTGCCGTTCAGGACATGAGAGGTGTGCAATCGCGTGAATTCCGCAAGGTACACGATCTGCCCTCTGAGCATGACAGGGAGCATGTTGCCATCCTCGAGAACATCACTTGCAAGGGTCAACCAAAGACGCCGGTTATCATGTAAGGCGGTCACAAATTCTGCGTAATTCTCTTTGGCGGTCTCGCGATAGCGCACTAACGCACTGGTGATATTGGCAAACAGCTCATACTCGATACTTTGCGGTGTTCGAGTGGCGCTCTTGCTTTGTGTGTAAGCCATTTGGCTGCGGGCGTAAGCGTTCATCGTGATCTTCCGGCTAGAGACAGGAATTGGGTCAGTAATGGCCCCGCAGCATTTCTACTGCGAGGCCATCGGACTTATCTGAAGAGCGCCAGAATGTTCTGCGGCGCCTGGTTCGCAATCGACAGCGACTGCGTACCGAGCTGCTGCTGCACCTGCAGCGCCTGCAGACGCGCGGATGCCTCTTCCATATCCGCATCGACCAGCGACCCGATCCCGGACTGGAGAGAGTCGGTCAGGCGGCCGATAAAGTCGGACTGGATTTCCACCCGGCTTTGCACGGAACCGAAGGCCGAAGCAGCGTCAACAGCGGTGTTGATCAGGCTCTCGATGTTGTCGAGCGCATTTGCAGCGCCTTCCTTCGTGGTGACATCAATGCCATCCAAACCGACCAGACCACCAGACGCCGTACCACCGGACCCATCATCAACAGTCAGAGACACGTTGGTGGAGCCACTGTTATCAATCTGGATACTGGGAGGAGACGTGGTCGGGTCATCCGACAGATTGACCTGCACCGAGATCCCGGCAACGCCACCTGCATCCACAACCCGCTTCAGGCCGGTTGCAACGTCATTCAGAGTATCACCGTCCTTGGCGACATAGTTGAATGTCTTGCCATCCAGAGCAATCTGGAAGCCATCGCCTTCATTCACGACACCGCCAGTATTGCCCGCGCCACCGAGAGAGATGGTTTCAGCGCGCGCCACAAGGGTTGCCGCATTGCCGGCACCTGCAGCGGACTGAGCGCCACCTGCATCAGGGTCGACATTGACCGTGGTGCTCGGCGAGGAGCCCTGGATCGTGATCGACTCGAACGCATTGGTCGACGAAACCGTCACCTCACCCGCGCCAGTCACGCTCGTGGTCACGCCCTCGACACCGAGATTGGCCAAGCCAGCCGCAACGATATCGTCAAGGTCGCCAACCGCGAGGGCGGAACCGCTGTTATTGGTGTAAGTGAACTGCTCGTCACCGAAGTCGATGGTGATGGTGTCACCATTCGCGAGGTCGGTTGCGAGCGTGAGCGTCGCGTCATTGGCGGCATTCGACAGAGTTGCACCGGCGCCAACCGAATAGGTCCCATCATCGGCAACGGATCCGATCCGGCTCAGAGCGTCCGTGGTTGACAAGGTTCCGCTATCGGAGGTCAGGTTCTGACCATTGAAAGCGATGCTGCTCGCGGTGACATTCCCGGAGGAATCGCGGTCGAGAGACGACAGAATCGACGTGGCATCGAAGTTATCGACCAGGTTCTTGCCGTTGAACTGAGCCGCGCTGATGACCGAATTGATCTGCTCTTTCAGAGCGTCGATATCAGTTTGGATCTTGTCGGCAGGGACGCTGTCTTCTTGCGAGGCAACGATCTTGCCTTTGATCTCCGTCAGCAGGTCGCTGACAGTCTCAGCAGCGTTCCGGGCCACCGCCACGGTGGATTCACCGAGAGACAGGCTCTCGGAGATCGCCTTGAAGCCTTTCACATCAGCTTCCATGACCTTGGAAATTGCCCAGATCGCGGCATTGTCTTTCGCAGTTGCAACGGATTTACCCGTCGAGATTTCGTCCTGTGTCTTGCTCAGGTTGGAGTTGATTGTCTTCAGGGTCTGAAGTGCAACCATCGCACTGTTATTGGTCAGAATACTAGACATCTGCGTTCCTTGGTTAGGTGGCGCTTTTGCGCCTTGTCTTTGCTAAGGCCTGTTGGCCAACGGACACGTCTTTCTGACGTAGCGGCTGTTACCCGCGTCACCTTGTGGGTGCTCCATGACTGTGACGGCGACTCAATAAGACAGGCTTAATGCGCTCCCCCAAGACCGCGTAATATCACTACAATTTTCAGAGCTTTTTAGAATGAGCGCGCGCATTCGCACCGATGTTCACGGCACTGCCAACCGCCGTATAACTGGAAAAGGCGCGATCCGGCTTTTCGGCCGACCGGATCCGAGCGGACACGTCCTTCAAGGCGCGCATCACCTCGCTCATCAGACTGCGGTTGCGATTGGCCAATTGCCCTATCGTCTGGGCTGCAGACGGTTTCAACGTCTTCGGATCGAGCCCCCTGAGCAGAGTTTCCTTCTTCGCCGACAGCGCGGCGATATCGTCGAACTTCCCGGTTTTGAGAATCTCGTATTCGCGCTCGAGGCATTCAACGATCTGCTTCGACGGATTCGGTTTATTCCACATCTTTGACTTCCTTCATGGCGTTGAAGAGCGACTCTGCCAGACCGATCAAGCCGGTCTCAGCCACCGATTTTGCATGGGCGTCTCGCAGAAATGAGGCAAACTGGTCCTCGCCAATTCCGCCGCCCATCGTACTCGGCGTCTCGCCAAACTTGGCGGCCTTGAGCATTTCCGACAGGAAAACAGCTTCGAGGTTTTGCGCGGCATCCCGGAGAGCCTTGTCCTCCGCAGAGGGCTGTGGGGTCTGTCCAACCGCGCCATTGGTCGGGGTGAGAGCGATTCTATCCATGCCCCAGTCATGCGTAGCCAGGGTAAAGAAGTAGTAAGGAATGATCGCTAGGGATGACGCAATACCAGTGCCCAGAAGGTCACCATGCACCTAGAGATATCCCGTATACTTCCTGCCCCGCCCGCAACCGATGGCGCGCCCAAGTCTTTCGCAAGGACCAGTGGCGACACGTCACGCTCAGGGACCGAGGCGGACAGGAAAAGCTTTCTCGAAACCTTTCAGGCGGAAGACCCTCGCACAAATGCCAAGAGCGCAGCGGGGACACCGGCTCCTGGCGAAGACGGCCCGAAATCAGAGGGGGCCGCGACGAAACCAGCTGATGATGGGGACACGGTTGACGCCCAATCCGACCCAGCCCGTCCAATGGAAACCGACGCTGGCAAGACCGCGGCGGCGGCTCCGGACATGCGTACCGACGCGGAAAACACGATTACGACTGGCGAGAGCGATGCGGAGAAAGGGCTACAGAATACAAGCTCTTCGGTCTCTGCCAGCGCTGTTTCCCAAAGACCGTCGCAAAGCGTTGAGGCATTCCCAGTGCTCGGAGCCGCAAAGCAACTGGTCGAGACGGGCGCGGTAAAGGCCGAACCGCTCGCAGGTCAAATGGACCGCCCGGAAACCTCGGTCAGACCTCCGCTCATGACATCGGCAGCTCCCGGCGCTTTGGAGGCCATTGGCGCACCCTTGGTCGCGAAGGCGGAGCCATCCGCTATTTCTGACCGTCCGATGCCGACACCCATCCCGGTCTCGACTTCGGCGGACCCTCGCGGCGCCTCGAACATCTTGGCAGGCGTCATACCAGCGTCCCGGTCGACCGGACCGAACGACCTCGCAGGACAGAAAACTGACGGGGTCGTGCCCACCAGACGTCCGGGGGATGTGACCGCTGAGATCTCCAACCAAACGCCTTCGGACAAGACAGCCAAGGTTGTCGCAAACGCGCCGCAGCAAAGACAACTCTCTTCAATGACCCTGAGCGAAACCGCATTCGGCATGCGGACAGCTGCGACAGGGGCTTCGACCGCAGAAACAGTTTCCCGAGATCCGTCTTTCGACATGCAGGGGCCACCACGCCCTCCAACCGGGCCCGGTACAGTCCTCAGCACTCTGGCCGCCCGCGGTCCGAATACCGCTCCGGGGAGCGGGCCAAACCCGACTGCGGACATCGGCGAGACGCCCGGGACGCCAGAGGCCAACAGATCGAACATCTCGGGCGACGCTGTGCCCAGTGCCCAGGCTGAGGGCTTGTCCACGAAAGCACAGATACCCCCGATGTCGTCATCAGCCGCAGGGATCCCTGCGCCCGGACCCGCCGAGGGCCCGGACGTCGCGCGTGAGCCGGCAATTGCAACGGCGGCCAAGCTGCCGCTGGGGGACATTGACGCCCCCGGAGCAGGCGGTTCCCAACTTCGCGCAGAGATCCGACAGGTTGTCGCTGCGCCCGTTGCCGCGACAGGCGATCTGGAACCTCCGACGAAAACCTCGGAGCAAGGATCATTCCCGCGCGCGGAGCTGAAAGGTGACGCCTCACCTGCATCAAGCAATCAAAACACGCCTTCGGGATCCACAGGTTCAGCCCCTCCATTCACGGCAGTACAAACGCAAAGCCCGGTACAAATTACCGCAGTGAAACAGGCCCCGCCTGCGTCGAGCGATGACCAGGGCGGGACCGATACGGCGCAGCAGCTTTCGAACCGCGTTAATACTGAAACCACGCAAACGCGGGCTCAGTATGGGCTCGGACAGAGTGGTCAAACCGCGACGGTTGCAGGGCAGACTGGCCTGACGACGACCGCTGCTCCGTCCCCTGCCACCGTGTCGAACAAGCTCGACACGTTCGAGGACCTCACGCTTGGAGGACCTTCATCCGCCACCGATACCTCCACAACGCGCAGCGAAATTGCAGCGACAGCTGGCCAGCGGAGCAATCCGACCGCGCAAGCCATCCTGGCCCAGCTGCAGGCCGCACTCCCCAAGGCGAATGGCGAGGCGACCGAGATTCTGCTGAACCCGGAGGAACTCGGGCGCGTGCGCATGACGCTTTCGGGGGGCGATGGCGTAGGCTCGGTTCTGTTGCAGGTGGAGCGCCCGGAAACGCTCGACCTGATACGCCGCAATATCGAGCAGATGCGCGCTGAGCTCGCCGAGGCTGGCTGGGACTCCGTTACCTTCAACTTCGCGCAAGGCGGGTCGGACTCTTCCGAGGGCTCGTCTGATCGCGGCCAATCCGGGCACACCCCAGGGTCTGCCGTGCCTGCTGAGACCGCCCAAGAAACACCACTTCCGGCTTCACGCGCCAATGCTTCCGCGTCCGGCCTGGACCTGAGACTATAGGAGACACCATGGACGCTGTTTCAGGGGTCACATCGACCGCCGCACAGACCAGCACTTCGTCGAGCTCAAACTCCGCCACGGCCATCGCCTCGGATTTCGAGACGTTCCTGACCATGCTGACCACACAGCTCGAGAATCAGGACCCCCTGGATCCGGTGGACAGCCAGGACCTCGCGGTTCAGCTCGCGACCTTCTCCGGGGTTGAACAGCAAACGCGGACCAATGCCCTGCTGGAGGATCTCGGCGGTCAGATGGGGTTGATGAACCTCTCCCAACTGGCCAGTTGGGTCGGGATGGACGCTCTGGCCTCGGGCGAGCTCTACTTCGATGGGTCTCCAATCGAGATCCGACCGGAGATCCCGGCCGTCGCCGATACGGCCGAGCTGGTCGTGTTCCGCTCCGATGGCACCGAGGTGCAACGCCTCGCCATGGACACGTCTGCGGAAACCGCCCTTTGGGCCGGGGTCGGCGCCGATGGCAATCCCCTGCCGGACGGTGCCTATACTCTGGCGGTGGCTTCCACAGCCCGGGGCGAGGAGCTGCCCTTGGGCCAGGTCTCCGCCTATCGTGAAGTCCTCGAGGTGAAGGCGTCAGGTGGCGGGACACAACTTGTCACCGAAGGCGGCATCGAAGTGGACTCCTCCTCCGTGATCAGTCTGAGGCAACCCCTCTAGAACCGATCTGGTCAGCCCCGCTCTCTCTGGCTATAGCTCCGCGCCATGGCCGGCTCGCCCCCCCAGATCAGACTGACGGAGATTTCCGTCGCCTTGCGCAGAACCCTTGCGGATCTGGGTCTCTCTGAGGACAGGCTGCAGCGGATCGATAAAGGGGGCACCAGCCATGTCTGGTTGCATGATGCGGCGGATGGCCCCTCCACGATCCTGAAGGCTTCGAGCGTGGATCGCGGCACCCCCCTGTTCCCGAATGATCCAAGAGCAGAATGGGAGGCGATGAAGCGGCTGAGCAGCAAGGCCTTGTCGCCCTTTCCCCTGTCGATCCGCGCGCTTGAGGGGGGGACAACGCTGCTGGTGTCCCAATATCTGCGGCCCGAAGGCCCCGTCACGACCGAAGCGCTCGCAGAATTGCTGCGCCGAATTCACAAGACCCCCGGATGGGACGGGTTGGCCCGGCAGTCTCACGACACCCTGGAGTTGCGCGCGCAAGGGGTCACCATGCTTTCAAAAAGCAGCGCACCGGCATGGCTGATGAACCTCGCTCCAAAGGCCGTGGTGGGAACCCTGACTACCCCTCTGGTCCTTGTTCACCGAGACCTGGTGCCGGCCAATGCCGCGATGCTGGCGACCGGCGCAGCCGTTGCTCTGGACTGGCAGTGCCCGGCCCTCGGGGATCCTTGCGAAGACATCGCGCATGCGACGTCACCGGGCATGCAATCTCTGTCTGACACGCCAGTCATCATCAAGGACGCGGACCTGCTCAGGGCCTACGGGGACGCAGAAGTGTCGCGCGCCTATACCCGGCGCGCACCGTTCTATCGCTGGCGCATGGCCTGCTACTGCCAGTGGCAGCTGGACCGTGGGCAGCTGGACTATGCCACTGCACTGGACCGGGAATGCACCGCCCTAGAAGAGGCCCGCGAGCGCGCCGATCGTGCCTGCTGAGACGGCCCCCGCGACAAACCAGGCCCAGCCCGGAACCCGCGCCACCTTGGGCGGCGGCGTGGCCAATGTGGTCTGGCGAATGAGCGCGGCTTCCGCGAGCTGCGGCAAGCGCGGACCGAACTTGCCCAGAACCCGAACCGTCGCGGTCAGGTCCCGCAGCAGGGCCTTGGGCCCCACATTTTGCGCGATATAGGATCCAACGATCGGCTGCGCGACTTCCCAGATATTGATCCGCGGGTTCAAGGAGCGGGCCACCCCTTCGACCACGACCATGGTGCGCTGCAACAGGATCAGTTCGGTCCGTGTTTCCATCCCGAACCGCTCGGTAACCTCGAAGAGATAGGCCAAGAGTCGCGCCATGGAGATGCGCGAGGCATCCATCCCGAAAATCGGCTCCCCGACCGAGCGCAGCGCCTGCGCGAACTGATCGATATCCCGGTCTGCGGGCACGTATCCCGCCTCGAAATGAACCTCGGCGACCCGGCGATAGTCTTTCTGGATGAACCCCATGAGGATCTCGGCATAGACCCGGCGCGTATACTCGTCGATCCGCCCCATGATGCCGAAATCGAGCGCGATGATGTCCCCGGACGGCCCGACCTTGAGGTTGCCCTGATGCATATCCGCATGGAAATACCCGTCACGCAGGGCCTGGCTGAGAAACAGCGACAGCACCCGGCTGCCCAATTCCATCGTGTCGATTCCGGCCGCTCGAATGGCGTCGACATCATGCATCGGAAGGCCTTCGACCCAGGACAGGGTCATGACCCGGCGCGCCGAGAGATCCCAATGAACCTCGGGGACCTTGAACCCGGCATCCTGCGCCGTGGTCGCCGCGAACTCCCCGGCGGCGGAGGCCTCGAGCCGGAGATCCAGCTCCCCCATGACCACGCCTTCGAAATGCTCGATCACATCGATGGGCCGCAAGCGCCGCGCGCCGGGCGCAAAGAGCGAAACCGCCTGTGCGATCAGGTAGAAGGCGTCGATATCCTTACGGAACGCCTTCTCGATCCCCGGGCGCAGGACCTTGATCGCAACAGCCTCGCCGGTCTCGGCGAGCCGCGCCTTGTGAACCTGAGCGATCGAGGCGGCGGCCACGGGCGGCGAGAAGTCGGAGAAGACGCTTTCCACCGGCATCTCCAGCTCGCGGGCCACTTCGCGCTTGGCCTCCTCGGCGGTGAAGGGCGGCAGCTTGTCCTGCAGAACCTTCAACTGATCCGCCAGTTCCTGCCCGACCACATCCGGCCGGGTCGAGAGGATCTGGCCGAACTTGATATAGGCCGGCCCGAGCGCGGTCAGCGCCCGGGTCACCGGTGGCATGCTCTCATCCCCCTTGAGCCCGAGCCATTGGAACGGCCAGCCCAGCACCCGTGCGGCCAGCCGCAAGGCGGGGGGCGCATCCATCGCCTCGAGCGCCACGCGCATGGCCCCTGTCCGCTCAAAGGTGGCTCCGGTTCGGATCAGGCGCCAGAAGTTATGGGGTCCGCGCATCCTAGAGCTTCCACCCGGAATGCAGCGCGGCGATCCCGAAGCTCAGATTGCGATACTTCACCTGTTCGAACCCGGCCCCGCGGATCATATCGGCAAAGGTCTCCTGATCCGGGAAACGCCGGATGGATTCCACGAGATACTGATAGCTCTCGCGGTCATTCGCCACCATCTGGCCCATGGGCGGGATCACGTTGAAAGAGTAGAGGTCATAGGCTTTCTGCAGCCCGGGATTGGGCAGCTGGCTGAATTCGAGCACCATCAACCGACCGCCCGGCTTGAGCACGCGAAAGGCCTCGGACAGCGCGTCGGCAATCCGGGTCACGTTCCGGATCCCGAAACTGATCGTATAGACGTCGAAGCTTTTGCTCTCGAAGGGCAGCGCCATGGCATCGCCCACCAGCCAGTCGAGCCGCGTGTCCATCGCCTCGGCCTCGGCGCGCTGCCGCCCGGCGACCAGCATACTCTCGGTCAGGTCGAGCACCACGGCCTCGGCGCCGGGGGCCCGCTTGAGGAACCGGAAAGAGATGTCCCCCGTGCCGCCCGCCACATCGAGCAGACGCTGACCATCCCGCGGGGCCAGCCAATCCATCATCGCATCCTTCCAGACCCGGTGCAGACCAGCGGACATCAGGTCATTCATCACATCGTATTTCGACGCGACATTCGTGAAGACACCCTGCACGAGCGAGGCCTTGTCCTGCTCGGCCACCGTCTGGTAGCCGAAATGCGTGGTTTTCTCATTCTTCTCGGTCATGTGCTCTTGCCATCGGTGGATGCTGCCCCCTCCTTATAGGCTGCGTCTTGGCGGTGACAACGTGCTGCAACGCAGGGGGAGCTGATGCCTGAACTTCCAGAGGTCGAAACGGTCCGTCGCGGGCTGGATCCGGTCATGACCGGTCAGCGGATTATCGCGGCAGATGTGCGGCGCCCGGATTTGCGCTGGCCCCTGCCCGAACGCATGGCCGAACGCATCAGCGGGGCAAGGGTGCAACGGCTCGGACGGCGCTCGAAATACATCCTCGCCGAGCTCGACACGGGCGAGACCCTGATCATCCATCTCGGCATGTCCGGGCGCATTCTGATCCACGCCCCGCAGGCGGCAGAACCTGCCCATGGCCCCGGGGCGTTTCACCACACATTGCCCGCACTCGAGAAACACGACCATGTGGTCTTTGACTTCGAGACCGGCGCGCGGGTGGTTTTCAACGATGCGCGGCGCTTCGGGGCGATGGATCTCGCCCCGAGCGACGCGGTCGAGGCCCATCCGATGCTCGCCAGTCTCGGGCCCGAGCCACTGGGGAACGCCTTTGACGAGGACTATCTCGTGGCACGCCTCAAGGGCCGGAACACACCGATCAAATCCGCCCTGCTCGACCAGAAGATCATCGCAGGGCTTGGCAACATCTATGTCTGCGAAGCGCTCTACCGGGCCGGGATCGCGCCACACCGCAAGGCCGCGCGGATCTCGGAAGCCCGGGTGCGCAGCCTTGTGCCGATCATCCGCGCGGTGCTTGGCGAGGCCATCGAGGCGGGCGGATCCTCTTTGAAAGACTATCGGCAAACCGATGGCGATCTGGGGTATTTCCAGCACCGATTCCGCGTTTACGACCGCGAAGGCGCGTCCTGCCAGACGCCGGGATGCCCAGATGTAGTGCGCCGGATCGTGCAATCAGGCAGATCGTCCTTCTATTGTCCGAGCTGCCAAAGATAACCTTGCACCCCGCGCTCCAGTTGGTAACCCTGCCCGGGCTGGGAACAACGGGAGCGGCTGAATGGCCTACAACACGCTGATCGTCGATGTGGAGGACCATGTCGCACTGATCCGGCTGAACAGACCGGACGCGCTGAATGCTCTGAACACGGAACTTCTCCAAGAGCTCGCCAAGGCGTTGAAGACCGCGGAAGAGAACGAGAAGGTCCGCTGCATCATTCTCACCGGGTCCGACAAGGCCTTTGCCGCCGGTGCCGATATCAAGGAGATGTCCGACAAGACCTTCGTGGATGTGTTCGGGTCGGACCTGTTCGGGCCAGAGGTCGAGCGCCTGCTGAACTGCCGCAAGCCGATCATCGCCGCGGTGTCGGGCTACGCCCTGGGCGGCGGGTGCGAGATCGCCATGATGTGCGATTTTATCATCGCGTCGGAAACAGCGAAATTCGGCCAACCCGAGATCAATCTTGGCGTGGTCGCCGGGATCGGCGGCACGCAGCGCCTGACCCGCTTTGTCGGCAAATCGAAATCCATGGACATGCACCTGACAGGCCGGTTCATGGACGCGCAGGAGGCCGAACGCTCTGGCCTCGTCAGCCGGGTCGTCCCGGTGAAAAAGCTGATGGAAGAGGCGATGGGTGCGGCCCACAAGATCGCCGAGAAGTCACAACTGACGGCCATGGCGGTGAAGGAGGCGGTCAACCGCTCCTACGAGACATCGCTGCGCGAGGGGCTGTTGTTCGAACGGCGTTTGTTCCACGCCATGTTCGCCACCGAGGACCAGAGCGAAGGCATGGGGGCCTTCCTCGAGAAGCGCGAACCGCAGTTCCGGGACAAATAGGGCATTTGCCCTGTTCACAGGTTGACTTGACCGCGAGTCGCTTCTATTGGAGCGGTTCAGAATTTTACTCGTGACATCAAGTGGGAGGCCTCATGGCCAACTCGCCTCAGGCAAAGAAACGCGCGCGCCAGAACGAGCGTCGCGCTGACGTTAACAAGGCGCGTCGGTCGCGCATCCGCACGTATCTGCGCAAGGTGGAAGAAGCCATTGCGTCCGGGGACTATGCGGTGGCCACCGATGCTCTGCGCTCGGCTCAACCGGAGCTGATGCGGGGCGTGACGAAGGGCATCGTGCACAAGAACACGGCAGCCCGGAAAATGTCGCGCCTGACCAAGCGGGTGAAAGCGCTCAGCGCCTGATCGCTCACCCTCAGGTTGAAAAAAATTTGAAAGCGCCTCCATTCGGGGGCGTTTTTGCTTTTATGACGGAATTCCCCAGCATTTCATGAACCTTACTCGGCCAGCCCAACATCAACCCAGGGTTGTGTAAAGATTCGATGAACGATATCCCCGGAGTCAACAAAGAAGATTTGTTGCGAGACCGGTGGACCAGTTGATACCCATGTCCCAGCGAGTCACACGGAAGTGAGTTAGGATATGAGCGCGGGCCCAAATCCCGTCGTCGGAGAGGCTTTGCCTCATGACGTCTGGGACAGTCTCTCACAGGATGCAAACGCGGTGTTGGTGGATGTCAGATCTGCCGCCGAGTGGGCGTTCGTGGGCGTGCCCGATCTCAGCGATCTCGGCCGTGCGCCCATTCGAGTCGAATGGGCCAGCTTCCCCGAGATGTCTCGGAACGTGGACTTCGCACAGCAGGTGCTGGACGCCCTTGGAGGAGCTGCTCCCTCGCAGGCGTTTTTTATCTGCCGGTCCGGGGCACGCTCACTCAGTGCTGCACAGACCATGGCGCAAGCGTTTGCCGAGCGAGGCGAGTCGGTGGTTTGCGTGAACGTGACGGAGGGTTTTGAAGGAGACCTGAACGACGAGAAGCACCGCGGCACGCGGTGTGGATGGAAGGCACGTGGACTGTCATGGGTGCAGTCCTAAACACTTATAAAAAGGGCAAAAAATGACCGAAGACACTTGGGGGAGTGTTCAGAATGATCTGCTTAAGACTGTCGGGCAAAACAACTACCTTACTTGGATCGAGCCACTGAAATTTACGGACTGCCGCGAAGGGGTCGTCCGTTTCGAAGCACCATCAAACTTTGTCGGAAACTGGGTCGCGCGGAACTACCGTGACGACATTCTGCAGCATCTCTTGTCGGCGGGCGTACAGGTGAACCGTATCGAATTCGATGTTGCACGTCTGGCCGCCACGGCCCGGAACAATGCATCCGTCGCGAAGACTGCGGCACCGGCGACCAAGGCAACACCGGCGGCAGGCGAAAAGCCGGTTCCGTCCGCGTCGCTGCAAAGTGCTCCGCTGGACTCGCGACTGACATTCGAGAACTTTGTGGTCGGCAAACCTAATGAGCTGGCGCATGCATCCGCACGGCGCGTGGCCGAAGGGGGACCGGTGTCGTTCAACCCGTTGTTCCTCTATGGAGGCGTCGGTCTTGGAAAGACACATCTGATGCACGCCATTGCCTGGGAAGCCTGCTCACGCAACCCAGAGTTGAAAGTGCTGTATCTTTCGGCGGAACAATTCATGTATCGCTTTGTTCGCGCTCTGCGCGATCGAAACACCATGGAGTTCAAGGAGCTGTTTCGCTCGGTTGACCTGCTTATGGTGGATGACGTGCAGTTCATCGCAGGCAAGGACAGCACCCAGGATGAATTCTTTCACACGTTCAACTCGCTGATCGATCAGAACAAGCAGATCATCATCTCGGCGGACCGCGCACCGGGCGAGATCGACGGGCTCGAGGATCGGATCCAGTCGCGCCTGTCGAGCGGTCTTGTCGTGGACCTGCATCCGACGGATTACGAACTGCGACTCGGGATCCTGCAACAGCGGCTTCAGGACCACATCGCCAACGGCGAATCGATCCATATCGATGACGGGGTGCTGGAGCTTCTGGCGCAACGGATCTCGACCAATGTGCGCGTGCTTGAAGGGGCCTTGAACCGCCTGTTCGCGTTCTCGTCCCTCGTGGGTCAGC
Organism: Dinoroseobacter sp. S375; assembly: GCF_049800775.1. NCBI lineage: Bacteria > Pseudomonadati > Pseudomonadota > Alphaproteobacteria > Rhodobacterales > Roseobacteraceae > Dinoroseobacter > Dinoroseobacter sp. S375. The sequence goes on along the minus strand of NZ_JBNAFR010000003.1, from coordinate 273,653 downwards.
ACATCACGATCGAGGTTGCGCAAGAGGCCCTGTCGGACATGATCCGGGCCAATGATCGGAGGGTAACCGTGGACGAGATCATGCAGACGGTCTCGAAATTCTACAACGTGCGCATGACCGATCTTCTTGGCCCCCGCCGCACGCGCGCCATAGCACGACCGCGGCAGTTGGCCATGTATCTGGCCAAGACCCTGACCACCCGGTCACTGCCGGAGATCGGACGTCGCTTCGGCGGCCGCGACCACACCACGGTCATTCATGCGGTCAAACGGATCGAGGCCCTGCGCGACGAAGACCCGCAGGTTAAGGAAGACCTGCAGATCCTGACCCGGACCCTTCAGGTCTGACCGGGACAGGCCATAGGCCCGCAACAGGTAGGCGGGCCTTGACGCCCCCCTCAAACCATTGGAAGTTCGCATTTAGCGCTTGAGCACTTTGCAAGAATGCTTAGGCTCGAGCGCTCCCGGGGGGCATAGGACAACGCTATGAAAATCAGCATCGAGCGGGCCACTCTTCTTAGGGCCGTTAGCCAGGCGCAATCGGTTGTCGAGCGGCGCAACACCATTCCGATCCTAGCGAATGTGCTGATCGAGGCCGAGGGCGATGCCGTAAGCTTTCGCGCCACGGATCTGGATATCGAGGTGGTGGATCGGGTCTCTGCCCAGGTTGAGCGCGCGGGGGCGACGACCGTGCCGGCCGTGACACTGCACGAAATTGTCCGGAAACTCCCGGATGGTGCGCTTGTCCAACTGATCGATGACAGTGCCAAGGGACGGCTGGAAGTTGTCGCCGGACGGTCGAACTTCTCGCTCGCGACCCTGCCCCGCGAAGATTTCCCCGTGATGACAACGGCGGAATATACGAGCAACTTCTCGGCGCCCGCGAAGGTTCTGAGGCGGCTGTTCGAAAAGTCCAAATTCGCGATTTCGACCGAAGAAACCCGTTACTATCTCAACGGTGTGTACATGCATGTCGCGGATGGCGAGGATGGTCGCTGCCTGCGCTGTGTGGCAACAGATGGACACCGGCTGGCGCGCATCGATACGGACTTGCCGGATGCGGCCGAGACAATGCCGGGCGTGATCGTCCCCCGCAAGACCGTGGGAGAGCTTCGCAAACTCCTGGAAGACGATGACGCGCAGATCGCCGTGTCCGTATCTGAAACGAAAGTCCGTTTCGCGACCCCCGAGATTACGCTCACCTCCAAGGTGATCGATGGCACCTTCCCCGATTACACCCGGGTCATTCCCATGGGGAATTCGCGCAAACTCGAAGTGGATGCCTCTGAGTTTGCCAAGGCTGTAGATCGTGTGGCGACGGTTAGTTCCGAACGGTCTCGTGCTGTGAAGCTGGCCCTGGACGAAGATCGTCTGGTCTTGTCGGTCAACGCCCCCGATAGCGGCGCCGCTGAAGAGGAGCTTGCTGTGGCCTATGGCGATGAGCGGCTCGAGATCGGTTTCAATGCGAAATACCTTCTGGAGATTGCAAGCCAGGTTGATCGTGAGAACGCCGTGTTTCTTTTCAACTCCGCCGCTGACCCTACGATGATGCGCGAAGGCGGCGATTCTTCAGCAGTCTACGTCGTTATGCCCATGCGGGTGTGATCGCGTGTGGCGAAGCTAGCGGTCGAGCATCTTCACCTTTCCCATTTTCGATCCCACAAATCGCTCAAGCTGGATTTGGAGCCAGGCCCGGTGGTCCTCTATGGGCCAAATGGCGCGGGTAAAACCAACATACTTGAGGCGCTTAGCCTGTTGTCTCCGGGTCGTGGACTGCGCAGGGCAAAATCCAATCAGCTGGCCCGTCAGCCCGAAGCCATTGGTTGGAAGATCACCGCGCATGTGTCGAAGGGCCAAGACCACCATGTAGTGGAAACCGGCAGCGAAGATGCCGTAGCCCGTAACGTCCGGATTGATGGCAAAGCGAAGCCGCAGATTGCGCTTGGCGCGTTGGTGCCCGTGGTCTGGCTCGTTCCGGCAATGGATCGCCTGTGGACCGAAGCTGCCGAGGGGCGACGCCGGTTTTTGGACCGCCTCACGCTGAACTTCCGACCAGATCACGGAAAATCAGTTCTGAGCTACGAAAAGGCCATGCGCGATCGCAACCGGCTGCTCAAAGACGGGGCCCGGGATCCCCATTGGTATGACGCGCTCGAAGACCGGATGGCGCATTCCGGCGCACAGATCGTCGCCAACCGATTGGACACGCTGGATCGGATTACCAAGGCTCAAGATGAGACCAATGACTGCTTTCCTTCGGCCGGACTCGGACTGGCTGGCCCGGATGGGGGTCGCGTTCTTGCGGAGGGCGCGCGCCTAAAGGATGCCCTGCAGTCGGGTCGAAATCGGGATCTGCTGGCTGGTCGCACACTTACCGGACCGCATCGCGATGACCTGACAGCCCTTTACTCGGCAAAAGGGATGCTCGCCCAAGACTGCTCGACAGGAGAACAGAAAGCACTTCTGATTTCTTTGATCCTCGCAGTGGTTCGTTCATTGCGGTCCATGAACGCATCGCCACCATTGGTCCTGCTCGACGAGGTATCTGCGCATCTTGACCATGAGAGGCAGCTGGCACTTTACGATGAGATTTGCACATTAGGTGCACAGGCCTGGCTGACTGGTACGGAAAGCGATCTTTTCCAAGGTCTTGCTCAGCGCGCACAATTCGTCGAAGTCCGCGACGCTTCAACTTAGCGCACCAGGAACTCCGCGTGGAGCGCACCGGCGGCTTTGATGCTTTTCAGGATATCGATCATGTCTCTCGGGGCAACGCCCAGCGCGTTCAGGCCTGCAATGACTTCAGACAGATTTGTGCCTTCCTGAACTTCAGCAAGCCCAATGCCTGGCTCACGGTCAAGCTCCACTTCCTGCCTGGGGACGACAATCGTGTCCGCAGTCGAGAAGGGGTTTGGCACCGCAATCACCGGACGATCCTCGATCCGAATGGTCAGGTTTCCCTGAGACACCGCGACGCGAGAGACACGGACATCTTCCCCCATCACGATGGTGCCGGAGCGTTGATCCACCACCACACGCGCGCGCAACTCAGGCTCCACAAGGATGTTTTCGATGCGTCCGATTGCGTGTGCGGCGGACCGTAGACGTGTTCGTGCGATATCGATCTCCACGGTACCCGCATCGAGCATCAGCGCCACCTGCCTTTCGAAGAAGGCATTGATAGCGGTCTCAATCCGCGAGGCCGTCGTGAAATCAGGTGCACGCAGGGCCAACCGCAAGGAAGTCAGCTCGCCAAACTCGAAATCGACTTCCCGCTCGACGCGGGCGCCGGATGGAATGACCCCTGCCGTCGGAACCCCCGTAACGATCTCTTCATTGCCGCCACGGGCTGATTCCCCGCCAGCAATGATGGTACCTTGAGCAACCGCATAGATCTCCCCGTCAGCGGCGTTCATAGGTGTCATGATCAGCGTACCGCCGAGCAGACTTTTGGCGTCGCCAATCGCCGAAACGGTGACGTCAATCTGACTGCCCGCGCGTGCGAAGGGCGGCAACTCGGCCGTCACGATCACGGCTGCGACATTCTTGGGACGGAACTGCTCGCCCGAGACATTTACGCCCAGACGCTCCAGAATGTTTCCCAGTATCTCTTCGGTGAACGGCGCGTTTCGAATGCCGTCCCCCGTTCCATTGAGCCCGACCACGAGGCCATAGCCGACAAGATCGTTCCCTCTGACGCCATCAAACTCAACCAGGTCCTTGAGACGGATAGGCGTTGCGAAGCTCTGCGTGGCGAGGCAGAGGCACAAAAGCCAGGACAAAAGAGACCTGATCATCGCAGATACTCGGTCATCGAAAGACTGCTGAGACGCGATGTCACCGCATACGTCGTCTCAAGTTGCAGCGCGACGGCTTCGAGTTGAGTCGCGACTTCATAAGGGTCTGCGGCGTAAATCTCGTTCAGCGCCATCTGGTACGTGCTCTTCTGCGTATCCAGGCGACCGCTGACGCCATCCAGAAACGCCTGTTGCGCCCCGAGCTCAGCTTGGATCACCGACAACCCGGTTTCGGAACTGAGCATCGCTTCACCGGCAGCACCAATCAGGTCCGCCTGCAGTTGCGCATCACCGTCGAACGCGCCTCTGGCCACGAGCGCCGCACTTGCAAAGGACGACATCACCTCGCGAATAGCCGGATCCGCCGCTGTGATACTCTGGGCAAGCCGCTCATCGGGCCCGACCGGGATTGCGGTCATGGGATCGGCAGACCCCTGATAAGCGAGGGTTTCAAAACCTCCCCCCGCATCCGAAAACCAGCTATCTACGATCGCGAGCGCATCTGCCGGCGTTGGCGCACCCGCAACGAGGGCGGTAAGTTCATTCATGATCTCCTCAGCAGCAATCAAAGGCGATCCATCCGTCGCCGCCCCACCAAAGATCGCGCGCCCGGATACGGAGACGTTCAACGCGGAAACAATGGTTGCCAGCTTCTGCTCGGCATCCTCTCCGGCCGCTTTGAGCATAGCGGGATCAGACACTTCGCCCGAAAGAATGAGGTTGGGACCAGCTTCAACGGTCAAATCGTTGATCAATGTCAGGGACGCCTGAGCTGTGTCAAACAGCAGAACGCCTTCGGTCACGGAGTTCTCATAGGCTGCCAGTGTTTTCAGGGACCCCTCGAGCGCGGAGACCGCGCTGAATTCGCCGCGCACCTCGGAGGCGATATCCTCTTTCTTCCCCGACGACATTTCGTAGGTCAGGGTACCGAGATTGCTCTTCAAGCGCGTCATCTGCATGCGGTTGGACATGGTTTGCGCGAGATCACCGATGGAGGTCGAAATCATGGTCAGATCCTCAGGAGCAAGTCGAGCATCTCGTCGACAGTTTGAATAACACGCGCATTCGCCGCGTAGGCATCTTCGATAACCAGAAGTTTCTGCAGCTCCTGATCCGTATCCACCCCGCGTTCGAGTTCAAGCGTCCGAAGCGCTTCCCACTTTGCGGATGTGTAGGCGACCTCTCCGTCGGAGGCTTGGCGCGCAGTCCCGATCTTGGAGAGAAAGTCGCTGGCCAGCTCAGATGCAGAGCGCGGAACAGAAGAGAACGACCCCGAGGATGTCACGCGCGGGTCATTCAACGCGTCTGACAATGACAAGAGGATGGTGCCCGCACCTGCCTCTCCGGGGGACGTCGCGCCAAGCCCGGCACGGAGCCTCCAGGATTCGCCTCCTTGATCCGGGTCCACAAGGGCGTTGATCGAAATGCGCCCAGCAAGCCCCGTCTCCGTGCTGATGTCAAACGCAGTCCCATCATCCGTAAAGAGCCCGGGATCCCCAGGCGCCAGCGTCGGGTCAATAGCGGGATCGGCAAAGCGTTCGATCAGGTCTCTTGCAACCGCATCGACATCCTGCTGGGCCGATACCGCCAATTCATCGCGAACCTCGAAGAGGGCCTCAAGAGATCCCCCCTTCAACGGATTGATACTCGTACTCGTATCAACCGGGTTTCCGTTCATTTCGATATAGTTGAGCCCACCGCCCTCCACGGTCATGTCGGGCACGATCGCTCCGACATCCTCGAAGACAAACTCCGCCGCACGCCCATCGAGCAAGACCCCGCCCCCATCGGAGATAAGCGCAACCTGTCCAAAATCCCGATCGACAACATTCACGGGTACGATGCTAGCGACCTGATCAATCAGGAGTTGGCGCTGGTCCATGAGCGCAAGAGCGTCATTCCCATTGGAGACCTGGCGTTGGATCTCCTTGTTCAGGTCTTCAATCTGAGACAGCGACGTGTTCAAAACGTCCACCTGAGAGGCGATCTGCTTTTCAGCCTCCAGACGTTCGGCTTGGATACCGTCGCTAAGATCCCGCAATGTCGTTGCCAGACTGTCTGCTGCGGCAACCGCACTCGACAGCCGCGCGTCCGAGTCCGGACGGCTCGCCGCCTCGATCAATGCCGCGTCAAACTTGGCAAGCTCGGACGACAGAGATCCGGCATCGCCGGGCAGGCCAATCGCGGCTTCGACGCTCGCATAGTAGCTGGCTTGCGTTGCCGCATTGGCGAAGGCGGCATCCGCAGCGCGACGATCCGCGAGAACGCGTTCGTCCACGCTTCGGGACACGCCATCGACCCTGACCCCGGCCCCCTGGCCGCCAAGCGACGCAGAGGACAGCTCCATTTCGCGCACGCCGTAGCCTTCGGTATTCGCATTGGCGATGTTCGCGGACACCATGGACGCGGCCTTGCTGGCCGCCGTGAGGCCAGAAAGCGCGTTGTTGAGAGCAGTCGTGACGGACATGGAAGGGTCCTTTTCCGATGATTATCAGCGTTTGATGTTGGTCGTTTCCTGCAACATCTCGTCAACGGTCTGAATGATCTTCGCGTTCGAGGAATAGGCTCGTTGCGTCGTGATCAACCGGGTCAGTTCACCCGCGACATCCGCTGTGGATTCCTCCAGAGCGAACCCCACGATGTCTCCGGTCGGACCATCTCCTGCGTCATAGAGGAAGAAGGCGCCGCTGTCGGAAGAGACCGAGTACGCCTGATTGTCTTTCGACATCAGACCGTTGGGGTTGGGCACATCAACGAGCGGAATCTGGTAAATCGTCCGCGTAGCCCCGTTGTCATAGATGGCATTCACCATCCCGTTCTCATCCACACGCACTCCTGTGAGCCCACCCACAGGTGTCCCGTTCTTGTCGTAATCGCTGGAGTAGGTATCGGACAGTTGCGTCATCTTGGTCGGAACGCCAGACCCGCCAAGTCCGCCAATCTCCAGAGAGATCGGGCCACCTGCCACGGTCAGATCCAGAGTACCTTCCGTGTCGTTGTAGGAACCACCGGAGAGCGCCGTTACAGATGCCAGGCTACCGCCTGTGTCGCGGCCCGTGTTGAAGACCAACTCGAACTCGGCAATCACAGCCCCGTCGGATGCGGAATCCGTGATCGACAAGGTCCAGGTATTCGATGCCCCAGACGCCGGAATAGTCGGCGTATAGGTGGCGGTCAGGGTCTCGGAGGTCCCGAGATTGCCGAAATACTCCATCGGCATGATGATCGGCTCAGCCCCGGAATCGGCCTTGGTTGCATCCGCAGGCAGGTTGATGTTCAGATCCATCAGCGTCGTCGGATCGCCGGCAAACTGGTTGTAGGTCACCTCGATCGGTTCAAGCCCGGCGACAGTATCCCGCGGGAAGTCCGGGACCGTTCCATCCGGATCCGCAGGCCATCCCATGAGGACCATACCCGTTGCCGTTGTCAGATACCCATCCTCATTCGGACTGAACGAGCCCGTCGTCATCAGATTGAGAGGGTAGTTTCCATTCGGGTTTTCCACCGCAGCCATCGTGGTCACGGGCAACATGCCACTGCCCGCAACGGCAAGGTCGGTGGAATTTGACGTCGCGACCAAGGGCCCTCGTTCGTCAATCACACGTGTGGTCGTGGCCCGGACACCACCGGCAGAATAACTGCCGCTGCCATTGTCCGTGATAACCATGGACTGGAAATCCGCCTCGGCCCGCTTGTAGCCATAGGTGGACGAATTCGCGATATTGTCCGAGATGGTCGCCAGACGCGTCGCATTCGCATTAAGTCCGGCAACACCCGCATTCAAAGAAGAAGAAATAGTCATTGTGCGCCTTTCTGCAGCATCGACTCCGATGATCGGAACTTGGAACCGAAGCTGTTAAAGGCGCCCTAATTTGGCCTTCTTTTTTACTTGGAATGGCTCGAACGCAGCAAGACAATCTCCAACCTGTTGTTTTGAATTGATATATCTGGATAAGCTTTCGGCTTGCGATCTGCCTGCCCCGAGACCATGACAATCCGCTCCGCCGGGAATCCGGCCTCCTGAAGCGACTTGCGCGCGACATGCGCCCGCTCTGTCGAGACTTCCCAGACATCGTTTTCGCGCAGAACCACGGGGCGACTCGGCACATGTCCGGTGACCGTCAGGCCATTGTCCACCACCTTGAAGACCTCCGCCACGACCAGAAGCAGCGCGGTGCCCAAAGGCGTGAGCTCATTCCCGCCGGGCACAAACACTGTGGCTCCGTCCTGATCATAGAGATTGACCACAAGTCCGCGATCGGTCACCCGCGTGGTCACATGGCGCTTGAGCTGCTCGGCCACGTCGCTCTCGCCGCTCAACCCCAACAGATCCTCTGACAAAGCCTGCAGGCGTGCGCCCTCGGCTTCCGCATCGGCGCGGGCCGATGCCGACCCATTGGTCCGGTCGGTGCCGCCCGTGCCACTGCGTGCCAAAGTCATCTCGGAGAAGATGTTATCCCCCCCGAACATCCCCTCGCCACCGCCAGAGATCCGGTTCACCGGGATCGTTGGATTGAAGTAATCCGCGATTCCCTTACGTTGTTTTTCGGTCGTTGCATTCAGCAGCCACATCAACATAAAAAAGGCCATCATCGCGGTCACGAAGTCCGCATAGGCAACTTTCCACGCACCCCCGTGGTGGCCGCCGCCTGCGATAACCTTTTTACGTTTGATGATGACTGGTGCGGGAAGGTCCCCACCCATCGCATCACCTCTATACTTCACCCAAGACCGGTTTTAGCCCGCAGGCTGTTAAGGTGGACCTAACAGTTCAAATGCGCCCTTTATTGACCAGTTGGTTAAACCCGCGCTCAGCCCGTCTCAGCCGTTTGCGTGCGCGCCGCGATGGGGTATGCCTGAGGCAGGAGCGAGGCGAACAGGTAGAGTGCGATGGGATGGGTGATGGGGCGAGTGCGGGCACGGATCGGTGCACTTTTGGTGGTGACCGGTGTCGCCATCACGGGCGTTCAGGCCCAAGAGCTGCAGATTTCGACCTCTTTCATCGATGAAGACCTGTCAAACGCGTTGAGAGCCGCATCACTGGTGCGCGTGGTTCTGGAAGAAGAGAGTTCGACCTCGCAGGATCTCGTGGCCGCGGCCAAGGCGGATTACAAACGCTATCTCTCGGTTCTGTACCGGAACGGGTACTACTCGGGGGTTGTCTCGATTCTGGTGGATGGGCGCGAGGCAGCCGAGCTTTCTCCCTTCGAGATCCCGGAGTCGGTCGGAACGGTCCAAGTCGAGATCGAGCCCGGCAAACCCTTTACCTTCGGGCGCGCAGTCGTGGATCCCACCGCCCCGGGTACGGAACTGCCCGAGGATTTCCGCTCCGGCGTGCTGGCGCGCAGCGGGTTGATCAAGCAGGCCGCAGATGCCTCGATCCAGGGCTGGCGGGATGTGGGCCATGCGAAGGCGAAACTCACGGGTCAAAGCGTGACAGCGGCCCATCGTGAGAACGCGCTGAATGTGGATATCGATATCGACCCGGGCCCACGCCTGACCTTTGGCGAGATGCGGATTACCGGGAATGAGGATGTCCGCACCGAGCGCATCCGGGCCATGGCCGGTTTTCCGACGGGCGCCCTGTTTACCGATGATGGCCTCGAGACGATCCAACGCAGGATCTCTCGTACCGGGGCCTTTCGCTTCGTCGTTGTGGAAGAGGCCGAGACCCCGAACCCCGACGACACCATCGACGTCATCGTGGAGTTACAGGAAGAAAAGCCGCGCCGCCTTGGCTTTGGCGCCGAAATCGGCAGCAGCGATGGCATCTCGGTTTCGGGTTTCTGGTTCCACCGCAATCTGTTGGGAGGCGGGGAACGGCTGCGCTTTGACGCCGACCTGACCCAGCAGCTCGAAGACGGCAAGGAGCTCGAATACACGTTTGGAGTTTCCTTCCTGCGCCCGGCGGTCTTTGCCCCCGAGGCCGATTTCCGAGCCTCTCTGGACATCTCGCGCGAGGCGAACTCGACCTTTCGCGAAGACATCCTGACCTTCGACACGGGGTTCAACTATCGGCTGAGCGACGAGCTGTTCCTCTATGGTGGGATCCGGCTTTCGGCCACCAAGACCGACCTGAAGCCCGGCAAGCGGCGTTTCCGCATCTTCGGCACGCCGGTCGGCGCGACCTATGACACCCGCGACATCGTCACCGATGCCCGCGCCGGGACGTTCATCAGCGGCGAGGTCTTCCCCTTTGTCGGAGAGCGTGATGCGGATGACGGGGTCCGCTCGACACTGGATGCGCGGTACTACAAGTCCTTTATAGAGGATGACGCCCTGACCCTGTCCGTGCGCGGGCAATTGGGCAGCGTCTTTGGCGCAACCTCGGGATCGGTTCCGGAATCCTATCTGTTCTTCTCGGGCGGGGGCGGCACTGTACGCGGTCAACCCTTTGAATCCCTTGGCGTTGAACGCAATGGCAGCCTGTCCAGCGGCGAGGGCTTCGCCGGGCTCTCTCTCGAGGCACGCTATCGCTTCACCGACGCCATCGGGGCGGTCGGGTTCTTCGATTACGGTCTGATCACGGATGGAGACGTGTTCACGGGCAGCGGTGACAGCCATAGCGGCGCAGGGATTGGCCTGCGCTACGACACGCCCGTCGGCCCGATCCGGGTGGATATCGCCGCTCCGGTCGGCGGCGACACCGATGACGGCGTGCAATTCTACTTCGGCCTGGGGCAAGCGTTTTGATACGATTTCTGATTACTCTCGCCTGCCTGATCTGGCTGCCTCTGAGCGCAATCGCACAGGATAAAAAGGGCGGTCTCGAAGGGCTTCTCGAACGCAGCCTGTCCAGCGATACCCTGGAAGTCACCGTCGACGGGCTAAGCGGCGCACTGTCTTCGACGGCTACGATCGAACGCCTGACCTTCGCCGATCCCAATGGCCCCTGGATGATCATCGAGGATGCGAAACTGGACTGGACCCGCACGGCGCTGTTGCGAGGCCGTATACGTGCCAATGAGTTGGCCGCCGCTCGGATCACCCTGCTCCGCCTGCCCGCCGCAGCGCCTGAGGATCCGGAACTGCCCAGCGCCGAAGCCGAGCCTTTCAAGTTTCAGTTGCCGGAACTGCCCGTCTCGGTTGAAATCGAGCGCATCGCAGCCGAGGAGATTGTGCTCGAAGAGGCCATTTTCGGCGAACAGGTTGTTGCGAAACTGGTCGGCGGGCTGACCCTGGCCAATGGCAACGGTGCCATTGCGCTCGATCTGGAACGGACCGATGTGGACGGGACGCTGCTCAACCTCAACGCAAGTTTCGAGAACAGCAGCGAAGAGCTTGTCGTGATCCTCGACGCGAAGGGGCGCGAAGGCGGTTTGCTGTCGCGCAGGACCGGGATACCCGGGGCACCGGCGCTGGAGCTGGCGGTCACCGGGCGGGGGCTGCTGTCGGATTTCGAAGCAGATGTTCGGTTCGACACAGCCGACAGCACGCGGCTGGGCGGGATCGTGCGCCTTCTGGCGGCTGAGGCCGAGGGCGCGGAGGGCGTCGACCGGACCATACAGGCCAAGCTGTCGGGCGATATCCGGCCTCTGGTCACCGAGGACATTAAGGGCTTCTTCGGCCCGGAAACCGGCCTCGACTTCGAAACTGTGCTCTTTGCCAATGGTGCGATCAGTGTCCCGCGGCTGCATTTGCAGAGCTCACTCTTCAACATGCGCACGCGGCTGGCCCTATCGGAAACAAAATGGCCCGAACAGATCACCCTCGTCGCCCGTCTGGCGGCCGCCGAAGGGACCCCCGTGCGCCTGCCGATTCCGGGAACTCCAACCGAGCTAACATCGGCCTATGTCAACGTTTCCTACGATCGCACGGCGGCGTCGACCTGGTCCGCAGTGATCGCCATGTCCGATCTGCAACAAGGCGCGTTCGAGATTGAAAGCGTCGATCTTCGCGGCGCGGGGGAGCTGACCCTGCCCGAAGGGGAAACCCTCGGGGCCGTCTCCGGACGTCTGAGTGGTGGTGCGGATGGGGTGGTCCTGGGGGATCCGAAACTTCAACAGGCCGCCGGGGACGAGGTGGCCTTCAACGCGACCTTCGACTGGCAGAAGGAAGCCCCTCTGACCATTTCCGAAGCCGCGATTGCGGCTGGGGATGTGGAACTATCCCTCGACGGGATGTTCGCAAACCTCGCAGAAGGCGTGGATTTCGAGGGGGGTATCGCGCTCTCTGCGCCAAACCTGTCACGCTTTGCGGCTCTGACGGGGCAGGCGCTGCAAGGCGCGGTGGATCTGGACCTGAGCGGGACCGCTACCCTGTTGAGCGGGATGTTCGATCTGGAAGTTTCGGGACAAGGTCGCGACCTGAAGACCGGGATCGCCGAGGCAGACAACCTGTTGGGCGGGCGCGCAGATCTTGCCTTTTCGGGGGCACGGGACACGGACGGGATCTCGATCCGCCAGGCCCTCATAGAAACCGAAGCGCTGAACCTGTCGGCGACTGGCGGCGGCAGCAACGCGCAAACGGACCTCGACATCGCGCTTGCACTGGATTCGCTGGCGCGCATCGTGCCGGGCTTTCCCGGTGCCGCCGAGTTTTCCGGCACCGTGCGCAGTGGCGCAGGGGGCTATACCGTCGATGGCAGCGGATCCGGACCAGCCGGCTTGCGGCTGAATGTCGGCGGCTCGGTTGCCGAGGATTTCGCGACAGCAGATCTGACTCTGGACGGGACTGTTCGGATGGAACTCGCGCAGCCCTTCCTGTCGCCCCGAACGGCAAGCGGCGCCATTGGGTTCAACGTGTCGGTTAATGGACCCTTTGGGCTCGATGCGGTGACCGCGACCTTGCGGGTGGAAAATGGGCGCGTGGCCGACCCAACCGTCGGCTTCGCGCTGGAACAGTTGGGCGGTACGATCGGTCTTGAACGCAGCACCACAACCCTCGACCTTTCTGGGCGCGGCAACCGGGGCGGGCGTATCTCGCTGGGTGGATCGCTGGGCCTCACCCCTCCACAGCAAGCCGCGCTCGACATCGATATCGACAGGTTGCGCTTTGCACTGCAGGGCTTTCTCGCCACCCGGATCGATGGCGCGATTGCCCTCGACGGACCGCTCACCGGTGGTGCGGTCCTGTCTGGCGAAATCAACCTCGCCGAAACCGAAATCCGCATTCCGGATGGCGGCGGTACAGTTGGCACCCTGGAAGGGGTTCGCCATGTCGGCGCGCCACAGGGCGTTGAACGGACGCTTTCCCATGCCGGGCTGGCCGCGCAACCAGAGCCCGCCTCAGCCGGTGGGGCAGGCGGCCCCGTGCTCGGCCTTGACCTCTTTATCAATTCTCCCACACGGATTTTCGTCCGAGGGTTTGGTCTCGACGCCGAACTGGGCGGCAGTGTCGAGATTTCCGGAACCTCCGCAAATCCGCGCCCTGTCGGCGAGTTTGAGCTGCAGCGTGGTCGGCTCGATATTCTTGGCCAGCGGCTGGACCTGACCGAAGGGGAGATCCTGCTGACGGCGTCGATCGTGCCGGATATCCGCTTCGTTGCGAGCACCGAGACCGACGACTACGAGGTTGCCGCGATCATTTCCGGCCCGGCCGATGAGCCCGAGATCAGTTTTGAGTCCACACCGACCCTCCCCGAGGACGAAGTGCTGTCGCGGCTTCTGTTTGACTCCGAGGTTTCGGGACTGAGCCCGCTTCAGGCTCTGCAGCTCGCAAACTCGCTGGTGGCCGCGCGCAACGGCACCGGGCTCGGGTTCTTCAACGCCCTACGCGAGGAGGCGGGTCTCGATGATCTGGACCTGACGACCGAAGATGACGGTCAGACCAACCTGCGTTTGGGCAAGTACATCTCTGACGACGTCTACACCAATGTGAATATCAACAATGAAGGCGAGACCGAGATCGACCTGAACGTTGAGCTGACGGATTCACTCACTGCGCGGGGGACCGCAGGTACCGATAACAGTAGCATCGGCCTGTTTTTCGAACGAGATTACTGAGCGTCGCTTTCGGGCGGCGGTCGCCCCGTCGGATCCAGCAGCATGGCCATGATCCACCCGGCGACGAAACCGCCGAGATGGGTCTCCCAAGCCAGCTGTCCGTCCATCGCCCACCACAAGGCCAGGTTTAATCCGATAAGAAAAAGCACGGTTCTGAGCACCGGCAGCAACCCCTCGGAGAACAGGTAACGGTCGAGATAGTCCCAGGCGACGATCGCACCGGCGAGGCCAAAAAGCGCCCCGGACGCACCCACCATCGGACGAAGGCTGGACGTGAGGAGCCAGTAGCCCACCGCGCCGCCGAGAATGGCCACCGTGTAAAGTGCGATGAACTTGACTGTTCCGACCCGCTGGATGACCGCCTTGGACAGGGAATAGAGCGTGACCATGTTCAGCAAGAGATGCAGCAGCCCGCCGTGCAGGAACCCGTAAGAAAAGAACATCGCATAAGGCTGGAGGGAGTAGTTTGCCTGCCAGCTACGCAGCAGACCGGGCCAGAAGGCAAGATACTCGAGCACTTCGGCCCGCAGGCGCGGATGGTCGATCAGACCGAGATTGGCGATCTGAAAAATCGCCTCAACCAGCACGCAAATCGCGATTATCACGCAGGGCACGAGCATCGCCGTCGCAGCCGGGCTCTTGGAAGCTTTGAGGTCAGATGAGCCCGTTTGGATGGTATGAGCGGGTGATGGTCTACTCGTCTCGTTCATCTGGATGCTCATCAGGACCTAGCGCCTGATGAACACCCTAGATGCAATCCGCTGGACTTCAAAGTGGAACAAACCTCGGAAGCTTAACCAGAGTTTCCTCCATGAAGCTCTTGAGACGGGCGTCTGCCGCACTCTCCGGTTCGCCACCGCGGATCGGGGTCACGAAGCGCACCATCGCGCCATCGGTCCGACCTTCGAAGATGCCATCATACACGACGGCGGCTTTGGCGGAGTAGTCATTGGTAAAGCGCTCGCCGCGCTGCTCGAACCAATAATAGACCAGCTGCTTGGAGAGCCCCTTCTGGATGACCGCGCGGTTCAGATTAAACGTACCATAGGACGTTTCAGGCAAGGACACTTCGTACGGGTCGAGGCTGAACACCTCCCATCCGCCGGCAGGGAGGCAAACCTCCGGCGAGTGGATCCCGCTGCCCTCGGTCTGATTGTGATAGAAGGCCACAAAGAAGTTGATCGTATCTTCGGTTTCCCGGTTCACATAGTTGGCGTTGATGTAGTCATCTGCCCCCAACACCTGTTCGATCTGGGTGTCGAGCGGGACCTGCACGCCCCGCCACTCAGAGATCTGGCGGGGAAAGATCGCGAACGGATCCCGTTCGATTGCCGGGGCCGGACCGGGATTGATGGCAATGAACAGCGCTGTGGTCACCACAGCAATCCCCGTACCAACCATCATCGCAACAGAGTTCGGGATCGACAGGATGCGCGCGCTGACGGCGCCAAGCCCGTTGAAATCGAGATCAATCGCCTCGCTGAGCGGCAGAGGGTTCGGGGTCAGGCGTTGCAGGGCAATCGCCATCAGGAAGAGGATCGCGATACAGGAGCCAAAGATGACCCAGCCCTCAAAGAAGTGCATGAACCCTTCCGCATGCTGGATGCCATAGGAGTTGACCATCACACCGATGATGCCGATCCGGACCGAATTCATGAATACCGCGAGAGGGGCTGCCATCAGCAGGAGTACCGCCTTGTGCCAGTAGGGTCCCCGATACAGTATCGCAAAGAGATAGGAAAACGACAGGATCGGGAAGAGGTAACGCAGACCCGAGCATGCCTCCGCCACCTGCAACTTGTAGACGCCGAGATCGATAATGTTCCCTTCAAGGAACACCGGCACGCCGGCGAGTTGCACGAACCAGACCCCAACGACGGATGAGATGCCCTGCAGGAACATCGTCATTTGCCAGTACACGAATTGCGGCAGCGGCAGCATGAAGACCAGATGGAAGACAGGCAATTGATGACGGATACCCTGTTTCCAGCCGAACACGGTCAGGACAACGCCGCCGGTCCAGATGATAAAGCCATAGGTGATGATATCCGGGATACGCGCCAGGTTTCCGGCAAAGGCAATCAGAAGGCCAAAGGCAATCACAAGGATCCCTGGCCATCTCTTCTTGGATTCGCCCTCGGGCGCATGCGGCTTGTCCCGCAACTCACGCAGGAAGAGATACAGAGAAATCAGCGGGATCAGGGGTCCATGACTGTATTCAGGCGTGCCCCATGCGTTGAACAACGAGACGAACCCCATCCAGAAAATCGGGACGGAGACAGCCAGAAGAAGCCCAAATGACAACAGCCCGGGTAAATTAACTGGCAGCCGGTCGCGACCGGAACTTATGCTTTCTGTTAACGTCGACATTCACAATCACCTAAAGGCTAGTACACACGGGGGGCCGTTATTTACGCGTCAGTTCAACGCTGCGGTACTCGAACCGCAACGCTGACGTTTCATACATGGATTCGCGGAGCAATCACTGCCCTGCGCTCTCAAGTTTGTTCAACTCTTCACGAGCAATCTCAAATTGTGGCCGCACATCATCAGGACCCGCCAGAGAGATCGCGGTCTGCAACGCCTCGACCCCTTCGGTCGTCCGGTCCACAGCGAGGTAGGTCATGCCAAGATGGAACCGAACCAGCGGATCCTGAGGCAGACCAGCGGCGGCGGGCTCGAGATAGGTCAGGGCCTCGTCGAAGCGGCCGCGCTGATAGGCAAGCCAACCATAGGTGTCCTGGAACGCCGGATTGTTTGTCCCGCGCAGGCGACGCGCGATCCGATAGGCCCGCTCGATGCTGGCCTCATCCCCACGATGGGTCGAGAGCAAGCTCGCCAGATTGTTGGATACGATGGTCGAGCGACTAGAGATCGCATAGAGCTGTTCATAGATTGAAATCGCTCCTTCGAAGTCGTTCTGCTGCTCCAGCGTTGACGCCTTTGCCCAGAGCAGGTTCGGACCATCCGGGAACTTCTCAAGTCCCTGGTCAAGCATGAGCCCCGCCTCACCAGGTTTGCCCGCACGGTTGAGGACGCGCACAAGCTCGACCCAAACGCGCTCATTCGCTTCCTCGCGGGAAATCAGCTCGCGATAGGTCTGCTCGGCGACCGACAGATCACCGGCACTGCTTTCCAGCGCGGCATCGAGAAACTTGAGGTCAAACCGGTCCGGGTCGATTTCGATCGCATCCTGGACAAGCGCTCGCGCCTGTTCGACTTCACCCGCCGCGATGAGCGACTGGACCGCTGCGGTCAAGGCCCGGAAATTTCCGTCTTCGCCAGTCGCAAGTTGAGCAAGGAAATCAAGGGCATCTTCGCTGCGGTCCTGACCATCCAGAATGGCGACACGGATGGCATCCGCAGCATCCTTGGCTTGAGGCTCTTCAAGCCCGCGCAGGGTACGCTCCACGTGTTCGGCACGAGACCAATCTTCCAGCCTGACATACACATCGCCAAGGAGGGCCAGCAGTCGCAGGTTGGAGGGCGACCGACGCAATGCGTTCACAAGGACGTCTTCGGCCCCCAGAAGCTCGCCAGCGCCAACGAGGAATTGCGCATAACGCAGGCTCTCATCCGGAGCAAAGGAGGACGTATCCGCAGCAAGGCTCAGAAGATCCCGCGCGAGTTCCCGATCGCCGTTGCGCAAATGCGCATTGGCAATCAGCGTCATGATCTGCGGGTCGTCCGGCGTCTGGTCCAAAGCAGTGCGCAGAAGGCTGATTGCGCGCTCGGTCTCATCGCCGTCGATCAGCCATGCGGCCTGCATCTTGATGGCATCCACATTGCTGACATCCTCGGCAAGCGTCTCTTCGACCAGCTTTCGCGCGCCCACTTCGTTGCCCGTGGCCAGCAGCATCTGCGCCAAAGCAACCTTGAAGCGCAGCGCATCCGAGGATCCCTCATCCGAGTCCACCAGAGCCTGCATCCGGGAAATGCCTTCGTCGCGCTGCCCGGAATCGAAGATCAAGGAAGCTTGCAGTGCCTTCAGAACGGCCGAATCCGGAGCCTGCTCCAGGGCGGATTGGAGCTCTTCCACAGCCGCTTCGATCCCCCGCGTGTCCCGCAGATAGCGCACAAACGCGACGTATTCCGCCGGGTCCTCATCCGTGGGGGAGACAATGCTGCGAATAAAGGCTTCGGCCTTTTCCGGCTCGCCACGCTGTTGATAGAACTGCAAAACCAGCCGGCGGTACCGCTCAACATCGGGGAATTGCTGCGCCAGCGCGACCAACTGCTCTTCGATGCCGTCCATGTCTCCCAGCTGCTCAAGCGCGGCGAGGCGGAGCATATAGAGCTGCTGCTCTTCCGGGTGATGGCCGAGCGCGTCATCGACACGGGCAAGAGCCAGTTCGAAGTCCTGTTGCCAGATGGCTCCGTCGATCACCACATTATGGAGGGTCAGCTTGTCCGGCGCGGTTTCCAGCATGTCCTGAGCCGTTGCCAGCAATTCGGCCCGCGTCGCATCGTCATTCGCCAGTCCAGCCTCGCGGTAGCGCACCACCAGGTCGACCACCTGCACTTCGAACTCGTCCGGCGCAAGTTCCTTGGCCCGGGCAGCATGGCGCGCCGCATCTTCCCAGGTGCGGCCTTCAATCGACAGATTCGCGAGGGCAAGGCGCGCCTCGAGATCATCCGGATGCTGTTCGACCAGGCGGAGATACTGCCCAAAGGCCTCACGCGTTCGGCCCATGTCACGCACGGTGGCTGCATAGAGTGCGCGCGCATCCCGGTGGTTGCCATTCAGATTGAAAACATTTCGCAATTCGACCAGAGCGCGGTCGGCATCGCCAGCCTCGATCAGTTCGAGCCCCTTTTGATAGTGCTCTTCCGCGCGCTCCTCGGCAGTGTCACAGGCGGCAAGCGCCAACACACCAAGGACGCCGATCGCCAAGCGAACTGAACCAGCAAATCTCATACAACTACTCTCCGCAATTCTCACTGGCGTTTCTCTCGCCGTTCTTGCCAGTGTAGCAGTGCAAGTATGGTCTAGCCACGGCAAGAACTGCACGAATTCGTGCAGTTCTGCGACATATAGCGACCAACCCCTAAGGGTTTATTAGTATCCGGTGCAGCGGAAGACCACGGAGAAGGTCTGCTTCAGGATCCGGACGTCTTCCCGCAGAGTGATCTTTTGCTCGTAGAGATCATCGAACTGAGCCCGGCCGCGGAAGCTGCAATCATTGCGATCCGAGATCTGCCAGGTGCCGGTGATACCGGGGCGCATGCGATAATACGCCTTGCCCGGGTACATTTCACGCTGGGCTTCCATCATCGGACGCGGCCCGACCAAAGACATGTCGCCAAGCAGCACGTTGATCAGCTGCGGCAGTTCATCAAGGGAGCTTTTGCGAAGGATCCGGCCCACACGCGTGATCCGCGGGTCCGATTTCAGCTTCTGGGTCGTGTCCCATTCTTCGCGGGCGTCAGGGTTGGCCGCGAGATACGCCTCAAGCTTCTCGTCCGCCTTCGGCACCATCGTGCGCAGTTTCCACAGACGGAAGCTCCGCCCGTTCAGGCCGACGCGAGATTGCCAGTAGAAAGGATTATGTCCATCAAGCGCGACCAGGGCCGCGAGAAGAAGAATAACAGGCGCTACAAAAATCGCGGATCCCAGAACCAGCACCATATCAAGCGTACGCTTGCCTGCGTTGCGGTAAAGGCGGTTCTTGGAGGAGGCGGTGGTCCCTACTGCAATCGCGGAGACCGGGGTGCTACCTGAAATGTCGTTCGCTCTTATCGTCATGGTACTCTTCACTCACCATTCAGCGTCTGCAGAAATTCGAGACGCGCCACACACACTGATCTTTGAAACTCTGTAGATCGTTAAGACAGCGCTAACTAAGCACGTGCGGCGGAGTCTGCCAAGGCCTGAGGAAAGCCAGATCACGCCGAAAAACGCCGTAACATACTGATTTCACGCACAAAACTATCAGTTAAACTTGATTGTAAATTTTATATGTGCATGGTTAAACTGCCGCTACGTCGGCGTTTGTTGTTATTTTTGGGCGAATTTTGAATATTTTCACGCTACGCTGCAGCGTGCTGAAACCGACAGCAGACGAATCACGACATCGGTGACAGACCGAAAACGAAGGTCTCGCGGCACAGAGATTGTTGCAGACAGCGAACCGCAGTGCCCGGACGACACGGTGCTGCGCAAAATGCGCACAACCGAGCCTCGTTGCGCGCATTTCGCTGTTCTTTAACCCTCCGAGACTACAAACAACTGCAAAGACCGGGGTAAATTCCTATATGGTGGGCGCAGGCCGCCCCTGTTCAGGCCTCGTGTTGATGGAAAGAATGAGTGTGTATCCATGTCGATGAGCGGGTTGTATTCGGATTATTTCGGGCTCCGGGAGCGGCCCTTCAAACTGCTGCCCGATCCCGACTTCCTGTTCTGGAGCAAGATCCACAAACGCGCCTATGCGGTCATGGAGTACGGCATCCTCAGCAGCGCCCCTATAACAGTTGTTACGGGCGAGGTTGGCGCCGGCAAGACAACCCTGCTCCAGCGCCTTCTGCGCTCCATCGACGACCAGGTGACGATCGGTTTGATTTCAAACGCGCAGGGTGGTCGCGGCGAGTTGTTGAAATGGGTGTTGAACGCCCTGTCTGTGCCGTCAGAACCCGGTGACGACTACGTAGAACTTTTTCAACGTTTACAAGACTTTCTGATCTCTGAATATGCAGAAGGACGGCGCGTCATCATCATTATCGATGAGGCGCAGAACCTGTCTTCGGAAGGTTTGGAAGAGCTGCGCATGCTGACCAATATCAACTCGAACAAGGATGAAGTCCTGCAGTTGGTGCTGGTGGGGCAACCGCAGCTCCGCAAGATGATCATGCACCCGGATCTGCAGCAATTCGCGCAACGTGTTTCGGCTTTCTACCACATCCCCGCGATGGACCGTGAAACCGTCGGGGATTATGTAGCGCACCGCATGAAACATGCTGGCGGAACAGGCACCGAGTTCACGGATCAATCGCTGGACCGTATCTATCAGGCGAGCGAAGGCGTTCCTCGGCTGGTCAACAAGCTCTGCGACTTTGCGTTGCTTTACACCGCGACAGAGAATCGGCAAGTGGTCACCGCAAGCGCCGTTGATGAGGTTCTCTCTGATGGCATCTTCATCGGAAACTTTGACCAAATGGGCGAGGCGGCAGAATGAACTTGAGCATAAACTACCTTCTGTCGGTCTTCTGGCGCCGGTTCCCGATCTTCATTCTTGTCGCAGGTTTGTCCATCGTGGCCTCGGCCTTTGTGGCCAAGCAGCTGCCCACCCGTTATGAGGCCTCAGCGCGTCTTCTGCTCGAGGCCGGACAGATCCCGGACGAGCTGGTCACCACGTTGAGCAATACCGGGGCTCAAGAGCAGCTCGAAGTCGTTCAACAGCGCCTTTTGACCCGCGCGAACCTGCTGGATATCGCCGATCGGTTCGACGTGTTCCCGAACGCGTCGGAGATGAGCCCGGATGAAATCGTGCGCTCCATGCGTGGCAAGTCGGATATCCGCCTGACAACCGGCCGCAACCGCGCGACGCTGATGTCGCTGTCCTTCACGGATGACGTGGCACAGACGACCTCAGACGTGGTCAATGAATACGTGACCCTCATCCAGCGCGAAGACAGCCGTCTGCGCACCAGCCGGGCGTCAAACACCGAAGAGTTCTTCAAACAGGAAGTTGAGCGTCTCTCCGAGGAGGTTGACGAGCGCACCGCGGCCATGCGGCAGTTCCGGTCCGAGAATATCGGGGCCCTTCCCGAGACATTCCAGTTCCGGTTGGAGCGTCTGGCGGACCTGCAAGAACGTTCCACGACATATACGCGCGACATTCTGATCCTGAACGAACAGCGCAAGCAGCTGGTGGATGCACTGCCCTCGGGCTCCGATCCGTCCCAACTCGAAGGCAATGCGGCCTTGTCCCGCGAGCAGGAACAGGTCGAGATCCTGCGCCTTGAGCTGGCCGAAGCCATGGAAACCGCGGGTGAGACATCTCCGCGTGTGCGTATCCTGCGGTCGCGCATCCAACAGGTGGAAGGCGTGATCCAATCTCTGGGCGGTCAGCGGCCGTCCGATGATCCAACGTCGACCTTGCAGTCCCAGATTGAACAGATCGATGCGCAAATCGCGTTTCTGCGGGAACAGCTCGAGCTGACGAATACGCAGGTTGAAGAGGTTGAAGCCACCCTGGATGAAACGCCTGGAATTTCCGTGACACTCCAAGGTCTGACGCGCGACTATCAGAACGTGCAACAGCAATATAACGCCGCGGTGGAACGTCTCCATATTGCGCAAACCGGCGAGAGGATCGAATTGGCAGCACGCGGCCAGCGGATCACAGTTCTCGAACAGGCGACGACCCCGACGGATCCATCCAGCGCTTCGCCGATGCTTGTGTTTCTGGGGGGCTCTCTGGCCGGGATCGGACTTGGTCTGGGTCTGATCCTTCTGCTGGAGCTTCTTGATCGCACTGTGCGCCGCCCCGTAGACCTCGTCAAAAGCCTCGGAATTGCGCCCTTGGCGACGCTGCCCTACGTCAAGACCCGGCGTGAAGAGGTGCTCGAACGCAGTTTGAAGTCAGCCATCGTGATCCTGGTCATCATCGGAATTCCGGTCGCGCTCTATGCGATTCATATGCTGTATCTGCCGCTCGATCTTCTGGCGGATCGCGTCCTCAACAAGATTGGCGTGTAGACGCCACCGCATGTGGCACCACGCTGAGGTGTAAGGAACCAGTTGAATGGAAAAACTGCAAGCAGCTCTCGAGAAAGCGCGCGAACGCCGTGGAGACGCGCCGACCAGTAGCGGCATCGTTGAAGCGGGCCCCGACACCGCGGCCCCGCGGGAGCGTGGTGGATCGAGCCTGGATCAACGCTGGGGCGCCCTCGAAGAGTTCCAGATCGACCCGGCGCATCTGATCAAGAACCGGGTCTTCTCGGCCGGCTCCAGGCAGTCCGAGGCCGCCAGTTTCGACGTCTTGCGCACCAAAGCCCTCAAGCAGATGGAGAAAAACGGTTGGAAACGCCTCGCCGTGACCTCTGCAAACAGTGGCGCGGGCAAGAGTACGGTCTGCTGCAACCTGGCAAGTTCCATAGCGCGCCAGAGATCGATCCGTGCAATCCTCATGGATCTGGATATGCGGCGCCCCGCCTTGGCTGAAATCCTCGGGGTGAAGCCCAGCGGAACGGTGGCCGATGTGCTGCATGGGCACCTGCCCTTTGAGCAGCATGCTCGTCGTCTCGGGCCGAACGTGGCGCTTTCGCTCAACGCGCACCGGGTAAAAGACCCGTCCGATGTCTTTCTCAACACGTTGACAACCGACATCGTTGACCGGATCGAGGCGGACTACAAGCCGAGCATCATGCTCTTTGATGTGCCACCGATGTTCGTGAACGATGATGCTGCGGCGTTCTTCACAAATGTGGATTGCGTGCTGATCGTGGCCGATGCAGAGCGCAGCAAGGTCGCAGATCTGGATCGCTGCGAAAAGGAAGTTGCGGAACACACCAATGTGCTCGGCATGGTTCTGAATAAATGCCGCCATTCCGACGAAGGCTATGGCTACGGGTACAACAGCAGCGAGAGCTACTGAGCCACGCCTCGCACGGTAAGAATGCGCGCCGTGGCGCCGTCGCAGCGCACAGCGCTGAGCACACCACTTCGATAGGCGCCTGTATCGACGCTGATCCGTCCGGGGCCAATCTCAGCCGCATCAACGATCGTATGACCGTGGACAAGCCAGATCCCATCGGGCCGCGGCGCTGAGTTTGGGCTCGGCCGCCCCCAGAGCAACATCCGTTCCTCTTGATCCTCCCAAGCGCGCGTCGGATCGGCCATGGCATGGAGACAACCCATGTTTCCGCTGAGAAAGGAAAGCGGCAAGGCCCGCAGCCAGTCCAGCATGTCCGTGCCGATCACCTCCTGCAGTTGATCCCTCAGAGTCTCCATGGGCGATTGACCGTTGACGCTGGTACGCCGCGCGGGGCCGAAATCGGCGATGGTCTCCAGCCCTCCATTCCGCAGCCAGAGCTCACCTCGCGCTGGATCCTCCAGAAATGACAGGAACATCCGCTCGTGATTGCCCATCAGACAGGTCACGGTCAGATTGCCCAGCTCCAACCGATAGAGACGCTTCAGCACCGCCGCACTGTCCGGACCACGATCAATGTAATCCCCGAGAAACACCAGGTCGCCCTGCGCCCCATCCGCGTCCGCCTCAATTTCGTCGATCATCTGATCGAGGAGATCCCGCCGCCCATGGATATCCCCCACAGCATAGGTCAACCGGTTCGGCCGAAGCGGCGCGATCTCCACCGCGGTCCCGGATCTCCCTTTGGACAGGAATGAAAACACGTCAGCCGAAATCGCCGGATACCGGTCCCCGATCCAATCGCAGGATCATCTCCGGTTCTGTGGCAGGGAAGTAGTCAAACACGAGAGGGTCGTGCCCGGGCACGATCAGGCGGTGATCGCTTGCAAGAGCTTCGAGGCGGGAGAACCCGCGCAGCATGTCCTCGAGATCCACAACCAGAGGGAAGGGCTTGCGCGACCAGAGGTTCTCGTAGAAATGCGCCGCGTCCGACGCGAGACACAGCCACCCGGCCTCGGTCCGGACCCGCACCGCCTGCAGTCCTCGCGAGTGCCCGCCGATCTGGTGCACGGTCACGCCCTCGGCAACTTCGCCATCGCCTTCGAAGAACACCAGCTTGCCGGAGTACAGCCGCTGAACGGCCTCGCAGATATGCGCCCCGGTGAAGGGAAACCGCAGCGCGTCATGGCACATGCAAGGCCCCGTCGCATAGGCCATCTCAGCCGCCTGCATGTAGAGTGTCGCATTGGGAAAGAGATGCAGCCCGCCCGCGTGATCATAGTGCAGATGCGTGACGATCACCCGATCGATATCCTCGGGCTGCAACCCGAGCGGCGCGAGCGCCTCACGCGGATCAAGCCGGATGGGCCGCCCCCGCTCCGCCGCTTCGGCCTTGTCATAGCCGGTATCGACCAGGATGGTTTCCGCCCCACGGCGCAGCACCCACATGAAGTAATCCATCGGATGGGGCTGATCATGCTGGTCGTCAAAGAGAAAGCTGTCTCCGCGCACACGCGCGTTGCGGTCTGCGTATTTGACGGCGTACACCTCCCAGGTGCTCATACCTGCACCTGCGCATAGGTCCGCACCTCCTTGCTGGCCACGAGGTTGGCAACCTCCCCATCGAAGGTTCGGAAATGCGGTGTCTCCAGGTGCCGATCAAACGCCGCCCGATCATAGTAGATCTCGTAGAGGAACACTTCGTTCGGCAGTGCGGGATCCGTACACACGTCAAAGCGCAGGCATCCGGGCTCGTCGGTCAACGTCGTCCGGGCATTGGCCAGCATCAGGGGCATGAACGCCTCCGCGCCCCCCGGCACCAACCGAAATGTGACTGTCACCGCATACACCTGCGCATCCTCCCATGGATCAGTTCAGAAAACCTATGTCGAGCGCCGGACCCCTTGCAAGACGCTTGCGACCGGCGGGCCAGACCGGCAGATTGCGCGCGGGAGGATATCCATGCAGACTTTTTCAATTGTCGTCTTCGACGGCGACGGGATCGGGCCCGAGATCATGGCACCGACGCTCGCGATCTTGACCCAGATTTCCGAGGCCGCGACCAGCTACAGGCTGGCCTTTGATCATCATCCGATGGGCGCGTCGCATTACGCCAAGACCGGCGAGGCCCTGCCCGAGGCCTCGGTCGAGGCCGCGCGGCGGTCGGACGCGATCCTGCTTTCGGCGATGGGTCTGCCCGATATCCGGTATCCGGACGGCACGGAAATCACGCCGCAAATCGATATCCGCATCGCGCTCGACCTCTATGCCGGGGTGCGCCCCGTTCGGATCGTGCCCGGTCATCCGACGCCGCTGGCTGCGCCGGGTCCGGTGGATTTCGTCCTGATCCGTGAAAGCACCGAGGGGCTCTTTCACACCAAGGGCACCGGCGAGGTGACCGAGGACTATGCCAAGGAAACCCTCAGGATCACCCGTGCCACATCCGAGAAGCTGTTCCGGTTTGCCTTCGATCTGGCAGCCCAGCGCAAGGCAAGCGGACGGGGATCCGGCAAGGTGACATGCGTGGACAAGGCCAACGTCTTCCGTGCCTTTGCCTATTTCCGCGAGCTCTTCGATGCCGAGGCCGCCAAGCATCCGGAGCTTGCGGCAGACCACGCCTATGTGGACGCCATGGCGCTCTGGATGGTGACGCGGCCCGGCGCGTTCGACGTGATGGTGACCGAGAACATGTTCGGCGACATTCTCAGCGATCTGGGCGCGGGCCTGATGGGCGGGCTCGGTCTCGCGCCATCTGCCGATATCGGGGATGACAACGCGGTCTTCCAGCCGTGCCACGGCACGGCGCCGGACATCGCGGGTCAGGGCATTGCGAACCCGCTGGCGATGATCCTGTCGGCGGCCATGATGCTCGACTGGCTGGGCGTGCGCGCCGAGAATGCCGAGATCGCGGCGGATGGCGCGCGCCTGCGCGAGGCGGTGGAGGCCGTGCTGACCGAAGGGGCGATCCTGACCGGTGATCTGGGAGGCAAGGCCACCACTGAGGAGGCGGCCGCAGCCGTCGCGGCACAGCTGTGAGCTACCGCGTTGCCTGTGTCGGAGCCGGGTATTTCGCCCGGTTCCACTATGACGCCTGGGCGCGTCTGGACGACGCCACGCTTGTCGGGGCGGTGGACCGTGATCTGGACAAGGCGACAGCCACGGGTCTGCCCGCTTTTGCCACACTCGACGACCTGTTCGCTGTCGAGGTTCCCGAGATCCTCGACATCATCACCCCGCCCAAGACCCATGCGGCGGCAATCCGGCTGGCCATCTCCAAGGGCGTCCGCGCGATCATCTGCCAGAAACCCTTCTGCAGCAGCCTTGAGGAGGCCCATGCCGTCACTGCCGAGGCGGAGACGGCGCAGATCCCCCTCATCATCCATGAGAACTTCCGCTTCCAGCCCTGGTACCGCGCCATGCGCGCTGCCATCGAGGATGGTGCGATCGGTGATCCGCGCCAACTGACCTTTCGCTTCCGCACGGGGGATGGCCGGGGGCCCGAGGCCTATCTCGACCGGCAGCCCTATTTCCAGAGGATGCGCCGCCTGTTGGTGCAGGAAACAGCCGTCCATTGGATCGACACATTCCGCTACCTTCTGGGCCCGGCCACGGGGGTCTATGCGGATCTGCGCCGCGAGAACCCGGTCATCGCGGGCGAGGATGCGGGCTACATCCTGTTCGACTACGCCTCCGGGGCGCGGGCGCTGTTTGACGGCAACCGCCTGCTAGACCATGCGACGGAGAATCCGCGCCTGACCTTTGGCGAGGCCCTGCTGGAGGGGACGGAGGCGACGCTAAGCCTCTGGGGCAATGGTTCGGTCACACGCCGGGTGTTCGGCGCAACCGACGAAACCGAGATCCTCGCCGCCCGAACCTATCCGGGCTTTGCAGGGGATTGCGTCTTTGCCCTGAATGCCCATGTGCTCGCCGCCTTGCGCGGGGAGCAGCCTTTCGAAAACGCGGCGCGGGACTATCTCGAGGTGCGTCGGATGGAAGAGGCGGTCTACACCTCCGCCGCGGAGCAGCGCCGCCTGCCGCTCTGACCCCGGGCACATTGCAAATGCAAAGGGCGCGCCAGTGGCACGCCCTTTTTTGATGTCAGCTCACGTTCCGCGCTAATCCGCGTAGGCCACCGCAGGTAACCATGTGGTCAACGCCGGGAACTCGAACACGATGAAGAGCCCCAGAAGCTGCAGCATCACGAAGGGAATGATCCCCTTGTAGATGTGCCCAAGGCTCACCCCCGGCGGACATACCCCCTTCAGATAGAAGAGCGCGAAGCCCACCGGTGGAGTCAGGAAGCTTGTTTGCAACGTCACCGCCACGAGGATCGCAAACCACACGACCGCCGGGTCCCGCACCTGATCAAAGCCGGGCACCGCCAGTTCGAGGCCCTGAATGATCGGCAGCATCAGCGGCATGATGATGATCGTGATCTCGATCCAGTCCAGCAGGAACCCAAGCAGGAAAATGATGAACAGAATGAACAGCACGATCATGTAGGGATCCGAGAAGGCCGAGGTCACATAGCCCTGGATGATCTCATCCCCGCCATAGCGGCGCAGCACCAGCGCGAAGAAGTTCGCGGCCAGGAAGATCCCGACGATGTAACCGGCGGTGTTCAGGGTCGAACGGCTGACCTCCTTGAGAACTTTGAAGTTCAGCTTGCCGTTCAGCGCTGCCAGCACCGTCGCCCCAAAGGCGCCCAGCCCCGACGCCTCGGTCGGTGTCGCGAAGCCCGCAAAGATCGAGCCCAGCACGAGCAGGATCAGGAACATCGGCGGCACCACGGCGAGGAGCACGTCCTTGACCACCTCCCAGCCGACCTCACCCGTATGCTCGGGCACCGGCATCGCCTTGGGGTTGATCAGACCGTAGATCACGATGAACACGATGTAGAGCGCACCGAGGATCAGCCCTGGGAAGAGCGCCCCCATGAACAGATCGCCCAGGCTGATGGCCAGCTGGTCCGACATGATCACGAGCATGATCGAGGGCGGGATCAGGATGCCCAGCGTCCCCGCCGAGGCAATCGTCCCCGTGGCAATCGGTTTCGAGTAGTTCTGCTTCATCATCGCCGGCAGCGCCATGACCCCGAGCAGGGTCACCGATGCCCCGATCACGCCCGTGGACGCCGCGAGAATGATCCCGATCAGCAGAACCGTCAGGGACAGCCCGCCGCGCAGGCCCCCGAACAGCTTCTGCATCGAGTGCATCATCCGCTGGGCCACGCCGGACTGATCCAGCATCAGGCCCATGAAAATGAACATCGGCAGGGCGACCAGAACCGGGTTCTTGACGATATTGCCGAACAGGCGCCCCGAGAGGACCTGCAATCGCTGGTAATCGATACCGGTCCGGTCGAAATCGATCACCTCGCGCAGCACAGACCGGTTCGGGTCGAGAAAGATCTCGGCGATCAGGGCAAAGACAAGGCTCACCCCGACCAGCGCATAGGCCACCGGGATGCCCCGGAACAGCATGAAGATGAAGACAACGAACATCCCCAACACGGCGATCTCGTTCAGTGTCAGGATGGGCGAAACCGCCTCAAGCAAGGTCAGCATAGGTTAAAACCTCGCCTCTTTGCGACGGTCCATCAGCCACGCGCCCGCGATGACGAGCAGGGTGACAACCGTCGTGATGATGATGGTGTAGGGGATCTCCTCCACACCGACTTCCCATTCGCCAAAGATCGGCATCCGCCCGATCTCGCGATCGGTGACATCGGCGGGCGTGGTGAGACGCAGGAACCACCAGATGCTGTAGAACACGATCAGGTTGATCAGGAACATGGTGGACGGGAACGCCCAGAGGAGCTGTTTCCACAGCACCGGCTCGGTCAGCTTGTCGAGGAACCGCACATAGGCCGCCCAAATCGCGATCCCGATAAAGGCGAAGGACACATTCATCACCACCTTCAGGAACCACAGGTTATGCAGGCCGTTCGGACTGTCCGAACCCTCATCGGCGATCACCGACGAGATGGCGTAATGAACGGTGACGTCCCAGCACAGGATGATGAAGGGCAGAAACAACCAGACGAGGCCGAATATCTCGATCTTGGTCTTCTTTTGCTCCGAGTAATTGTCGAACAGGATGTCCACGCGCACATGGCTGGTCGTGGTCACGGCATAGCCGATCCCCACCAGCACGGCTGCGCCGTAGAGCCACCATTGCAGGTCGTCCAGCCAGGCTTGGTTGAACCCCGAAGAGCGCAGCACCACCTGAGCGCAGATCGCGACCATCAGGATCGGGAACAACCACGCGGCGGCGTTCGAGACCCAGACAATACCTCTGTCACCGCGATTATGGACCGCGCGGTCCTTTTCGCCGGGATCAGAAAGTTTGATGATTTCGTCGGCTGGTTCCATGGCTCCCCCCGCCCTTGTTGCGTGCCCTCAGACACGAAAAAACCGGGGCGGGCCCTTGGCGCCGCCCCGGCTTGGTAGGCTCAGATCTTACCGCGGGCGCGGCAGATAGATGGTGTTACCCCAGGTCTTGTAGCCTTCGCGGTACTCCTGCAGGTCGTCCCAGACTTCCTTGAAATACGCATCTTCGGCGGCCAGCTCGGCGGCAACCTCGTTCCAGGTGCTCTCGAACGTGGCGAGCATCTCTTCGGGCCAGGTCTTGATGGTCACACCGTGCTGTTCGGTATTCTCGATCATGGCCGCGAAGTTGGTCGCTTCGCCTTCGGCGTAGTTCGTGGTGATGTTCGCGAGGCAGGCCACTTCGATCTGCTTCTGGCTGCGCTCATCCAGATCGTTCCAGCGATCCTTGTTGACCAGTAGTTCGAACATCGTGGCGGGCTGGTGCCAGCCGGGGAAGTAGTTGAACTTCGCGATGTTATAGAAGCCGAGGCGCGCGTCGATGCGGGGCATCGAGAACTCGGTCGCGTCGATTGCCCCACGCTCCAGCGCCGGGAAGATGTCGCCACCAGCCAGCAGCGAGGTGGACACACCCAGACGCTGCATCACTTCGGCGCCGAGGCCGAAGAAGCGCATGTTCAGGCCTTCGAGATCGGCCATCGAGGTGATCTCGTTCTTGAACCAGCCGGAAGTTTCCGGAGCGATGATCCCGCAGGGCAGAACGTGGACGTTATAGCCTGCTTCGTCATACATGCGCTGATAGAGCTCGGCGCCGTCGTCATAGAGCATCCAGCCAAGGAATTCGCCCGCTTCGGGACCAAAGGGCACGGCCGCGAACAGCGATGCCGCGGTGATCTTGCCCTGCCAGTAGCCCGCGGTCGCATAGGACGCGTCCACTGACCCGTTGGACACTGCGTCCAGCGCTTCGAGTGTCGGGACAAGCTCGCCCGGATCGAAATGCTCGAACTCGACGCCTTCGGAGATGCTGTTGATCTTTTCGACGAAGTCGACGCCGGCGGTGCCGAGGATCGGCAGGTTCTTACCGAACGACGACGTCATCTCGAGGACTTCCTGCGCGGATGCCCCGGTCGCAGCAAGGCTCAGGCAGCTGATCGCCGCCATTGTTCTGAACTTCATGGATTTCCCTCCCTAGGTATCCCACGTGCTTTGGTAAAACTTTCTTACCATTTTCCGCAACTCAAAAAAGCTGCGATCACCACGTGAGCATTTAAAAAATAACTCGGCATGGCAAGGCGCAATTACCAAAAATTAGGTGCCTGATGTTAATAACAAAATTACCTGCCGGGGCATAGCCCGGGATGTGCTCTACCCAATACTACGCAGGGGAGTCCGGGCTGCGACAACGGTGGCTTCGATTCTGACCGGGGCCGTGGCCGGAGCGGGCGAAGGTACAATTTGCGCGATTTCGGGTGCTTTGTGTCGCAGCCATGCGCGGCGCCCTCAACTAGCCAATGCGCTCCGGTTTGCGCGCGGTCCCCATATAGATGATCGCCGTTCCCGGCAGCCGCCCGAAGGTGAAATCACCCCGCCGCGTGATCCCGCGCGGTCCAAGCCCGGTGAAGGCCCCGACCTCGAACTGCGCGCCCGACAGGGCATCCCGCAGCTCCGCCGGCTTGATGAACATCTCCGGATCATGGGTGCCTTTGGGCAGCAAGCCGAGCACATCCTCGGCCATGGTGATCACCGCCAACCGCGCAAGCGGGTTGCGATTGATCGTATCGAACAGAAACATCCCCCCGGGCCGCAGCACCCGCGAGACCTCGGCAATCACCTGCGCCAGATCCTCCACATGCTCCAGCACGTCAACGCAGACCACCACATCGAAGCGCGCATCGTCATAGGGCAGCGCCTCGCCCACCCCGGTATCATAGCGGATCTCGAGGCCCTCGGCCGCCGCATGGGCGCGGGCGGCCGCAATCGCCTTGGCCGCCGGGTCGATCCCCGTGACCTGCGCGCCCTTGCGCGCGATGGCCTCGGCCATGAAACCGCCCGCGCAGCCGAGATCGAGCACGGCCTGCCCCTCCCACGTTGTGAAGCGGTCGAAATAGGCCAGCCGCCCCGGCACCATGTTCTTGAGGGTGCGAACCCAGCGCACCTCACCGGTCCACCACTGATCGGCGCGGTCGTCATAAATCTGCAGGTCGTTGCGCTGCGGCGCGGGTCCATCAGGCATCGGTCCGTCCTCGTCTTGGGCCCCCGGGGATCCAGTAGGGCACACGGGCCTGATAAGCGCGGAAGCGATCCCCATAGATCCTGAGAAAGCGTTGCTCCTTGAACCTCGGCGCGGTCACGCAATAGGCGGTGTAAACCGTCGCCACCAACAGCTGGTCCGGCGTCCACACCGGCACGCACCACAGCGTCAGGGCAAAGGCCACATAGATCGGCTGGCGCACCACCCGAAAGAGACCGCGCTCCGGCATATCGGGAAACACCGGACGTTGCCCGCGCAGCAGGGCCATCCAGCCCAACGAGCCCGATTGCACCGTGGGCCCCGCATCGAACGACGCCTTGGTCAGGAGCAGCCAGCTTCCCCCATAGCAGAGGCACAGCACCCAGAACGCCACGCCCTCGGCGCGCCAAAGCACCACGCCCGAAGGGGTCCAGAGCGTGAAGAGAAGCAGAAGTTGCAGCGACGCGATGGTCGCATAGACGGTCGTCGCCAGTGTCTGCCCATGGGGCGCCGGGGCCAGTCGCGCGAGCACGCGTCGCCCCCGGGGCGTCAGTAGCGCGGAATGGGCGAGGGGAAACTGCGCCAGCAACACGAGGTTCGCGATCCAGGCATAGGGCTGCGGCACCGCACCGAAGCCGGATTGCATCCCGGTAAACAACCCCAGCAGCATCGCGAGCCCCGCCAAGGCAAAGATGCCATGGCAGATCGCGCCATAGGTCAGGGCAAGGCCCATACGGAACAAAGGAGTGTCGGAGGACGTCATAGGGGCGGAGCTAGCAGCGCCGCGCCCCCTGTCGAGGGGCCTGCGTCAAAACCCCGCCAAAACAGAAAATCCGCGCCTAGATGAAAACGAAGTCTTCGGCACCCAGGACATCCGCCTCGATCCCGAGCAGGACGGCCCGGTCTCCGCCGAAGCCGACCACGGTGCCAAAGGCGCGTTCGACCACCAGAATATCACTGAAGGTCTGAGCAGACTCGAAGAAGAGCTGATCCTCGCCGTCGGTGAAATCCGTCACGACATCGAGCCCGTCAGAGCCGGTCCCGGACAACACGAAGCCATCCGCGCCCGCACCCCCGGTGAGGACGTCAACGCCCCCTTCGCCCATGAGCACGTCGTCGCCCTCGCCACCGATCAGCGTATCGAACCCGTCGCCTCCCAGCAGGTAGTTGTCCGCCGCATTGCCGGTCAGCGTGTCATTGCCCGATCCCGCCCGGGCGAATTCGATCACCGTATCGGTATAGATGATGAGGTTACCCTTGAGTCCGTTCACATCGCTGATCGATCCGGGCGTGAGATCAATTGTCTGGTTCTCGGTCACAGAGCCGAAATCCAGCGTATCCAACCCGCCATCATCGATGATCGTATAGGCGATCGGGTTCCGCGTGGTCATCAGCTCGTCGTAATAGCCGCCCGCATTCGAGTTATCACCATAGGTGGTGTTCTCCGTGCGAAGACCGCCATCCACGCCATAAAGCTGCTGGATCGCGCGGATATCGGCAATCATCGGCGTGACGACATAGGCGAAACTGGCGTCGATCGAGGTGTTTTCGGTCTGGCTGAAATACGACATGATCGACATCTGCCAGCTGTCGTTGGAATAAAGCGCGTCCTTCGGATAGGTCGCGTTGCCATTGTAATTGCCCGCATGCTCCAGACCCAGCGCATGACCGATCTCGTGAATAAAGGTCTGGAAGGAATAGTTATCGATGGTCTCGCTATCCGTCCGGATCCAGGATTGCGAGATGTTGATCTTGGCCGTGTAGATCTCGTCGCGGCTGTTGGTGATCGGCTGGGCATAGGCGCCGGATTCGGTGTCATCAAACACGATCCCGCTCTCGGCAAAGCCAAAGGCGATCACATCCAGCTCGGTGATGTTGAACTCGATCCCGGTGGTCATGGTCCAGGCATCGAGCGCGAGCTCGGCATAGTACTGGCCCTTGTCGGTCAGGCGCGAGATATCGACATTGATCGGCTCGCCCGGATCCAGATCCCAGGACGTCTCGTTCGGATTGAAGAAACCGCTCTTGAGCTGGTCCGCGACCTCGTCCACGGAGTATTCCGGCAGGGTCGCTTCAAGCGTGACGCGCGCAAGCGCGCCGAGCATGGGAGCCTCGTGGTAAGTAAACCGTTCACGATCGGGATGCATTGCCTGGCAAATGGTACACATAATCAAAGCTCCGGGTCGCATGCTGCGACGGGGTTGTTAACTAGATCTTTTCGGCTGTATTGGCCGTCTGTTTTACTGGCAAACAAATTCTCTGTCATCCGGAACGTTACGTCCCGTTAAGGTTACTATCTCGCTTTGAGCGGCAGATTATCGCCTATTCGGCCACGGAAACGGTCTTAGCCTCCGCGGGGGTCACCCTATCGTCATTATGGTTAAGAGAACCTTAATTGGCGTCCCGGTCGCGGAGAGTATTGAGGACCCCCGGCCCGGACAGCGGGCCGCGATCCTGTCCGTAAAACACCCGCCAAAAGCCGCGACGTTAACCAGCCATCTGACGGCTCAGGCGGTCTCAATCTCCTCCAGGCCAAGCTCTGCCACCATCTCCGCCCGCATGATGAATTTCTGCGGTTTGCCCGTGACGGTCATCGGCAGGTCGGACTTGAACCGGATCAGGGCGGGGATCTTGTAATGGGCGATCCGTTCGCGACAGAAGTCGAGGATGTCCTCCGCGCTCGGACTGGCGCCGGGCTTCACCACGATCCAGGCGCAGCTGCGCTCCCCATAGCGGGCGTCGGGGATGCCAAAGACCTGCACCTGGCTGACATCCGGGTGGGTATAGAGAAACTCTTCCACCTCGCGGGGATAGATGTTCTCGCCGCCCCGCACGATCATGTCCTTCACCCGCCCGGTGATCTTGCAAAACCCCTCGGCATCGAGAGTGGCCAGATCGCCCGTGTGCATCCAGCCCTCGGCATCTATCGCCTCAGCGGTCCGCTCGGGGTCCTCCCAATAGCCCTTCATGACGCAATAGCCCCGGGTCAGCAGCTCGCCCTGCATGCCCACGGGCACCGGATCACCTGCCTCATCCACGATCTTCACCTCCACATGGGGCTGGATCCGGCCGACCGAGGTCACCCGCTTTTCTACCGGGTCATCGGTCGCCGATTGGAACGAGACAGGCGAGGTCTCGGTCATGCCATAGGCGATGGTCACCTCGCTCATATGCATGCGCGCCTGCACCTGCCGCATTACCTCGATCGGACAGGGCGCGCCGGCCATGATGCCCGTGCGCATCGTGCTGAGGTCAAAGCGCGCGAAGTCGGGATGTTCGAGCATGGTCACGAACATGGTCGGCACCGCATAAAGCGCCGTGCAGCGATGGGTCGACAGGGCCTCCAGCGTCACCAGAGGCTCGAAGCCCGGACCGGGGATGACCATGGTCGCGCCCTTGGTCACGCAGCCCAGCGTCCCCATCACCATGCCGAAACAATGATAGAACGGCACCGGAATGCAGAGCCGGTCCTCTGCTGTCAGGCGGATCGCATCGGTCACGGATGCCGCGTTGTTGACGATATTGTGGTGGGTCAGCGTCGCGCCCTTGGGCATACCCGTGGTGCCGGACGTAAACTGGATGTTGATCGCGTCATGGGGGTCGAGACCCGCCGCCAGCGCGTCGAGATCCGCCGCCACCACATCGCGCCCGGACGCCAGAACAGCATCAAAGGCCAGCATCCCCGCCGGGGCCGTCTTGCCGGTGACGATCACCGCCCGCAGATCCGGCAGGCCCTCGGCGGCCAGCGCCCCGGGCGCGGCGCTGGCAATCTCGGGCGCCAGCTCCGTCAGCATGGCCACATAGTCCGAGCTTTTGAAGGCAGGCGCGAGGATCAGCGCCTTGCACCCGGTCTTGGTCAGGGCATAGCCCAGCTCATGGGTGCGATAGGCCGGGTTGATATTCACGAGGATCAGCCCCAGCCGCGCAGTTGCGAATTGCGTCAGCAGCCACTCGGCACAATTCGGCGCCCACATGCCGACCCGGTCCCCGCGCACAAGACCCAGCTGCGCGAAACCCGTGGCCAGCTCATCGACCTTGCGGGCGAACTCTTCATAGGTCCAGACGATGTCCTGATCGGCGAAAATCGCGGCGGTTCGCGCGGGCTGGGCCGCCGCCGTCCGGCGCAGCAGATCCGGGATCGTCAGGTCGAGAAGCGGGCGCTCCGTCGCCCCGCGCACATGGCTGATGCCGTCATCCGGCGTGATTCCCAATCCCGCCCCGACCTGTCCCTGAACACTTTGACCCACGCCATCCTCCCCATTTTGCAAAGAAAGCGCCCAAACTCACGGCACTCCATGAACACATGAGGTGTCTCGACACCGCGCCTGTGTCAACTCCGCCCAAATCGTTAACAAATCGTTGCGAACGAGATCGGGTACGCTAGGTATACGTCCAGGAACTGGAGGTTGAGCCCCACGGGGCTCTGCGTCACCGAACGAAAACGACAGCGCCCCGCGCAGTTGGAGGAGATCCAGATGACCAAGTTTGCCGTTCCAGATATCAACCGCTCCAGCCGGGTGTCGTCGATTCAGGATGCTCTGACCGAACTGGATCCGGATGCCGTCGTCGACACACATCCGGACAATTGCATCATCGAAGTGCGCACGCAGGAATCCGAGGCTGTCGTCCTGTCGGTCCTGAACCAGCTCGGCTTTGCGGCGAACGTGGCCCGCTAGACGCGGGCCGCTGCCACTTCAGCCATCCGAGCGCTCGGCATCAACCAGCTCTTCGAGCTGCGCCTGATCCACCAGCCCCGGCAAGATGGTCTCGCCCACCACGAAAGACGGCGTCCCCGTGATCCCCAGCGACTGAGCCAGCGCCATCGAGGTTTCGATATGCGCGGTCACCGCATCGGACTCCATGTCTGTGCGCAACTGATCCGTGTCGAGCCCGACCTCTTCGGCGGCGGTCATGATCTGCGCCTCGCCAATCCGACCTGACAGCGCCATGAGCGCCCAGTGGAACTCTTCGTATTTGCCCTGCTCGCGCGCGGCCAGCGCGGCCCGCGAGGCGATCACGCTGTTCTCGCCAAGGATAGGAAATTCGCGGAACACGACACGCACTTCGGCATCCGCCGCGATCAGACCTTCGATCGTGGGCTTGGCCCGGCGGCAATAGGGGCAGTTATAGTCAAAGAACTCGATGACCGTGACATCGCCATCGGGATTGCCGAGCACCGGCGCGTTCTCGTCCCGCTCCAGCAGATCGCGCTGGGTGGACAGGGTCTCGGCGGCTGCGGCAGCCTGCGCCTCGGCCTCACGTTCACGCAGGATCGCAACGGCATCCATGACGATCTGCGGGTTCTCCAGGATCGCTTCCAGCGCCAGCTCCTTGATGCGCGCGTCGCTCAGGTCCTGCGCCCCGGCGGGCAGGGCGAGACACAGGCTCAGGGCGGCGGTTGACAGCAGGTTTTTCATCGAAGTCTCCTCACGGTGGCGGTCCGAAACCGTCACGGGGTTGTCGCGCGCAGAATGTCCCAGATGCCGTGCCGCGTCAAAGCCATTGGCGGGATCTGGCGTTCGAGAAACAACATATTCAGAATGTTTGCCCTAGCCTCGCGGGGATGTGATGAGCGAATCGGTGATTGCTTGTTACCCCAAACCCGGATCTGAAAGCCGGGTTTACCGGCGGGTCAGGCCACGCCCGGCAACGTCCGGGCCACCGCGGGACATGAAGGAGAGTTGCCATGATTACCAAGCGCGCGTTTCTCGGGATGGGTCTGGCGACCCTCGCCACACCAGCCATCGCCCAAAGCGGGTTTCAACTCGACCCAAGGTTCGAACCCCGGGTCGTGCCCCTGCGCTATCCGTTCAAGGCGGGTCAGATCATCGTCGTGCCCACGGCGCATTACCTCTATCTCGTGCAATCGGACCGGACGGCGCTGCGCTATGGCGTCGGGGTCGGCAAGGCCGGGCTGGAGTTCAAGGGCAATGCCACGATCAAGCGCAAGGCCGTCTGGCCCAGCTGGCGTCCGACGGACGAGATGATCGAGCGGGATCCGCGCAGCTATGCGAAATACGCCGATGGGGTCCCCGGCGGTCCGGACAACCCTTTGGGCGCCCGGGCGCTCTATCTCTATCAGGGGAATGTGGACACCTATTTCCGCATTCACGGCACGACCCAGCCCCGGTCGATCGGGCGGTCGGTCTCCAATGGATGCATCCGGATGATCAACGAGCATGTCATCGACCTTTACGAGCGGGTGCCCACGGGGACGCTGGTGACCGTGCTCTGACGCTCGCAAGCTCGTGACCAGAGTTTGATTGCACCTGCCGCCCGCAGACGGCAGGTCTGCAAATGTGTCCTCTCGTTCCTGAGACGACGCGGGCCTATATAATAGCGAAGTCTGAGTCTCAGGATATGCACGCGTGAGCCGAACTCTCAAAGACCTGACCCGCCGCGCGCGGGGTGTCGGATACGCGCTCGCGCTGGCGAGCGGGCTGGTTGCGCTTGCCGGGCCCAGCCCCGCGGCGCAATCCGAGCCCCATGTCTCGCCCATATCCACGGCCCGTCTGGTCACCGCCGAGAACGGGATCGCGCCCGACGCACGCTACCTGTCCGCCGGGATCGCGGTGACGCTCGAGGATGCCTGGAAAACCTATTGGCGCTCGCCGGGCGAGGTCGGACTGCCCCCTGAAGTGACATGGGAAGGCTCCGAGAACATCGCGGAGGTCGAGCTTCTCTTCCCCGCGCCCACCCGGTTCCGCGCCTTCGGGATCGAGAATTTCGGCTACGCGGATGAGGTGACCTTCCCGCTCAAGGTCACGCTCGCCGATCCCGGCGCGCCGGCCCAGCTCTCGGCGCAGGTGAACCTGCTCGTCTGCGCGGATATCTGCGTGCCAGAGACCTTTGAGCTGTCCCTGCCTCTGGCACCGGGGGAGGGCGTGGATCTCGACGCGGCGTCGCTGATCGCCGATGCCGCCAGTCAGGTGCCCGAAGCACCGGAGCGGTTCGGCGCCAGCCTGACCTCTGCCGCACTGACCGATGACGGCACGGCCCTGGTTCTGTCGGTGGCGCGCGCAGGGGGTTGGACCGACCCGGATGTCTTTCCCGAGATGGGCGAATTCACGGCCTTTGGCGTGCCCGATATCCGCGTCGAGGGCGACGCGCTTTGGGCCCAGCTGCCGATCCTGTCGGAGCCCGTGACGGGCGAAGAGCCCCTCCGGCTGACCCTCACCGATGGGGCCGTGGCCATCGACCTGCAGGATGTCGCGCTGGACGCGACCGCACCTGCCCCGCCCTATGATGCGACCCAGGCCGCCGGATCGGCGGTGACCGAGCTTCTCTGGATCGCGCTGGTGGCGGTACTGGGCGGGCTGATCCTCAACGTGATGCCCTGCGTCCTGCCGGTGCTGTCGATCAAGTTCGCCTCGGCGCTCAAGGCCAAGAACCACTCCCCTGCGCGGGTCCGCGTCGGGTTCCTGATGTCCGCAGCAGGGGTGCTGGCCTTCATGTGGGCGCTCGCCGCTGGGACCCTGGCCGCGCGCGGTATGGGGGTCTCGGTGGGGTGGGGCCTGCAGTTCCAGAACCCCTATTTCCTCGTGGCGCTGCTGGCCATCCTTGCCGTGTTCGCCGCCAATCTGGCCGGACTGTTCGAAATCGCCCTGCCCCAGGGGCTGATGACGCGCATGGCGTCGGACAAGGGCTCAGGCTATCTCGGGGATTTCGCGACCGGGGCCTTTGCCGCCGTGCTCGCAACCCCCTGCTCCGCGCCTTTCCTCGGGACCGCCATCGCCTTTGCCATGGCCGGGCGCCCGATTGATATCGTGGTGATCTTCACTGCGCTCGGGCTGGGTCTGGCCCTGCCCTATCTGTTGATCGCCGCCGCGCCGGGGCTGATCCGCTACCTGCCGAAACCGGGCGCCTGGATGGTCACGCTGAAATTCGTGCTCGCGGCCCTGTTGCTTCTGACCGCGGCCTGGTTGCTCTTTGTCCTGATCGGTGTGGCGGGCCTGTCCGCAGCGCTCTGGACAGCGGGGACGCTCGCGGCCCTTGTGCTGATCCTGTCTCCTCTGGGCGCGCGCCTGTCCCGCGCCCGCACCCCGGTGGCCGCCGCGGCGCTGATCGCGACATTCCTTCTGCCCATTGGTCCGGCCCCAACCAGCGCCGAGAGCGGCGATGCCCTGGCGGCCTCGGACTGGGTGGTGTTTGACCGCTCCGAGATCCCGCGCCGCGTGGCGGCGGGCGAGGTGGTTTTCGTGGATGTGACGGCGGATTGGTGCCTGACCTGCAAGGCCAACAAGGCGCTGGTGCTCGACCGTGACCCGGTGGCCAGTCTGCTGAAATCCGACAGCGTCACGCCCATGCGCGCAGACTGGACCCGCCCGAGCGATGTGATCGCGGCCTACCTCAAGAGCTTTGGCCGCTTCGGTATTCCGTTCAACGTGGTCTACGGCCCCGCCGCGCCCGAAGGCATCCCCCTGCCCGAGATCCTGAGCGCCGAGACCGTGTCCGAAGCCCTGCGCGAGGCTGGCTTGCGCCAGATCGCTCTGGCCACGCAGTAATCCTCAGAGGCCGAGCGCGTCCAAGGCGGCCTGCGTGGCGAGCCGTCCCGGATCCCCCTCGGGCAGCACATCCGCCAGCGCCCGCGCCTTCTGAGCGGCTTCTGCCGCCCCCTCGGCCTCGCCCAGCACCGCATAGGCCCGGGCCAGACGGAGCCAACCTTCGAGATCGCCGGGCTCTTCCTCAAGCCGCGCGGCCAGCCCGTCCACCATGGACCGGATCATGGCCGAGCGATCCTCGACGCTCATCTCCTGCGCTGCCTCGACCTGCTCGGCGGTGGGGCCGGGCATGGCAGGAGCCGGCGCCTGAGACGGGATCGACACCACATCCCGCAGGGAAATCGGGTCCATGCCGATCTCTTCCCCAAGCTGATTGGCCTGTTGCAGGAAAATCTCCATCCAGGGCTCGGGGCCGCTGGCCTGCTGGATCCGGGTGAGAAGCGAGGCACGCGCATCGCGGATCAGCCC
Organism: Dinoroseobacter sp. S375; assembly: GCF_049800775.1. Classification (NCBI taxonomy): domain Bacteria; kingdom Pseudomonadati; phylum Pseudomonadota; class Alphaproteobacteria; order Rhodobacterales; family Roseobacteraceae; genus Dinoroseobacter; species Dinoroseobacter sp. S375. The sequence continues at coordinate 232,792 of NZ_JBNAFR010000003.1, read as the reverse complement.
CTCCTGCGCCAGTTCGCGGGCGTTGTAATAGACCGCCGCCGGGTTCATCGGATCGAGCGTCATCGCCTGGGCAATCGCGCGGCTGGCGGTCTGGGTAATGACCCCGTTCTCCGCCGCGATCAGGGCCTCGGCATATTGCGAATGCACGCTGCTATCGGCCTCGGGCCGCACGGCCACGACGGCAAAGGCCTGCGCCGCCTCGCCAAAGCGGTTCATCCGCATATAGGTCTGCCCGAGCAGCATCCAGCCATCCGAGGGCCCGCCGGTCTCATCCTCCAGCAACCGCGTGCGCAGGGTTTCGGCCAGCTCGGCAACCTCGGTCACCTCCTCCTGCTCGGCTGCGCGCTCGGCAAAGGGCTGGCTCGGGATCTCCGGCGCGCCCCGCACCGCGTAGAGGGCAAAGCCAGCCACCGGAATGAAGGCTGCCGCCGCCAGCAAGACGGCCACCCCGCCCGTGCGGGTCTCGCCAGCGCCGCCGGCCTCTTGCCGTTTGGTCAGGGCGAGCATCCGGCGCTTGATCTCCGAGCGCGCGGCGGTCGCCTCATCGCCCGAGATCAGGCCCCGCGCCGCATCGCGGTCCACCTCGGCCAACTGATCCTTGAAGATCTCCAACGCACTTTCATCGCGGCCCAGCGTGTCAGTGCGCTTGCGCATCGCCGGCAGCACCAGCACCAGTACAGACAGAGCGGCCAGAACACCGCCAATTGCCCAAATCATTCCTTGGGTCCTTCCTTGCCGTCCTCGGCCAGCATCGCCGCCACGGCGCGTTCTTCGTCATCGCTCAGGGCCACGGCCTGTGCATCGATCTTGCGCGGACGCCGGGCAAGCATGATCACCACCCCGAGCAGGCCCAGACCCATCACCGCGAAGGGCCCGATCCAGAGCGCATAGGTCGCGGGCTTGAAAGGCGGGTTGAAGAGCACGTAGTCGCCGTAGCGCGCCACGACGAAATCCAGCACCTCCTGATCGCTGTCCCCGGCAACCAGACGTTCGCGCACAAGGATCCGCAGATCCCGCGCCACGCCCGCATGGGAGCTGTCGATATTCTCGTTCTGGCACACCACGCAGCGCAGGTCCTTGGACAGCTCGCGCGCGCGCTCTTCGAGGACCGGATCGTCGAGGATCTCGTCCGGTTGCACCGCAAGGGCGGGCGCGGACAAAAGGCTCAGCGCCAGCAAGACAGCTGTGAGGAACCGCATCACGAGCCCCCCCCGCTGCGGGATCGGGCCAACTCAAGCGCACCGCGCATCTGCTCGACATCGTCGGGGGTCAGGATCGGACCGACAAAGCGGTAGACCACGATCCCGTTGGCATCGATCACAAAGGTTTCCGGCACGCCGGAAATGCCCCATTCGATGCCCGTGCGCCCGTTCAGATCCGCGCCGATCCGTTCATAGGGGTTGCCGAGCTCCGCAAGCCAGCGGGCCGCATCCTCGGGCTTGTCCTTGTAGTTGATGCCAAGCAGCCGCATGTCCTCATCCCGCGCCATGCGGGTCAGAACCGTATGCTCGGCCTTGCAGGGCACGCACCAGGACGCGAAGACATTCACCACCAGCGGGCTGTCCGACCCGGACAGATCCGCCGTGGCCAGACCCGGCGTGTCCACTCCCGGGATCCCGCCCAGATCGAATTGCGGCGCCTGCGCATCGATCAGCACGGAAGGGATCGCGTTAGGGTCCCGATCCGGGTTCAGCCCCCACCAGAAGAACGCTCCCAGCACGAGGACAATCAGCACCGGAAGGGCAACGAGCACACGTCTCATAAGGTTACTCCGCAGGGGTGGCTTGGGCAGGCGCGGCCTGCGCCCGACGCGGCGCGCCCACACGCAAACGCCGATCCGTCAGCGAGAACATCCCGCCAATCACAAGAAAGACGGTCCCGATCCAGATGAAGTTGACGAAGGGCTCATAGAGGATCCGCAGGGTCCACTCGTTCGAGTTCCGGTCCGCTGCGGGCTCACCGATGGTCAGGTAGAGGTCCCCGGCCAGGGTCGAGCGGATCGCCGATTCCGTGGTCTGCATCTCGGCCACCGGATACCAGCGACGCTCAGGTTGCAGCACTGTGATCTCCTCGCCATCGCGGAAGACTGTCAGCGTTCCCATATCCGACACGTAATTCGGCCCGCGCACCCGGTCGACGGAGTCAAACCGCACGTCATAGCCCGCGATCTCGACCACCGTGCCCGGGGCCGCGAACAGGATCTGCTCGGACTTCCATGCCGAAGAGCCGACCATGCCGAGGATCAGCACCGCAACGCCCATATGGGCAATCGTCATGCCATGGGCGGCACGCGGCAGGTTGCGCGCCCGACGCAGGCTCTCGGCCATGGGCACGCTGCCCGCCTTGATCCGCGACAGCCATTCCCGCCCGGACGCGATGAACAGCCAGCCCGCGATGCCCATGGCGACAATCGCCATGACCGGGCCTTGGGTGTCCATGTACCAGGCCCAGAGCGCCGCGAGGATGCCGAGCCCGATCGCCAGCTTCAGCCGGGACATCACGCCCGGCAGATCCGCGCGCTTCCAGCTCAGGAAGGGCCCGATCCCCATCAGGAACACCAGTGGCAGCATGATCGGGATGAAGCTTGCGTTGAAGAAGGGGGGACCGACCGAGATCTTGTCGCCGGTGATCGCCTCGAGGAAGAGCGGATAGAGCGTCCCGAAGAGGACCGCCGCCGTGGCCGTCGCCAGAAGCAGGTTGTTGATCAGAAGACCCGCCTCACGGCTGATCGGGGTGAAGAGGCCACCGCCCTCAAGCTGCGGCGCGCGCCACGCATACAGCGCCAGCGAGCCACCGATCGAAACCGCGAGCAGGCCGAGGATATAGACCCCGCGCTCGGGATCGACGGCAAAGGCATGGACCGAGGTCAGAAGCCCCGACCGGACGATGAAAGTGCCCAGCAAGGACAGCGAGAAGGTCAGGATCGCCAGCAGGATCGTCCAGCTTTTGAACGTGTCGCGTTTCTCGGTGACAATCGCCGAATGGAGCAGCGCCGTTCCCAGAAGCCAGGGCATGAAGGACACGTTTTCCACAGGATCCCAGAACCACCAGCCACCCCAGCCAAGCTCGTAATAGGCCCACCAGGAGCCCAGCGCGATACCGCCCGTCAGGCTCACCCAGGCCGCCAGGGTCCAGGGCCGCACCCAACGCGCCCAGGCCGGATCCACCCGGCCTTCGATCAGCGCGGCCACGGCGAAGGAAAAGACAATCGAGAAGCCGACATAGCCCAGATAGAGAAGCGGCGGATGCAGGGCGAGACCGATATCCTGCAGCAGCGGGTTCAGGTCATTGCCGTTGAGCGGTGCCGGGAACATCCGGTCGAACGGGTTCGAGGTGAAGATCATGAAGGACAGGAAGCCGACACTGATCCAGGCCTGCACCGACAGGGTCCGCGCGCGCAGCTCGGCGGGAATGTTCCGCCCCAGAACCGCGACACCGGCCCCAAAGATCGCGAGGATCAGCACCCAGAGCAGGAGCGACCCCTCATGGGAGCCCCAGGTCGCCGCCACTTTGTAGAGCATCGGTTTCAGTGAGTGCGAATTGGCAACCACGTTCACCACGGTGAAGTCACTGACGATGAACGAGCGCATCAGCGCCGCAAAAGCCACCGCCAGAAGGGCACATTGGATCAGTGCGGTGGTGATGGCCGATTGCATCCACAGGACGTTCCGCCGTGCCGCACCGGCCATGGGCAGCACGCTTTGGACCAGTGCCGCCGCAAGGGCCAGCATCAGGGCGAAATTGCCAATCTCAGGGATCATGTCGCGGTCCTCCTGCTTGAAAAGCCGACGCTTTTCTGGCGATCACATCAAGTCCGAAACGGCGTGAACCGCCTCTTGTCCGATCACGGATCTGCGAGGCCGACCAGTCCGCGTTCTCTCTACAATAGGGGGCCACCCCCGAGCCTGCCACGGATTCCCGACAGACTGCGACAAACCTGCACGCAAAAAGTGACTTCCGTTCGAAATCAGGGGGCAAGCCCTCCCATTTCGCAAATCAATGCCCATTCCGTGGCCGTGACCGGCTGCACGGACAGCCGCGAATTGCGCACCAGCACCATCTCGGCCAGACAGGGCTCGGATTTGATCTCGTCAAGGGTGACCGGACGCGCGAAAGGGCTGAGCGCGCGGATGTCCACGCAGTCCCAGCGATCATCCTCGGTGGTGCTATCGGGATGGGCCTCGGCCGAGACCTCGACCGTGCCGACCACCGCCTTGTCCTTCTGGCTGTGATAGAAGAACCCCCGGTCGCCCAGCGCCATCTCGCGCATGAAGTTGCGCGCCTGATAATTGCGCACGCCGTCCCATTCCTCGCCCGCAGCGCCCTTGGCCACCTGCATGTCCCAGGACCAGACCGAGGGCTCGGATTTGAACAGCCAGTAGCGCATCAGCCGATGACCCGGTTCCAATGGCGCAGCTCGACGCTCTCGAAGAGACCCGCCTTGCCATAGGGGTCGCCCGCTGCCCAGGCCTGTGCGGCCTCCATATCGGCGACGTCGAGAATGATGAGCGAGCCGCACATCTCGCCGGTATTGGACAGGAAGGGCCCCGCCTGCTGCACGGCGTCCGAGGCCTTGAGATAGGCGATATGGGCCTCGCGATTGGCCTTCCGCACCTCCAGCGCTCCGGGTTTGTCTATGGCGATCAGGGCAACCAGCATGTCATTCCTCTCGCAGGTCGCGGGACATCAGGGCCCCCATCGCCTGCTCTATGGTCAGGGTTTCGTCGATCACAGCGGATACCATCGTGCAGATCGGCATGTCGAGACCTTCGGCGGCGGCGATCCCCGCGACGGCCTGGGCCGTGGCCCGGCCCTCGACCGTGACGCCTGGGGCCGGACGGGTGCCTGCCCCCAATGCCTGCCCGTAGGCAAAGTTGCGCGATTGCTTTGATGTCGCCGTCAGAACCATGTCGCCAAACCCGGAGAGCCCCGCGAGGGTCGTCGGCTGCGCGCCGAGATGCTGGGCGAGCCGCTGCATCTCGACATAGCCCCGGGTCATCAGGGCAGCGCGCGCGCTCTCACCGAGGCCCGCCCCAATCACCAGCCCGGCGGCAATGGCCACCACGTTCTTGAGCGCCCCGCCCAGCTCGGCCCCGATCGGGTCCGCACTGCGATAGAGCCGCAAATCCTCGGTCGACAGCGCGTTCTGCAGATCCACGGCGCGTGCGCCATCCGCGCAGGCCAGGGTCAAGGCCGTGGGCAGGCCGCGGGCGATATCGGCGGCAAAGCTGGGCCCGGTTAGAACGGCCGGGATCCCGTCCGGCGCATGGCTCTGGATAAGCCCCGTGGGCCCCTGACGCGTAGCCAGATCAAGCCCCTTGCAACAGGCGACCAGCGCGGTGCCGCGCGGCGGGCGATGCGCGGCCAGATGCCCGCCAAGCGCCTGCATCGGCACCGCCAGCAGGCGGATCGGCGCGGTCATCACCGCCGCATCAGCGGTCACCGCGATCTCGGGCGGCAAGGTCACCCCCGGCAGGCGCGGCACCTTGCGATCCCCCGTCATCGCCTCGGCCTGTGCCGGGTCCCGGCACCAGAGCCGCACATCCCGCCCGCCCCGGCACAGCGCGATGGCCAGGGCCGATCCGAAAGCGCCCGCTCCCATGACATCTATCGACGGGCTCATGCCTTGGCGCCCTTCTTGCCGGACCCGAGCAACGCCGGTTGCCGGTCATCGAGTGGCCAGCGCGGACGGGCCCCAAGGGTCATGTCCGCGCGCTGCCCGGCGGCAAAAGCCTCCTGCCCGGCCCAGGCGATCATCGCGGCATTGTCCGTGCAAAACCGCAGGGGCGGTGCCACGAAGGGCAGCCCCTCGGCCTCAGCCAACCCTTGCAGGCCGGCGCGCACGGCACCATTGGCCGCAACCCCCCCGGCCACGGCGAACCCGGTCAGGTCACTGCAGTCGGCCAGCGCGCGGCGGGACTTCTCGACCAGCACATCGCAGACCGCCGCCTGAAACCCGGCGCAGAGATCCGCGCGATCCTGCGGGCGCAGGCCCCCATGCTCGGCCACGACCGCGTCCCGCGCACGCAGCAGCGCGGTCTTGAGGCCCGAAAAGGACATATCGCACCCAGCCCGATCCAGCAGCGGGCGGGGAAAGGCAAACCGCTTGGCTTCGCCCGCCTGTGCCTCGGCCTCGACCGCCGGGCCGCCCGGTTGCGGCAAACCGAGGAGCTTGGCGGTCTTGTCGAACGCCTCGCCGGGGGCGTCATCAATGGTGCCGCCCAGCCGGTGGAACCGTTCCGCGCTCTCGACCCTCAGGAACTGGCAATGGCCCCCGGAGACCAGCAGCATCAGGTAGGGAAAGGCGAGCCCATCGGTAAAGCGCGGGGTCAGCGCGTGACCCGCGAGGTGGTTCACCCCGACCAGCGGCACGCCCGAGGCCGCCGCCAGCCCCTTGGCCAGCATCACCCCCGACAGCACGCCGCCGATCAGCCCCGGCCCCGCCGTCACGGCGATCGCGTCCATCTGATCGAGCCGCAAACCTGCCGCCTCCAGCGCGGCCTGCACCGCCACGTCGAGCTTTTCCACATGGGCGCGCGCCGCGATTTCGGGCACCACGCCGCCAAACTCCGCATGCAGCGCGGTTTGGCCATGGACCACCGAGGACAACACCTCGGGCCCGCGCAGCACCGCCGCCGCCGTGTCATCACAGCTGCTTTCTATGCCCAGAACGGTCAGGGGGGTCGCCGACATGGCCTGCCTCGGTTGCGCCTTCGTTGCCCCGCAGCTACCACCGGGACCATGGTCAGACAACCGCCTCTCCCCGTTCTGCTGACGCGCCCCCGCGCGCAGGCGGAGGCATTTGCCGCCACACTCCCCGATACGCTCGCCCCTGTAATCACGCCGCTCTTGCGGATCGAGACGCGGGACGGGCTCATGCCCGCGCCCCCCGAGGTGACGCTGATATTCACCTCGGCCAATGGCGTGGCGCGCTACCCGGCGGCCCCCGACCGCGCCGGGCAACGGGCGCTTTGCGTCGGGGCGCGCACCGCCGAGCTGGCCCGCGCCGCAGGGTATGACGCACAATCGGCGGAGGGCACGGCGGAGGATGTCCTCGCCCTCGCCCTGACCCAGCCCGGTCCGTTCCTGCATATCCGCGGCGCCCATGCCCGGGGCGAGATCGCCGCGCGGTTGCGTGCGGCGGGCAAAGATGCGCGGGACTGCATCGCCTATGATCAGCTCCCCTGCCCCCTGACCGACGCAGCGCGCGCGGCGCTCACCGGGCCCTGCCTCGTGCCGCTCTTTTCCCCGCGCACCGCCGCGATTTTCGCCGCAGAATGCCCCGCAGCCCCCGACGCGCGGATCGTCGCGATGAGCACTGCAGTTGCAAGCGCTCTGGACGGGTCTGCTTATGCGGGTGTCGAGACGCTTAAAACGCCGACAGCTGCGGCAATGCGGGCTGCTCTTTTGGTCGATGGGGCGGGCAATCGCCTTGAGACAGGCAGGTCCTCTGGCTAGTCTGGCAGACGGTGCGGTCGGAAAGAGGATTCGGGCGCATGGCTCCGTGAATTCTTGGAAGGATGTTGTCCGTGTCAGATCCAAAAACCCCGAACGAAACACCCGAGGACCAGGTATCCGACACCGAACACAGCCCAGAAAGCCTCGACGCAGAGGCCACGACGAAACAAGACGAGCTGATTGAAGACGCCGAAATTCTGGACGAACAGCCGGCGGACACAGCCACGGAAGAGGAGGTCGCCGCGACCTCCGACGACACCCCAGAGACTACTGACGCCACGGAATCCGACGCCGAGGTCACCGAGGAAACCCCCGAGACCGCCAGCGATGAGACCCCCACCGAGGACAGCACGCTGGACGAGGTGACCACTGACGACGTGACTGCCGATCCGGATGCGGAGAAACCCGAAGACGCCTCCGAGATGTCCGATCCCGAACCGCAACCGGAGCCGGTCATCGAGGATCTGTCGACAGCGGAGACCGCGCCGCAGCCTGCGCCGCAACCTGCACCGGTCGTGGTGCAGAAGAAGGGCGGCTTCATGGGCCCGTTCCTCGGTGGTGTGGTCGCTGCCGGGTTGGGCTTTGGGCTGTGCTATTACCTGGTGGGCGAAGGCATCATCGGGACCGAAGACAATTCCGCCGAGATCGCCAAGATCGGCACACTGGAAACCAGCCTCGCCGCCTTGCAGAGCGAGCTGGCGACCGTGGCCAGCGCCCCGTCCGAGGATCCGCGCGTCGATGCCATCGCGGGCGCAGTGGAAAGCGTCGAAGGCACCGTGGCCAGCGTCGCCGACCAGCTCGGCGGGTTGCAGGGCGAGCTTGGCACGCTCCAGTCAGAGATTTCAGCCCAGACCGGCCTGATCTCGAATCTCGAAGAACAAATGGCCGCCATCGCCGCGCTGCCCGAGGGCACCGAGACCGCCGACAGCGCCGCCATGGCCGCGCTGCAGGCAACCCTGGCGCAGCAACAGGAAGAAAATGCCGCCATGCAGGCCCAACTGGCCGAAGCCGCCGCCGCGGCGCAGGCGCAGATGGAAGCCGCCCAGGCTGAGATGGAGGCCGTGCGCAGCCAGGCCGGGGCGCTGCAGAGCGAAACGCAATCGGCTGTGGACGAAGCCTCCAACCGGGCTCTGGTGTCGAACCTGTCGGCGGCGCTCGAGAACGGATCGGGCTTTGCCGGTGCCGTCGAAGGGATCACCGTTCCGGTCCCCGAGGCGCTGACCACCGTGGCCGCAAGCGGGGTCGACACCCTGTTGGAGCTGCAACGGCAATTCCCGGCAGCCGCCCGGGCCGGTCTCGCGGATTCGCTCAAGGCGACCGTGGGCGACGCGCCGCAGGACCGCGTCTTTGCCTTCCTGCGTGCGCAGGTCGGGGCACGGTCGCTGACCGCCAAGGAAGGGGATGATCCGGATGCGATCCTGTCCCGCGCTCAGGAGGCGGTGGATTCCGGGCAGCTCGAAGCGGCCCTGGCCGAAATCGCCGCGCTGCCCGAAGAAGGTCAAAGCGCAATGAGTTCCTGGATCGGTGCTGCGCAGGCCCGGGTCGACGCGATCGCCGCGCTGGACGCGCTCGCCACTGAAATCAATTCGAACTGAGGGCGCCCCGATGCTTTGGTCACTTATCAAGATCCTGATTTTCGTCGCGATGGTCGCGGCGCTCACCTTTGGGGCCACGTTCCTGATGGATACCGGCGAGCAAGTGCGCATCGCCGTGGCCTCGACCGAATTCACGCTCTCGCCCGTGGCGGCGGTGGTGCTGATGCTGCTTCTGCTCCTTTCGGCATGGCTCCTGTTCAAGGCGGCGGGGCTGCTGCTGGCAACCCTGAAATTCCTCAATGGCGATGAGACCGCCGTGTCGCGCTATTTCTCCCGCGGGCGGGAGCGCAAGGGTTTCGAGGCGCTGGCCCAGGGGATGATGGCTCTGGCCTCCGGCGAAGGTCGGGTCGCCATGGCCAAGGCTGCGCGCGCCGAGCGCTATCTGGGCCGTCCGGACCTCACCAGCCTGCTGACCGCGCAGGCGGCGGAGCTGGCCGGTGACCGAGCCAAGGCTGCCGAGACCTACAAGACCATGCTCACCGATGAACGGACGAAGTTCGCCGGGGTGCGCGGCCTGCTGAGCCAGCGGCTGGCCGATGGCGATACCGAGACGGCGATGGCGCTGGCCGAGAAGGCCTTTGCGCTCAAGCCCCGCCACACCGAGGTGCAGGACACGCTGCTGCGCCTGCAGGCCAGTGACGAGAACTGGTCCGGTGCGCGCAAGACATTGGCGGCCAAGCTGAAGACCGGCGACCTGCCCCGCGATGTGCATAAGCGTCGTGATGCGGTTCTGGCCGTCAGCGAAGCCATGGACGCCATGAGCGCCAACAAGACCGAACTGGCCGATGCGCTGGTCAACGACGCCAACCGCATGGCGCCCGGGCTTGTGCCCTCGGCGGCAATGGCGGCGCGCGTGGCGATCCGCGCGGGCAAACCCCGGCAGGCGACCAAGCTGCTCAAGCGCGCATGGGAGCTGAACCCCCATCCCGAGCTTGCCGCCGCCTATGCCGAGATCGCCCCGGACGAGACCGCCGCGGCGCGGATCAAGCGGTTCGAGGCCCTGATCAAGCCCAAGCCGAACCATGTGGAATCGCGCCTGCTGATGGCCGAGCTCTTCATCGCGGCCGAGGATTTCCCGGCGGCGCGCAAGGCGCTCGGCGATCTCTACGAGACCGCGGCCACCGCCCGGTCCCTGACGATCATGGCCGCTGTGGAGAAGGGCGAAGGGTCGGATGACGCGATCGTCCGCGCCTGGCTGGCCAAGGCCGTCACTGCCTCGCGCGGGCCGCAATGGACCTGTGGCAACTGCAACAACATCCACGCGGCCTGGGTGCCGGTCTGCGACAATTGCGGCGCCTTCGACGCCCTGTCCTGGGTCGAGCCGCCGCAATCCGAGATCGCGCTGACGAACTCGACCGAGATGTTGCCCCTGATCGTGGGTGCCATCGAAGACAAGAGCGCCGAGCCAGCGCCCGAGGATGATGTCATCGTGCCCGAAGTGGTGGATATCACGCCCAGCGACGAGACCGGGGATCCGGCGGAGCCGAACCGCGCCTCGGCCTGATCTGCGTACAGACCTGCAAAGCCCGGCCCTGGTTCCCCAGCGCCGGGCTTTTTCATGCACCGGTCGCGTGTCGGGCCTTAGCGCATGACAAAAGGATCGGGGATCGGTTCATCGCTGGTCCGCAGCCAGACCGACTTGATCTTGGTGTAGTCCAGCGCCGCCTGCAGCCCGCCTTCGCGCCCATGCCCGGACAGGCCATGCCCGCCAAAGGGCGCGATGGGGCTCACGGCGCGGTAGGTGTTGACCCAGACGATCCCGGCCCGGATCGCACGGATCATCCGATGCGCCCGCGTCAGGTTCTGGGTAAACAGCCCCGAGGCCAGCCCATAGCGGGTGTCATTGGCAATGGCGATTGCCTCCGCCTCGGTCTCGAAAGAGACGACCGAGAGGACGGGCCCGAAGAACTCTTCGACGAGACTGTCCGCCGCGCGCGCATCCGAGCAATCGAGGATCGTTGGCGGGAAGTAATACCCCGGCCCCTCCAGCGGTGCTCCGCCGGTCACGCAGCGGGCGCCCTGGACGATGGCACGGTTTGTCAGGTCGGTGATGGCATCCCGTTGGCCTGCGGTGCAAAGCGGTCCGACCTCGGTGTCCATCGCGTCCGGCGGACCGATCACCACGGCCTCGGCCTTGGCCTTGAGCCGGGCGAGAAACGCCTCCTTCACCGAGGCCTGCACCACGAGCCGCGAGCCTGCCACGCAGCTTTGGCCCGTGGCCGCGAAGATCCCCGAGACCTGCGCATTAGCGGCACTGTCCAGATCCGCATCCTCGAACACGATGAAAGGCGATTTGCCGCCCAGTTCCAGCGAGGTCGAGGCGAGGTTCTCGGCCGAGTTGCGCAGGATATGGCGCGCGGTTTCCGGGCCGCCGGTGAAGGCGACATGGGCCACCTTGGGATGGCTGCTGAGCCGCGCGCCCACCTCGGGCCCGCCAGTGATCACGTTCAGGACACCCTTGGGAAACCCCGCCTGATCAAAAATCCGGGCAAATTCCAGCATCGGCGCCGGTCCGTCCTCGGATGCCTTGAGCACCACCGTGCAGCCCGCCGCCAGCGCCGGGCCGATCTTGACCGCCGAGAGAAAGAGCTGCGAATTCCAGGGCACGATAGCGGCCACCACGCCGATAGGCTCCCGGCGCAGCCAGACCTCCATATCCGGTTTGTCGATGGGCAGATGCGCGCCCTCGATCTTGTCCGCAAGGCCCGCATAGTAGCGGTAGAAGTCGGCAACATAGGCGATCTGGGCCGAGGTCTCGCGGATGATCTTGCCCGTATCGCGGGTCTCAAACTCGGCCAGACGCCCCGCATGTTCAGCAATCAGATCCGCCAGACGGTAGAGAAGCTTGCCCCGGGCGGTCGCGGTCATCCCGGCCCAGTCAGGCGCAAGGAAAGCGGCATCGGCCGCCGCGACCGCGCGGTCCACATCGGCGACACTCGCCTCGGGCATCCGCGCCCAGGGCTGGCCATTGGCGGGATCGAGGCTTTCGAACTGGCGCGCACCCTCGGCAAAGGCGCCGTCGATATAGTGCTGGAACTGCTGCATGCTCAGGGTCCTATTGGAACGCGGGCATGACATCGGCGATGAACCGTTCGAGCGAGGCTTTCTTGCGCTCGAAGCTCATGCTGGAATCCACCCAGAAGGAATACTCATCATAGCCCAGCTCGGCGCATTTGCGCAGCCGGTCGATCACCGTGCCCGCTGTGCCGATCACCAGATCCCGTTCCATGTTCGCCGGGGAATACATCGGATGGGCTGCAATCTCATCCTCGCTCAGCGGGTCAATCAGGCCCTGATGGATCTCGCGCTTGTTCATGAACCACGCGCCGAAATAGCAGTAAAAGCGGTTCAGCTCGATTGCCGCCCGCGCCACATCCGCGGCATCCTCGGCCACGTAGGTGTGGCGGAGCAGCATGATCTTCGGCCGTGGCTGCGCGGGGTATTTCGCACAGGCCGCCTTGAACTTGGCCATAAGATCCGCGACCTCGCCATCGCCATTCCACAAGGGCGTGACCTGCACATGGCAGCCATTGGCCACGGCAAACTCATGGCTGTTCGGATCGCGGGCCGCGACCCAGATCGGCGGACCGCCCGGTTGCAGGGGTTGCGGCGCGGAGGTGGTCTTGGGGAATCGGAAGAACTCCCCCTCATGGGTATAGTCCCCCTCCCAGAGCCGCTGCACGGCCGGAACCAGCTCGCGCATGCGCTGCCCCGCCTCCCAGGCATCGAGGCCCGGCATCATCCGCTCGTACTCAAAGGAATAGGCCCCCCGCGCGATCCCGAGATCGAGCCGCCCGTCGGTGATCAGATCGGTCATCGCCGCCTCGCCAGCCAGCCGGATCGGGTGCCAGAAGGGCGCAATCACCGTGCCCGTGCCAAGCCGGACATGCTGCGTATGGCGCGCCACGTCGATCAGGTTGAGAAACGGGTTCGGCGCCATGGTGAAGTTCATGCCATGGTGTTCGCCTGTCCAGACCGCATGCATCCCGCCCGCATCCGCGATTTTGCAGAGCGCGATGAACTCGTCATAGAGCTGCTTCTGGTCCTGATCGGGCGAGATCCGCTCCATATGCGCGAAAAGGGAAAACTTCATGGGGTGGCTGCGCCTCCTGTCGCGCGCGGTCTGACCTCGCCGGTCACTTCGGTTCCGTAATAGACCCCGAAATTGCCGAGGCGGCTTTCCTCGGCAAACCGCTCCAGCATGGTGCAGGTTGCGGGATCCGCCACATCCATCAGGGTCGAGGGGTTGAGCACGGTAAAGCTGCCGCGCCGCGGGGTGCCTGCGGGGGCCGGACAGAGGAACGAGACATGCCGCCGGTTCAGACGCGCGTCCTGATAGACGGCATAGATGAACCCCGGCTCGGCCTTCAGGCCGGTCCCTGCGATCAGCCGGTCGAGCGTGCCCTGCACGCCGCCCGTCACGTCATCGCTCATGGGCAGGGTCAGGCTGCCATCCCCGGCATCCTGCAACAGGACCTGACCATCCCGCTCGATCAGGGCCGAGACCACCATGTCCCGGCGCGGGGTCAGAGCATCCGCCTCCGCCGAGGGTGCCACATAGGCCCCGCGCGCATAGCCCAGCCCGGGGGCAGGCGTATGGTCAAAGGCCTGCACCCTGCCGATAAGGATCACATGGTCCCCGGCCTCGACTGTCCGGAACATGTCGCAATCAAACCAGGCCGAGACCCCGGCCAGGATCGGCGCGCCGTTTGGGCCCGGGGACCAGTCCACCCCGGCAAACCGGTCCTCCGCCGGGCGGGCAAAGGTGTTCGATAGCGCGATCTGGCTGTCGGCGAGGATATTCACCGCAAAGCGCTCGGCCCGGGTGAAGGCCTCGAAGTTCTGCGAGCTGCCGGCGAGGCAGACCAGCACCAGCGGCGGGTCGAGCGAGACCGAGGTGAAGGAGTTTGCCGTGAAGCCCAGCGGCGCACCCGCCGCATCCATCGCGGTGACCACGGTGACACCGGTCAGGTAGGTGCCGAATGCCTTGCGCAGTTCCATGGGATCGAGCGTGCTCATGCGCGGCGCCTTTCTGCGGTCCCGTCCCGCAACCATGCGGTCAGCGCGGTGTTGACCTCCTCGGGGGCGGTCAGGTTTGCCATATGGCGCGCACCGTCCAGCACGACCGCGCGGCCATGCGGGGCAGCCCGCGCCATTTCCCGCGCCATGGCCGGTGTGGAGTTCGGATCCAGCGCACCGGTCAGCGCCAGAAGCGGTGCTGCGATCTCGCCCATCTTGGGGGCGTAGATCCCGTCGCCCGCTGCGAAAGCGCCATAGGCGTCCGCGTAGCCTTTTGGGTCCATCGCCGCGAGCCAGCCGCGCACCTGCGCGCGCACGGTTTCGGTGTCAGTATCAGTGTCGGGATCCTGACCGAACCAGCGATCCAGTGGTGTCTCGAGATCCACCGCACCGGCGCGGATCTCTGCAGCGCGGGCGATCACCGCGCGCCGCGCCTGCGGATCCCGTTGGTAGACGCCGTTCAGCAGCGCCACCCGGCGCACATGGCGCGGATGCGTCACCGCATAGCCGGTCGCGATCATCGCGCCCATGGAGTGACCGACAAGGCAGACCGGGCCGAGACCCAGCCCCTCCAGCACCCCGTGCAGCCAGTCGACATAATCCGGCAGTTGCGGGCGCCCCGGCAACGGCGCGCTCCCTCCATGGCCCGGAAGATCCAGCGCGAGCACCCGGTGATCGCAGGACAGGGCCGCGATCTGCGGCGCCCAGGCCGCCGATTGCATCCCGACCCCGTGGAGCAGGACAAGCGGCGCGCCCCGCCCGCACTCGCGAAACGCGACACGCCCGGGTCCGTCAAACTGCCGCTGGGTTATCGACGTCATGGCCAAGCTCTTTGAGGTCCTGATACCGGTCCCCGATCCGGTGATGGGGTCGCCCGCCAATCGAGGCGCCCAGCGCGATCACGATCTCGTCCGGCGCGGGGGCGTCCGGGATCGCGAGCTGAATCGTCAGGTAATGGCTGCGCCGCCCGCCATCATTCTTGTCCATCAGCGGGATCTGCAAGGATGCGTAGGCGGGACCGCGTGTGTTGGTGAAGGCGAGGTAGGATTTCGCACCCACCGCCTCGCGATAGTGATTGCCGAAGCGCAGGGTGTGGATCAGGGCCGAGCCATGCTCCACCTCACCATTGACCCCGACAATCGCGGCCTTGCCATAGCCCTCGACCTTGTCACCGCCGCCCGCGGCGCCAAGGATCATCTCGGTGAGCAGCGCGCCGAGCCCCGGGGCGCAGTCCGTGATGGCCGGGCGCAGGTCCTCGACAAAGCCCAGCCCGGCCCAGGGGTTCCGGATCACTGCCACCGCCGCGATCAGGGTCAGGGGTGTCTTCGCCGCCTTGCCCCCCTCGATCAGGGTCTTTTCAACATGCAGAAGCGTTTTTCGGATCTCTGCCGCCATGGCCTCGCCTTTCAGGATTCGCTGGCTCAAATCTGGTATACCATAATATCATCTGTCAATATGATCTTGCTCCGCCGCAGCGCGGGACCTATCCTGAGACCCATGTCCAAACCGGCCCTTGCGAAGATCGACCACCCTCCCGCCACCCTGCGCGACCTCGTGCAGGAGCGGATGCGCGAGGCCATCATCGAAGGCGTCTTCGAACCGGGTCAGCGTCTGGTGGAACGCCCGCTTTGCGACCAGCTTGGGGTGAGCCGCACGGTGGTGCGCGAAACGATCCGCTATCTCGAGGCCGAAGGTCTGGTCGAGATCCTGCCCGGGCGCGGACCCATCGTCGCCCGGATGAGCCGGGACGACGCGCGGCAGATCTACGATATCCGCCGCGCGCTGGAGACCGCCGCCGCCGAAGCCTGCGCCCGCAATATCACCCCCGAGGGCATCACCCGCCTGCGCGCTGCCCTCGACCGGCTCAAGCAGGCTGTCGCAGTGGCCAGCCCCGGCGCGGTATTTCGCACAAGCTCGGAATTCTACGCCGAGATCTTCCAAGGGGCCGGGCACAGCGTCGCGTGGGAGGTCGTTCAGCGCCTCAACGGACGCATCAGCCGGTTGCGCCTGCTGACCCTGACCCAGCCCGACCGCGCCCGCCCTGGACCCGAACACATGGACCGGATCTGTGACGCGATCGCGGCCGGGGACGCGGCGGCCGCGCGCGCCGCGGTCGAAAGCCATCTGGACGACACCATGGCCATTGCGGACCGGCTTCTGGCGTCGGAAGACGCGCAGGACGACTGAACCGCGCGCGAGCCGTCTTTTCCACCCCGATGTCCGATTTGCCTGACCCCGGGTCGGGTTTCACCGGGACAAAACAAGGGCAATGCGCCCATGGTGACCCGGAAGGAGTCCGAACCGCATGCGCTATTCAGGTTTTCGCGTCATCAAAGAAGCCCTCACCGGGCACCGGGGCTGGGGTCCGGCCTGGCGCGATCCGGAGCCGAAGCCGCAATACGACATCGTGGTGATCGGCGGCGGCGGGCATGGGCTTGCCACGGCCTATTACCTCGCCGCGAAATACGGCCAGCACCGGGTGGCCGTGCTCGAGAAGGGCTGGATCGGCGGCGGGAATGTCGGGCGCAACACGACGATCATCCGCTCGAATTACCTGCTGGATGGCAATGAACCCTTCTACGAGTTCTCGCTGAAACTCTGGGAAGGGCTGGAGCAGGAGCTCAACTACAACGCCATGGTCAGCCAGCGCGGGATCCTCAACCTGATCCACACGGACGCCCAGCGCGATGCCTTCATCCGGCGGGGCAATGCGATGCGGATGCATGGCGCGGATGCGGATCTGCTGAGCACAGCGCAGATCACCGCGCGCTACCCCTTCCTGAACACCGCCGATGCCCGCTTTCCGATCAAGGGCGGGCTGGCCCAGCATCGCGGCGGTACCGTGCGCCATGACGCGGTGGCCTGGGGCTATGCACGCGCTGCCGACCAGCTCGGCGTGGATATCCTGCAGAATTGCGAGGTCACCGGCTTTGCCATCCAGAACGGTGTCTGCACCGGGGTGGAAACGACCCGAGGGCCGATCCGGGCGGGCAAGGTCGGGGTCTGCGTGGCCGGATCCTCCAGCCGGGTGATGGCACAGGCCGGGATGCGCCTGCCGATCGAGAGCCATGTCCTGCAGGCCTTCGTCTCGGAGGGGCTGAAACCCCTGCTGCCGGGGGTGATCACCTTCGGGGCCGGGCATTTCTATGTCAGCCAGTCCGACAAGGGCGGGTTGGTCTTTGGCGGCGATATCGACGGCTACAACTCCTATGCCCAGCGCGGCAACCTGCCCGTGGTCGAGGATGTCTGCGAGGGCGGGATGGCGATCTTCCCGATGCTGGGGCGCGCGCGCCTCCTGCGGATGTGGGGCGGGATCATGGACATGAGCATGGATGGCTCGCCGATCATCGACCGGACCCATATCGACGGGCTCTATTTCAATGGCGGCTGGTGCTATGGCGGGTTCAAGGCCACGCCGGCCTCGGGCTATGCCTATGCCCATCTGCTCGCCACGGATGCCCCCCACCCCACCGCCACAGCCTATCGGTTCGATCGCTTCGCCACCGGGCACATGATCGACGAAAAAGGCATGGGCAATCAGCCCAACCTGCATTGAGGTGCTGCCATGATCATTGACCACCCCCTGCTTGGCCCCCGCGACGCTGCGGAGTTCACCTATCTTGGCGATGCCGCCCTGATCCAGCGCCCGGATGGCATGGCCGAGGGCGCATTGGAGGCGTTCACGCGTTACGGCTATCTGCGCGACAACCCCGCCGGACTACACCGGGAGCTGTGGTTCCACGAGCAGGGGGACCGGTCCTGGCTCGTCGTGACCCGCAACACCCTCACCCATGAGATCACCTCGGTCGAGTTGGCCCGGGACGTGGCCCGCCGGGAAGGTCGGTCGCGATGAGCCAGATCCACCGTGTTTCAGGCGGGCAGATCGACCGCGCCACACCGCTCAGCTTTCGCTTCGATGGCAAGACCTATGGCGGCTATGCGGGCGATACGCTGGCCTCGGCGCTGCTGGCCAACGGCGTGCGGCTCATGGGGCGGTCCTTCAAGTATCACCGCCCTCGCGGCCCCCTGACCGCAGGCTCGGAGGAACCGAACGCCATCATCACCCTGCGCAGCGGCGCGCGGGCAGAGCCGAACACCCGCGCCACCACGGCGGAGCTCTTCGACGGGCTGGAAGCGACGTCGCAGAACCGCTGGCCGAGCCTCGCCTTCGACGCCATGGCCATCAATGATCGGCTCTCGCGCTTCTTTGCAGCGGGGTTCTATTACAAGACCTTCATGTGGCCCGCCGCCTTCTGGGAAAAGGTCTATGAGCCGATCATCCGGAGGGCTGCCGGGCTCGGCGCGCTCTCGGCGCTGGACGACCCGGATGCCTATGACAAGGGGTTCCGCCATTGCGACCTTCTGGTGATCGGCGCGGGACCCTCAGGGCTGTTGGCCGCCCTGACCGCGGCGCGCGCGGGGGCGGAGGTGATCCTCGCCGACGAGGATTTCCGTCTGGGCGGGCGGCTGAATTCCGAGACCTACAGCATCGGCGACCAGCCGGGGGCTGACTGGGCCAGCGCGGTCATGGCTGAGCTGGGAAGCTTCGCCAATGTCCGGATCATGCCCCGGACCACGGTCCTTGGCGGGTTCGACCACGGCATCTATGGCGCGCTGGAGCGGGTCTGGGACCATGTGGCCACCCCGCCGCCGGGCAAACCGCGCCAGATCCTCTGGCGGATCTATGCCAAGCGCGCGGTGCTGGCCGCAGGGGCCACAGAACGGCCCATTGCGTTCGAGAACAATGACCGGCCGGGGATCATGCTCGCCTCGGCCCTGCGCAGCTATGTCAACCGCTGGGCGGTCACCCCGGCCCGGCAGGTCGCGATCTTCACCAATAACGATGACGGGCACCGCGCGGCGATGGACCTGCAGGCCGCCGGGGTCGAGATTGCCGCCATTCTCGACACGCGCCCGGACGCGCCCACCCATGGAGAGGTCGAGGTCCTCCAGGGCGCGACCATCACCCAGACACGCGGACGGCTCGGACTGACCGGGATCACGGTCACCACCGCGGATGGCACAGAGCGGCAGCTGGCCTGCGGCGCCCTCGGTGTCTCGGGTGGGTGGAACCCGAACCTGCATCTGGCGAGCCACCATCGCGGCAGACCGACATGGGACGAGACCATCGCCGCCTTCGTCCCCGGGGACAGCCTGCCTGACGGATTGCGCGTGGCGGGAGCGGCCTCGGGGCAGCTCACCACCGCCGGGGCCCTGCGCAGCGGCGCGGAATGCGCACAGGCCGCGCTGGCCGATCTGGGGATCATCGCCCCCTGCCCGGACCTGCCCGAGACCGCGGATGCTCCGGTGCGCCTGACACCTTTCTGGCACGTGGCCGGGGCCAAACGCGCCTGGCTCGACCAACAGAATGATGTCACCGTCAAGGATATCCAACTGGCCCATCAGGAGAATTTCACCTCCGTCGAGCATCTCAAGCGCTACACGACACTGGGCATGGCCACGGATCAGGGCAAGACGTCGAATATGGGCGGGCTCGCGGTGATGGCCGAACTTGCGGGCAAGCCGATCCCCGAGGTGGGCACGACCATGTTCCGCCCGCCCTATACGCCCACCGCCATCGGGGCCTTTGCCGGGCGATCGCGCGGCGCGGCGTTCCGACCCACCCGCAAGACGCCGTCGCACCACTGGGCCGAAGAGCAAGGCGCGGTTTTCGTCGAGGTCGGCATGTGGCTGCGCGCGCAATGGTTCCCCCGACCGGGCGAGACCCATTGGCGGCAAGCGGTGGACCGCGAAGTGCTGCAGACCCGCAAGTCCGTGGGGATCTGCGATGTGACGACCCTCGGCAAGATCGATGTGCAGGGCGCGGATGCGGCGGCCTTCCTCAACCGGGTCTATTGCAACCCTTTCGCCAAGGTCCCCGTGGGCAAGGTCCGCTACGGGCTGATGCTGCGTGAGGATGGCATCGCCATGGATGACGGCACCGCCGCACGGCTGGCCGAGGACCATTTCGTCGTCACCACGACCACCGCCAACGCGGTCAGCGTCTATCGCCATATGGAATTCGTGCGCCAATGCCTCTTTCCCGACATGGATGTGCAGCTCATCTCGACCACCGAGGCCTGGGCCCAGTTCTCGGTGGCCGGGCCAAATGCGCGGCGTCTTCTGCAGAAGGCCGTGGACCCGGAACACGACATCTCAAACGCGGCGTTTCCTTACATGGCCTGTGGCGAGATCAGCGTGGATGGCATCCGGGCGCGGCTCTTCCGGATCTCGTTCTCGGGCGAGCTGGCCTATGAGATTGCCGTGCCGACCCGCTATGGCGATGCCCTGATCCGCAAGCTGATGGCCGCGGGCGCCGAGTATGACGTGGTCGCCTATGGCAGCGAGGCGCTGAGCGTCATGCGGATCGAGAAAGGGCATCCAGCGGGCAATGAGCTGAATGGCACCACCACGGCGCTGAACCTCGGAATGGCGCGGATGGTGTCCGAAAAGAAAGACAGCATCGGCAGCACCTTGTCCCGCCGCGCGGGGCTGACCGCGCCCGATGCGCTGCGTCTGGTGGGGCTCAAACCCGTGGATCCCGCCCTGCCCGTGCCGGCGGGGGCGCATCTGGTGGCGCAGGACGCCCCGGTCACCGCCGCGCAGGATCAGGGATATGTCACCTCGGCCTGTTTCTCACCCCATCTGGGTCATGCCATCGCACTGGGATTTCTCAAGTCCGGGGGCGCGCGCCTGGGTGAGATCCTGCGCGTGGTCAGCCCGCTTACGGGCGTGGATCATGCGGTGGAGGTCGTCTCACCCCATTTCATCGACCCCGAAGGAGAGCGGCTCCGTGACTGAGATCCTTCTCACCCAGAACCCGCTGACCGCCCTCGGCGGCAGGACGCCCCGGGTCGATACGGTGGGCCACCTGACCCTGACCGAGATCCCGGATCTCGCGCTGGCCTCGGTCACCGCGCGGCAGGGGCAGGAGGCAGCCTGCCAGCACCATCTGATCGCTTTGCTTGATGCGGTGCCCGCACCGGGACGAGCAACCGAGCGCGCGGACGAGGCCGGGTTCTGGATCGGGCCGGAGGCGTGGATGATCGCCGCTCCACTGGCCCGCGACGCGGACCTTGCCGCCAGCCTGAAACAGCGCTTCGGCGAGAGTGCCTCGATCACCGAGCAGACCGATGGCTGGGTCGTCTTCGACCTGCAGGGGGAGGGGATGGTCGCGGCGATGGAACTGCTCTGCCCCGTCGATCTGCGCCGC
The DNA here is from genome assembly GCF_049800775.1 of Dinoroseobacter sp. S375. NCBI lineage: Bacteria > Pseudomonadati > Pseudomonadota > Alphaproteobacteria > Rhodobacterales > Roseobacteraceae > Dinoroseobacter > Dinoroseobacter sp. S375. The sequence goes on along the minus strand of NZ_JBNAFR010000003.1, from coordinate 211,507 downwards.
ATGGATCCCGGCGGGGTGCAGCGCACGACGCTCGACCATCTCGGCTGCTTCGTCTGGTGGCGGGGGCAAGAGGCCGGGCTGCGCATTCTCGGGCCACGCTCGGCAGCGGGCTCGCTGCACCATGCGCTGCTGACGGCGATGGGCGCGATCTAGGTCGAGGGCACCGGCAGGTTGCCGGTCACCCGGAACAGGTTGATCTGCGCCCGGTCCTCCAGCGGCGATTTCCCGAAGGCCGCCCGGTAATGCTTGCCAAAGGTCTGAGCATCGCCATAGCCCACGGCCTGCGCGATCTCGGCCAGCCGGTCATTGGTATAGAGCACGATCTGGCGTGCGGCCTCCATCCGCAGCTTGCGCGCATAGCGCGAGGGGCTGAGCCCGGTCGCCTGCTTGAAGGCGCGCTCCAACTGCCGGGGCGAGATCTCCAGCCGCGCTGCAACCTCGGCCACCCCGGGCGGCTCGGACAGCGTCTCGGAGAACAGGCGCACGGCCTGCGCCACCAGCGGCGGCAACTCGGCCCCCGGTGCCTCGGACAAAAGCGCGGGAATGGCCTGAGCCACATCGCCCCGGCGCATCACCGGGTGCTGGAACCAGCAGGCCACCTCGGTCGCCAGCGCCCGTCCGAGCCGTTGCTCGATCATCAAAAGCGCAAGGTCAAAGGCCGCCGCTGCCCCGGCCGCCGTGATCGTCTTGCCGCGCCACTCCAGCACCTGATCCGTGGCCGCCTGATCCGGGAAGGCCGTCTCAAAGGCGGCTTGATAACACCAATGCACCGCGACGGGGGTGTCCGGCGCCAGCCCTGCCCGGACCAGGGGAAAAACCCCGCCGCTCACCGCACCGAGCACCGCCCCGTGCCGCGCCTGCCGTCGCAGGATCCCGACCGTGGCCGGCGTGGCAAGGCGGGCAGTCGGGGCCGAGAGCAGGATCAGATAGTCAAAAACCGGGTCCTCACGCCGCAGCGGATCCGTCTCGAACCCGATCTGCGCGCTGGACGTGACCTGCCCGCCCCCCTCGGACAGCAACCGCCACCGGAAGACATCCGTGCCGTGGATCTCGTTGGCAGCGCGCAAGGGTTCGATCATCGAGGTCAGGCATGCCATCGGAAAGCCTGACGAGATCAGAAACCCGGCGGTCATGGTCTGTGTCATGGGCCCGGTGGAGGTTTGATTTCGATCCGCCTAGTGTAATCTCAGGAAAGAAAGTGGCAATCAGAAGAAACTCTGAAGCCCCGTGCGTGCCCCCTGTCCCGGCGCGTACCCCAGTGATGGAGACACCGATGGTCGTCAAACTGAGTCAGGACCCCCATTCCGTTCAGGCCGGGCGCGAGAGCGTGCTGGAGGTCGCGATCGGGCGCGAGGTCCGGGCCTTTCGCAAGCAGCACGGCATCACGGTCGCCGAACTTTCCGACCTGACCGGGCTCTCCATCGGGATGCTGTCCAAGATCGAAAACGGCAATACCTCGCCCTCGCTTTCGACCCTGCAATCGCTGGCCAACGCGCTGTCGGTGCCGCTCACCGCGTTCTTTCGGCAATATGAAGAGCGGCGCGAGGCCGTGCATACCAAGGCGGGCAAGGGCGTCGAGATCGCGCGCGAGGGCACGCGGGCGGGGCATCAATACAACCTGCTGGGCCATATCGGCAGCAATGCGAGCGGCGTGATTGTCGAACCCTACCTGATAGAGCTGACCGCGGAATCCGACACGTTCGACACGTTCCAGCATGGCGGGCTCGAGACGATCTACATGCTCAGCGGCGCGGTGGATTACCGGCACGGGGCCGAAGTCTATCCCCTGCGCCCGGGCGATACACTGTTTTTCGATGCGGATGCCCCGCACGGGCCGGAAACACTGGTGGACCTGCCCGCGCGCTACATCTCGATCATCAGCTATCCGCAGGGGCGGTAAGCGTTCGAGACGCCGGAAATATTCCTGTGGTGAAATTTTTATTCTTCATGGTTGTGAATCGCCAGGGGGGAATGCTACCGTCCGGCCAAACCCCAGATCATGGAGAACGTGCGGATGTGCGGGATCGTCGGCCTATTTCTGAAGGACAAATCGCTGGAGCCCGCGCTGGGCGCCATGCTCACGGATATGCTGGTCACCATGACCGATCGCGGTCCGGACAGTGCGGGCCTTGCCCTTTATGGCGATGAGCAGAGCGGAGTGTCGAAGCTGACGATCCAGTCTGATCACCCCGAGACGGTGTTTGACGGGCTGGCCGACACGCTGGGGACCGCGATCGGTGCCCCCATTACTCTGGACCAGAAGGACACCCATGCAGTGCTGGAGGTGCCCACCGCGCAGGTCGAGGCGACCCGCGCCGCGCTGGAGGCCCATGACCCCGCGATCCGGGTGATGAGCGTTGGCGACATCATCGAGATCTACAAGGAAGTGGGCCTGCCCAAGGACGTCGCCGCACGGTTCAGCATTTCCGAGATGTCCGGCACCCATGGCATCGGCCACACCCGCATGGCCACGGAATCCGCCGTCACCACCATGGGCGCGCATCCCTTCAATACCGGGTCCGACCAATGCCTTGTCCACAACGGGTCCCTGTCGAACCACAACTCCCTGCGCCGCAAGCTGAAACGCGAGGGCGTGCGCATCGAGACCGAGAATGACAGCGAGGTGGCCGCCGCCTACCTGACCTGGAAAATGCAGAATGGCGCGACCCTGGGCGATGCGCTGGAAAGCTCGCTTGAGGATCTGGACGGGTTCTTCACCTTCGTGGTGGGCACCAAGGACGGGTTCGGCGTGGTCCGCGACCCGATTGCCTGCAAACCGGCAGTCATGGCCGAGACCGACCAATATGTCGCCTTCGGCTCCGAATACCGCGCGCTGGTCAACCTGCCCGGGATCGACACCGCCCGCGTCTGGGAGCCCGAGCCCGCCACCGTCTATTTCTGGAACCACTGAGATGCAGATTTTTGACCTTGAGGCGCAGGGATTGCGCGCCCTGAACGCCACCCTCCATGCGCAGGCAGAGACCACCAACCAGACCCAGTGGGAGGTCGTGAACCCACGCGGCAGTCACGCCATCGCGGTCGGTCTCGACGCCCCGATCGAGGTGACTGTCAAAGGCTCGACCGGCTATTACTGCGCCGGGATGAACAAGCAGGCCACGGTCCATGTTCATGGCTCGGCGGGCCCGGGCGTGGCCGAGAACATGATGAGCGGCACGGTCGTGATCGATGGCGATGCCAGCCAATATGCCGGGGCGACGGGCCATGGCGGCACGCTGGTGATCAAGGGCAATGCCTCGTCGCGCTGCGGGATCTCGATGAAGGGGATCGACATCGTGGTCCATGGCAATGTCGGGCACATGTCCGCCTTCATGGCGCAATCGGGCAACCTCGTGGTCTGCGGCGATGCGGGCGATGCGCTGGGGGATTCGATCTACGAGGCGCGCCTCTTCGTGCGCGGTTCCGTCAAATCGCTCGGCGCGGACTGCATCGAGAAGGAGATGCGGCCCGAACATCTCGAGATCCTGGCGGACCTGCTCGCGCGCGGGGGCTGCGATGCGAAACCCGAAGAGTTCAAGCGCTACGGCTCGGCGCGCAAGCTCTACAACTTCCATATCGACAATGCCTATTGAGGACCCAGAGATGAAGGACATCAAGCAGGATGGTCCTCCGCGGACCGAACCGATCCAGTCGGCCACCTTCAGCCAGAGCGTCAATGCCGAGATCCGGCGCGCGGCGGCCACGGGGATCTATGACGTGCGCGGCGGCGGAGCGAAGCGGAAGGTGCCGCATTTTGACGATCTGCTGTTTCTGGGCGCCTCGATCTCACGCTACCCGCTGGAGGGCTACCGCGAGACCTGCGACACGCGGGTGACGCTGGGCACGCGCTTTGCGGCCAACCCCATCGAGCTGGACATCCCGATCACCATCGCGGGCATGTCCTTTGGCGCGCTGTCGGGCCCCGCGAAGGAGGCTCTGGGCCGGGGCGCGACCCTCGCGGGCACCTCGACCACCACCGGCGATGGCGGCATGACCCCCGAGGAGCGCGGGCATTCCGACAAGCTGGTCTACCAGTACCTGCCCTCGCGCTACGGGATGAACCCGGATGATCTGCGCAAGGCCGATGCGATCGAGGTTGTGGTCGGGCAAGGCGCGAAACCCGGCGGGGGCGGCATGCTTCTGGGCCAGAAGATCTCCGACCGCGTGGCCGAGATGCGCAACCTGCCCAAGGGCATCGACCAGCGCTCGGCCTGCCGCCATCCGGATTGGACCGGCCCCGATGATCTGGAAATCAAGATCCTCGAGCTGCGGGAAATCACCTCGTGGAAGGTGCCGATCTATATCAAGGTCGGCGGTGCACGGCCCTATTTCGATACGACGCTTGCTGTGAAGGCCGGGGCGGATGTGGTCGTGCTGGACGGGATGCAGGGGGGCACGGCCGCCACGCAGGACGTCTTCATCGAACATGTGGGCCAGCCGATCCTCGCCTGCATCCGCGAGGCGGTGCGGGCATTGCAGGATCTGGGCATGCACCGGGAGGTGCAGCTGGTGGTCTCGGGCGGTGTACGCACCGGGGCCGATGTGGCCAAATGCATGGCGCTCGGCGCGGATGCGGTGGCCATCGGTACGGCGGCCCTGATCGCGCTGGGGGATAATGACCCGCGCTGGGAGGATGACTACCAGCGGCTCGGCACCACCGCGGGCGCTTATGATGACTGGCACGAGGGCAATGACCCGGCGGGCATCACCACCCAGGACCCGGATCTGATGTCCCGGCTTGACCCGGTCGAAGGCGGTCGGCGGCTGAACAACTACCTCAAGGTGATGACGCTGGAGGCGCAGACCATCGCGCGGGCCTGCGGCAAGAGCCACCTGCACAATCTGGAACCCGAGGACCTCTGCGCCCTGACCATGGAGGCCGCAGCCATGGCGCGGATCCCTCTGGCCGGCACCGACTGGTATCCGGGCAAACCAGGGACCAGTTTCTGACCAGACCGAACCGCCATGCCCCGCGCCGCGGGCGCCCCTTCATTTCGACCCAAACCGACAACAGGACAACGCCACATGACCATTGATCTCGCCGCCTTCGCCAAGGACAAGGGTGTCAATTACTTCATGATCTCTTTCACGGACCTGTTCGGCGGCCAACGGGCCAAGCTGGTGCCCGCGCAGGCCATCGCCGACATGCAGAAAGAAGGCGCGGGCTTTGCCGGGTTTGCCACCTGGCTCGACATGACCCCGGCCCATCCGGACATGCTGGCCGTGCCGGATGCCTCTTCGGTGATCCAGCTGCCCTGGAAGCCCGAAGTCGCCTGGGTCGCGAGCAATTGCGTCATGGAAGACGCGGATGTCGCGCAGGCCCCGCGCAACGTCCTGCGTCGCTTGATCGACGAGGCCGCCAGCGAGGGCCTGCATGTGAAGACCGGGGTGGAGGCGGAGTATTTCCTGCTGACCCCCGAGGGCACGCAGATCTCGGACCCGTTCGATACAGCCGAGAAGCCGTGCTATGACCAGCAGGCCGTGATGCGCCGCTATGACGTGGTGCGCGAGATCTGCGACTACATGCTCGTTCTGGGCTGGGGGCCGTATCAGAACGACCATGAAGACGCGAATGGCCAGTTCGAGATGAACTGGGAGTTCGACGATGTCCTCAGGACAGCCGACAAGCACAGCTTCTTCAAGTTCATGACCAAGTCCGTCGCCGAGAAACACGGCTTCCGCGCAACCTTCATGCCCAAGCCCATCGAGGGCCTGACCGGCAATGGCTGTCACGCGCATATCTCGGTCTGGGACGCGCCCGGGGCGGATGCCAGAACCAATGTCTTTGCGGGTGAGGGCGATGGGCAGACCGGCGAGGTGGGCCTGTCGGAGCGGGGCAAGCATTTCCTCGGCGGGATCATGAAGCACGCCTCGGCGCTGGCGGCGATCACCAACCCGACGGTAAACAGCTACAAGCGGATCAACGCACCGCGCACGGTCTCCGGGGCGACATGGGCGCCGAATACGGTGACATGGACCGGCAATAACCGCACCCATATGGTCCGTGTCCCCGGCCCAGGCCGGTTCGAGCTGCGCCTGCCCGACGGCGCGGCCAACCCCTATCTTCTGCAGGCGGTGATCATCGCGGCGGGTCTCGACGGGATCCGCAGCAAGGCCGATCCGGGCAAGCGACACGACATCGACATGTATGCCGAGGGCCACAAGGTCCGGGGCGCGCCCAAGCTGCCGCTGAACCTGCTCGACGCGCTGCGCGCCTATGACCGCGACAAGGGGCTCAAGGCGGCCATGGGCGAGGAGTTCTCCAACGCCTACCTGAAGATGAAGATGCAGGAATGGAATTCCTATGTCTCCCACTTCTCGGAATGGGAGCGGGTGAACACGCTCGACATCTGACGCGGAGGGCATGGGGGGCGGCCCCCCGTGTCTGTCCCGTCGCAACCTCGTTGAGAACGGGTGCTGCCACCTTCGCGAAGATCCGACAGCCCCAGATGGGGGTCCACACGGACCATCTTTGGACGCGCTACACCCTGCGGAACCCCGAGCGGAACGTGGTTTCGGCCAAGGCACTTGATACGGGTGGTCTGATGTAACGTAGCTCAGAACGGGGAAGGTTCGGGGAAGAAAGTGGTGCCGCTGAAGGGACTCGAACCCCCGACCCCATCATTACGAATGACGTGCTCTACCAGCTGAGCTACAGCGGCGCTTTTCTTCCTTTTTGCACCCCCGGAGGGCTGCTGTCCCGGGTCCGATGCGCCGTTTTCAGGAGCTTCCGGGCCACCGTTCAAGGCGAACGGGCGGGACAATGACGGGTCGTTTATCCCCTCTGATGGTCCCGTGCAAGACCTCTTGAAGCGCGGCCATGACGCAGGCTTTCCAGCCGCGGAACAGAGGCAGCGCTGCGCGGCAAAGGCCGGGACAGACACGGGGCGGCGCGCGCCTGTCAGTGGCCGGCCGATCAAATCTGCACTCAAGATTTGCAAAAAGCGATTCTCGCGCCATCTTGTGTATCTCAGATGTGGGTTCAGGCCTGTCAGGCCCGCGCCACCGGGTGGGATACAGCCCGCGAGCACCGGCAAAGTTCTGAAACGCTTGAGCTTCTTGACCCTGAGTCGCCCCCTCAAAGCGTCGTATTGTAAATTCTTATTTACACTTGCAATGTCTATAAATCATGACACACTAAGCCTGCGGTCCGGAGAAGGACGTCTCGAGACCGTAAAGTTGCGTGGCATCATTGGTGCAATGCACTGCTGATCGTCATTGCGCTTCAAATGACGCCGCATTGAAGGAGGACCCATATGTCCGATGACCCCGATAAGGTCTGGCCCACAGGCCTGACCCTGAACGAAGCTGAAGAGGTGCACAGCTATCTGATTGATGGCACGCGTGTCTTCGGTGCAATCGCGCTGCTTGCGCATTTCCTGGTCGCGGCTTCGACGCCCTGGCTCGGATAACGGAGGACCGACATGAACAACGCAAAGATGTGGCTTGTCGTGCCTCCCGCCGTAGGCGTGCCCGTATTTCTCGGCGCCGTCGCACTCGGCTCCTTTTCTGTCCATGTTGCTGTTCTGAGCAACACCTCCTGGGTGTCTGACTTCCTGTCCGGCCAACCTCTGGGGACGGGCGATCAGGAAGAAGCCTCGGCGACGATGCTGAAGGATGTCGAGACCGCGAAAGCGTCCTATGTGATGCCCGCGCAGGATGGCGGCCAGCAGGTCCTCGTGATCATGCCGGACGGATCCACCACGACGGCGGTCCTCGCCAGCGCTGCACCTCCCGTGCATACGATGGAACACTGACGCGTCCTCTGACCGTCAAGACTGTCCTGAGATCTGCGGGCACCTGTCCGCAGGTCCCTTTTGACCCCCGAATATGAGTGGGTGATGCTGAATTACCGCGACTTCGCTTTACGCAAACTGGCCACGATCGGTCCGCGTTATCTGCCCTTTGCAGATGTCGCGACGGACGATCTGCCCCTGTCGCGGCTGCTCCGTCTCTCGTTGTTTCAGGTGACCGTCGGGATGGCGGTGGTGCTGCTGGTCGGCACCCTGAACCGCGTGATGATCGTCGAGCTTGGCGTGCCCGCGACCCTTGTGGCGGGGATGCTTGCGCTGCCCCTGCTCTTTGCGCCCTTCCGCACCCTGATCGGGTACAAGTCGGACACCCATGTCTCGGCCCTCGGCCTGCGCCGGGTGCCCTATATCTGGAAGGGCACGCTCTATCAGTTTGGCGGCTTCGCAATCCTGCCCTTCTCGCTGCTGGTGCTGTCTGGCTATGGCGAGGCGGTGGACGCCCCGCGCTGGATCGGGATGTCCGCGGCGGGCCTTGCCTTCCTGCTGGTGGGCGCGGGCATGCATATGGTCCAGACCGTGGGCCTCGCCCTGGCAACAGATCTGGTCGAGGAAGAAGACCAGCCCAAGGTGGTCGGCCTGATGTATGTCATGCTGCTCTTCGGGATGGTGGTGAGCGCGCTGATCTTCGGTGCGCTTCTTGAAAATTACACGCCCGGTCGTCTGATCCAGGTGATCCAGGGCGCCGCGGTGATCACGGTTTCGCTGAACATGTTCGCCATGTGGAAGCAGGAAGCCCGTGACCGCGTCCGCGCCCAGAAGATGGCCGTTGCCAAGCATGATCCGTTCCGCGTCGCGCTGGCCAAACTGGTACAGGCCCCGGGCAAGATGCGCCTGCTGGTGGTGATTGCGCTCGGGACCTTCGGGTTCGGGGCGGCGGATGTGCTGCTGGAACCCTATGGCGGTCAGGCCCTCGGCTTTTCGGTGGCCGAGACCACGAAACTCACGGCCCTGCTCGCGGGCGGCACGCTGATCGGCTTCGGGATCGCTTCGCGCATCCTCGGCTCGGGCGGGGCGCCGATCCGGCTGGGCCTGATCGGTGCGCTGATCGGGATCCCCGGATTTGCCGCGATCATCCTGTCCTCCATGGGCGGCGGGGCGCAGGTCTTTCTGGCGGGCACACTGGCCTGCGGACTGGGCGCGGGGCTGTTCGGCCATGCCACCCTGACGGCGACCATGCGCATGGCGCGCAAGGACCAGATCGGCATGGCATTGGGCACCTGGGGGGCTGTGCAGGCCACCGCAGCCGGGCTCGGCATTGCCCTCGCGGGGATCGTACGGGATGTGATCCTGGCCGGCGGCGGCGAGAGCGGGGTCGCAGTCCACACCCCCTATAACGCCGTTTTTCTCATCGAAATCGTTTTCCTTGGCCTTGCTTGCGCTACCTTACTCCCGTTGCTGGGTAAGGCGCGGTTTGCGCAGGGCCCTGACACCACGCGGTCCGCAAGGTCCGTATCGGACACACATTCCGAACAGGCGGAGGCATCATGACAAAAGTCATCACGCGGTATTTCGAAGACGCAAAGCAAGCGAAGGCGGCGGAGCGCAGGTTTCTCTCGCAGCGCTTTCCACGCAGCATTCTGCGGCTCTACACCGATGCCGACGGCCTGACCGACACGCTGACTGCGGCCCATGTGGAAAAGGCAACCGCCAAGGCCTATGAAAAGGCGCTGGCCAAGGGCGGCGCCGTTCTGATGGTCAATGCCGGGCACAAGCCGCTTGGCGTGGCCCAGACGACCCGGGACACGACTGCGGCCATGGGCGCCAAGGACATGGGCGATCTGGTGGAAGAGGTCTATGTCGCGGACAAGCCGGGCAAGTCGACCAGCGTTCTGACGGATCACCCGCTCTTCCTGACCCGCGAACGGGACCCTGACGAGACGAACCATTACATGGCGAACTGGCCGATCCCGCTGATCAGTCACCGCAAGCCCAAGGACGAGTTCGCCTTCCCGCGCCATGCCCGGATGGCCAATTTCCCGATCCCGCTGACCATTCGGATGAAGCCGCGCGACGAGTTCGCCTTTCCGCGCCATGCCCGGATGGCCAACTTCCCGATCCCGCTGACCATTCGGCGCAAGCCCTCGGACAAGTTCCTGTTCCCGCGCCACGCCCGGATGGCGAACTTCCCGATCCCGCTGATCAGCAAGCGCAAGCCCTATACCGGCTCGCTGATCCCGCGCCACCAGCGCATGGCGAACTGGCCCTTCCCGCTTCTGATCAATGGCAAGACCGGGACCAATGCTCTGATCCCGGGCGCGCCGCGCATGGCCAACTTCCCGATCCCGCTGATAAGCGACCGCAAACCCTTTACGGGCACGCTGATCCCCAGACATGGGCGCATGGCGAACTTCCCGATCTCGCTCCTGAGCAAGCGCAAGCCCTTCACCGGCTCGATCTTCTCGCGACACAAGCGGATGGCGAACTTCCCGATCCCGCTGGTGAGCAAGCGCGAGGACCGGTTCTCGTTCTCCAAGATGCTGGGGATGCCGACGCTGATCAGCCGCTGATCCCACGCAAACCCGAATACGGAAAGAGGCGCCACGGCGCCTCTTTTTGCATTCAGCTGTGCGGTACGTCCGGGCGGTCAATCCGCCGGGCGCGCGGTCACATAGCGGCCCGGTGCAGGCTCGATGGATTTGTACTTGCCCCGGGTCTTGGGTTTGCGGGCAGGCACTTGCTCTCCGTCATGCTGGGCGAGCCATTCGGTCCAGTGCGGCCACCACGACCCCTTGTGCTGCGCGGCGGCGTCCAGAAACGCCTGCGGATCGGCCGGATAGCCATCGCCCGTGCGGTAGCCGTATTTCATCCGCTCGTTGGGCGGGTTGATCACCCCGGCAATATGGCCGGAACCCCCGAGCACGAATTCCACCTCGCCGCCGAACAGGCCCGTCGCCGGATAGATCGAGGTCCAGGGCGCAATATGGTCGTCAATCGTCGCCAGCACGAAGACCGGCGTCTCGACCTTGCTGACATCGATCTTCTGCCCGTCCATCTCGAGCCCGCCGGGCTGGCGCAGCTTGTTCTCGAGATAGACCTCCTTGAGATACCACAGCAGCATGGCCTTCGGCAGGCGCGTGCTGTCGGAATTCCAATAGAGCAGGTCAAACGGCCGGGGCTTGTTCCCCTGCAGGTAATTGGCCTCGTAGAAAGACCAGATCAGGTCATTCTCCCGCAGCATCGAGAACATGTCCTGCAGGTGATGGGATTCGAGATATCCCTTCTCTTCCATATGCGCGCGGAGGATTTCGAGCCGCTCTTCGTCGATGAAGACACCGATCTCGCCCACATCCTTGAAATCCACCATGGTCGCCAGCGTGGTCGCGGCGTTGATCCGGTCATCGCCCTTGGCCGCGAGATAGCCGAGCATGGCCGTCACAAGGATCCCGCCGATGCAGAAGCCCAGAACATTGGCCTTCTCTTCGCCGGTGATGTCGCGGATCACATCCAGCGCCGTGAGCGGGCCGAGCTTCATGTAATCGCCGAAATCCAGATCCGCATGGGCCTTGGTCGGGTTGGCCCAGGAGATCACGAAGACCGAATGCCCCTGTTCCAGCGCATAGCGGATCAGGCTGTTCTTCGGCTGCATGTCCATGATGTAGAACTTGTTGATCCAGGCCGGAACAAAGAGCATGGGGATCTTGTTCTGCGTCTCGGTGCGGGGGTGATACTGGATGAGCTGCATCAGCTCGTTCTCGTAGATCACCTCGCCCTCGGTCGTGGCCAGATCCACCCCGACCTCGAAGGCATGGGCGTCATTGGTCGCGATGTCGAGCCGACCTTCGCCACGCTCCAGATCGTCGAGCATGTTTTCCAGCCCGTCGAGCAGGCTGGTGCCCCCGGTCTCGAGCAACTTGGACCGGGCCGCCGCGTTGGTGGCAAGGTAGTTCGCAGGCGAGAGCGCGCTGACCGCCTGACGGGTGTAGAAGTTCACCCGCATATCGTCGCGCCCCTCTTCGGTCATCGTGTCCAACAGGTCCGAGATCGACTTTTCCAACACGAGAAACGCGTCGCGATAGGCGCGCGACACCGGATCGTCATTCCAGTGGGAATCCGCGAAACGGCGATCCCGGATCGGCGCATCCTCCTCGCCCGGCGGCATCAGCATCGCGGTCCAGGCCTGGGCCATGCTCGTACCCATCTGGAGCTGCGCCGCCCAAAGCTCCTGCGGCTTGGTCAGCATCCGGGTCCAGACATTGGTATAGGCCTTGGCCAGGGTCGAGGCGTCCATCAGCGAGTATTCAGAGCCGTTCGCCTTGGCCATGGACAAGGCCTGCATCTGGGCGGCCACGGCCATGCTCCGCTGCGCGATCGACATCATCCGTGTCGTCACCTCGGGCAGGTTCGCACCCCCGGTCTCGGTGGTTACATCAGTCATGGCACTCTCCCCCCTGCTGCGCCGAACAATACACGCGTGGTCGCGGGGCGCCCTCTGGGGCACCTCGCAAGTCCTCAGCTTAGCCGTTCAAAGGCCAGCGCGATACCTTGGCCGCCACCGATGCACATGGTGACGAGGCCAAAGCGACCATCGATCCGCTCCAGCTCGTAGAGCGCCTTTATCGAAATGATCGCGCCCGTTGCCCCGATCGGGTGGCCCAGCGCAATCGCGCCGCCATTCGGGTTGACCTTGTCGGTATCGAGCCCGAGCCCCGCATTCACCGCGCAAGCCTGAGCGGCGAAGGCCTCGTTGCTCTCGATCACGTCGAACTGGTCGGCGGTCATGTCAATCTTCTTGAGCAGGTTGGTCACCGCCGGCACCGGGCCGATCCCCATGACCTCGTGGCGCACACCGGCCAGCGCATAGCCGAGCAGCCGCGCACGCGGCTTGAGCCCCGCCGCCTCGGCCGCGTCTGCCGAGGCCAGCACCAGCGCGCCCGCCCCGTCATTGATCCCCGAGGCATTGCCCGCGGTGACGCTGCCATCCTTCTTGAAGGCCGGGCGCAGCTTGCCGAGGCTTTCCATGGTGGTCGATGCCTTGATGTGCTCGTCCGTGTCAAAGGCGACCATCTCGCGCCGGACCTTCACCTCGATGGGCAGGATCTGGTTCTTGAAATGCCCGGCCTCGACGGCCGCGGCGGCGCGGCGCTGGCTTTCGACGGCAAAGGCATCCTGCTGGTCCCGGCTGATCTGATGCTCGGCGGCGACATTCTCGGCGGTCACGCCCATATGGCCGACCCCGAACGGATCATTGAGGGCGCCGATCATCATGTCGGTGAAGGCCACATCGCCCATCTTCTGACCCGTGCGGATCGACTGGGTCGCATGGGGGGAGCGGGACATGCTCTCGGCGCCACCGGCCAGGGCGAACTCGGTGTCGCCCAGCATGATGTGCTGCGCAGCCGAGATGATGGCCTGAGCCCCCGACCCGCAGAGCCGGTTGACGGTCAGACCCGGCGCATCCTCGGACACGCCCGCATCCACGGCCGCCACGCGGCCCATATACATGTCCTTGGGCTCGGTATTGATCACATGGCCAAAGACCGAGGCGCCGATCTGCCCGGGCTCGACACCGGAACGGGCCATGGCCTCTTTCGAGACTGCGGTGGCCAGGGCCGTAGGGGCCGTGCCCGCCAATGCCCCGCCAAAGGTTCCGATGGCCGTGCGGGCCCCGTCCAGAATAACAACATCTTTCGTCATAGCTTTTTCCTCACTCCTGAAATCAATCGACCGGGTGCCCGAGACCGGCAATCCGGTCCGAAATGACATCCAGAATCGCCGGGTCGTCGATGGTGGCGGGCATTTTCCACGGGGTGCCATTGGCGATGGACACCATCGTCCCGCGCAGGATCTTGCCCGAGCGCGTCTTGGGCAGACCGTTCACCACAAGGCAGGTCTTGAAGGCCGCAACCGGTCCGATCTCCTGCCGCACGAGGGCGACGCATTCCTTGGCGATATCCGCCTCGGTGCGATCCGCCCCGGCATTGAGGCACACAAGGCCCAGCGGCGCCTGACCCTTGAGCTTGTCACCAATGCCGATCACCGCGCATTCGGCGATATCGGGATGGGCGGCCAGCACCTCTTCCATGCCACCGGTGGACAGGCGGTGCCCGGCCACGTTGATGACGTCATCGGTGCGCGCCATGATGTAGAGGTATCCGTCCTCATCCATCATCCCCGCATCGCCGGTCTCGTAATAGCCCGGGAAGGCGTGCAGGTAGCTGCTCTCGTAGCGCGCATCAGCGTTCCAGAGCGTGGGAAGGGTCCCTGGGGGCAGGGGGAGCTTGACGGTGATTGCCCCCAGGGTGCCCGGACCGACGGGGTGTCCCGCGTCGTCCAGGATCTCGATGCTGTAGCCCGGCATCGGCACCGCCGGAGAGCCCGGTTTGACCGGGAGCTCTTCGATGCCGAGCGGGTTCGCGGCGATGGCCCAACCGGTCTCGGTCTGCCACCAATGGTCGATCACCGGCTTTTCCAGATGGGTCTGGGCCCAGGCGATCGTGTCGGGATCCGCACGCTCTCCGGCGAGGAACAGGGCCTGCAGCCCGCTCAGGTCGTATTTGCCGATATAGGAGCCTTCGGGGTCCTCGCGCTTGATGGCGCGCAGGGCGGTCGGGGCTGTGAACAGGACCTTGACGTCGTGATCCTCGATCACCCGCCAGAAGGTGCCCGGATCCGGGGTGCCCACGGGCTTGCCCTCGAAGACAACCGTCGTACAGCCCGCGAGCAGGGGCCCGTAGCAGATATAGCTGTGCCCCACGACCCAGCCCACATCCGAGGCCGCCCAGAACACATCACCCGCCTCGACATTATAGAGGTTCTTCATCGTCCAGAGCAGCGCCACCATATGGCCGCCCGCATGGCGGACCACGCCTTTGGGCTGCCCGGTCGTGCCCGAGGTATAGAGGATATAGAGCGGGTCGGCCCCGCCCACCGGTGTGCAGCCCACCGGCTCGGCGCAGGCCACGCTGTCGGCCCAGTCGAGATCGCGCCCGGCCTCCATGCTGGCCTCGAGCTGCGGACGCTGGAGGATCACCGTGAAGTTCGGCTTGTGCTCGGATTGCGAGATCGCCTCGTCGAGCAGGGGCTTGTAGGCGATGACCCGGCTGCCCTCGATCCCGCAGGAGGCACTCAGAATGGCCTTGGGGGCCGCATCATTGATCCGCACGGCCAGCTCATGGGCGGCAAACCCGCCAAAGACCACCGAATGGATCGCACCGATCCGGGCGCAGGCCAGCATCGCCACGAGGGCCTCGGGCACCATGGGCATGTAGATGATCACCCGGTCGCCCTTGCCCACACCGCGCGCCGCCAGCACACCTGCGAGGCGTGAGACATGCTCCAGCAGCTCGGCATAGGTGATGGTCGTCTTGCTGTCGGTGACCGGACTGTCATGGATGATCGCGGGCTGATCGCCACGCCCGGCCTCTACATGGCGGTCCACCGCGTTATAGCAGGTGTTCGCCTCGGCATCGGCAAACCACCGGTAGAACGGCGCAGCACTGTCATCGAGCACCTTGGTCGGCGGCACGCTCCAGGACACCTCTTTCGCGGCCTCGGCCCAAAATGCCTCCGGATCGGCCTGCGATGCGCCATAAACTTCAGAATACTTCCCCATAAAATCCCCCCTTCACGTCTAGGATCGCGCAGCCGGGACCGCCCGCGCTGTGTCTGGTCCGCGTGTCACCACGCGGCTGCGCTGGCCTCACCCTGCTCACCGTGCAGGATGCGGACATGCAGTATCATCGTCTTGGATCCCCCCTCGACCGCCTGGTCTGGCACCTTGGCGGCGCTCCATTGTCGATCTGTCCACAGGGGTAGGCGACCGGTCCGCTATGCGTCGATCCCTGAACGTGTTACGATGTACGAATACACAAATTGAAATGTGTGAAATGTGGAAATGTGAATGGCCGACGAACTGCGAAAAGTCTTTGCCGGAGCCCGCATCCGTCATCTCCGCCAGAGCCGCAAGCTCACTCAGGCGGAGTTTGCCAAGGAACTTGGGATCTCAACGAGCTACGTCAACCAGATTGAGAACAATCATCGCTCGCTTTCGGCCTCGGTCATCCTCGCGCTGTTTGATGTGTTCGATTTCGACCTGTCGGAACTGGCGCTGGACGAATCCGGCAAGGTCG
The DNA here is from genome assembly GCF_049800775.1 of Dinoroseobacter sp. S375. Classification (NCBI taxonomy): domain Bacteria; kingdom Pseudomonadati; phylum Pseudomonadota; class Alphaproteobacteria; order Rhodobacterales; family Roseobacteraceae; genus Dinoroseobacter; species Dinoroseobacter sp. S375. The sequence goes on along the minus strand of NZ_JBNAFR010000003.1, from coordinate 195,630 downwards.
CCGTGGATCTGGGCGAGATCCTGTCGGACCCGATCTTTGCCGATGACACGGTCCTGCCCCAGGAATTGAAGATCGCCGCCTCGAACACGCCGAACATGGTGCGCGCCTTTCTCGGGCTTTATCAGGTGTTCCAGCAGACCCGCGCGCAGCTGGGCCAGATCGACCACCGGCTGGCCGAGACCGAGGCCTCGGTCACCCCCCTGCCCTACGAGGAGGTGCGGGATTATTTCCATTACAAAGACAACTACATAGACGAGTTGGACCGCAAGGCGGAGGCCTTTGCCCGGATCCTCGACCACTCGGAAAACCAGCGCGCCACGCAATTGGCGGAATACCTCGCCGACACCCATGGCGTCCGGGTGCTGGAGACCAAGAAAGCCGCCGAGGCGGGCGCGATCCGGCGCTATGATCCGGCGACCAGAACCCTGCATCTGAGCGCGACATCGACGGCGGCGACGAACCTGTTCCAAATGGCCTATCAACTCGCCCTGATCGAACAGCGCGGGTTGATCGAGGGCCTGCTCGACGATGCAGCCTTTCATTCCACCAGCGCGCGCGAGGTCTGTCGCATGACCCTCGCGAACTACTTTGCCGGGGCCGTGGTCCTGCCCTACGGGGATTTCCGCGCCGCCGCCGCCGAGATGCGCCATGATCTCGACCGGCTTGCCTTTCGCTTCGATGCCAGCCGCGAGCAGGTCTGCCACCGGCTCAGCATGTTGCAGCGCCCCGGCAACAAGGGCGTGCCGTTTTACTTTCTGCGGATCGACCGGGCCGGGAACATCACCAAACGCCACAGCGCCACGAGCCTGCATTTCACCCGGTTCGGCGGCTCCTGCCCGCTGTGGAACGTCCACCGGGCCTTTGAAAGCCAAGGCGAGATTCTGCGACAGCTCGCTGGCACCCCCGATGGGCGGCAATATCTGTGCCTCGCCTTCAGCAAGACGATCCGCAGCGGGGATTTCCACACCAGCTCGCGCAAATACGCAATCGGGCTGGGATGTGAGGCGAAATACGCCTCACAGCTGGTCTATGCGGATGATCTGGACGTCACGAATGTGGATCGGTTCGAGCCTATCGGCACGGGATGCCGGATCTGCGAGCGGGCCGATTGCAGCCATCGCTCCGTCCCGCCGCTGGCCCGCGAGATCGCGGTGGACCACCACTCGCGTCAGGCGGTGCCGTTCCGGATCGACTGACGCTTGGGCGGGTCCGCCTAGCCGGGCAAGCACCGGAAGGCTGAAGTTACCGGCCAAGACCGCCCCGCCCCGAGCCATTCCGGGGGCAGAGATCCGACCAGATCGCCACGACGCGGATGCGGGCCACGCCGCGCAAGGACAACGTCCTGACCGGACCTCCGAACTGCCGTCCGACCGTCCCCGGTGCCGGACCCTAGATCCCCTGACGCATCCGCGCCTTGCGGGTCGAGCTCATCTTCATGCCCGGATCGCTTAGCCGCGTGGAAGGTCCGACCCAGGCATAGGCCAAAAGGCACGGATCCAGATCCGCCGTGGTGATCCGATGTTCCTCGCCCGGACGGTTGAGAATCAGCGACCCCGGCGCATGCACCGCCACGTCATTCTCGGACCAGGCCCCGGCGATGGAGATATAGCTCTCTTCGATCTCGGCATGACTGTGTTGCGGATAGGTCGTGCGCGGCGCGAAAAGAACGAAACCCAGCACCAGCCGGTCAGACTGCACCGGGCCACGGGGGCCCAGCACCTCGCAATAGGCGTATTTCCGGACCAGCGTCCGGGGCACCTTGGTATAGCCATATTCCCATGTCAGCGCCCCCGAGACCCGCTCCAGCGCGCGCGCCATGCCCGAGACCGCACCCCGTTCCCCCAGATCCAGCGCCCGGGCGAGATGGGCCGTGACCGGCTTGACCTCCGGCGCGCGCATCACCAGCGCGGGGTTGCCATCGATGGTCTTGGACAGCGTGTCCCGCACCCGCTTGCGATGGCCACGGATCAGCTTGCTGCCCCCGGCGGACCCATGACGGTAGAGCCCGTCAAATTCCCGCAGCAGGTACAGCCAGTCAGGGTGATCGAAGAGCTTCGGCGCAGGGGCCTCGGTCTCGGAGAGCGGGGGGGTGTCCATCATCATCTCGGGTCTCGTATCAGGCACATCCGGTTTGGCCGAGCTATGCCCGACCTGCGTTCGCGCTTCGTCGCAATCCGCGCCATTTCCCATGTCGCAAACGACATATGGGCGACATCCGCGCGCGATGCACCCCCTTGTCTGACCCGGACCCCGCATCCGGCGCAACCCGGGCACGCCCCTGTCACGCACCGCGCGGATCCGCCTGTGGCTCTGGGCGAACACTTCGCCCCGGAGCGCCCAGGGATTGGGCAAACCAACTTGCAAAATCACGTGATCTCGGGCACCACCAACCCATTCCTGCCACCCAGGCGTCGCGCGTCGAACGCCGCAACATGTGGGGCTTTCTTGCTTTACCCTGACGACGAATTTGAGAGCGATCCGGGTGTCGACGTCGCCAGCCTGTTGACACAGGATGCACGGGACACGGTCGAGATCTTCTTTGACGAGGCTCATTACTTCGACACCAACACCGATGTGCAGGATGCCGGGATCGAGGGGTTTGGCCACTTCCTGACCAACGGCTTTGCCGAGGGTCGCGCGCCTTCGCGACTGGTCGAGATGGGGTTCCTGAAGTTTCTCGTCTCGCAGGAGGAGCATCCGCTCGAAGAGATCCCCGAGACCATCGATGCCTTCGCCCAGATGCTCGAGGACTGGCCGTCCGATACGGTGTTCGGACCCGCGCCGCTGCTCTGTCCGCAATGGCTCAAGATGCAACTTGGCCTGACCGAGGAGCTCAGCCTTGCAGAGCTTCTGGCGACGGAGGCCCCGGTGGGACAGATTTCGCTGCATCCCGGGTTCAGCGCGATCACGGTCACCGAGGCCCAACCGCTGCACAGCCTGTTCAAGGGTCTCAGCGATGCGGATTACGAAGAACTCTCGCTCATCGATCTGACACATTACATCTCGAACCACCGGGATCTCGCGCATCTGCGGGGCAAGACCAAGGCGGCCTTTGCCCATCTGTGGTCCAATGGCGCCTTCGAGAACCGGTTGAAGTATCTCGGCAACCGCCGCCCGTCCAACGCGGCGATGGAGATGGTCTACCTGACCCAATGCGCGACGGTGTACCGGACCCATATGTCCCGCAGCTCGCTTCTGTCGCCGCAAAACCCGACCAGCCTGCTGCCCCAGACGTTGAAATTCGGGGCGGCGGATGACCCCACCATCCTGGCCGTGCGCAAGGTCATGACCCGCGCCCATCCCAATGAGGTCACGGATCTGAGCCTGGAGGGCTTTCTGCTGCTGCAGGAGGTGATGGCCAAGCGCGAGACCCTCGTGATCCCCGCGCTTGTGGACGAGAACGCGCCCGCCCCGACCCTCCGCCCCGTGGGTGCCGAGGCGATCCTCGATCGCGATCTTCTGTCCGGGGCGCACAAGGTCACCACCAAGCGGGTGGTCTATTGTGTCAATCTGGGCGGCTATGATGACCTGCCGATCCCGCCGGAGATGGAGGATTGCAGCTATTTCCTGATCACCGACGCGGCCGAGATCCCCGAGGGCAGCCCCTGGACCCTGGTCAGCCCGACCCTGCAGGAAACCGACATCAAGCGCCAATGCCTGTGGTACAAGACCCATCCCCACTGGCTCTTTCCGGACGCGGAGTTCGTCACCTGGATCGACAGCAACGTGGAGTGCAAATCCTCCAGCGGGCAGATCCTGATCGCCCATGAGACCCTGTCGGAGATCGCCACCTTCCTGCATCCAGACCGCGATTGCGTCTATGAAGAGGCGCTGATGATCAAGAAGCTGAAGCTCGATCAGGCCCCGATCATCGAACGCGTGCTCGAACAGATGAAGAAGGACGGTCTGCCCAAGCATTACGGGCTTTATGAGACCAATGTTCTGTTCTCCCGCAATCAGGATCTGGGCGTGCGCGCCTTTTTCGAGACCTGGTGGCGACGGATCTATCTGGGGTCGCGCCGGGATCAGATGTCCTTCACCTATTCCGCGTGGAAAGAGGGGATCGACATCACCCCGCTCGACGCGCGCTACTGCGCCAAGAACAGCCGCTTCTTCACGAAGCGCGCCCACAAGAACCTGACGGGACGATTTGTATGAGCACGCCTGCCGCCTCGCCCAATCTGGCTGACCTGTCCATTGTGATCCCCGTCTATGGCGCGCTGGAGGAAACGCTCGATTGCGTCACCTCGCTCTTGCAGAGCGATGCCGGGGGCTGCCCGATCTTCCTGATGGATGACGGGTCCGACTGGCATGTTCAGGACACCCTGCGCAGCCGATTCGCCGACGCACCGAATGTCACGCTGATCTCGCATTTCCGCAATCGCGGCTATACGCGCAACATCGCCATGGGCGTGGACCAGACCAACACAGAATATGTCTGCATCCTGAATTCCGACACGTTGCTGCCGGCGGTCTGGGCCGGGCCCCTCGTCGCCAAGCTCGAGAGTGATGCCTATCTCGCCGGGGTCGGCCCGCTGTCCAACGCGGCGAGCTTCCAGTCGGTGCCCGATCTCGTCGATCCCGAAACCGGCAAGTTTTCCGAGAATGACGGGCTGGGCTTTGATCCCGCAGAGCGCGAGACGGTCGCCGCCCTGCTGCACGAGCTTGGCAAGGGGGTCTGCGTGGATGTGCCGATCCTGAACGGGTTCTGCACGGTGTTCCGCCGCAGCGCACTGGACGCCATCGGCGGCTTCGACACCCAGGGCTACCCCGAAGGCTATGGCGAAGAGAACGACCTGTGCATCCGGCTGAAGGCCGAGGGCTATCGCCTCTGCGTGCTGCTGGACTGCTTTGTTCACCACCAGAAAAGCAAATCCTTCGGCTCCGCCCGCAAAGAGACGCTGTCGGCCCGGGGTGCGCGCACGCTCGCCAAGAAATTCGGGCCCGAGCTGGTCCCGAGCCTGAGCAAGCAGATGGGCGCGTCCCTGCCCCTGAACAACATCCGCGCACTGGTCAAGGCCGCGCTCGACACCGGGACGACCCCGCAGGTCGAGGGGATCGCGCCCGATGCCGGCGCGGTGTCCCTCCCGGCTGCGGACGGGACGCGGACCTGCCTCGCGCTGCAGGGCGGCGGGACCTATCGCATCTCGGCCACGGGGCTGAACGCGACCCCCAATGCAGGCGATCTGCCGGGGATCACGGTTTCGGCCACGCCGGACGCGCTGCACGTCAGCCTGCCGGAGAGCAGCGCCCTGACCCTTGTGGGTGGCGCGCCCGTGCACAGCGCCTTGCGCGCGCTGAGCCAGGCCTCGTTGCTGCAAACGCTCTACGTGACCGGCTGGGAAATCCCCGCGGGACCGCCCGCCGCCGAGACCGACGAGGACAGCGACGCAGCGCCGGTCGCCCCCTGGCCCGAAGCCTGGGCCATGCCCGAGGACACCGACAAGCTGTCCTTCTCGCGGCTCTGGCTGTCGAACTGACCCGGCGGGGAGCGGCGCCTAGCTGCGCGGCTCCCAACCCAATGGCGTGCCGAAAATCTCGGTCTCGCAAAAGGCGATGTCCTCGGCATAGACCTCATAAAGCTCCGCGATCGCGCTGTCGGGAATTCTCAGCCCGGGCAGGGCCTCGCGGTCATCCAGGTTCAGGTCGGGATAGCGCTTGTGGATCCGGTTGTGCAGCTCACCAACAACGGTGATCGCATCGCCAACCTTCTTATACGTTACTCCACGATTGAACTGCGTGCCCTGCTCCTTGAAAATATGCGGCTCTAATCCGAGAAACGCATAGGCCGCCTGAGCGACGCTTTGACCGTCGGTCTTTATGTTATCAAACTGCTCAACGAAAAAATGTTCGCGGCCGTAAACAGCACGCCAGTCAAGCCAGTGCTGTTTGTAATGGCCAATTTGCTCAATATCGCCAACAGCGGCGCGAAAGTTGTGCATGAAAGACTTGGTCAGGTCGAGACGCCCATGTCGCAGGTGGTGCCAATAGGCCGAGATCGCCCGCTCTACCGGGTTCCGCAGCGCAAGAAAGAAGCGCACATCATTGCCCAACCGGTGTTTGATCCGCTGCGGTATGGCAACGCGCTTTCGACTTGTCCAAAAGTAGCCCGGCGTGCTTTCGCCGCGATAGGCTAGAGACGAACCATCAGTGAAGTGCTCCATGTATTCGACGAACCCATCATCGGTGTGGTCACCCTGATCGAAATATTGCAACTCCTTGGTCTCGGACATGAAGATGTCCGGATGATCCCCGAGCATTGCGTGGAACCATGTGGAGCCAGCTTTCTGCGCGCCGATGACGATGATATTGGGTTTCATGAAATGCGCTGTCTCCGTCGGTCATGTCTGCCACAAAAGGTAAAGGAAGTCGCTGTCACGTCCAACCGGCTTGCCCGACCAGAGCCGCCCGGATCGGAACTGGCTGACGCGGATACCCGGACAGTCTTCAGGGATAGATGGTGATGCCGGGCTCGCCGGGCTTGTCGAAAGAATAGCCGAGGTTTTCGATGTCATCTGCCATCAGGGCGGCGAACACCTCCTGCTCCTCGGGGCCAAAGGCGGCCTGATAGGTGGGCCGGTCTTTCAGCGCGTTGACCTTGGGCAGGGTCTTCTTTTCAAGATCCAGAAGCTCGCAGAGGCGGTCGAACCCGGTCTGCAGGTCCTCGAAACTGATCAGCATATCCACCGCCCAGCGCCCATCCGGATATTTGAGCGCCCCAACCTGGCTACGCGTCAGGTGCCGGTAATCATGGCCCTTCACTGGCGGGTTCTCGAGGGTTTCGAGCAAGGAATTCTTCTTGGTGGACTCGCAGTATTTCCAGCCGGAGATGAACCGATCCCAGGGGTTTCTGACAATGGCTAGCTTGAGGTACTTCGCCAGCTTTTGCTCATCCCAGTCATCTTTGTATACACCATTCTGATACTTTGCCTTGTCCTCCGGTGGGAGCTCGCCCAGAAACTTGTACGCGGTCGAACCGGCACATTTGCGTTGATGTATGAACACCAGATTATGTTCTTCATACAGCATAGCGACACTCCAAGCTCAGATCGTATCCGAGGCGGCGCGACCCGCTCCGAGCATCGGCAGATCCCGTGGTGGCCACGTGGTGATCTGCTGCTGCATCGGGGTGTTTCGACGGCGCGTCAAGGGCATCTGGTGGGTACATCATTCGGTAAAGCGCGCGAATTGGCGCCACATCTGGACCATGGCATGAAGCCATTTGCTGGTAAACAGCTACAATGTACCAGCCCTGTATCCGGCCTGCGCCCGCGCAGGTCTGCGCGCGGATTTATGCTGGGGATGCACATGGCGGGGGGCCCGCTCAATGTGTGCGGGTAACCTTGGCGAGGAACTGGGGACGGTCCGGGTTGCGGCCCAGCCTGCGCGTCGCCGCCTCCAGCGCGCGGTAGACCGCCGGGAGCTGGATCAATGGGTCGATAAGCGGATGGAGCAGGGGCGCCTCGGGCACCCGGTAACAGCGCGCGCCCTGTTGCGCGAGCCGGTCGAGCACGGCACCGCCCTCTGGCTGCACAAGGCCGATCACCCCGAACCCCTCCACCGCGATGGCCGCCGGACCATGGAGGACTTCGGCCTCGGAATAGGCCGTGGCATGCCGCCCGCAGAGCTCCATCGCCTTCAGCGCGATTTCCGCCGCCACACCGGCCGCCGCAGCCCGACCCAGCACAAAAAGACCCGCACTGTCGCACAGGATCGCCTCCAGGGCCGGATCCACACCCGTGCCTGTCCGCAGCGCCTCCGGAGCCCGGGTCAGCGCATCGGCCAGCGCCGCATCTTCGGCCCAGTGGGCCACGAGCCAGAGCCCGGCCAAGGCGGAGTTCACGAAGCTCTTGGTCGCCGCCACCGCCTGTTCGGGTCCGGCGGCCATATCGAGACCATGGGCCGCCGCCTCGGCCAACGGGCTGCCGGGCGTGTTGGTCACGGCAAGGGTCAGCGCGCCGGTGCCCCGGGCTGCCGCCATCGCCGCGCTCAGATCCGGGCTTTGCCCTGATTGGCTGATCCCGAGCACGGCGCGCGGCCGACCGCTGGCCACCGCCTCCGGCAGGCCCCCCGGCGCGAGGGGTTCCAGCGCGACCGGCAGGCCGAGGCACCGCCAGAGCGCATGGCCGATCACCGCCCCCGCATGGCGCGAGGACCCGTGGGCGATCAGCGAGATCGAAGTCGGCTCTGCGGCGCGCAGGGTTCCGGCCAGCGCCTGCAGGGATGCCTGCGCGTCGGCCCCGGTCAGGCGCGCGGCAGCCTCCGGGATCTCGGCAATCTCCCGCGCCATCCAGCTTTGCGTGTCGGGGGATGTCATGGGCGCGATGCCCCGCGGGCGTGGTTTGCCATCACCCATGCACCTGTTCGGCGGGCGCCTCGGCCTTGCGCAGGGCCGCAGCCCCGCTCAGCCCGCCCGGCGCAGCAACGGCAGCGGCTCCGCAGCGTACACCTTCCTCGACACATCGACGCAAGGAGGCCCCTTCGAGCCAGCGCGCGAGGAAACCGCCATTGAACGCATCCCCCGCGCCGGTGCTGTCCACGACCTCCGCCTTGTGGGCCGGGACACGGACGCTGCCCTGCCGGGTCAGGGCCTCGGCCCCCTCGGCCCCGCGCTTGATCACCGTGACAGGGGCCGGGCAATCGACCATTCCCAGACGCTCCAGCGCCTCGGTCTCGGCGCGGTTGGGCAAGAAGACATCGACCTGCGCGATCAGGCCCAGCGCCTCGGCCCCCATGGCATCGTCCCAGCCGCAATCCAGCGACACGGTCATGCCAGCCTCGCGCGCAGCGGCCACGAGCCAGGGATGCTCGGCCAGGGTGCGCAGCTCGCCAATATGCAGATGCTGCACCTTCAGGGTCCGCAGCCCGCCGCCATCGATCCGGGGCAAGGCTGGCCCGTCGGTCCGGGTCAGAAAGGCGCGGTCCTCGCCCAAGGGCATGGCCACGGTGATCTGCGGGTCCGCACCCTTGGGCGCGTTGGGACACAGGCTCAGGTCGAGCCCCGCGGCATCCAGCGTCTCGGTCACCGGCCCGTCGAAGGGCGCGGCGGGCAGGGTCGCCAGCAGCGACACGGGCACGCCCAGGGCCGCAAGATACGCGCCCGTCAGGGCGGCCCCGCCCCCGGGATGCAGGCTCAGCCCCTCGGCAAACACCTCGGTGCCGAGGCTGGGCATCCGCCCCAGCCCCTGAAACACCAGATCGCAATAGAGCCGACCGGCGCAGAGAACTCCTCCGCTCATGGCAGGGCCGCGCCCGTGGCCGTGTCGAAGAGGTGCAGTGTCTCGGGTGCAGCCCCAAGCCGGACGGTCGCGCCGACCTCCGGCGGGGTGCGGCCATCGGCTTTGGCCACGACCTCGCCAGCTTCGGTTTCCACGTAGATCAAGGTCTCGGACCCCAGGGGTTCGCGCACGGACACCCGGCCCTCCACAAGGGGCACGCCGTGATCCGCAATGAGATCATCGGGACGGACGCCCACCAGCACATCGCCGCCCGCCGTGGCCCGCGGCAGGGCGATGTCGCGCCCCGAGGCAAGCCGCACCGCCCCATCGGCGACCTGCCCCGGCAGCATGTTCATGGCCGGTGCGCCGATGAACTGCGCGACAAAGGTGTTGGCCGGGCTGTGATAGACCTCAGCCGGGGTGCCGACCTGCTGGATATGGCCGTCCTTCATGATGACGATCCGGTCCGCCATGGTCATCGCCTCGACCTGATCATGGGTGACGAAGACGATGGTGTTGCCCACGCGCTGGTGCAGCTTCTTGATCTCCAGCCGCATCTGTGTCCGGAGCTGCGCATCGAGGTTCGAAAGCGGCTCATCAAAGAGAAACACCGCCGGATCGCGCACCATCGCCCGCCCGATGGCCACGCGCTGCCGCTGGCCCCCGCTGAGCTGGTTGGGCTTGCGCCCCAGAAGGTCGGTCATGTCGAGAATGCCCGACACCTCGTCGATCCGCGCATCCTTGTCCGCCTTGGACATCTTGGACGCCCGCAAGCCAAAGCCGATATTCTTGCGCACGGTCATATGCGGATAGATCGCGTAATTCTGGAACACCATGGCGATGTCCCGCTCCTTGGGTTCGAGATTGTTGACCACGCGGCCCCCGATCTCGATCGTGCCCCCGGTCACCTCTTCGAGCCCGGCGATCATCCGCAAGGTCGTGGACTTGCCGCACCCCGAGGGACCGACCAGCACCACGAACTCGCCATCATGGATCGTCAACTCGATCCCATGGAGAACCTGCGTGCTGCCATAGGCCTTGGTGAGCTCCGTAAGCTTCAGATTTGCCATCTACCCCTCCAAAACCTGTGTGAATGCCGTCGCCAGAGCCTTATCCGCCATCTGCCAACGGGCCTGCCGGGCCTCAAATGCCCGACGCAGGGACGCCAGCTCGGTGCGATAAGCGGCAAATGCCGCGTCGAGCGCGGCGGGCGCGGGCCCTCCGAACCGGTCCCGGCGCGCAACGAAGCTCTCGGCCGAGACCGCCGCGCCATAGCCCGCCGCGTCCAGCCCGGGCGCGTGGCCCTCCTGCGCGGTAAAGGCGGTGGCAAAGGCATCATACCCGTCCGACAGGGGCACGCCCCGCGCGATCACCGATTTCGCCGTTTGCGCCGCCACCTCATGGGCCCGGCGAAAGGTCAGGCCCTCGGCCCGCACCAGCGTATCAGCCAGCTCGGTGATCGTGACACAGGCCGCATCCGCGTTGGCCTGCACCCGGTCCGCCCGGATCCCGCATTGCGGCACCATCGCCGCCAGCAGCCGCAACACGCGGTTCCCACTGTCAAAGGCCGCGTAGCCCGCCTGCTGCACCTCGCCCTCACTGTCATTCATGTCCGTGAAGGGGGTGTTGTGCATCGTGTTCACCACCATGTCGCAACGCCCACAGGTCACGCTGGCCAGATGCCGCATATGCTCGATCGGCACCGGGTTGCGTTTCTGCGGCATGATCGAGCTGACCTGCACCAACGCGTTCGGCACATAAAGCTGCCCGACCTCAAAGGATGACCAGAAGGCCATGTCCTGCACCACCCGCCCAAGATGGAGGAAAACCAGTTTCAGCGCGGAATAGAGCCCCGTGACGTAATCCACGCTGGCGATGCAGCCATAGGAGTTGCGCAAGGGCCCGTCGAAACCCAGCAGCTCCGCCACGCGGTCCCGGTCAATAGCAAAGCCGCTGGTGGTGATGGCCGCGGCGCCCATTGGGCAATGCTCCAACCCCTCAAGCGCTGCGTCGAGCCGCGCCGCATCCCGCAAAAGGACCTCCGCCGCCGCCGAGAGGTAGTGCCCAAAAGTCGTGGGCTGCGCCGGCTGGCCATGGGTATAGGCCACGATCAGGGTGTCGCGCTCGACCTCGGCCTTGGCAATCAGAGCCTCCGCAAGGGCCAGCACCAACCCCTGCGCCTCGGCCCCCCGGCTGCGCAGGGCCAACTTGAACAGCGTGTGGTCCATATCGTTGCGCGAGCGGGCCGTGTGCAGCGCCCCGCCCAGATCCCCGAGCCGCGCGCGCAACTCTGCCTCTACGAGGAAGAAGTAATCCTCATGCTCGCCCGTATAGGTGAGCTTGGGGATCTCGACCTCCGCGTCGATATCCGCCAGCGCACGCGCCAAGGCCGCCCCGTCCCCTGCGCCCAGGATCCCGGTCTCGACCAGCATCACCAGATGCGCCCGGTTGATCGCGCCCATATGCGCCGCGTAATGGGTCTTCACCCCCTCAAAAAGCGGGGCAAGCACCGTGTCGCGATAGGTGGGATCGGGAAAGGTGGAATGGTCGGTCATGGCTCCCCCAGAACGGCGCGGACCTTGTCATGGTCATAGGTGGTCAGCTCCAGATGATTGCCATCGGGATCCTGAAAATAGAATGACCAGGCCCGGCCATGGTCATCTGCGTCATCGATCCCCAGTGGCGTACCCGTCCGCCCCATGACATCCGGATGGGGCAGAACCTCGGCAAAGCCCAGAAACACCGTGCCCGTAACCCGAAACGCCTTGGTGTGATCCCCGTCCGATGGCGGCCGCCCGGGGAAAATCGTCGCGCAATACTGCCCCTTGGGCGTCGCCATGTAGCGACCCTCCGCCGCCCGCGGCCGAAAGGGCAACTCGGACAATCCCAGAACCCGCCCGTACCAAGCCACAGCCGCGTCCAGATCCGCTACATAGAGATGCCCGTGATCAATCGCCGAAACCGGCGCGAGGGCTGACCCGCTCATACTGCCCCCCTCATTGTTCTCCAAATACTCAAATTCTGACGAAGCCAAGGGCGCGCCATCTGGATAGAGAACCGCGACGCGCCACCTTCCCAGCGCTCCGCGCGTTCGCGGCTTGAAAGGTCCACTAGACCGTTCATCGGCTGCGCCGAACCACCGCCTGCCCAGGGCTCCGCCCGTTCGGGCCTCAATCGGTCCACTGGACCGATTGCCGACAGTGTCGGACCGGCCCTCACCCCTTCAGCCCCGCCATCACGACGCCGCGGATGATGAAGCGCTGGAACACCAGGAACACGATCAGTGTGGGGATGGTCGAGATCGCCGCCCCGGTCATGATCAGCTCCCATTGCACATCCGCCTCGTCGCCAAAGCCCGACAGCCCCACAGGCAGCGTGTACATCTCCACCGAGTTGGTCACGATCAACGGCCAGAGGAATGCCGTCCAGTTCCCGAGGAATACGAAAATCGCCAATGCCGCTAGCGCGGGCCGCACAAGGGGCATCGCCACGGTCCACCAGATCTGGAACTCGTTCAGCCCGTCGATCCGCGCGGCCTCGATAAAGTCATCGGGCACGCTCTCGAAAAACTGCTTCATCAGGAACACACCAAAGGCCGTCATCATGCCGGGGAACATGATCCCCCAATAGGTGTCCAGCCAGCCGAGGCTCTGGCTCATCAGGTACCACGGGATCACCAGCATCTCGGTCGGGATCATCAAGGTCGACAGGATCGCGATGAAGACCAGCGTCCGCCCCGGAAACTTGAACTTGCAGAGTGTGTATCCCACCAGGCTATCGAAAAAGAGGTTCGAGATCGTCGTCAGCACCGCGATGATCAGCGAGTTGATGAACCAGCCGTAGAACCGCCCATCCTCCAGCACGAAGGTGTAGTTCTCGAGGGTGGGCTCCTCGGGGATCAGGTTGACGTTGTAAATCTCGTGGGGCCATTTCAGCGAGGTCGAGATCATGTAGACGATCGGCATGATCATCAGGATCCCGCCGACAAACAGGATCCACCAGCGGATCACCTGCCCCATATTGCGCGGCTTCTTCGGACCCTTGGCATCCAGTGCCGCACTGGCGGTCGGACGGATCTCCTCAAACGTGCTCATCGGTCTGTCCTCAACAGCCAGAGCTGGATCAGGCTCACCACCAGCAGGATCAGGAAGAGCACCACGGTCTGCGCCGCCGCATAGCCCATGTCAAAGCTCGAAAAGGCAGTCTCATAGATCATCAGAACCAGCGGCTTGGTGGAATTCAGCGGCCCGCCGGGATTGTTTGTCGTCATGTTGAAGACATGGTCGAAGATCCGCAGAAACCCGATGGAGGAAAACACCACGATGAAGACGATCGTGGGCCGCAGAAGCGGGATGGTGATCTGTGTGAGAACGGTCCAGCTGCTCACCCCGTCGATCTTGGCCGCCTCGTAATAGGAGGTCGGGATCGCCCGCAAACCGGCCATGAAGATAATGATCTGAAATCCGAGCCCCGCCCAGACCGTCGGGGCCAGAACCGCCGGGAGCGCGTTGGTGGTCGAGTTCAGAAACTCGATCTGCGCGATACCCACCGAGGCCAACAGGTTGTTGAACAGCCCGATCGGCACCCCTTGGTAGAACCAGCGCCAGACCCAGGCCATGGCCACCGCTGAGGTCATGAAGGGCAAGAAATAGAGCATCCGCAGGAAGCCATGGGCAAAGCGCAGCTTGTCCAGATGATAGGCCACCGCAAACGCGATCACGAGGCTGACCGGCGTGCCGATCAGCAGGTAGAGAAACGTGTTCTTGAACACCTTCCAGAAGACCGGATCGGCGACCAGTTTCTCGTAATTGTCCCAGCCGGTCCAGGCCCGGTCCCCGAGCAGGTTCCAGTCCTGAAACGAGATCAGAAAGGCGTTGCCGGTCGGATAGAACCGGATGATCCCGTAAAACAGAACGGGGACGGCGAGGAAGATCCACGCCCAGACGATCTGCTTCTGTTTGATCGACAGGTTGGAATAGCCCGGCATCGGCGGCTCTCTGCAAGGGGTTCACCCGCCCCGGGATCCTGTAGGGCGGATCATGGTGGTCCGGGGCGGGTCCGCACCGCCCGGCTCGCCCGGGCGGTGCCACCGATCTCAGTCGGCGTAGTAATCGTCGAGGATCGCCTGCTCGGCCTCCGCCGCCGTGGCGAGACTGTCGGCCAACGAGACATCCTGCAGGGTGATCCGCTCCACCATCTCGACCATGAGCTGACGCTGGGCGCTCTCATTGGCAAACTTGGTAGTGTTGGCATAGGCCAGACCCCGGATGAACGGGCCAAAAGTCTCGTCGGCGGCATTGGCATCGGTCATCCCGACCGAGGGCTTGGCAGGCAGTTCCCCAACCACATCAAGCCAGACCTGCATCGCCTCATCCGAGGTGATGTATTGCATGAACTTCACCGAGGCGTCGTATTTCGCACCCTCTGCCTTGGTGGTGATCGCGTTCACCCAATAGGACGAGTAGTTCGAGCGCGTTCCATCCGCCGTCGCCGGCAGTTCGGTGACACCCCATTTCAGCCCGCGCGTCTTGTTCAGCGAGCCGATCCGGAAGGACCCGTCGATATGCATGCCTGCACGGCCCGCCTTGAAGGCGGCTTGCGGCTCATCCATGAAGCCAATCGCGCTGACGGCATCATCGCCGGTGAAGAGGTTGGTGTAAAACTCCAGCGCTTTCTGACCGGCCTCGCTGTTGTAGTTCACCGTCTGGTAGTCGTTCAGATAAGGCTCCCCGCCCATCTGCCGGACCAACACTTCGCGGAACCAGTGGTGATCCTGCGCGGTCATGCCCGCCGTGATCCCGACCTGGGTGATATTGCCCGCGCCATCGCGCTTGGTCAGCTTGGCCGCCGTCTCGACCAGCTCGTCCAGCGTGGTGGGGGGCGCGTCGATGCCCGCCGCGTCAAACAGGCGCTCGTTGTAGAACAGCGCCAGCGAACGTACCGCCGTCGGCAGGGCCCAGTAATTGTCACCCTCGCGCATGGCGGCAACCATGGGGAAGAACTCCGCCTCGATGGTCTCCGGCGGAAAATCCGCCGCCGGAAGCGGCTGGATCAGCTCGGCCTCCACATAGTCGTTCAGCCAACCGTAGAAGAGTTGCACCACATCCGGCCCCTCGCCCGCAGGCACCGCTGCGGCGACCTTGGTGCGGTAATCCGCATAGGGAAAATGGGTCATGGTCACGTCGATATCCGGGTTGGCCGCCTCGAAGCTTTCGATCAGCTGCTCCATCGCCGTGACACGCGCATCGAAGAAATACTGCCAGTACTCGATCTCGACCTTTTCGGCCTGCGCCGCCCCCGCGCCCAGCGCCAGAAGGCTGGTCATCCCGGCCAGGGTCAGCTTGCGAAATTCTGTCGTCATCTATCGTCTCCCTGATGATGTCTTCCGGCCCGCAGCTTGCGCGCGCCCCGCACTGGGGGCGAGCTTAGGTCAAGTCACTTGAGCTATCAACTGATTTGACTTAATCCTGAGGGCATGGCCCTGATCCCCCCCTCCCCCGGCGCCAATGCGCCCCGGTCGCGCAGCCATAACCGGCATGTCATCCTCGGCCAGATCCAGGCCGCGGGCCCCATGGGCCGCGCCGCGCTCGCCCGGTCCACGGGGCTGAGCACGCAAGCCGTGAGCAACATCATCGCCGATCTCGAAACCGACGGGCTGCTTGAGCCGTGCGGCGCACGCACGGTCGGGCGCGGCCTTCCGGCGATGCAGTACCAGATCAACCCGGGCGGGGCGTTCGCCCTCGGGATCGAAGTGCGCCAGACGGCCATCGTCGGCGCCCTGCTCGATCTGGGCGGTGCCATCCAGGCGACCGAGCGGGTGTCCCTGACCGATACCGCGCCCGAGACCATCCTGCCCCTTGTAAAGAGCCTGAAACAGCGGCTTCTGGCGAGCTGCCCGCAGGCGCAGCACAAGCTCCTCGGGGCTGGTCTCGTGATGCCCGGCCCGTTCGGCGCGACCGGGCTGTCCGGGGCGTCGGCGGACCTGACCGGCTGGACCGATATCAATGTGCAGGAGGCTTTCGAAACCGCCCTCGACGGACCCGTCTTCGTGCAGAACGACGCCAATGCGGCGGCCATGGCCGAGCGGCTGGGCGGGCTGGCCCAAGGTGTCCAAACCTTTGGCTATCTCTATTTCGGGTCCGGGCTGGGGCTCGGGCTCGTCGCCCATGGGCAGCTCATTACCGGTGCCTTCGGCAATGCGGGCGAGCTCGGCCAGATCCCGGTCATGACCCCGGACGGCCCCCGCACTCTGGAAAACTGCGCCAGCCGCAACGCGGTCCAGAGCCATCTGGCCCGCGCGGGCCTGCCCGGGGATGACATCGAGCAGCTCGCGCGCCACTTCGCCGATGGACAGCCCGCGCTGCTGGGATGGATCGACGGCGCGGCGGCGGCCCTCTCGCAGGTCCTGCCCCTGCTCGAGAACCTGTTCGACCCAGAAACCATCCTGCTGGGCGGGGCCATGCCCGCAGAGATCGTCGAGGCCATGGTCGCGCGGATCACCCTGCCGGAGGTTTCGGTCGCCCACCGCCCGGACCGGCAATACCCGCGTCTGCAAGTGGGCAGTTGCGGGCGTCTCACCGCCACGCGCGGGGCCGCTGCCCTCGTGCTCAGCAACGCGCTCTCACCGCAATTCAGTCTCTCCGCCTGAGGAGCCGTCGCCATGCCGACCCCGGACCAGACCCGCATCGCCGCCCAACGCGCCGCGCCCCGCATCACCGCGCTGTGGCGCGCCCTGCGCCCGCTGCAGACAACGGTGAGTTTCATGAATTCGGGCGCCCACCCGGATGATGAGATCTCGGACATGCTCGCCGCGCTGAGCTGGCGCGACGGGATCGAGCTCAGCTATGTCTGCGCCAATCGCGGCGAAGGCGGGCAGAACGATATCGGGACCGAGGCAACCACCGCGCTTGGCACCCTGCGCACCGCCGAGATGGAGCGCGCGGCCGAGATCCTGCCCCTGCGGCTCTATTGGCTGTCCGAGCACCCTGACGACGCGATCTTCGATTTCGGCTTCTCGAAATCCGGCGAAGAGACCCTGCGCAATTGGGGCCGCGACCGCACGCTGACCCGGCTGGTACAGGTGATCCGCGCCGAGAAGCCGGATATCCTCTGCCCCACCTTCCTCGATGTGCCGGGCCAGCATGGCCATCACCGGGCCATGACACAGGCCGCCCATGAAGCGTTTGATCTGGCCGCCGATCCGGGCTTTGCCCCCGAGCTTGGCGCGCCATGGGAGATTGCGAAGCTCTATCTGCCCGGATGGTCCGGTGCGGGGCAGGCCTATGACGATGATCTGCCGCCGCCTCCGGCCACGATGACCGTGCCCGCCGCCGGGCGCGATCCGGTCACGGGCTGGGACTATGCCCAGATCGGCCAGCAATCGCGCGCCTGCCACCGGACGCAAGCCATGGGCCGCTGGGTCCCGCGCGGGGCAGGGCGCGATCTGCCCCTGCACCTGGCCCGGCGGCGGACCACGGGCCCTGACACAGCGGTTTCGGACGGTCTGCCCGCCGCGCTCAGCGCGCTGGACAGCCCGGCAAAGGTGGATCTGGCTGAGGCGGAGGCGCAGATCGCCCGCTCCGCAGCTGCCTTTCCCGATACGGCCGACATCCTCGCCGCGGCGACCGCAGCCCTGCAGGCCCTGCGCCGGGCGGCCGAAGCCCGAAACCCGCCGCGCAGCGCCCATCGGATCGCCCGCAAGATCGCACAGCTTTCGACCCTGATCCGCGCAGCTGCCGGGGTCGAGATCCATGGCCATGTGGCGCGCACCGTGCTGGCCCCGGGCGAGGTCACCGAGCTGACGGTGGAGCATTTTGCCGAGACAGGTTCGGTCGAGGTGATGCCGATGCTGCCCCCCGACTGGGTGCAGGCCGGCAGTGCGATCGGCCCCGGGCCCGAGGCCGCGCCCTCGGACGCCTATCCGCCGGTTTTCCTGCCCGATGCGCCAAGCACACCCGCCCTGCGCGTGGTGACGCGCGCGCTGGGGGTCGAGAGCGTGACCTCCCTGCCCTTCGAGACGCCGCCGCTCGTCCAACCCGCGCGGAGCCTGTCCTGTGATCAGACGCGCATCGCGGTGAACCGTGCCGCGCCGCCGGAGGTGATCGAGCTGACCCTGCGGGAGATCCGTCCGTCCGGGGCCACGCCCGGGATCACCCTGCCCGAGGGGTGGCGGGCCGAGCCCACGGCCACCGGGCTGCGCGTGACCCTGCCCAAGGATCCGGCGGAGGGGCTGTACCGCCTGCCCCTGACCCTCGACGGGGCCCCGGCCCATGAAAGCCAACTCATCGTCCACGACCATACGGCGCCCCGCCTTCTGTCGGGCGCGGCGGAGGTGCAGGTCCGCGTTCTCGACGCCGCGCTGCATCCCGGACGGATCGGCTATATCGGAGGAGGCAATGACCGGGTTGACCATTGGCTCGGCCAGATCGGCGCGGATGTCACCGCGCTCAGTGACCGCGAGTTGAGCGATGCCGACGCCCTGGCCCGCTACGACACGCTGGTCATCGGGATTTTTGCGATCCGGATGCGGAAGGGGCTGACCGAGGCCCTGCCGGCGATCCATGACTGGGTGGCAGAGGGCGGCACATTGCTGACGCTTTATCACCGCCCATGGGACAACTGGGATGCCGCCCGAACCGCGCCGCGCCCGCTGGAGATCGGGCAACCCTCCCTGCGCTGGCGGGTCACGGATGAGCGGGCCGAGGTCACGGCCCTCGCCCCCGATCACCCCTGCCTGACCCATCCGAACCGCATCGGCCCCAAGGATTGGGAAGGCTGGCACAAGGAGCGCGGGCTCTATTTCGCCAAATCCTGGGACACGGCCTATACCCCGCTTCTGGAGATGGCCGATCCGGGTGAAGCCCCCCATCGCGGCGCGCTGCTGGCCGCCGAGATCGGCGCCGGGCGGCATGTCCATTGCGCGCTGATCCTGCACCACCAGATGGAGCGTCTGACCCCCGGTGCGTTCCGGTTGATGATGAACCTCACCGCGCCCCGGGCCGAGTGAGCGGCGACAGCCAAACGCGGGGATCAGAGGGCAATCGCCGGGGCGGCGGATGGCTGCTGGCGGATATGGCGCTCAACATCTGGGCGCTGTCGATCGTCAAGGCCATGGGGCTGGAGGTCCCCGCTGCCCAGCTTGTGCTGATCCGGGCCGGGGTTGGGCTGATCCTGATGCTGCCCTGGATCTGGAGGGACCGCGCGGCGTTTCGCACGCTCACCAACCTGCCGCTCCATGGGCTGCGCGTGGGGCTCTCGGCGCTGGCGCTGACCTGTTCCTTCTACGCAATCGCGCGGGTGCCTTTCGCGCTTTTCACGGCGATGAACTTCACCCGGCCACTTGTCCTGATGGCCATGGCCGCAATGCTGCTGGCCGAGCCGATCCGCCGCAGCCAGTGGATCGCGGGGCTCGTCTGCCTCTGCGGTGTCGCCATCGCGCTGCAGCCCGGCACGGTGGCCTATGACCCCGCGCTCTGGGCGCTGGCAGTGACGATCCTGGCGGGCACGGGTGCGGTGATCGTAACCCGGCGGTTGAAGGCCGCGCCGACGGTCGTGCTGATGACCTTCTACACGGCCGGACTATCGCTGGTGCTGGCCCCGGTTGCGGCAGTTCAATGGACCCCCGTAGCCCCTGGCGACTGGCCGGCCCTGCTGGCCATTGGCGCCTTCGCCCAAGCAGCGCAGTTCTGTTTCCTGCGCGCGCACAAGCTGGGCGAGGCCGGGATGCTGGCCATTCTCGGCTATCTCAGCCTCGTGCTGACGACCGCCGTGGGGTTCTTTGTCTTTGACGAGGTGCCCACCCTGTCACTGCTGGCCGGATCGACCCTGATCGTGGCGGCGAGCCTTTGGGTCCGCCTGCGCTGAGCCGCGCTTTGCAACAGAGCGTCACACAGGCGTGAGAGCCGTTGATTTGCCCGAGGCCCGTGGGCCCGCTAGCTCAGGGGCATGACTTACCGTGCCACACTCACCGCCCTCGCCCTTGCCCTGACCACCCCGGCCTTTGCCGAGCCTGTGCCCTTTGACGGGTCATGGCGCGAGCAGGGGTTCCTGCGCCTGTTCACAAATGACTTCGTGCAAAAGGGCGGGTCCCTCGACGTGATCTCTGACGGGACAGTCTCGCTGCTGTGGCGGGCGGTGCCCGAGACGTCGCGCGATGCGGGCAAGGCATCCTGGCAATGGGCCGTGGCCGAGGGCGTCGGCGCGACGGATCTGCGGCGCAAGGGCGGCGATGACCGCAACCTCGCGCTGTATTTCGTGTTCACCGACGAAGGCACGGCCGCCACGGTCGATCCAAGCTCGGCACGCAAGCTGCTCAAGGCGCCGGGCACAAAGGCGCTGGTCTATGTCTGGGGGGGCGATCACGCCAAAAACGCCGTACTGCCCAGCCCCTACCACCCGGGGCTTGTGACCATCGTCAAGCGCGGGCCGGGCACCGGGCAATTTGCCGAGAATGTCGATCTGCGCGCGGATTACCGCAAGGCCTTTGGCGAAGAGGCCCCTGTCCTGATCGGGCTCGGGGTGTCAGCCGATAGCGACGACACCGATGGCAAGATTGCCGCGCGGGTCAGCAGCCTGCAGCTGAAGTAACCGCTGGCGGGGCGGCGGCTGCGCCCTAGCTCGCCCTGCATGACCAGATATGTCCATGAACCGCGCGGCTTGCCCGTGCCCAACTCCCGCGCGTCGCGCATGGCGCGGCTTGGCGGGATGGCGGCGGGCGTCGCAGGCTCCATGGCGGTGCAGGGCGGTCGGCAGCTTCTGACCGGGCGTCGCCCCAAATTCGAAGAGCTTCTGCTGACCCCCGGGAACGCCGCCCGGATCACCGCACAGCTCGCGCAGATGCGCGGGGCCGCGATGAAGGTCGGCCAACTTCTGAGCCTTGAGGGCGGGGATTTCCTTCCGCCGGAGCTGGCTGAGATCCTCGGACATCTGCGCGCGGACGCCCATTTCATGCCGCCGCAGCAGCTCGATCAGGTGCTCCGGCGCAACTGGGGCCCGGACTATCGCCGGAAATTCGCGAAATTCGACGTGCGCCCCGTGGCGGCGGCCAGCATCGGGCAGGTGCACCGCGCACGGATGAAGGATGGTCGGGACGTCGCGCTCAAGATCCAGTATCCGGGCGTCCGCGACAGCATCGACAGCGATGTGCGCAACGTGGCGAGCCTGATGCGGGTGTCCGGGCTGGTCCCGAAAGAGATCGACCTCGCGCCGCTGATGGAAGAGGCCCGCCGCCAGCTCCATGAAGAGGCCGATTACGCCCGCGAGGCCGACATGCTCGCCCGGTTCGGGGCGCTGCTGGACAAGGACCCCGACTACCTCGTGCCAGAGGGGCATCCGGACCTCACCACGCCCGACATCCTGGGGATGAGCTTCGTCGAGAGCGTCGCGGTCGAGAGCCTGACCGAGGCTGATGCGGAGACCCGGAACCGGGTCGTGGCCGGGCTGATCCGGCTGATGCTGCGCGAGCTGTTCGAGTTCGGGCTGATGCAGACCGATCCGAACTTCGCCAATTACCGCTATCAACCCGCGACCGGGCGGATCGTGTTGCTGGATTTCGGGGCGTCGCGCGCTTTTGCCACCGGGCTTGTCGCCCAGTACCACGACCTGATGCGCGCCGGGCTCAGCGCCGATCGCAGCGCGACCCGGTCCGCGATGGAGGCGATCGGTTTTCTCGAACCGGGCACCGCCCCGAAGCATCGTGAGCCGATCCTCGACATGGTCGACATGGCCATGACGCCCTTGCGCAGCGATGCGCCCGTCAATTTCGCCACGACCCCGTTGGCGCGCGAGTTGCGCGAAGCGGGCATGGAGTTCGCAGAGGATCGGGATTTCTGGGTGATCCCGCCCATGGACGCGCTCTATCTGCAGCGCAAGATGGGGGGGATGTTCCTGCTGGCGGCGCGGCTCAGGGCCGAGATCGCGATCCGACCGCTGCTGGAGCCCTATCTCTAGGTCGTCTCGCCCTCGATCAGGCGCAGGGGCAGCGTCGCCGGAGGCGGGCGCGTCTCACCCTCCAGATTGGCGAGCAGGAGCCGCCCCGCCGTGCGCCCGATCTCGAATCGCGGGGTCTGGATCGTGGTGAGCCGGGGCGCGATCACCTGGCACATGTCGAGCCCATTGAACCCGGCCAGCGCCAGATCCCCGGGCACTGACAGCCCGGCGGACTGGCAGGCGAACAGAGCCCCCAGCGCAAGATCGTCATTGGCAAAGACCACCGCGTCGAGATCCGGCGCCATGGCCCGCAGCACGCCCACCGCCTCGGCCCCAACGGGCAAGGAGGACGGCTCGGTCGCGATATGCTGGACCAGAGGCGGCAGGCCATTGGACTCGATCGTTGCCGCCAGCGCCGCAAGCCGCTTGGCCGCGCGCATGTCGCGCCCGCCCCAGGCCCCGACAAAGCCGATCCGCCGGTAGCCGCGCGCGATCAGATGGGTAGCCATCATCTCGCCCGCGGCGCGCTGGGAAATCCCGACCGCCAGATCGATGGGCACCATATCCGTGTCCAGCATCTCGACCACCGGACCGGAATGGCGCATCAGAAGCTTGCGCGTCCCCTCCGTATGCTCCGCCCCGCTGAGGATGACCGCCGACGGGGTCCAGGAGAGCAGGTCGCGCAAGATCGTCTCTTCGGTCCCGATGTCATATCCCGTCATGCCGAGCACCGGGCGGAACCGACTGCCCTGCAGGGCCGCATCGATCCCGTCGACGATGGGCGGGAAGACATGGTTGGACATGGAAGGCACGATCACCGCGATCAGATCGCTCGACTGCCCGCGCAAGGACCCCGCGATCCGGTTGCGGCTATAGCCCAGCTCGCTCGCAGCCGCCTCGACCTTCTGGCGCAGATCGGCAGAGACATGCGCAGCACCCCGCATGACCCGCGACGCCGAGATCAGGCTGACGCCCGCCCGGGCGGCCACGTGTTTCAGCGTCGGACGAGAGTCCCCATCGGGCACGGCAAGCTCCAGTTGCAATCGGTGGATACGGGTCAGCATAGCCCTATAACAGGGTTATTGACAACGTTACCATATGTCGTGACAACGTTACCAATCGCAATAAAGGCGATACCAGGGAGGAAGACATGAAGACATTGACGCTCTCCGCGCTGCTGAGCGCGACCGTGGCCATGGTCGGGACAACGGCACTTGCCGATGACTTTCCGCAGCGCCCCATCAACCTGATTGCCCCGTTCAACGCGGGTGGCGGTACGGACCTGCTGCTGCGCGGCTTTGCTCCGCATTTCGCCGAAGCCATCGGCGGCGACGCCTTTGTGTCGAACATGGCGGGCGGTTCCGGCACCGTGGCCGCAGGCGCGCTGGCCGGTCAGCGGGCGGATGGCTACCAGCTGGGCTATTTCTCGATCACCGTCTCGACGATCCAGCCGCAGATCAAGGACGTCCCCTATGATGTGGACAGCTGGACGCCGATCTGCTCGGTCGCGGCCTCGCCGACGCTGCTCTTCACCACCGCCGACAGCCCCTACACCTCCATCGAAGAGGCGATTGCCGCCATCGAGGCGGAGCCGGGCAAATTGATCTATGGCTCCTCCGGTCCGGGCGCGATGACCCACCTGACCACTGTGGCGGGCTTTGCCGGTCTGGGTGTGCTCGACAAGCTCAAGCATCTGCCCTTCCAGGGCTCCGGCCCCGCAGTGCAGGCCATGGCGGCGGGCACGATCCAGTTCTTCGGCGATACCGAGATCCTGATGTCGCGCGGCGATTTCCGCCCGCTGATGGTGTTCAACGATGAGCGTCTCGAGAACTACCCGGATGTGCCCACCGCCGCCGAGGCCGGGATCGAGCCCCCCCTGAACGAGCTCTATCTGTGGGGCGGCCTCTTTGCGCCCGCCGGTGTCGAGCCCGAGGTTGTCGCCAAGCTTGAAGCGGCCTGCGAGACGGCGGTGAATTCCGACGGCTTCCAGGAGTTCGCGACCAACACCTCCACCGTGATCAACTATCGCGGCTCCGAGGAGTTCGAGGCGTTCTTCCGGGCACAATACGAGTCCAACGGCGCCCTGATCGAGGCGGCGGGTCTCTAAGACCATCCCATCCGCTGCGCCCGGGCAAGACCCCGGGCGCGGCCCTATCTTGCTCGGGGGAGGGGCGGGATGACGCGTATGCTGACCGAAAGATCGGTCGTCTCAGTGATATTGCTGCTGATTGGCGCGGGGCTCATGCTCAGCACCTTTGGCCTGCAATTCGCGGATCTGGGCGGCGCGTTCAGCCCGATGTTCTTTCCCCGGATCGTTCTGATGATGTGGGTGGCCCTCGCCCTGCTCAACGTGATGAGCGATGTGATGGCGCAGCCGACGTCCAAGCCGATCCGGCTCGGCACGGTCGCGGCGATCTCGGTGGCCTTTGTCGCCTATGTGATCCTGCTGCCCAAGCTGGGCTTCTTTCTCTGCTCCGTACCGCTGGCCTTCGGCATGCTCTGGGTGCTGGAGGTGCGCAACCCGCTGGCGCTCGCCGGGATTGCGCTGGGGGTGCCGGGCGGTCTGGTGCTGCTGTTCAATCATATCCTGACGATGCCGCTGCCGGTCTCGCCGTTCCTGTGGTGGCTCTGAATGGTTGAGCTTCTGCCCCAGGCGTTTGCCCTGCTTCTGTCGCCGCAAGGCCTGCTGGTGCTGAGCGTCGGCACCATGTTGGGGATCATTCTCGGCGCGCTGCCGGGGATCGGGTCCACCGTGGCCGTGGCGATGATCCTGCCCTTTACCCTGACCATGGATCAGGCCCCGGCGATCCTGCTCTTGCTCGCGATCTATGCGGGCTCGGTCTATGGCGGGTCGATCTCGGCGATCCTGATCAATACACCGGGCACGCCCCAATCGGCGGCGACCTGTCTCGACGGGTTTCCCATGGCCCAGCGGGGCGAGGCGGGCAAGGCGCTCGGCTGGGCGACCATCGCCTCGGTCACGGGCGGGCTTGTCTCGGCGGTCGTGCTGATCTTCGCCGCGCCGCAACTCGCGGCTTTTGCCCTGAATTTCGGCCCCATCGAGACCTTTGCCCTGATCCTGCTGGGTCTGACCTGCATCGTCTCGGTCTCCGAAGGGAGCCTTGTGAAGGGCCTGATGGCGGGGATGCTGGGGATCTTCCTGTCCACGGTCGGCGGTGATCCGATCACCGGTGAGGCGCGGTTCACCTTTGGACAGTTCCAGCTGATCGCGGGCTTCAACCTGCTGGCGGTGGTGATCGGGGTCTTCGCCCTGTCGGAGGTGCTGATCCGGGCAAGCGCCGGCCCGGATCCGGCGGGGATGCTGGTGGATTTCAAGGGTATCGTCCTGCCGAAGCTGGCCGAGTGGAAGGGCCGGGTCCGGGGGCTCGTCAAATCCGTGGCCATCGGCAATGGCGTCGGCATCCTGCCCGGCACCGGGGCGGCCACGGCGGCGTTTATCTCCTATGCCGAGGCGCGCCGCTCTGCCCCGACCAAGGACAATTTCGGCAAGGGTGAACCCGACGGCCTGATCGCGTCCGAATCCGCCAATAACGCCGTGACCGGCGGCGCGCTGGTGCCGACAATGGCGCTCGGCATCCCCGGCGATGCGATCACGGCGGTGATGCTCGCCACGCTGACCCTGCACGGGGTGACGCCGGGGATCCGCCTGATGGAGGACAACCCAGTCCTCATGGCGTCGATCTTTGCCGGGTTCTTCGTCATCAACCTGATGCTGCTGCCGCTGGGGATGGTGGTGTCGAAAATGGCGGCCCCGCTTCTACGGATGCGCGAGGCCTATATGCTGATCGTGATCACGTTGCTCTGCACCGTGGGCGTGTTCTTCGTGCGGGGGAACCCGTTCGACCTGCTGGTCATGGCGGGGGCCGGGATTGTCGGTTTCATCCTGCGGCGGCAGGGCTATCCCATGGCGCCGCTGGTCATCGGCATGGTGCTGGGCCCGACACTGGAGCTCAGCCTGCGGCAGGGCCTGATCATCACCGATGGCAGCTTCGCGGCCTTCTTCACCGGTCACCCGATTGCGCTTGGCCTGACCATCGCCGCGGCGGGCATGCTGAGCCTGCCGCTGATCCGCGCTCTGCGGGCTCGAAAGGACTAGGATATGACGGAAACGATGGCGCTGATCGGGTTGGGCTCCATGGGCTATGGCATGGCGCAATCGCTGCTGCGGGCCGGGCATGCGGTCTATGGCGCGGATATCGCGCCCGCGCCCATGGCCCGGTTTCAGACCGAGGGCGGGCTGGCGGAACGGCCCGAGGCCATCGACTCGTTGGTCATCGCGGTTCTGAACGCAGCCCAAACCGAAGCCGTCCTCTTTGGCCCGGACGGCTGGGCGCAAAGCCTGCGCCCCGGTGGCACCGTGATCGCCTGCGCGACGGTCCCGCCGAGCTTTGCCCGTGCCATGGCGGCGCGCTGTGCTGAGGCCGGGTTGCACTACCTCGACGCGCCGATCTCGGGCGGCGCGGCCAAGGCCGCACAGGGCGCGTTGAGCATCATGGCCGCCGGATCCGCAGAGGCGTTCACCGGGGCCGGTCCCGCGTTGGAGGCCATGGCCGAGACCGTCTTTGGACTGGGGCCGGAACCCGGGGCGGGCTCGGCGATGAAGGCGATCAACCAGATGCTGGCGGGCACCCATATCGCGGCCATGGCCGAGGCCGTGACCTTTGGCATGACCCAGGGGGTCGATCCGGCCAAGACCGTCGAGGTGATCTCGAAATGCGCCGGCTCTTCATGGATGTTCGAGAACAGGGCCCCGCATATCGTCGATGGGGATTACACGCCGCGCAGTTCGGTCAATATCTGGCCCAAGGATCTGGGCATCGTTCTCGACATTGCGGCGGAGGCGAAATTCTCGGCCCCTCTTACGGCGGCGGCGCTCCAGCAGTTCATGGCAGCGGCCGGATCCGGGCTGGGAGCCGAGGATGATGCGGCGGTGGCCAAGATCTATGCGCGTAATGCGGGATTAACACTTCCAGGTGACACGCAATCCTGACAATTTTACCCGGACGCATTGCCAAACACGCTGATTTCCGATAAATCTACTCGGGATTAGATTCGAACAAAGATCGTCGCAATGCCCCCGCACGCTGTTCCCCCTGCCGCCGATCTGCGCCCAGCCAAGGCGCCCGAGCGCCCTGTGGCGCAATTGTCGGAAAAAGGACGCGCGCGGCTGACGGCCCTCCGCGATGCAGCGCGGCAGACCCGGTTCCGGCCCTATTGCTCGCTGGAGCAGACCTGCCTGACCGATCGGCACCGCGCACATCCGTTTGAAAGCCTCGCCGCCTGTCTGCCCGAGGCGCTGGACCGACGGATCATCATTTACCGGCTCGGAGAGGACAGCCTGTCCTTCGATGAGGCGTGGATTTTAAGCATGCTGGACCGGATCGATGCAACCGATTGGGATAGCTTGCACTTTCTGATCGCGCGTCGCGTGTGTCGACCCGCCCGAGTTGCAGTTCGGATGCTGCTTGGTGCTTGCCAAGACTTATAACAAGTCTAAGTTTGGGTGACAGCCAGCCCGACGCCAGCCAAAAATCAGAAATATTTTACGGAGGGTAGCATGACCCAAACCGCCGCCGCCTTGTCTCAAGACGCGCAAATGGCGATTGCCGACGCGTTGAATCAGTCCGTTGCTGAGACCGCTGTCGCCACGATGCTCGCGCAGAACTTCCACTGGAACGTGACCGGCATGGCATTTGGCCCGCTGCACGCTCTGTTTCAGGAAATCTACGAGGATCACTTTCAGGCCCAGGATGATCTGGCCGAGCGAGTCAAGGCGCTGGACGCCCATGCCGAAGGCACGCTGGCCGGGATGATCGCCCGCTCGAAAGTCGCCGAGAATGACGGTCACGGGGATGCGAAATCCATGATCGAAGCGATGAAATCCGCTCAGGAAACCCTAGCCGCGACTCTTGCGGGCTGTGGCGAGCTGGCCGCCGAGCATGGCGATACGCTGACCGAGGATCTCTGCATCGCGCGCGGTCAGACCCACGAGAAGTTCGCCTGGTTCCTGCGCGCGCATCTGCGCTGAACTCTTACGATCTGGCGCGACGGGGCCTCAGGCTGCGTCGCGCACGGCCTGCACGGGCTTGGCCTTTTTCTTGAGACATTTCCGCATATAGACCGGCGCCCAATGCTTGTACTTGCCAAGCATCTTCTGCTGCTGGACGAGCATGGCCACAAAGGCCTCCCGATGACTGTCCTTCTTGAGGCTCTTGAACAGAGACTTCTGAGCCTTCGTCATCGAACACCCGATGCAATGACCTTGCCGCTTGAACTTGCAGACATCGATGCAGGGGCTGGGGGTTTTGGCCATGTCTGCTCCTATTTGGTGAGGATAAGCTTGCCATTGCGGGTAATGCGGAGGGTATAGATCTGCTCATCAAGGCGCAGATAGGCCCGCAGATCGTCGCCCAGCATCTTGCGAACATCTATTTCCGGGATCCGGACAGGGCCTTCCGCGATTGTTGTCATTTCGATTTTCATGCCGGGGCTCTTGGGTTTGGAGGTGTTGGACTCAAAGTTGACAGGTTTAGTCGGGAAAGTCAATTCCGACTCTTTTACTCAGTTGTCAGAAGCATGGTTTTGCCAGCCCGGGCGGTCTAGTTTGGGCCATGCTTCGGATCCTGCTGTGCCTTGCCCTGTGTCTCGCCCTCCCCGCCCAAGCCGCGACCTATGCAGAGGCGCGGGACAAGCGGCCCGAACTCTTTGATCCGGACACCGGTTATCGCATCGGGCGGCAGCGCGCGCCGACCCCTTCGGACATCCCGCCGCCTGCGCAGCTGGTGGATACGGACTCCGCCGCGGCCCTGATCGCCGAAGGCGCCTTGGTGCTGGATGTGTTCGGCGCAGCCCAATCGCGTTTCGACGAGCTGGACGGGACATGGCTGGTCTCGAAGGAGCGGCTGAGCCTGCCCGGGGCGCTCTGGCTGCCTGAGACAGGGCGCGGACGGCTGAGCCCAACCATGCAGGCCTATCTCGAGACGAATCTGGCTGCGGCGATGGACGGACAACCGGATCGCCCGATCGTGGTCTTCTGCATTGCCGATTGCTGGATGAGCTGGAACGCCGCCCAGCGGATCTCGGATCTCGGCTATGGGGCGGTCTACTGGTTCCGGCTGGGGACCGATGGCTGGCTCGACGAGGGGCGGAGGCTGGTGCCCGCCACCCCCGTTCCGGTCAATGTGGACTGATGGACCTCCGCCCGCGCCTAGTTCGCGCGGGGCATGACCTCCAGCTCGATGCCCGGATAGAGATGGGAGACCGAGCGATAGAACTCCTCCGGTTCCGAGCCCAGCCGCGCAAATTCCGCGGGGATCTCCAGATCCATCACCTCTATCATGTCGAGCCCCGAGGCCGCGGCACCCCGAAAGGTGTCCTCCAGCCAGCGCAGATAGGCGCGGGTCTGCGGGATCGCGGCACCGCCCCGGTCGAGCGGTCCATGCCCGGGCAGGACCGCCTCCGGCCGCAGCGCTTCGAGCGCATCGAGTGAGGCATGCCAGTCCGGTAGCTCCGCCGAGGGCGTGGTCGCCGCACGTTCATAGAACACCAGATCACCGGTCACGAGGATCCCCGTCTCGCGGTCAAGCAGGGCCAGATCCGCCGCCGTATGCCCCGAGAGCGGCAGCGCCTCGAACACGCGCCCGTCGATGGTAACATCCCCGCCCGCGATCACGTTGCGCGGCATGACTGGCTCGGTCCCGCGCATCCAATCCCCTAGGATCCGGTACATGTTGTCCGCAAAGGCGTCGGCATTGGCATTGGCCTGCTGGATCGTCTCGCCCAGCGCATGGATGGGCTTGTCGGCGAAGACCTGATTGCCAAAGAAATGGTCCGGGTGGTGATGGGTGTTCACCACCGCCGAAACCCCGCGCAGATCGAGCCCATCCGCCACGGATTTGAGCGCCTCGCCATAGCGCAGGCTCGCGCCCGTATCGATCACGATCAACCCCGTCTGCCCCTGAAACAGAGCGCAATTCACAATCGCCCCACCATTCTGCATGGTGAAGTAATCGGTGCTGCCTTCGATCATCCAGACCCCGTTCGCCACCGATTGCGGGCGCAGGTCATAACTCAGGCGGCTTGCGGCGCGCGCCGGGCGCACCAAGGCCGCCGAGGCCAGAAGGCCCAGGCTCGTCCGTCGTGTGATCATCAGTGGGTCTCGGACGCCGTGAGCAGACCTTCGATCTCGTTGCCATTGTTGTCACGCCCATCCACATGGAGCGCGGCCGGCATGGTCGCGGGATCGAAATAGAGGGTAAAGGCCGGGTCCTCGTTCACCGGCTCCTTCAGTTCGAGATGGGCGAGGGTGTCACCTGCGTCGTTCTGAATGTCGAGCTTTTCGATGATGAAGACGGGGATATCCCCGGCAAGGCCCGTATCCATCGGGTGATCCACCACCATCCGGGCGCGGCCCGAGGCCGGCCAGATCTGGCCATGGATCTCGCCCAGTTTGTCGTACCAGTCCGCATTGGCATAGGCCGCGGCGGGCGCGGTGCAGCCGCCCCCTGCCGCGTCGATATAGGTCGAACCCACATGCCAGGCCCCGTCTGCCGTGCGCACCGAAGCGCGGATCGCCGTGGCCTGATCGATCTTGAACCGCAGGGAGATCTTGGCCTCCGCCTGCCCCGGGTAATAGGTCATGATATGGGGGATCGGGCCGTAGTCGGCCGAGATCACGATCTCTTCGACATCCTCAAACGCCGTCGCATCCACCAGAAGGGGCACGTTCACTGTATCCTCCGCCTCTGCCGGGCCGCGCACGATCACCCGATCATCGAAGGAAATCACCGCCGGATCGCCCAGCAGGTTCTCTTGATGATAGTCCCACATGCCCGATTTCATCGGATCCTCGAGCGGCGTCTGGGACCCCGCGAGGGCCGTGGTGGCAGTCAGAATCGTGGCGGTCGTGGCCAGCGCGGTGATACGTGTCATAGGCTCTCCTCCCAGATCGTCCGGCATCGGAACACATCTGATGCGCCCCGAAGCTGCACGACCGTAGCAAAAATCATGTCATCTCGCTACGCGCCGAAGGTCGGAGTTCACCGTCTCGTGAGACCGCCCCCCGGCATGCAGGGCACCCGCCACCAAAGCAGTGTCGCCTTGACGCTGCGTCCTTGCTAGTCTGGCCCGGGATTGGCGAGGGGAGGACGCCATGAGCGATCTGGCACATGTCACGGAGATTGACCGTGTCGTCAGCGGCAAGGCCGTCAGCAACGGGCGCGATGCGATCGTCACCGAAAGCTGGCGCCGCTGCATTGATACCTATGGGCTGAACCCGACCAGCGCGGATGCCCCCCATATCGTCACCGATACGCAATTGCGCGCCCATCGCGAGCAATCGGAGCGGCTGATCGCCGTAGCGCGGTCGGGGCTGCAGGGGCTGTTCCGGCAGGTGGCCGGGCAGAATTACGTGCTGCTTCTGGCCGATGCGCAGGGGGTTTGCGTCGATTTCTTCGGCGATCCGCGCTTCGAGGATGAGTTGCGGCGCGCCGGGCTCTATCTCGGGTCGGACTGGTCCGAGGATCTGGCCGGAACCTGCGGCGTGGGCTCCTGCATTGTGACGGGCGAGGCGGTGACGATCCATCAGGACGATCATTTCGGCATCGCGCATACGCCGCTTTCTTGCACGGCGGCGCCGATCTACGACTCGCTCGGACAGCTATCGGCGGTGCTCGACATCTCGCTCTTGCGCTCGCCCGGCCCGAAATCGAGCCAGAATCTGGCCATGAGCCTCGTAAAGTCCTCGGCCCGACGCGTCGAGATGGCCAACCTGATGACGACGGCGCGACGCGACTGGGTGCTGCGTTTCTCGACTTCGCCGGAATTCCTCGAGGTCGATCCCGAGGCCGCCGTGGCGCTGGACGGCTCCGGCCGGATCATCGGCATGACCCATGCGGCGCAGACAGTGCTCGGGGCCGAGGACCCGGCAACCCTGATCGGAACGCGGATCGACACGGTGATGGAGGTCTCGATCGATGACCTGCCGGACCTGATGCGCGGGCGACCCACCGAGGACCGGGTGCTGCGGCTGCGCGACGGGCGCGGCGTGTTCGGCCACGCCATCGCCCCGCAGGCCCCCCGGATCTCGCGCCCTGCCGCCCCGGTCGAAGCGCTGCCGGGCCCGTTGGACAGTTTCGCGGGGCCCGATCCCGTGCTGACACCTCTGCTGCGGAACCTCGCGCAGCTCGCGCGGACCCAAGTCCCCTTGCTGCTGGAGGGCGAGACCGGCACCGGGAAGGAACGGCTCGCCAGGGCGATCCATCTTTGCGGCCCTCCGGGGCAGGGTTTCTCGGTGCTGCGCTGCGCCGGGCTGGTCGAGGCAAAGCTGCCCGAGACCGCGCAGGGCACGCTGTTCCTCAAGGGGGCGGCCGATCTCGACACGGCCGGGCAGGCGGCTGTGCTGAACCTGATCGAGGCGCGCTCGGACCTGCGGGTGATCGCCGCCAGCACCGAGGATCTGGCCGGTGCGGTTCGCGCCGGGCAATTCCGCGCCGACCTCTATTTCCGCCTCGCCGGGCACCGGGTCGAGATCCCGCCCCTGCGCCTGCGCCATGATCTCGACTGGCTGATCACCCGGATGATGCGGCGCTATTGCGCGCAGGAGCTCAGCCTCTCGCCCGCCGCCAAGGCAGAGCTGGCCGCCCGCCCCTGGCCCGGCAATATCCGCGAGCTTCAGGCCGCGCTCGACGTGGCCGCCGCCGTCACCGAGGGGCAGGTGATCGACCTGCCGGACCTGCCCGCGCCCGGTCTGATGGCGCGCCCCGAAGCCCCGGAAGAGGACCTGCAGAGCCTGCTCGATGCGTGCAACTGGAACATGTCCCAAGCCGCACGACGACTGGGCGTGAACCGGTCCACCGTGTTGCGCCGGGTGCGCAAGGCGGGGCTGACACCCCCCTCTTGATGCGATGCGCGCCCTGTTGCGCGGTGTTGCGCGCGCAACGCCCCTGCCCGGCGCAGGGGCTTTTTTGCTCCCATCCCCGGCCCGGGCATAGCCGTGGGACGCACTTGTCGGGCAGGCTTGCCCCCGACAGCGCACAATCGGGAGGACGTGATGCTTGATACAACCGTGACAGACCAGACAGAGGCCTTCCTCGAAAGCTTCGGCAAAGCCCTGGCAGACGAAGATATCGCCGGGGCCGTCGAGATGTTTCAGGACGATTGCTACTGGCGGGACCTCGTGACCTTCACTTGGAACATCAAGACGGTCGAGGGCAAGGCGCAGGTTGAGGACATGCTGAAACACCAGCTGGCCACGACCAAGCCGCGCAACTGGCACGTGGCCGAAGGCGAGTTTGCCACCGAGGAAGATGGCGTGACCACCGCCTGGATCACCTTTGAAACCGATGTCGCGCGCGGCTACGGTCTGATCCGCCTCAAGGAAGGCAAGATCTGGACCCTGCTCACCACCATGGTCGAGCTGAAGGGCCATGAGGAGCCCAAGGGGTTCGACCGCCCCCTCGGCGCGAAACACGGGGCGGGCCGCAACCGCACCACATGGGCCGAAGAGCGCGAGGCGGAGCTGACCGAGCTCGGCTATTCGACGCAGCCCTATTGCGTGATCATCGGCGGCGGACAGGGCGGCATCGCCATGGGGGCGCGGCTGCGCCAGCTTGGCGTGCCCACGATCATCGTCGAGAAGAACGACCGCCCCGGCGACAGCTGGCGCAACCGCTACAAGTCGCTCTGCCTGCATGACCCGGTCTGGTACGATCACCTGCCCTATCTCAAGTTCCCCGAGAACTGGCCGATCTTCAGCCCCAAGGACAAGATCGGCGACTGGCTCGAGATGTATACCAAGGTGATGGAGCTGAACTACTGGACCCGCACCACGGCGAAATCGGCCAGCTTCGACGAGGCGGCGGGCGAATGGACCATCGTGGTGGACCGCGACGGCGAAGAGGTCACCCTCAAGCCCAAGCAGCTTGTGATGGCCACGGGCATGTCCGGCAAGGCGCGGATGCCCGACTTCCCGGGTATGGAGAAATTCAAGGGCGACCAGCACCATTCCTCGAGGCATCCGGGTCCGGACGCCTATAAGGGCAAGAAATGCGTGGTGGTCGGCTCGAACAACTCCGCCCATGATATCTGCGCGGCCCTCTGGGAAGGCGAGGCGGATGTGACCATGGTTCAGCGCTCCTCAACCCATATCGTGCGCTCGGATACGCTGATGGATGTGGGCCTCGGCGCGCTCTATTCCGAGGAGGCGGTGAATGCCGGGGTAACCACCGAGAAGGCGGACCTGATCTTTGCCTCCCTGCCCTACCGGATCCTCCATGAGTTCCAGATCCCCGCCTATGCGGAGATGAAGGAGCGCGACAAGGAGTTCTATGCCGGGCTTGAAAAGGCAGGCTTCTGGCTCGACTGGGGCGATGACGAGAGCGGGCTCTTCATGAAATACCTGCGGCGCGGATCGGGCTATTACATCGATATCGGCGCGAGCCAGCTCATCATCGATGGCGAGGTCAAGCTCAAGCGCGGGCAGGTCACCGAGGTGGTCGAGGACGGCGTGATCCTCGATGACGGGACCAAGCTCGAGGCGGATCTGATCGTCTATGCGACAGGCTACAACTCGATGAATGGCTGGGTCGCGGACCTGATGGGTCAAGACAAGGCCGACCAGCTTGGCAAGGTCTGGGGTCTCGGGTCGGACACGACCAAGGACCCCGGTCCGTGGGAAGGCGAACAGCGCAACATGTGGAAGCCGACCCAGGTGCCGAACCTCTGGATGCATGGCGGCAACCTGCACCAGTCGCGGCATTACTCCCAGTTCCTGTCGCTACAGATCAAGGCCCGGATGGAGGGTATCCCCACCCCGGTCTATGGCCTCCAGGATGTCCACCACCTGTCCTGATGGCCCCGGCCGGTCCGCAGCAGACCCCTGCGGGCCGGCACCTTTCCGCGCCGCCCGGGCTCAGGCCCGAACGCGCGCCATCTGCGGATCGTAAAGCCCCCGTTCGGTGATCTCTGCCGCA
This sequence comes from Dinoroseobacter sp. S375, assembly GCF_049800775.1. Classification (NCBI taxonomy): domain Bacteria; kingdom Pseudomonadati; phylum Pseudomonadota; class Alphaproteobacteria; order Rhodobacterales; family Roseobacteraceae; genus Dinoroseobacter; species Dinoroseobacter sp. S375. The sequence continues at coordinate 160,493 of NZ_JBNAFR010000003.1, read as the reverse complement.
ACCTGTGTGCCGAGCACATCCACCGTCAGCCCGGTCTCGGGCGCGCCGGGTTTGAGGAAGGCATAGGCCAGATTGGCCCCGACCCGGTGGCCATAGCCCCCGGATGTCACTGTCCCCACGACCGCATCACCGCACATGACCGAGGCCCCGGGATGAGCCGCCGCATGGGGCGCATCAGCCCCGCCGGGCAGGCGCAGGGTCACGAGCCGATGCCGCGCGGCCCCCTCCCGTGCCAGCAACGCTGCCTTGCCGATGAAATCAGGCTTGTCCGGCGTCACGAAACGGTCGAGCCCCGTCTCATAGGGGTCGAACTCCGTCAGGATATCCGCCTTCCAGTGCAGGTAGCCTTTCTCAAGCCGCATGGAGTCCACCGCCCGCGCCCCGAAAAGGCGTAGGCCATGGGCCTCCCCCGCCGCGCGGAGGGACAAGTAGGCGGTGTAGAGGGACGCATTGGGCACATGGATCTCATAGGCCAGCTCCCCCGAGAAGCTTACCGCCATGACCGTCACCGGCGCGATCCCGACAAAGGCCTCGCGGACCGAGAGCCAGGGGAACCCTTTGGCCGACCAGTCGCCGCGGCTGACGGCGCTCAGCACTTCGCGCGCCTTGGGACCGGCCAGCACGAGGATCGTCTGGTCATTGGTCAGGCTGCGCAGCTGCACATCCTCATCCTTGCGCAGATTCTGGGCCAGCCAGTCCATGTCATGGAACTCCGCCGCCGCCGCCGAGCCGTACCAGATCCGCGCCGGGCCGCGATCCGAGGCGGGCAGACGGGCGAGCGTCGCTTCGGCCTTCACCATGCCGTGGTCGTTGAGCAGATAGGTCAGGCCGACCCGCCCGTCCTTGCGGGGCATCCGCCCGCAGATCATCCGGTCGAGGAAGCTCTCGGCATCGGCCCCGGTGATCTCGATCCGGTTGAACCCGTTCACCTCACACAGCCCGACGGCGGTCTGCACGGCGGCGACCTCTGCGGCCACCAGCGCCTCTGCCTCGTCAAAGCGGAAGCTATGGGTGATCTCGAACCCGGGGTCGGGTTTGAAAAGCTCCGCGCGCTCCCACCCGTTGACCACCGTGAATTCCGCACCTTCGGACGCCAGCACCGGGGTGAGTGGCGTGGTCTTGGCCATGCGCCCCGCCGGGCGATGCTCGTTCGGGAAGTGGAAGCGGAACTCGTTCTGGTAATCCTCGATGGCTTTCAGCCCGGTCAGTTCCACATTGGCATGGCCCGTGAAACGGCGCGGATCGAGACCCCAGGTGTCATAGACCGCCTCGCCATGGACGATCTGCTGGGCGAGCAGCCAGCCATGACCGCCCCCCTCGCCCAGACCCGCGCGCAGACCGATGATGCAGAACGCATTGCGCTTGCCCGGGATCGGACCAACCAGCGGCGCGCCGTCGATGGTGTAGGTGATCGGCCCGTTGACGACGGTGTGGATCCCGACCTCCATCAGGGCGGGCATCCGTTCGAACGCGCCTTCGAGCACATCGGTGATCCGGTCCAGATCATCCGGGCAGAGCGCGTTGACGAAATGCGGGTCGATCCCGTCCATGCCCCAGGTCTTGCAGTCCTGCTCGTAGAACCCCACCAGCAGCCCGTTCTTTTCCTGTCGGCAGTAATAGTCACTGATCGGACAGCGTAGCAGCGGCATCCGGTGCCCGGCCTCGCGGATCGCGGGGATCTCTTCGGTGACGAAATACTGGTGCTCCATGGACATGACCGGGTGATGCACCCCCATCATCGCGCCCACCTCGTTCACCCGGTAGCCGCAGGCATTCACCACGATCTCGCAGGCGATATCGCCCTTGTCCGTATGGACGGTCCAGCTGTCATCGGCGTGCTGGGTCAGCCCGGTCACCGGCGTGTTCCGGTACACTTCGGCCCCGGCTTTGCGGGCGCGCCGCGCCAATGCCTGACACAGCTGCGCCGGGTCGATATCCCCATCGCTCGGATCCCAGAGCCCGCCCAGCAGGTTCTCGGTGGAGATCAGCGGGTGCCGCCGGGCGCATTCCGCCGCATCCAGCACCTCGAACTCGACCCCCATCCCCCGCGCCATGGAGGCGAAGTGTCGGTAGCCATCCATCTGCGCCTCGGTATTGGCGAGCCGGATGCCACCATCCCCATGTTTGTAGTCGACCGGGTAGTCCGGATCATCGCGCAGCTCCTGGTAGAGGGCGATGGAATGGGACTTGAGGCCCACCATGGTCTGGGTCTGGCCGAAATTGGTGACCTGCGCCGCCGAATGCCAGGTGGTGCCCGAGGTCAGCTCGTCCCGTTCCACCAGCACGACATCGGTCCAGCCCTCGCGGGTGAGGTGATAGAGGGCCGAGCAGCCAGCGATTCCACCGCCAATGACAACGACGCGGGTCTGGGTCTTCATGGTCAGGCCTTTCCGTTTTCTGCCCCTAAAGAGGAAAAACCGGGCCCAAGGGTCAATCACAGACCGCAGTTTCGCCATTTTTGCAATTCTAGTTCCCGAAAATCGCAATCTGAAAAAACCGTATTGCCAGATTTGCAAGGCTGGCGTCCCATCGCCTCTAGGAGGCGCCATGGCTGACACCCGACAGAAATCCCGCAGATCCGGGCGCTCGGCCCGACTGGCCCAACGGGCCAAACCGGTGGCGGTCAATCCGGCCCCGCCCGGCGTGCCCGGTGGGGTTTATCGCCCGCTCAGCGACAGCGACATGGTGCAGATCTATGGCACCGCCCTGCGGCTTCTGTCCGAGCTTGGCATGGGCGAGGTGCCCAAACGGCTCTGGGACGATTTGCTGGCCGCCGGAGCGGAGGATCTGGGCGGCGAACGGATCGGCCTGCCCCGCGCCCTTGTCGAGCAGTGTATCGATACGGCGCCCAAGACCTTCACCCTTCATGCCCGTGACCCGGAACGCTCGATCGAGGTGGGCGGCGACAAGGTCTATTTCGGCACGGGCGGCGCGGCGGTGAACACGCTGGACATGGAGACCGGGCTCTATCGCCCCTCGACGCTCGCGGATCTGCATGATTTCGCCCGCTTGCAGGACAAGCTGGAAAACGTGGCCTGGTTCACGCGCTGCTGCGTGGCGACGGATGTGCCGGACAATCGCGATCTGGACATCAACACGGTCTATGCGCTGGTGAAGAACACCACCAAACCCATCGCGACCTCCTTCACCCTGGGCGAATACGTGGCACCGGCGGTCGAGATGCTGGACATCGTCGCGGGCGGCCCGGGCAAGTTTGCCGAGCGGCCCTTCCTTACGGCACATATCAGCCCCGTGATCTCGCCCATGCGGTTCGGCGAAGACGCGATCGATGTGATCTACGAGTGCATCGCCCACAACATCCCCGTCAACTGCATCACCGCCGCCCAGGCCGGGGCCACCGCACCCGCGACCATGGCCGGGTTCCTCGCCCAGTCCCTCGCCGAGACCTTGGCGAGCCTCGTGGTGGTCAACGTGATTGCGCCGGGCTTTCCGATGATCTTTTCGAACTGGCCCTTCGTGATCGACCTGCGCAGCGGGGCCTTTGCCGGGGGCGGGGGCGAGACAATGCTCTTGAACGCGGCATCGGCGCAGCTGTCCAACTGGCTCGACCTGCCCTCGGGCGTGGCGAGCTCGATGACGGATGCCAAGGCGATCGACGCGCAATATGGCTATGAAAAGGGCATGACCAGCGCGGCGGCGGCCCTTGCGGGCGGCAACCTGATCTATGAGAGCGCGGGCATGACCGCCTCGCTTCTGGGGGTGAGTTTCGAAGGCTTCGTGATCGACAACGAGATGCACGCCCTGACCTACCGAACCCTGCGCGGGGTCGAGGTGACCGAGGACAATCTCGGCTATGACGAGATCGTCGGCGCGGTGATGGGCGAGGGGCATTTCCTCGGCCTCGATCACACCTATCGCGCGATGGAGCGGGATTATCACTATCCCAAGCTTGCCGACCGCGCCCAGCCCAGCGCCTGGGCAGAGGAAGGCGCGCAGGATGCCTGGAGCCGCGCCAAGCTCACGGCCCAGAGCATCCTGGCCGAGCATCACCCGGCCTATCTGACCGAGGAGCAGGACGCGGCGATCCGCGCGACGTTCAAGATCCTCGACTGAGCCTCAGCCGTCGATCAGGCGATAGCTGTCCTGCAACCAGGGATAGGCCTCGACCGTGGGGGCGATGCGGTGCCGCACCAGCAGGCTGCGCACGGCGCTCGCCACGCTGCGGGCGACCTGCTCGGCCTGTGGATCGGCGACAAAGATCGAGATCCGCCGCGCGAACCCCTTGCGCGGAAAAGGCACCAGCCGCACATCGCTCTGGAACCGACGGGTGCGGGCATAATTGCTCGGCGTGGTGATCGCCCAGCCATCCCCCTGAGCGATAAGGGCCATGATCGACGAGGTACTGTCGAACTCGAAGCTGGTTTCCAGATCCAGCCGCAAGCGCACGAGCTGCGCCTCGATCAGGCTGCCGAGGATGTGGGCGCGGTTGTAGCGCAGAAAGGGCAAGCCCGCGCTACCATCGAGAAAGGCCTCGGGCGGCAGGGACAGGGAGGCGGGTACGGCCAGCACGAAAGGATCGCGCAGCACGGGAAACTCGACCACATTCGGCAGCGGGGTCTGGGGCTGGGTGGCCATGCCCATGTCCAGATCCCGCGTCCGCAACAGATCGAGGATCTCGTGACTGACCCGGGTCAGGTGGATGAACTGGCATTCGGGCAGCTGCGCGGCCAGCATCCGGGTGATCTCGGGGCCGATATCGGTCTCGAAATCGTCGATCATGGCAAAGCGCAGGCGCCGCAGGCTGTTCGGGCTGGCCGCGGTCATCTCGGCCTGGGCACTGTCGAGCAGGCCCAATACCTCTTCCACCGTGCGCAGATAAGCAAGGCCTTGGGCCGTGGGCACCATGGGACGGCGACCATGATCCACGAGCGGCACACCCAGATGCGCCTCCAGCGCCTTGAGCTGGTTCGACACCGCACTGACGGATTGGCCCGTCGCCTCTGCCGCGCCCTGCACCGTGCCGGACTGGACCACATAGCGAAACACGCTCAGCCATTTCATGGACGGGTAAGAGGCCAGCGCGGATCCCTCCGGTCAGATCAGGTGCCGGACCAAGATGCAGGAATTGGCGCGCCACGCAACCGCGCGCAGAGGACCAAGCGGGCCAGACCGGTCAGGTCACCACGACCCGCGTGCCCGCATCCCGACAAAGCGCCGTGCAGGCCGGTGGAATGGCCTGATCGGTGAAGACCGCGTCCATATCGGCGAGCGTGCCGATCCGCACCGGCGCCTTGCGGTCGAATTTCGAGGCATCGGCCACGAGAAACACCTGATCGCTGCGCCCGATGATGGCGCGGCTGACGCCGACCTCCTGCACGTCATAGTCGAGGATCTCGCCCTCCTCATGCAGGGCCGAACAACCGATCACCGCGTAGTCAAAGCGGAAATGGGCGATCGCATCGCGCGCGCGCTCGCCGATCAGGCCACCATCCGAGCGGCGCAGATGGCCGCCAGTGACCACCACCTCGATCTCGTGATTGCTGGACAGGATGGTCGCGATATTGATGTTGTTCGTGACCACCAAGAGGCCGACATGGTGCGAGAGTTCAGCCGCGACCGCCTCGGTGGTGGTGCCGATATTGAGGAATACCGCGCAGTCATTCGGGATCTCGCGGGCGCAAGCCCGGGCGATGTCCACCTTGGCGGACTGGTTGAGCTGCCGCCGTTCGGAATAGCCGATGTTGACCGTGGTCGACGGCAGGATCGCGCCACCATGGACCCGTTCGAGCTGTCCGCTATCGGCAAGCTCGGACAGATCCCGGCGAATCGTCTGGGGCGTCACCCCGAAATGACCGACCAGCCCTTCGACCGTCACCTTGCCCTCGCGCCGCGCGATATTGATGATCTCGGGCTTTCGGATGGTTTGCGGCATGGTCGGCTTTCCAGTCTGTCTTTCCAAGTTGTAGCGCGGTTTTGCGCGTTTGCGCAAATTTCATGCGCGTTCTGCCTTGAAAACGAAGATCTGCGGCCCGAAAAGAATCCCGAGAACACAGAGGTTTGCGCGATAACGAGCGAAAACGAACAAAAATTTCTTCCTTTCATGATCGTTTTTTGCCAGAAACGAAGAAAGTCTCTGGAAACAGAGCTGGGGGGAGAACCAGAATGAACACGTCGTTTGACCTGCTTGTCATTGGGGGCGGCATCAATGGATGCGGCATCGCCCGGGACGCGGCGGGTCGGGGTTTGAAGGTCGGCCTGGCCGAGATGAACGACATCGGGTCGGCAACCTCTGCGGCCTCCACCAAACTGTTCCATGGCGGGTTGCGCTATCTCGAGTATTTCGAAATCCGGCTGGTGCGCGAGGCCCTGATCGAGCGCGAAACGCTCCTGCGGGCGATGCCGCATATCTCGTGGCCCATGCGCTTCGTGCTGCCCTATCACAAGAGCATGCGGTTCGATTCCTCGACGCCGACCTCCAAGCTTTTGGGCGTACTGATGCCCTGGATGAAGGGCCGGCGCCCGTCATGGCTGATCCGGGTAGGGCTGTTCCTCTATGACAATCTGGGCGGTCGCAAGATCCTGCCCGGCACGCGCAGCCTCGATCTGCGCAGCGCGCCCGAGGGCAAACCGCTCGATCCGAAATTTGAGAAGGCCTACGAGTATTCCGATTGCTGGGTCGAGGATTCGCGGCTCGTCGTTCTGAACGCGCGGGATGCCGAGGCGCGGGGTGCGTCGCTCCTGCTGCGCGAGAAGGTGGTCTCGGCCCATGTGGAAGACGGCCTCTGGCATGTGGCGTTGGAAAACACCGTCACCGGCGAGAGCCGTGTGGTCCATGCCAAGATGGTCGTGAACGCCGCCGGCCCCTGGGTGAGCGATGTCCTCCATGGCGTGCTCAAGAGCAATGCAAGCGATGGCGTCCGCCTCGTGCGCGGCAGCCATATCGTCACCAAGCGCCTGTTCGAGCATGATAAATGCTACTTCTTTCAGGGCTCCGACGGACGGATCATCTTCGCGATCCCCTATGAGACGGATTTCACCCTGATCGGGACCACGGATGCGGATCACACGGATGCCTCGCGCAAGCCCGAGATCACGCCCGAAGAGCAGAGCTATCTGATCGCCTTCATCAACAAGTACCTCGCCAACCCGATCAGCGATGCGGACATCGTCTGGACCTATTCCGGCGTGCGGCCTCTCTATGATGACGGGGCAAGCACGGCGGCGGCGGCGACCCGGGATTACGTCCTCAAGGTCGATAGCAGCCGCGGCGCGCCTGCGCTGAACGTGTTCGGCGGCAAGATCACCACCTATCGCTGTCTCGCCGAGAGCGCGATGGAGGAGATCGGCAAGGAACTTTCGGTGACCAAGGGGCCCTGGACCGCTGGCGTGCCCCTTCCGGGCGGGGATTTCCCTGTGGATGGGGTGGCCGATCTGGTCGCCGGTCTGCGCGAAAGCTTTCCCTTCCTGACCGAGCGCTGGGCGCTGCGCCTTGTGCGCGCCTATGGCGTCGAGGCCCGCGAGATGCTGGGCACGGCGCAAAGCGAAGCGGATCTTGGCAAGGACTTCGGCGCGACCCTGACGGCGCGCGAAGTGGAATGGCTTATGGATAAGGAATACGCCCGCGAGGCGGCCGATGTCGTCTGGCGGCGAAGCAAACTGGGTCTGCGTCTGGACAGCGATGCCATCGCAGGGTTGGATGCCTGGATGACCGAACGGCTCAGGTCATCGCACGCGGCAGCGGCGGAATAAGGGGGGAGGCCGAATGACACTCGAACTCAAGACCGTGTCTAAGGTCGTGAATGGGCAGACGCATATCTACCCGACGGATCTGACTCTGCAGAAGGGCACGATGAACGTGTTGCTGGGGCCGACCCTGTCGGGAAAGACCTCGCTGATGCGGCTGATGGCGGGGCTGGATGTACCCACCGAAGGCCAGATCATCTGGGAGGGCACGGATGTCACCGGCATGCGCGTGCAGGACCGGCAGGTCGCGATGGTCTATCAGCAGTTCATCAACTACCCGTCCATGACGGTCTATGACAACATCGCCTCGCCGCTGCGGCTTCTGGGCAAATCGAAATCCGAGATCGATGCGGCGGTGCGCAAATCCGCCGACCTGATGCAGCTCTCGCCCATGCTGGAGCGTAAACCGCTCGAGCTCTCGGGCGGGCAGCAACAGCGCTGTGCCCTTGCCCGGGCATTGGTCAAGGATGCGGGGCTTGTCCTGCTGGACGAGCCATTGGCCAATCTCGACTACAAGCTACGCGAAGAGTTGCGGGTCGAGATCCCCAAGATTTTCGAAGAGGCCGGGTCGATCTTCGTCTATGCCACGACCGAGCCCGAAGAGGCGCTTTTGCTCGGCGGCAACACCGCCGCCATGTGGGAAGGGCGCGTGACACAGTTCGGCCTGACCCCGGATGTCTATCGCCAGCCGGTGGATGCGACCACGGCACGGGTCTTCAGCGATCCGCCCATGAACTTCCTCAAGGTGCGCAAATCCGGCGACAGCATCACCTTTGGCGACGGTCAGAGCGCCCGCGCCACGGGCCAGATGACCGGCCTCGCCGATGGCAATTACCTCGCGGGCTTCCGGCCCAACCATGTAGAGATCGTCTCCCATACCGAAGGCGCGATGGAGTTTGAAACCCGGCTGATCGTGACCGAGCTTACGGGGTCGGAAACCTTCGTCCATCTCGATCACCATGGCGAGAAATGGGTCGGGCTGGTGCACGGGGTCCATGACCTCGAACTGGGCGCGGCCCTGCAGGTCTATCTCGACCCGCGCCATGTCTACATTTTCCGCGAAGACGGCGCGCTGGTGGCCCCGGCGTCCTACGCGCAAGCCGCGTGAAGGAGCAGACAGATGGCCAAGATCACCCTGGACAACCTCGCCCATTCCTACCTGTCCTCGCCCAAGAGCGAGGATGACTACGCCCTCAAGGAGCTCAACCACGCCTGGTCCGATGGCGAGGCCTATGCCCTGCTGGGCTCGTCGGGCTGCGGGAAATCGACCCTTCTCAACATCATCTCGGGCCTGTTGGAACCCAGCCAGGGCCGGATCCTGTTCGATGATCAGGACGTGACCCACGCCAGCACGGCGGATCGCAACATCGCGCAGGTGTTCCAGTTCCCCGTGGTCTACGACACGATGACCGTGCGCGATAACCTCGCGTTTCCGCTGAAAAACCGCGGCGCCAGCCCGCAATACATCGCCGAGCGCGTGCAGCAGATCGGCGCGATGATCGGGATGGAGGCGATGCTCGACAAGCGCGCCCGGGGCCTGACGGCGGATGCTAAGCAAAAGATCTCGCTCGGGCGCGGCATGGTCCGCGAGGATGTCAACGCGCTCCTGTTTGATGAGCCGCTGACCGTGATCGACCCCCATATGAAATGGGAGCTGCGGACCCAGCTGAAATCCCTGCACCACGAGTTCGGGCACACGATGATCTACGTAACCCATGACCAGACCGAGGCGCTGACCTTCGCGGACAAGGTTGTGGTCATGTATGACGGGCGGGTCGTCCAGATCGGCACGCCGCAGGAGCTGTTCGAGAAGCCCGAGCACACCTTTGTCGGCTATTTCATCGGCTCGCCGGGCATGAATGTCATCCCCGCCGCGATCGAGCGCAACATGGCCAATGTCCATGGCGCCGAGCTGCCCCTCGCCAAGGCCTTCGCGCCGCTGTCGGGCAAGGTCGAGCTGGGCGTGCGTCCGGAATACGTCACCCTGACCGAGGGCGAGGGCCTGCCGGTGCAGGTGCGCCGGGTCGAGGATGTGGGCCGCCACAAGATCATCCGCGCGGACCTCTTCGGGACCGAGATCAACATCGTGGCGGGCGAAGACACCGCGATCTCGCCGGACATGACCCGGGTCACCTTCGATGCGGATCACGTGAACGTCTATGTGGACGATTGGCTCAAAGAGGGGGAGGCCGCCTGATGGAAAAGACAGTCAACCAGAAGGCGTGGTTCCTGATCATCCCGGTGCTGCTGCTGGTGGCCTTTTCGGCGGTGATCCCGGTGATGACCGTGGTGAACTACTCGGTGCAGGACACGTTCGGGAACAACCAGTTCTTCTGGGCCGGGATCGAATGGTATGCCGAGATGCTCCAGTCCGAGCGGATGTGGAACGCGCTGGGTCGCCAGCTCATGTTCTCGGGCATCATTCTGGCCATCGAGATTCCCCTCGGGATTTTCGTCGCGCTCAACATGCCCAAAAGCGGGTTCTGGTCGAGCTTCTGCCTCGTGATGATGTCCCTGCCCCTGCTGATCCCGTGGAACGTGGTCGGCACGATCTGGCAGATCTTTGGCCGGGTGGATATCGGGCTTCTGGGCTACACGCTCGACGCGCTGGGGATTGAGTACAACTACACGCAGGACGTGCTTGCGGCCTGGGCCACGATCATCGTGATGGATGTCTGGCACTGGACCTCGCTGGTGGCCCTGCTGGCCTTTGCCGGGCTGAAATCGATCCCCGATGCCTATTACCAGGCGGCCAAGATCGATCAGGCATCCCGCTGGAACGTGTTCCGCTATATCGAGCTGCCCAAGATGATGGGCGTGCTGATGATCGCGATCCTGCTGCGCTTCATGGACAGTTTCATGATCTATACCGAGCCATTCGTCGTCACCGGCGGTGGGCCCGGCAACGCCACCACGCTTCTGTCGATCGATCTGGTGAAAATGGCTCTGGGGCAGTTCGACCTCGGCCCCGCCGCAGCCTTCTCGATCATGTATTACCTCGTGATCCTGACGATCAGCTACGTGTTCTACACCGTCATGACCACCATGGACAAAAAGGAGGGCTGAGCGATGACCGACGCCACGAGCACTCTGAGCCCTGCGGCCAACAGCACCGCCGCCCCTGCGGCGGCCACCACCCGCCCCCGGCGCTTCCCGATCAAGGGATCGACCGTGGTCATGACGCTGTATCTCCTGTTCCTGCTGTTGCCGATCTACTGGCTGCTGAACATGAGCCTGAAGACCAATACCGAGATCCTGAACACCTTCTCGCTCTGGCCCAATGACCTGACCTTCGCGAATTACGCGACGATCCTGACGGATCCGGCGTGGTATATGGGCTATGTGAACTCGTTGATCTACGTACTCATGAATACGGCGATCTCTCTGGCGGTGGCGCTGCCTGCGGCCTATGCCTTCAGCCGGTATTCGTTCATGGGCGACAAGCACCTGTTCTTCTGGCTGCTCACGAACCGCATGGCCCCGCCCGCAGTTTTCGCCCTGCCCTTCTTTCAGCTCTATTCCTCGGTGGGTCTGTTCGACACCCATATCGCCGTGGCGCTGGCCCATTGCCTCTTCAACGTGCCGCTCGCGGTCTGGATCCTCGAAGGCTTCATGCGCGGCGTCCCGAAGGAGATCGACGAGACCGCCTATATCGACGGCTACAGCTTCGGCAGCTTCTTCGTGAAGATCTTCATGCCGCTGATTTCGTCGGGCATCGGCGTGGCCGCGTTCTTCTGCTTCATGTTCTCCTGGGTCGAGCTTTTGCTCAGCCGCACCCTGACCACGGTGGACGCCAAGCCGATCTCGGCGATCATGACCCGAACCCAAGGGGCCGCCGGCATCGATTGGGGCGTGCTCGCCGCAGCGGGTGTGCTGACGATCATTCCGGGCGCGCTCGTGATCTACTTCGTCCGTAACTACATCGCCAAGGGCTTCGCCCTGGGCCGCGTTTAACTCAGCCGGGAGGGACCTGATATGGACTGGATGGCTTGGACCTGGCCGACGGCGATCTTCTTTATCTGCATTGCCACGATGCTCATCACGCTCACCGTGCTGGCCATTAAATTCCCCGAGACGCCCCGCAAGGGTGTGCTCGGGATGGAGACGACCCGCGGGGACCGTCTCTTCATCACGCTCCTCGGCTCGGCCTTTATCAATCTGGCCTGGCTGGGCGTGATCGGCGCCAATCAACCTTACGCGCTGATCGTCTGTCTGATCTATGCTGCGGCGGTGTTCCGCTGGGTATAGGGAGGAAACGGCACCCCACGGACATAGCGGGTCCGCGGGATGCCTCATAAGTCTTTGGTTTCCATAGGGAGGAAATGATGACCTACACGCTAAAATCAAGTACGGCGTTCGCGCTGGCACTTGGGATGATCGGGGCGCCGGCATATGCCGATATGGACGCGGCCCGCGCATTCCTGGATGCCGAGATCGGCGATCTGTCCGTCCTGTCCCGCGCGGATCAGGAAGCAGAGATGCAGTTCTTCGTGGACGCGGCCGCGCCGTTCCAGGGCATGGACATCAAGGTGGTCTCCGAAACCATCGCGACGCACCAATATGAGAGCGAAGTGCTCGCCCCCGCCTTCGAGGCCATCACCGGTATCAAGGTCACCCATGACCTGATCGGCGAAGGCGACGTGGTGGAAAAGCTGCAGACGCAAATGCAGTCCGGCGAGAACATCTATGACGCCTATATCAACGACAGTGACCTGATCGGGACCCACTGGCGCTACCAGCAGGTGCGCAACCTGACCGACTGGATGGCGGGCGAAGGCGCGGATGTGACGCTGCCGACGCTGGATGTGGATGACTTCATCGGCACCTCCTTCACCACCGGTCCCGATGGCAAGCTCTACCAGCTGCCGACCCAGCAATTCGCGAACCTTTACTGGTTCCGCTATGACTGGTTCAACGACGAGAAGAACAAGGCCGACTTCAAGGCGGCTTATGGCTATGACCTCGGCGTTCCGGTCAACTGGACAGCCTATGAGGACATCGCCGAGTTCTTCACCGGGCGCGATCTGAGCCATCTGGGTGTCGAAGGCGAAGTCTTTGGCAACATGGATTACGGCAAGAAAGACCCGTCCCTCGGCTGGCGCTACACCGATGCGTGGATGTCCATGGCCGGAATGGGCGACGTGGGCGAGCCGAACGGCCTGCCCGTGGACGAGTGGGGCATTCGTGTGAACGAGAACTCCCAGCCGACCGGGTCCTGCGTGGCACGTGGCGGGGCGACCAACTCTCCGGCGGCGGTCTATGCCGTGACAAAGGCCATCGAATGGCTGCAGAAGTACTCGCCCCCGGCAGCCGCTGGCATGACCTTCTCCGAAGCCGGTCCGATCCCGGCGCAGGGGAACGTTGCCCAGCAGATGTTCTGGTACACCGCCTTCACCGCGGCCACGGTTGACCCCGACCTGCCCGTGATGAACGAGGACGGCACGCCCAAGTGGCGCATGGCCCCCTCGCCCCATGGTGTCTACTGGAAAGAAGGCCAGAAGATCGGCTACCAGGACGCTGGGTCCTGGACCCTGATGCAGTCCACCCCGGTGGATCGCGCCAAGGCAGCCTGGCTTTATGCGCAGTTCGTGGTCTCCAAGACTGTCGACCTGAAAAAGTCCGATGTGGGTCTGACCTTCATCCGCGAGAGCACCATCGACAGCGAGCACTTCACCGAGCGCGCCCCGCGTCTCGGCGGTCTGGTGGAATTCTACCGCTCCCCGGCCCGGGTCGCATGGTCGCCCACGGGCACCAATGTTCCGGATTACCCGAAGCTGGCACAGCTGTGGTGGCAGAACATCGGTGACGCCATGTCCGGCGCCAAAACCCCGCAAGAGGCGCTCGATGCGCTTTGCTCGGATCAGGAGCGTGTTCTCCAGCGTCTCGAGCGTGCGGGCGTTCAAGGCGACCTGGGTCCGGTGCTGAACGACGAGATGAGCGCCGACCACTGGTTCTCGCAGCCCGGCGCCCCCTACGCCAAGCTCGAGAATGAGGACGAAGAGCCTCAGACCGTCGCCTATGACGAGCTGATCAAGTCCTGGCAGTAACCCAGGTCTGACCGATCACGGGGCGGGCTGCTTTGGCGGCCCGCCCAATCCCGGCCCAGCGCGGAATGCGCACCAGAGAGCCGGATCAGATGATGAGATCTCCGCAAGCCCGCCCGATGCAGATGCCACAGCCCGCCTTTCCGCAGGACGCGCCCCGCGCGCAGGCTTGGCCCGGTCGCCGCTCAGAGCGTCTCGAGATATTCCGACACCCACATCGCCTTGGCCAAAAGCGCCTTGTCCTCGCCGCGCCGTCCGACGAGCTGCACGCCCAGCGGCAGTTCTCCGTCGCCATGGGGGAGCGGCAGCGTGATGCAGGGCGTGCCCATGAAGGTCCAAAGCCCGTTGAAGATCGAATCCCCCGTGCTTTCGAGCCCATGGGGGGCCGCGCCCAGCGCTGGCGGGCAGAGCAGGCAATCGACCTCGCCGAACACCTCCTCCAGTCCGGCATAGAGCGGTTCGCGCTGGCGCAGGGCGGCGACGTAATCGGTGGCCGCCGTGGCCGCGCCCTCGTCCATCGCGTTGCGGGTCACCTCGCTCAGCAGGTCCCAGCCCGCGCTGCGGTACCGCCGGTAATGCCAGGCCATCTCGACGGAGTTGATCACGGCGCGCTGCTCGGCCACATGGGCGAAGCCCTCGGGCAGGGTGACGGGCACCGCGCCGAGATCGGCGGCCAGCGCATCGAGGCGGCTCTGCATCTCGGGGCTCGCACGCTCCCATTCCGGGGGGTGGACATAGCCGAAGACCGGGCGGCGACTGGCCGCGCGCAGGACCGGCGCACCCGCATCCTCGCGGATCCGGGCCGGGTCACTGCCCTCGGGCGCAACCAGCAAGGCAACCGCGATGGCCGCATCCCGGGGATCGCGGGCAAAAACCCCCAGCGTGTCGAGCGTATGGGATTGCATGCAGACCCCATCGCGCGGGATGGCATCGAAGCTTGGCTTCACGCCCACCACACCGCAGAAGGCCGCCGGACGGATCACCGACCCGCCGGTCTGCGTCCCGATGGCCAGCGGCACCATGCCTGCGGCCACCGCTGCGGCGGACCCCGCCGAGGACCCACCGGGCGTGTGCGCCGGGTCATGGGGGTTGCGCGTGGCGGTCGGGTTCATGAAGGCAAGCTCGGTCGTCGTGGTCTTGCCCAGAATGACCGCCCCTGCCGCCCGCAGCCGCGCCGTGACCCAGGCGTCCGCCTCGGGGCGACGGCCCTGATCGGGCGGCGTGCCATTCGCGGTGGGCATGTCGGCGGTATCAATCACATCCTTCAGCCCGACCGGAATCCCGTGCAGCGGGCCGAGCGGAGCCCCCGCCGCGGCCTGTGCGTCGCAGGCCTTGGCCTGCGCCCGGGCGAGCTCCGGGTCGAGAAAGGCCCAGGCCCCGACCTCCGGCTCGCGGGCCGCAATGCGGGCGAGACAGGCGTCGGTCAGCTCCAATGCCGTCAATTCACCAGCGCGCAGCGCTTTTTGTAACTCAAGGAGGGTCAGGTCGGGGATCGTTTCAGGCGCTATCATGTCCGCAGTTGACTGCATTCTGTGCGATTTGGAAAGGATGAGAAATCACCCGGCCCGGATCGACAGACCGGGACCAAGCGCCTACACCTGAGCCTGCTTCAGCCAAGACCGGGGAGGGTCACGTGCGCCACATACTCGCCATTGATCAGGGGACCACATCGAGCCGCGCCATCGTGTTCGATGCAGAGATGAAAATCGTGGCCTCCGCCCAGGAGGAATTCGCCCAGCATTATCCCGATAGCGGCTGGGTCGAGCATGACCCCGAGGACCTGTGGCAGACCGTGCTGCGGACCTGCCGCGGGGCGCTGGACGAGGCCGGGTTGAGCGCGGGCGATATCGCCGCCATCGGCATCACCAACCAGCGTGAGACCACGGTTGTCTGGGACAAGGCGACCGGTGCCGCGATCCACAACGCGGTTGTCTGGCAGGATCGGCGCACCGCCCCCTACTGCGCCGAGCTTCGCGCCGCTGGGTCCGATGCGCTGATCACGGCCCAGACCGGGCTCTTGGCCGACCCTTACTTCTCGGGCACCAAGCTGAAATGGATCCTCGACACGGTCGAGGGCGCCCGGGACCGCGCCAAGGCGGGCGAGCTTCTGTTCGGGACCGTGGACAGCTTCCTGATCTGGCGGCTAACCGGCGGCAAGGCCCATGTGACGGACGCGACCAACGCCGCCCGGACCATGCTCTATGACATCCATAAGGGCGCCTGGAGCAGCGAGATCTGCGGCCTTTTCGACATCCCCATGGGCATGTTGCCCGAGGTGCTGGATTGCGATGCGGAGTTCGGTATCTGCGAACCCGAGCATATCGGCGCGGCGATCCCCGTGCTCGGCGTGGCCGGCGATCAGCAAGCCGCAACCATCGGACAAGCCTGTTTTGAGCCGGGCATGCTGAAATCGACCTATGGCACGGGCTGTTTTGCCCTGCTGAACACGGGCGATACGGCGGTGACCTCGACCAACCGCCTGCTGACGACGATCGCCTACCAGTTCGACGGCAAGCCGACCTATGCGCTCGAAGGGTCGATCTTCGTGGCCGGGGCCGTGGTGCAATGGCTGCGCGACGGGCTGGGGATCATCGCCAGCGCGGGCGAGACCCAACCGCTGGCCGAGACGGCCGACCCCCATGACCCGGTGATCCTCGTGCCGGCCTTCACCGGGCTCGGCGCGCCCTATTGGAATGCGGAATGCCGGGGCGCGGTCTTTGGCCTGTCGCGCGGCTCCGGCCCAGCGGAGTTCGCCCGGGCCGCCCTGGAAAGCGTCGGCTACCAGACCCGTGACCTGCTGGAGGCGATGCACAAGGACTGGTCCGCCTCGGGCGCGCAACCCACCCTGCGGGTGGATGGCGGCATGGTGGCCAGCGATTGGGCGATGCAGTTTCTGGCCGATATCATCGATGCGCCCGTCGACCGCCCCGAGATTACCGAGACCACGGCCATGGGCGTGGCCTGGCTTGCCGGGCAGAAGGTCGGGCTGTTCCCCGATCGTGCGGGCTTTGCCGAGAACTGGGCGCTGGAGCGGCGGTTCGAACCGGCCATGGAAGCCGAAACACGGGACAGCAAGTACGCCGCCTGGCAACGGGCCGTGGCCGCAACGATGCAGGCTTGACGCGAAACGGTCTCTGAAACGGAAATGGAGGGCCCCAACCCCTTAGGACCCTCCACCGTACCCACATGTTACTCTGACGAGCGCACCACACGTGTATCTGATTAGGGTCCTACCATCCTGGCGGGACACCTGATCAATACTGCAAACGCAGCATAATCCCAAACACCAAGTGCCTAAGATTTGCTGCGCTTTTTCCGAAAACGGACCTGCGCCCGCAGGCGCGGTGGGTCAGCCGTAGACGGCTTCTTTCCCGAAATGCTTGGTCAGCATGTAATAGACGACCGCGCGGTACTTGTTGCGCTCGGACTTGCCATAGGTCTCGATGACCGAATTGATCCCGTCCATAAGCTCCGGCCCATCCGCGAGGCCCAGCTTCTTGATCAGGAAATTGGTCTTCACGGTTTCGAGCTCGCCATCCTGCGAGCTGGCAACGGTCGAGGCGTCGGAATCATAGATCGACGGCCCGCAGCCAATGGTCACCTTGGTCAGCAGATCCATATCCGGATCCATGCCGCATTTGCTCTTCAGGTCGTCCGCGTATTTCGCAATCAGATCGTCGCGCTTGCCCATATCTCTGTCTCCCTGGGTGTTTGACCGACATGCCTTCGGCCTGAGCCAGAGACTGGCAAGGCTACGTCAAAAAATAAACCCCCACTCGTCTCATGAGCGGGGGACATCCAGGGCAGCACAGCACCCGGAACGCAAAAGGGGCCCGGCGTGTGCCGGACCCCTAGGCAAAATCAGCGCAAATTACGAGGCGCTGGTGAAATATGCCCCGGTCAGCAGGTCACCCAGGGGGATATCGTTGCTGATGTTCTCGGCTTCGGACTCGTCGTATTCCGGACGGGTCTTCAGAGCCTCTTCGGTGGCACCGGCCAGCATGAGGGTCTCGTCATCCTTCATGGAGAACTCTTCCAGCGGGACGGACACGGTGTACTCGCCCAGACCCAGGAATCCACCGATGCCGATGATGCCCATGGGCTTGCTTTCCGAACCGACCACGTAGTCAATCTCGCCGATCACATCGCCATCTTCGTTCACGACATTCATGCCGATGATGTCGGCAACGGTCAGCGTACCGGCATCGTCACCCCAATTCAGGTCCCAGTCGTTGGGCTCTGTCACCATGGTCGGTGCGGTGGCGGTTTCCACTTCGGTCTCGACATCGTTCGCCATGTCGCTGGCAGTGGTCTCGATCTCGGTTTCCGTCGACTCCATGGCGTTCTCGGCGTCATTCGCCATCTCGGTCACGGCAGCTTCGGCGTCTTCGGCGGCTTCAGACGTGGCGGTTGCCACATCGGACGCGCCCTCGGAGATCGCGTCACCGGCTTTCTCTGCCATGTCCTCGGCCTCGGCAGCGCCTTCGGAGATCGCGTCGCCAGTCGCCTCCGCCATATCCTCGGCATCGGATTTCATTTCAGCGACGCCTGCCTCGACTTCGGCCTTGGCCGCGTCATAGGTCGTTGCTTCGGTCTCTTTGTCCATCTCCGCAAAAGCGGCAGTGGTCATCAGCGCAGCAGCCGCTGCGGTCGAAAGAAGATGCTTAACAGTCATCATGGCCTCCATACTGGTGGTTGTTCGTGATGCTGTCTCAACACGCAAACGCCGCCGGAGTTTCATCCGACGGCGATTTTCTTCGAAGAATCTTTTTTAGTAGCGGTAGTGTTCGGGCTTGTAGGGGCCGTCGACGGTGACGCCGATGTAGTCCGCCTGCTCCTTGGCGAGCTCGGTCAGCTTGGCACCGACCTTGGCCAGATGCAGCTTGGCAACCATCTCGTCCAGATGCTTGGGCAGGACATAGACCTCGTTCTTGTACTGGTCGCCCTTGGTCCAGAGCTCAATCTGCGCGAGCACTTGGTTGGTGAAGGAGGCCGACATCACGAAGGACGGATGCCCGGTCGCATTGCCGAGGTTCAGCAGACGGCCCTGGGACAGCAGGATCATGCGGTTGCCCGAGGGCATTTCGATCATGTCCACCTGATCCTTGATGTTGGTCCATTTGTGGTTCTTCAGGGCGGCGACCTGGATCTCATTGTCGAAATGGCCAATATTGCCGACGATCGCCATATCCTTCATCTCGCGCATATGCTCGATGCGGATCACGTCCTTGTTGCCGGTGGTGGTGATGAAGATATCCGCGTCTGCCACGGTATCCTCGAGTGTCACGACCTCGAACCCGTCCATCGCCGCCTGCAATGCGCAGATGGGGTCGATCTCGGTGACCTTCACACGCGCGCCCGCCCCGCGGAGCGACGCCGCAGAGCCCTTGCCCACATCGCCATAGCCGCAGACCACGGCGACCTTGCCCGCCATCATCGTGTCCGTGGCGCGGCGGATCCCGTCCACGAGGCTTTCCTTGCAGCCGTACTTGTTGTCGAATTTCGACTTGGTCACGCTGTCATTCACATTGATCGCAGGGAAGGGCAGCTGGCCGTCGCGCATCAGCTCGTAAAGACGGTGCACACCGGTCGTTGTCTCTTCGGAGACGCCCTTGATCTGGTCGCGCATCTTTGTGAACCAGCCGGGGCTGGCCGCCATGCGCTTGGCGATCTGTACCTTGATGACGGCCTCTTCTTCCGATTGCGGGACGGCGATGATCTCTTCGCCCGCCTCGGCCCGTGCGCCGAGCAGGATGTAGAGCGTCGCGTCGCCGCCATCATCGAGGATCAGGTTCGGCCCCTCGGGGAACATGAAGGACTTGTCGAGGTAATCCCAGTGCTCCTCAAGGCTCTGACCCTTGATCGCGAAGACCGGGATGCCCGCCGCCGCGATCGCCGCCGCGGCGTGATCCTGGGTCGAAAAGATATTGCAGGAGGCCCAGCGCACATCCGCGCCCAGCGCCACCAGCGTCTCGATCAGAACCGCCGTCTGGATCGTCATGTGCAACGAGCCGACGATGCGCGCACCGCTCAGGGGTTTGCTCTCGCCATACTCTTCGCGCAGGGCCATCAAGCCGGGCATTTCGGTTTCGGCGATGTCCAGTTCCTTGCGACCGAACTCGGCGAGGGAGACGTCTTTGACGGTATAATCGAGCGACACCGGGATCATCCTTCTGCGTGCATCTGCGTTTGTTCCCGTCGCAGTAGCACCAGAGACCTTGAACAACAATGTCGGATCAGGTTTGGGTTCAGTCGGCAGCGCCTTTGGCGCAAGCTGCCCATAAGACCACAGAAGACCGGAAAACCACGTGACAGATGTCCGTCTGATTCAATCGAACGCGCCCGCCGCACACCGTCGCGCCATCGGGTTCTGCAGCGACACACGATACCTGCCCTTCGCCGCCTTTGCCGCCAGCCAGATCGCGGCACTGCACCCGGAGCGAACATTCGACATCTTCATCGTCTCGAACGAGGCCCTGCCCGAAATCCCGGTTCTGGCCCGCCATGGTATCCGTCTGTTGCAGGTCGATATGGGCACGCGGTTTACGGGGTTGCGGCTGGATGCGCGGCGCACCGAGGCGGTCTATCTGCGGCTCGCGCTTCCGGCCCTGCTCGCCGAGACCTATGACCGGATCCTCTATCTCGATTCCGACATCTACTGCGCCCGCGACGGGATGAGTACGCTGCTTGATGCGGACATGCTCGGATCCGCCGTGGCGGCAGTGCGCGACAATATCCAGTGGCGCACACCCGGGCGGCAACCGGAACAGTATCGCAGGTTCGGTTGGCCAAGCGGTCCCTACTTCAACTCCGGTGTGACCATGATCGACACAGAGGCCTTCGGTCAGCAGGATCTCGAAGCGCGCTGCATCGCCTTTGGTCAAGAGCACAAGGACCGGCTGGTGGGTCATGATCAGACCTTGCTGAATTGCGTGCTGCGCGGGGCATGGGCCGAGATGTCGCCGCGCTGGAATTGGCAGTTCACCTGGGCGTCATCGCTCTTTGCGCTGACGGAGGATGCGCGGATCCTTCACTTCATCGGGCCGAAAAAGCCGTGGCAGACCCATGACGGTGTGTTTCCCGGGTTCATCACCCGGGCCTTCCGGGATTTTCTGGCGACGCATTTCCCGGACAGATGCCCGGAGCCTGCGGCGCAGACGCCGCTACAGGACCGAAGCAAGATGATGAAATCCATGGGCAAGCACATGCTGTCCTGCCACAAGATGGCCGCTTACCTGGCGCGGTTTCCCGATGACATGGTGCTGCAGACGCCCGGTTGAGGGTTCAGCGCAGGATCGATCCGTCATAGCTCGCCATGATCTGGTCTGCCGCCGCGCCAGCGAGGCCCGTGCTGCCAGTATCGAGGGTGCAGGCCATGCCCGAGGGGCGATAGGCGACCAGGGTCCAGGTGCCGGTCTCTGCATTTTGCCACAGGACCATGCTGCCATCATCGGAGGTTTCCACCGGGCTCTCGCCATACCAGTCGATCAGACCGGCATCGAGCTCCCCTGCGGTCATACAGGTATCAGCGCCCTGGGCCAAAGCCAGAGCGGGGGCAAAAAGGGCAGCGAAGAAAACACTCTTGAACATGACAACCTCCGATACTGAAACGCGCGACCTGAAAAACCGTTCCGAAATATGGCGACCTCGCGACGCCAAACACGCCGCCGCGAGATCGCGAACTACCAGGTCTGCAAGCAGACTCTGCACTCGTACCTGGGACAGCATGACAGCCTTTGCATGGCAGAACTATGAACTGGGTCACACAGACACGAGGAATTGAGCTTCGTGTCGGCCCGGCGTAGGACTGAGCCCAGCGCCGCAACCAATGAGACTACAGACATGGCACCTCCCCGCGCTTGGCAACGGATGCTTTCGGGCCGCAGGCTGGACCTGCTCGACCCGACCCCTCTGGATATCGAGATCGAGGATATCGCCCACGGCCTCGCCTTCGTGGCCCGGTGGAATGGCCAAACCCTTGGGGATTATGCCTATTCCGTGGCCGAGCATTCGCTTCTGGTTGAAACGCTCTACAGCCGGATGACCCCCAAGGCGCCGGTGCAATGGCGGCTTGCGGCACTTTTGCATGACGCCCCGGAATACGTGATCGGGGACATGATCTCGCCGGTGAAAGCCGCCGTCGGCCCGGGATATGCCGCGCTGGACGAGCGTTTGACCGCCGCCATCCACCTGCGCTTTGGCCTGCCGGGCCAGTTGCCGAAAACCGTGAAGGCCGCCATCAAGCGCGCCGACAAGGTGAGTGCTTGGCTCGAAGCGACTCAGATCGCCGGGTTCGCCGAAGCGGAGGCCACGAAATTCTTTGGCCGCCCCAAGCCCGAGGTGATCGATGGTCTGACCCTCGAACTGCGACCCCCCGTCGACGTCCGCAACGCGTTCACCGCCCGGCATACCGCACTTCTGGAGCAGCTATGAGCCTGACGATCCGCCGCGCCGGGGCGCTCGACGCCCGCCCCATGGCCGACCTGTTGAACGCGATCATCCGCAAGGGCGGCACCACCGCCTTTGTCGAGGACGTCACCGGCGATACCCTGCTGGGATGGTTCGCCCTCGCCCCGGAACGGTCTGTCTGGCACATCGCCGAGGATACCGGCGGCAAGATCCTCGGGTTCCAATCCATCGAGCCGCGCGGGTCTCTGCCGCCCGAAGCTTGCGATATCGCGACCTTCGTCAAGCTGGGCCAGACGGGTCTCGGGATAGGCAGCAAGCTCTTTGCGGCCAGCACCGAGGCTGCGCGCGCTCTCGGCTATCGCTGGATCAATGCCACGATCCGCGCCGATAACGAGAGCGGCCTGACATATTATCAGAGCCGCGGTTTCGAGGATTACGCCCGGCACAAGGATGTGGCGCTGGGCAACGGCCTCGTCGTGGACCGGGTCAGCAAGCGCTACGATCTGGACTGACCCGCCCGACAAAAGAAAAGGCCCGCCAGAGGCGAGCCGTTTCAATCCGTATCAGGTCGGGGTTCAGCGCGGGCTGCGCTTGGCCAGAATCCGCTGCAACGTCCGGCGATGCATGTTCAATCGACGCGCGGTTTCCGAGACATTCCGGTCGCAGAGTTCATAGACCCGCTGGATATGTTCCCACCGGACCCGGTCCGCGGACATCGGGTTCTCCGGCGGCGGCGGCAGCTCATCGGGCCGCGCCAGCAGGGCAGAGGTGATGTCATTGGCATCTGCCGGTTTCGACAGGTAATCCGTCGCGCCGATCTTGACCGCGGCCACGGCCGTCGCGATGGCCCCATAGCCCGTCAGCACCACGATCCGCGCATCCGGGCGGCGTTCGCGCAGAACCTCGACCACGTCGAGCCCGTTGCCATCCTCGAGCCGCAGATCCACCACAGCATAGGCCGGGGGGCGTGCCGTCGCGATGGCCTTGCCCGCCGCGACAGACCCGGCCATTTCCGGTTCAAACCCGCGTTTCTCCATCGCCCGAGCGAGGCGGCGCAGAAACGGTTCATCATCATCGACGAGAAGAAGGGACGCGTCAGGGCCGATGTCTCGGGCTGTCTGTTCGGTCATCTATCCCCCAGGGTTTGATTTGGTAATTATCTTTCGTTCATATTTCTCTAGTGTCATTTTGTCTCGGGGTCAAACCTCGACCTCAGGTTGAATGCTCGACGAAGCACGCTACCCGCTCAGCCATCTGCGTCGGGGAGGCTTCCCTGCGGAAAAAATCAGCAAAACCGCTCTCGGGCATCATCAGATAGGTGAAGGTCGAGTGGTCCACGAGGTAGTATTCCGGGTCGCCTTCCTGCTTGCGGTAATAGGTCTTGTAGGCCTTGGAAGCCGCCGCCACCTGTTCTGGCGAACCAGTCAGGCCGAGCATGTCGGGATGCATCGCGTCGGTGAAGTATCCGACCGCTTCGGGGGTGTCGCGCTCGGGGTCGATCGAGATGAAGACCGGCTGCACATCGATGCCCCGCTCCTGCAGCAGATCCACTGCCTCGGCATTGCGCGCCACGTCGAACGGGCAGACATCCGGGCAGAAGGTGTAGCCGAAATAGATCAACGAGGGTTTGGTCAGCACATCTGCGTCCGTCACCGTCTCGCCGGTTTCCGAGACCAGTTCGAACGGTCCGCCGATGGAGGCCGTGCCCGTCGCCACCACGCTGCCGCGACACTGGGCCAGCGGATCATCGGGCGAGTTGAAGAAGGCCATATAGACCGTCCCGCCAATCAGAGCTGTCACAAGGGCTATGGCCGTCCCGGCATAGAGTTTCATCGAGCGCGTCTCCCATCCGTTCACATCGACTTCTCTTGTCTTCTTAGATGGGGAGGCTCTATGGTCTAGGTCCAGACACCTGTGACACTTCGACCGAGGGAATGACAGAGACCGCCACGCCTCCCGTTGTTCCAAAGGACCGCAGCACATGGGTCCGGCTGCGCACATTGATCCTGTTGCGCTGGCTGGCGATCACCGGACAGATTGTGACAATCGCGGTCGCTTCGCAGGTTCTGAACCTCACTCTGAATTACGGGTTGCTGTATCTCGCGATCGGCGCGTCCTTCATCGCCAATACCGTTGCGATGTTCGTCTACCCCGAGAACAAGCGGTTGTCGGAAAACGAGGCGATGCTGACGTTGATGTTCGACGTCTCGCAGCTGGCCTTCCTGCTCTATCTGACCGGCGGGCTGAACAATCCCTTTGCCCTGCTGATCCTGGCGCCGGTGACGATTTCCGCGGCGACCTTGCGGCTGCGCTCGACCCTGATCCTCGGGGTGGTGGCGATGTGTCTGGTGAGCCTCGTGGCCTTTTTTCATGTGCCTTTACGGACAGAACAGGGGTTCATCCTGCGGATGCCCGAAGTGCTCGTCTTCGGGTTCTGGTGCGCGATCATCATCGGCGTGGTCTTTCTGGGCGCCTATGCCTACCGGGTGACGGGCGAGACGAATTCCATGTCCGAGGCCCTGCTGGCCACCCAGATGGCACTGGCCCGCGAGCAGAAGCTGACGGATCTTGGCGGTGTGGTGGCCGCTGCCGCCCATGAGCTCGGAACGCCCCTCGCGACGATCAAGCTGGTGAGCCAGGAACTCGCCGAGGAGCTGGATGATCCGGTGCTCAAGGAAGATGCCGAGCTGATCCGCGATCAGGCCGACCGATGTCGCGATATCCTGCGCTCCATGGGTCGGGCCGGGAAGGACGATCTGCACCTCAAAACCGCCCCCCTTGGCACCGTGGTCCGGGAGGCGGCAGAGCCCCATTCCCAGCGCGGCAAATCACTACATTTTGATGTCTCGCCCGCCCCGGGCGGCAGCAATCAGCAACCCACGATCCGCCGCCACCCGGAGATTATCCACGGGGTGCGCAACCTCGTGCAGAACGCCGTGGACTTTGCCGAGGCCAATGTCTGGATCGACCTGCATTGGACAGATGACGTGATCCTGGTGCGGATCATCGATGACGGCGAGGGCTATCCCACACACCTGCTGGGCCGGATTGGGGATCCGTTCGTGCGCAAACGCAAATCCGCCAGCGACCCGCGCCGCCCCGGTTACGAGGGGATGGGGCTCGGCCTTTTCATCGCCAAAACCCTGCTGGAGCGGACCGGGGCCGAGATGAGCTTTGCCAATGGCTCCGACCCGTTCCTGCCCAAAGAAGAGCGCCCCGTGCGCAGCGGTGCCATCGTCGAGGCGATCTGGCCGCGCGAGCAGATCGCCCTGCCGGAAACCAGCGAGAGCGTGGCCCTGGGCGAGAACCAACCCATCGAAGTTTAAGAGGGTGTTAACCATTGATTGGCACAACTGTCTAAAACAATAGGCAGATTGTTGATGAATGGTATGGACTTCTCGCTTCTCGCGACGCTGCTGGCGGTCGCGTTCCTCACTGCGGCCTTCGCGCTCTATGTCCTGAACGTTCTCTCGCGGCGAGAGGCCGCGCGCCATGCCTCGCAGACCACCAGCGTCGAAACCGGCCCCATGGACCCAAGCCCGGAACAAGCCGCGGCCCAGCGCCGGGAGCTCGTGCAACTTCGCGCGACGGTGGAACATGTCCCGCTCCTGATGTGGCGGCAGGACCGCGATGGTGCGCTGACCTGGGCGAACAAGCCTTATATCGACCTGACCGAAACGGTGTTCCCGGATCGTGCCGGCAGCTGGCCGATGCCGCATCTGTTCAAACAGAAATCCCTCGCTCATCCCGATACACCGGGGCAACGGCGGGTCTCGGTGGACATGTCCGAAACCGAGAAACGCTGGTTCGAGGTAGAAGGCCACCGGGTGCAGGACGAGGTGCTTTATACGGCGACGCCGATTGACCTGACCGTGCGGGCCGAGATGTCCCTGCGCAATTTCGTCCAGACCCTGACCAGCACATTCGCCCATCTGCAGGTGGGGCTCGCGATTTTTGACAAGCGGCGGCAACTGGTGCTGTTCAACCCGGCGCTCACGGATCTCACCACGCTGGAGCCGGAATGGCTCAGCGCGCGCCCGGGCCTGTCGGAAGTGCTCGACCGGCTGCGGGATCGCAACATGCTGCCGGAACCCAAGGATTACAAGGAATGGCGCAACCGCCTGACCGGGCTGGAGAAAGCGGCGACCAACGGCACATTTGAAGAGACCTGGGCCCTGCCCACGGGTCAGAACTATCGCATTCTCGGGCGCCCGCACCATGATGGCGGGATCGCGCTGACCTTCGAGGATATCTCCTCCGAGGTGTCGCTGACCCGCCGTTTCCGCTCGGAGATCGAGCTGGGCCAGCGGGTGCTCGATACGCTCGAAGACGCGATCGCGGTCTTTTCCGAGAATGGTACGCTGGTGCTGTCCAACGCGGCCTATGGCCAGCTCTGGGATACCGAAGACGCCGATGGCGTGCTGCCGACCAGCATCGTGGATGCCTCGCGCACATGGCAGGATGCCTGCCAACCGACACCGATCTGGGGCGATATCCGCGATTTTGCCACCACAAGCCAGGGTCGCTCCGATTGGGAGGACTTCGCCCGGCTGAATGGCAGCGGCCAGATCGTGCGCTGCCACGTCTCTCCCTTGGCCCAGGGCATGACGCTGGTCAGCTTCAAACCGCTGGAGCCCGTGGCCGAACTCCTCGATCCGGCGCGGACCGAAGAGATCGCGCAAACCGCCTGACACGGGCGGACTGCGAAGGCTTGCAGCCGGGCGCGCACCGGGTACAACCAAGGTATGTCGCCAGCACCTTTCGCCACGATTTCCCTCCCCGATGAGGCCAGCACGCAGGCCTTCGGGGCCTGTCTCGCGCCGCTGCTCGGTGCCGGGGACAGCCTGCTTCTGGTGGGCGAGATCGGTGCCGGCAAGAGCGTGCTCAGCCGCGCCATCATCCAGACCAGGCTCGCGGCGCTGGACCGGCTCGAGGATGTCCCCTCGCCCACATTCACCCTCGTGCAAACCTATGATCTGGGCTCGCTTGAGCTCTGGCATTGTGATCTCTACCGGCTCGTCGATCCCGGCGAGATCGATGCGCTCGGGCTCGATGACGCCTATGCCCGTGCGATCACCCTGATCGAATGGCCCGACCGGCTGGGCGCGGACCTGCCGCATAACGCCCTGGTCCTGGCCCTGCGCCCGGCGGATACGGGCGAGGGGCGGATGCTGACCCTCACCGAGCTGGGGGGCAATTGGACCGCGCGGCTGGCCCCCTGTCTGAGGCAGGCCGCATGACGGATCGAGACGCAGCCAAGCTCGCTTTTCTTACCCAGGCCGGGTGGCAGGGCGAGACGATCCGCAGCCTTGCAGGCGATGCCTCGAACCGGCGCTATGACCGGCTGACCCTGGGGGACCGCCCGGTTGTCCTGATGGATGCCCCGCCCGAAACCGGCGAACGGGTTGCGCCGTTTCTTTCTGTCGCGCGGCATCTGGACGGTCTCGGCCTGCACGCGCCCGCCATTCTCGCGGCAGATGAGGCGCAGGGTTTCCTGCTGCTCGAAGATCTGGGCGATGGCCTCTATGCGCGGCTGTTCGAAGCCGACCCAGAGCAGCAGGTCCCGCTCTACTGCGAAGCGCTCGCCGTTCTGCGTAGCCTGCATGCGGGTGCGCCGCCGCCCTTGCCCGCCTATGGCGCGCCGGAGATGGCCGAAGCCGCGACCCTTGCACCGATCTGGTACGCAGGCAGCCAAGACACCGCCCCCCTCGCCGCCGAAATGGCCGCGGCGCTGGCAGCGCTCGACTGGTCGCGATCGGTTCCGGTGCTGCGGGACTACCATGCTGAGAACCTGATCTGGTGCCCGGATGAGACCGGGCTGCGCCGGGTCGGCCTGCTTGATTTTCAGGACGCAGCCCTCGGGCATCCGGTCTATGACGTGGCCTCGCTCTTCTACGATGCGCGTCGCGACGTCCCGCCTGAGGTCGTGGAGGCGCTGCGCTGCGAGGTGTTCGGTTGGTTCGCGAGTGATCTGCCTGGCTTCGATCATGCGGTGGCGGTCCTGACGGCCCAGCGCGCCCTGCGGATCCTCGGGGTCTTCGCCCGCCTGTCCCTGCATTTCGACAAGCCCGGCTACGTGGACCTGATCCCCCGGGTCTGGGACCAGTTGCAGCACAGCCTGCAGCACCCGAGCCTCGGAACGCTCCGGTCTTTGGTGGCCGAAACCCTGCCGCCACCCAGCGCGGCGCATCTGGACGACCTCAGGGCACGGGCCGGTTCATGCCCGACGCGGTGATGCTCTTTGCGGCGGGGCGCGGCACGCGTATGGCGCCCCTGACCGACCACATGCCGAAACCGCTTGTCCGCGTGGCTGGACGACCTCTGCTGGATCACGCACTGGATCTGGTCGCGGCGGCGAATCTGCCCCGCTGCGTGGTCAATACCCATTACCGGGCGGCACAAATCGCAGCGCATCTCTCGACCCGACCGGAGATCCGGATCAGCCCCGAACCCGAGGAAAGGCTCGAAACCGGCGGCGGGTTGCGCGCCGCACTTCCCCTGTTGGGGCCTGGCCCGGTCTTCACCCTGAACTCCGACGCGGTCTGGTCCGACCCGGGCGCGCTGTCACAGCTCCGCGCGGCCTGGGATCCGGCGCGCATGGACGCGCTGTTGCTGCTGATTCCCACAGAGCGCGCCCACGGGCATGCGGGCGCAGGGGACTTCACCTGCGCGCACGATGGCAGACTTACCCGGGGCGGACCGCTCACCTATACCGGCGCGCAGATCATCGCGCCCGATGGCCTCGCCGAGATCCCGGACCGGGTGTTCTCGCTCAACACGCTCTGGGACAGAATGGCCATGCAGGGCCGCCTTTGCGGGCTCGTCTATTTGGGCCATTGGGCGGATGTGGGCACACCCGAGGGGATCGCCATCGCCGAGACCATGCTCGCGACGCATCGATGACGACCAAGCCTCTCTTTCCGCCCACCGATACCGCCCGTGTCTTTGGGGTGCCCATCGGCCTCGACTTCCCGAAGGCAAGCCTCGACGGGCTGCTCCAGCGGCTGACCGATCACCCGCCCGAGGCGCTGGCCCGGGTCGAAATCTTCGTGAACACCGCGCGGATGCAACGCCGTCTGACCGACGTGCTGAGCGCGCAGGGCCGCGCCGGGTTCCTGCCCCGCATCCGGCTGCTGACGGATATCGGGGCGCGGGATCTGTCACTGCCCAAGGCCACACCCAGCTTGCAACGGCAGCTTGAGCTGAGCGCACTGGTCGCCGAACTCATCGCTGCTGCGCCGGATATCGCACCGCGCTCGGCGCTGTTTGACCTGTCAGCCAGCCTCGTCCGGCTGCTCGATGAATGCGAGGGAGAGGGCGTGTCTCTCGACCGGCTGACCGGGCTCGATGTGGGCGATCTCTCGGCGCATTGGGAGCGCGCGCTGCGCTTCATCTCGATTGTCGCGCCATTTCTCGACAGCACCGCCGCGCCGCCGGGACCGCAAGGACGCCAACGCCACGCGGTCCTGCGCCAGATCGCCCAGTGGGAGGCACAGCCCCCGGACCACCCGATCCTGATCATCGGGTCCACCGGGTCGCGGGGCACGACATCACTGTTGATGCAGGCAGTCGCGCGCCTGCCCCAAGGGGCGCTGATCCTGCCCGGCTTCGATACCGACCAGCCTGCCGCGGTCTGGCACCGGATGACCGACGCGCTCAGCAATGAGGATCATCCGCAGTTTCGCTATGCCCGCCTGCTTGCCGCACTGGATCTGCGGCCCGAGGAGTTGCCGCTCTGGACGACGGCGCCCGCGCCCGTGCCCGCCCGGAACCGGCTGACCTCGCTGGCCTTGCGCCCGGCGCCGGTGACCGACCAATGGCGTGCCGAGGGGCCGAGCCTCGGGGAGATCGCAGAGGCGGTGGAGGGGGTGACCCTGATCGAGGCGAGTTCCCAGCGGGAGGAGGCCCTCAGCATCGCCACCGCCTTGCGCGCCGCAGCCGCCCAGAACCGCCATGTGGCGCTGATCACGCCGGACCGCGTTCTGACCCGGCAGGTGACGGCGGCACTCGATCGCTGGCGGATCGTTCCGGATGACAGCGCGGGAAAACCACTGATCCTGTCGGCCCCGGGGCGGCTTCTGCGACATGTGGCGGGGCTGATCGGGGCCGAGCTTGGGGCCGCGGACCTGCTTGTTGTGCTCAAACATCCGCTGACCCATTCCGAGCATCCCGAACGCGGGACCCATCTGCGCCACACACGGGAGCTGGAACTGCATTTACGCGGCGCGCCCGGTCTTGCGATCAGCCCGGACACCCTGCGCCAATGGGCCGAGACTCCGCCCCCGGGCTCGAAAACCACCGATCCGACCCGTGCGCCTTGGGCCGATTGGGTGATCGCGACGCTCTTCGATCTGGCCGAGACCCAAGCGCAGAGCGTCACCGCGCTGGAGGCTCTGCACCGGGCGCGCAGCGAAGCACTTGCCGCCGGGCCGGATGCTGCGGGGACGGGCGGGCTTTGGGACAAGGAAGCCGGGGCCCAGGCGCTCAAGGCGCTCGACCAGATCCGCGAGGCGGCGGAGGCTGGCGGCACGATCACGCCCCGGGATTATGCGTCCCTGCTGGCTTCGGTCCTTGCAGCCGGAGAGGTGCGCGACCCGATCCAGCCCGATCCCCGGATCACCTTCTGGGGAACGCTGGAGGCGCGGGTGCAAGGCGCGGATCTTGTGGTGCTTGCGGGGTTGAACGAGGGCGTCTGGCCGGGGCTTCCTGATCCGGACCCGTGGATGAACCGACGGATGCGGCATGAAGCCGGGCTTCTGGTCCCGGAACGGCAGGTCGGCCTTTCGGCCCATGATTTCCAACAGGCCTTTGGCGCGCGCGAGGTGATCCTGACCCGCGCCACCCGGGACAGCGAGGCGGAAACCGTGCCGTCGCGATGGCTGAACCGGCTGACGAACCTGCTCGACGGGATCGGTCCCGAAGGGCAGACGGCCCTGGCAGCGGCCCGCGCCCGGGGGGATGCGATGATTGCCTGCGCCGGGCAGCTGGATCGGCCAGAAATCATGAACCCGGCGACACCGCGCCCCTCCCCTCGGGTCAAGCGCGCACAAATCCGGCCCCGGATCTCGGCCTCGCGGGTGGAAACGCTAATCCGCGATCCATACCAGATCTATGCCAGCGATGTGCTGCGCCTCGCGCCGCTCCAACCGCTGGATCCCGGACCGACCCCGGCCCTGCGCGGGACCGTTTTCCATGGCATCATGGAATCTGCGCTCAAATCCCTTCCGGAGGGCGCCGAACTCACCGAGGCGCATCTGATGGAGACGGCGGACCGGGTGATCGGCGCACTGGTCCCTTGGCCCGAGATACGCCTGCAATGGGCCGCACGTTTTGCCAGTTTCGCCGGACCCCTCGCCGCCGAGGAACGCGCCCGGCAAGCCATGGCCAGCCCCATCGCCTTCGAGATCAGGGGCGCGACCCAGCTCGGCAACGGCGTGACACTCTCGTGCAATGCCGACCGGATCGACCGGGCCGAGGATGGCAGCGCGATCCTCTATGACTACAAGACCGGGCAGCTTCCTTCCGAAAAGCAGATCGACGCGCTGGTCAAACAGCTCCATCTCGAGGCGATCATCGCCGCCGCTGGCGATTTCGAGGATCTTCCCCCGCTGGACATTGCCCGGATCAGCTATCTGAGGCTGAACAAGGGATTGGGCGAGCGCAGCCTCGCGCTCACACCCGACGAGATCGGCAAGGCGCGGGAGGCGTTCGTCGAGATCCTCGACGGGTTCCTCGCGGGCAGCCGCGGCTACACCGCCCGCCGGATGCCGCGCGACCTGAAACATGTCTCGGAATACGAT
This sequence comes from Dinoroseobacter sp. S375, assembly GCF_049800775.1. Classification (NCBI taxonomy): domain Bacteria; kingdom Pseudomonadati; phylum Pseudomonadota; class Alphaproteobacteria; order Rhodobacterales; family Roseobacteraceae; genus Dinoroseobacter; species Dinoroseobacter sp. S375. The sequence continues at coordinate 128,536 of NZ_JBNAFR010000003.1, read as the reverse complement.
CATCTCAGCCGGTTTGGCGAATGGGATCAGACCGACCTGCCCAGCCCGGAGGAGATGCCATGATCGCGCCTGACGACGCGAGCCTTGCGCAGATGCAAGCCGCCGATCCGGACTATTCCGTCTGGCTTTCGGCCAATGCGGGCTCGGGCAAGACCAAGGTTCTGACTGACCGGGTGGCGCGACTGCTGCTGGAGGGGGTGCCGCCAGAGCGGATCCTCTGCCTGACCTATACCAAGGCGGCGGCGAGCGAGATGCAGAACCGGCTCTTTCGGACGCTCGGCGCGTGGTCGATGCTGGAGGATGGCGCATTGCGCGGCAAGCTGGGCGCGCTGGGGCTGCTGCAGCAGGACCTGACCGAAGACCTCTGCCGCACCGCGCGGACCCTCTTTGCCCGCGCGATCGAGACGCCGGGCGGGCTGAAGATCCAGACGATCCATTCCTTTTGCGCGGGGCTCTTGCGGCGCTTCCCGCTGGAGGCCGAGGTCTCCCCCCAGTTTCAGGAGATGGACAGCCGCGCCGAGGCCGAGCTTCTGCAGGCGGTGCTGCGCGACATGGCCTCCGGGCCGGATCAGGCTCTTTTGCAGGCGATTTCACGGGATATCGACGAGACGACCCTGCCGGATCTGATCCAGACCCTGCTGAAACACAGGGCGCATTTCGAGAGCGCTCCGGACCCCGGAGCGATCTATGCCGCGTTGGAGGTAGACCCGGACGAGAGCATGGAGACACTGGTCGCACGCACGCTGCCACCCGGGGATGCAGCCTTGCTCGACCGGGTTGCGACGGCTTGCGCGTCGGGCACGGCCACGGATCAGAAAGCCAGCGGGAAACTGCGCGCGCTCCGCGCCCTGCCCGAGGGTCCGGCATGGCTCGAGGCGCTGGAGGCGCTGGTCCTCTTTGGCGCCAAGGCCAAATCCCCTTTCGGGGCCAAGATTGACGGGTTTCCGACCAAGGCCACCCGCGCGACCCTCGGCCCGGACCAAGACGCGCTCAATGGGTTGATGGCCCGGATCGAAGAGGCCCGCGAGACGCGGCTGGCCCTCGGGCTGGCCGCGATGACCACGCGGATCCACGCCTTTGCCCATGCCTTCATCCGCCGTTATCAGGACGGCAAGCAGGCGCGCGGTTGGCTCGATTTCGATGACCTGATCCTGCGGGCCCAGGCCCTGCTGACCGATCCGGGCGTGGCGCAATGGGTGCTCTTCCGGCTCGATGGCGGGATCGACCATATGCTGGTGGACGAGGCGCAGGACACCGCGCCCGTGCAATGGGAGGTCATTCGCCTTCTGACCCGCGAATTCACCGCCGGTCAGGGTGCGCGCACGGACACACGGCGCACGATCTTTGTCGTCGGGGATCAAAAGCAGTCGATCTATTCCTTCCAGGGCGCGGATCCTGCCGGGTTCGACCGGATGCGCGGCCATTTCGGCACGGCCCTCGCGCAGGTCGGCACGCCGTTGGAAGAAAAGCTCCTGCTCTACTCCTTTCGGTCGTCCCGCGCGGTGCTGCAGCTGGTGGACCAGACCTTCGCGCTCTTTGCCCATCGCGGGCTGGGCAGCGCATCGCAACATCTGGCCTTTCACCCGGATCTGCCCGGGCGCGTGGACCTCTGGCCAGCCCTGCCCAAGACCGAAACCGAGGAGGCCCGCCCCTGGACCGATCCGGTGGACCAACCGGCGCAGGACGATGCACGGCTCCTGCTGGCCCGAAAGATCGCGCGCGAGATCCGGGCGATGCTCGACCGCGGCACACAGATCACCACCGCCCGAGGCGAGACGCGGCCCGTCACGCCCGGCGATATCCTGATCCTCGTGCAGCGGCGGTCCGAGATCTTTCACGAGCTGATCCGCGCCTGCAAGACCGAGGCTCTGCCCATCGCCGGATCGGACCGGCTGCGTGTAGGGGCGGAACTGGCGGTGCGGGATCTCATGGCGCTCCTGGCCTTTGCCGCCACGCCGGAGGACAGCCTGTCCCTGGCCTGCGTATTGCGCTCGCCCCTGTGTGGCTGGAGCGCGGCAGAGCTCCACGCGTTGGCGCAACCCCGGAAATCGCCCTTCCTCTGGGCCGCGCTCCGAGACGAGGGCGACACCCAGGCCGAGACCGTCGCCTTTTTGCAGGACATCCGGGATCAGGCGGACTTTCTGCGCCCCTATGACCTGCTCGACCGGATCCTCACCCGGCACGGGGGGCGCGAACGGCTGATCGCGCGGCTCGGGACCGAGGCCGAAGAAGGGATCGACGTTCTGCTGGCGCAGGCCCTGCAATACGAGCAGGCCGAAGTGCCGAGCCTGACCGGGTTTGTCAGCTGGTTTCGCCAGGACGATATGGAGATCAAGCGTCAGATCGATGCCCGTCGGGACGAGATCCGGGTGATGACGGTCCATGGGGCCAAGGGCCTCGAGGCGCCGATCGTGATCCTGCCCGACTGCGCCAAGCCCCGGGGCAATCCCGGGCGCACGGTGATGCTGCCCCTGCCCGAAGGGCCGTTGGTCTGGGCGGGCAATGACGCCTCGCGTCCACGGACCTGCCAGAGCGTGGCGCAGGAACAGAAAGACCGAGCCGATGATGAGCGGATGCGGCTTCTCTATGTGGCGCTAACTAGGGCCGAGAGCTGGCTGATCGTGGCGGCAGCGGGCGAGACCGGCGCGGGCGCGGACAGTTGGCATGCCATGGTCAGCGCGGGGATGGGCGCGATGGAAAATGCGATGCCACTGGCCACGCCCACCGGCGAAGGGCTGCGCGCGGCCCATGGGGACTGGCCCCTCCAAGGCGCCTTGCCGGTTGCGGCGGTCGAGACGCCCCGGCCCCCGGCCCCACCGGGCACGCCGCTCGCCCCGCCGCCACCAGCTTTGGCAAAGATCACGCCTTCCCGGCTCGATGGGGCGAAGATCGTCGAGGGCGGCGATGGGGGGCGCGACAAAGATGCGGCCATGGCGCGCGGTGATCGGATCCACCGCTTGCTCGAACACCTGCCTTCTCTGCCCCGTGCCGACTGGCCCGCCGCGACGACCGCCCTGCTGGACGGGGCCGAGGACAGCGCCACCTGTCTGGCGGAGGCGCAATCCGTGCTCGACGCGCCAGCGCTTGCAGAGATCTTCGCCCCAGAGACCTTGGCAGAGGTAGACCTGACCGCACCGCTCCCCAGTCTCGGCGGTGGCCAGATGATCGGCACGGTCGACCGTCTGCTGGTGACGCCCGACCGGGTCCTCGCGGTGGATTTCAAGACCAACGCCGTGGTGCCGGACAGGGCCGAGACCGTGCCGCTGGGCCTTTTGCGGCAGATGGGGGCCTATGCCGAAGCGCTTGGCGCAATCTACCCGGACCGCGCCATCGAGACCGCCATCCTCTGGACCCGGACCGCGACGCTCATGCCCCTGCCGCACAAGCTGGTGATCGAGGCGTTGCAAACCAGAGCCTCTGCTTGACCTTTCCCGAGCTGGTTCCTACGTTCCGTCCCCGAGATATGCATCCCCCAAGGAGGGCACCGACATGGCCACTGTTGCCGTTACCGACGATACGTTCGACGCCGAAGTCACGAAATCCGACATCCCCGTTGTGGTGGATTTCTGGGCGGAGTGGTGCGGCCCCTGCAAGCAGATCGGCCCCGCCCTCGAAGAGCTCAGCGAGCAGTTCGACGGTCAGGTGAAGATCGCCAAGATCAACGTGGATGAGAACCCGAACTCCCCGGCGCAGATGGGCGTCCGCGGGATCCCGGCCCTCTTCATGTTCAAAGATGGCCAGGTCATCTCGAACAAAGTCGGCGCGGCCCCCAAGGCGGCCCTGCAAAGCTGGATTCAGGAAGCGCTCTGAACGCGCGGAGCCTGAACATGACACGGGTGAGGGCGCTTCCGGGCGCCCTTTTTCGTGCCCGATCCGCCGCGCTCGGCCACACCTAGGGACCGGGGACATTGCGAAACCGGGCCCGCACCCGCATATAAGACCGGCAAGGACGGAGGCCCCCATGGCAGACACAGATTTCCCCGGCTGGCACGGGACCACGATCATCGGCGTGAAAAAAGACGGCAAGGTCGTCGTTGCCGGCGATGGACAGGTCAGCCTCGGACAAACCGTCATCAAGGGCACCGCGCGCAAGGTTCGACGGCTGAGCCCGGGGGGCCATGACGTGGTCGCGGGGTTCGCGGGCTCCACCGCCGATGCCTTCACCCTGCTCGAACGGCTCGAGGCCAAGCTCGAGGCAACACCGGGCCAGCTGCAGCGCGCAGCGGTCGAGCTTGCCAAGGACTGGCGCACGGACAAGTACCTGCAGAAGCTCGAAGCGATGCTGATCGTGACCGATGGCACGCATCTTCTGGTGATCACCGGCGCGGGGGATGTTCTGGAGCCTGAGCACGACATTGCAGCGATCGGATCGGGCGGAAACTTCGCCCTCGCCGCCGCGCGCGGATTGATCGAGACGGATCATGACGCCGAGGCCGTGGCACGCAAAGCGATGCAGATCGCAGCCGATATCTGTGTCTATACCAACGGAAACCTCACCGTTGAGACGATCGAGGCCTAGGCCCCACACCGCCCCTCGGCTTGCGTTTTCCGCGCACATCCTTACCTAGCGAGCAGACTTACCGCAGGAGACCGCCCCGTGACCGACCTGACCCCCCGCGAAATCGTATCCGAGCTGGATCGCTTCATCATCGGGCAGAAAGACGCCAAACGTGCGGTCGCCGTCGCCCTGCGCAACCGGTGGCGCCGCAAACAGCTCAGCGATGATCTGCGCGAAGAGGTCTATCCCAAGAATATCCTGATGATCGGACCGACCGGCGTCGGCAAGACCGAGATCAGTCGCCGTCTGGCCAAGCTCGCCCGGGCCCCCTTCATCAAGGTCGAGGCGACGAAGTTCACCGAGGTCGGCTATGTCGGCCGCGACGTGGAACAGATCATCCGCGATCTGGTCGAGAACGCGATCACCATGACCCGCGAGCATATGCGCGATGAGGTCAAGGCCAACGCCCACAACGCCGCCGAGGAACGGGTGATCGAGGCCATCGCCGGGACCGATGCCCGCGAAGCAACCCGCGAGATGTTCCGCCGCAAGCTGAAAAGCGGGGAGCTGGACGATACGATCATCGAGCTCGAAGTGGCGGACACCTCGAACCCCATGGGGATGTTCGACATTCCCGGTCAGCCCGGCATGGGCCAGATGGGCGGCGGGATGAATCTGGGCGATATCTTCGGCAAGGCCTTTGGCGGGCGCACCGTGCGCAAGAAGATGACCGTGGCCCAAAGCTACGAGGTGCTGATCGGCGAAGAGGCCGACAAACTGCTCGACGACGAGACCGTCAATCGCACCGCCGTGAGCGCGGTGGAACAGAACGGCATCGTGTTCCTTGATGAGATCGACAAGGTTTGTGCCCGGTCCGACGCGCGCGGCGGCGATGTCAGCCGCGAGGGCGTGCAGCGCGACCTGCTGCCCCTGATCGAAGGCACCACGGTCAGCACGAAATACGGCCCGGTGAAGACCGACCATGTCCTGTTTATCGCCTCTGGCGCGTTCCACATTGCCAAACCCTCGGACCTCTTGCCGGAATTGCAGGGGCGGTTGCCGATCCGGGTCGAGTTGCGCGCCCTGACCGAGGCGGATTTCGTGCGGATCCTGACCGAGACCGACAACGCCCTGACCCTGCAATACACCGCCCTGATGGGCACCGAAGAGGTCACCGTCTCGTTCACCGAGGACGGTATCGCCGCCTTGGCCCGGATCGCTGCCGAGGTGAACCAGTCGGTGGAAAATATCGGTGCGCGGCGGCTTTACACGGTGATGGAACGGGTTTTCGAAGAGCTCAGCTTCACCGCCCCGGACCGGTCCGGTGACGAGATCTCGGTCGATGCAGCCTTCGTCGAGGAAAACCTCGGCGCGCTGACCAAGGATACCGATCTCAGCCGCTACGTGCTCTGAGCTTTCCTTTGCCTGCGCCCGGCCCTAAGGCTGGGCCATGGCGCGTTCCGGATTCCTTCGCAGCAATGCCCGCTGGCTTGGCGCTGGCGGGTTGCTCGCGTTTTCCAGCAGTTATGGCCAGACCTTCTTCATCTCGATCTTCGCAGGCGAGATCCAGGCCAGCTTTGGCCTGAGCCACGGCGCATGGGGGGCGATCTATGCCAGCGGCACTCTTGCCGCGGCGGCGGTGATGGTCTGGCTCGGCGCGCTCACCGATCAACACCGCGCCCGCAGTCTCGGCCCTTGGGCCATGGGCGGATTGGCCTGCGCCTGCCTCGCCATGGCGGTAAACCCTTGGGTCTGGATGCTGCCAGTTGTGGTCTTTGCCCTCCGGCTCACCGGTCAAGGTATGCTCAGCCACATCTCGCGCGTGGCCATCGCACGCTGGTTCACGGCCACCCGGGGCAAGGCGATTGCCGTCTCTTCGCTTGGGTTTTCCGTCGGAGAGGCACTGCTACCGCTGATCTTCGTCGCACTTCTGACCGTCGCATCGTGGCGGGAGCTTTGGGTTCTGACGGCGGCTCTCGCCCTGCTGACGATCCCACTTCTGCGGCTTCTCTTGCGGACGGAACGCACGCCGCAAAGCTTCGCAGCAACCTACGAAGCCACCGGGTTGGGCAATCGCCATTGGTCCCGGACCGAGGTGCTGCGCTCGCCCCTCTTCTGGGGACTTGTGCCCGGGTTGATCGCGCCGCCTGCGCTGATTACGGCGTTCTTTTTTCAACAGGTCCACCTGGCCGAGGCCAAGGGCCTGCCACATCTGGAGCTCGTAGCGCTCTTTCCGCTCTATTCCGCCTTGTCGGTGATGGCGATGCTGAGCACGGGCGCATTGATCGACCGGGTGGGGAGCATGCGGTTGATGCCGCTCTACCTCCTGCCCCTCGCGCTCGGATTTCTGATCCTCGCCGGTGCCGAGAGCATCTGGGCCCTGAGCCTCGGCATCGGGTTGATGGCGGTGACTGCCGGGGCAAACAACGCCCTGCCCGCCGCCTTCTGGGCTGACAGTTTCGGGACACGGCATCTGGGTGCGATCAAGGCGGTGGCGACGGCCCTGATGGTCGTCGGGTCGGCCATCGGGCCGCTTTTCACCGGGTTCGGGATCGATGCCGGGTTCGGTTTTCCAACGCAAATGCCTTGGATCAGCCTCTATATTCTCGCCTCAATCCTGCTGCTGACCCTGTCTCTGCGCCGGTTGCAGGCCACGGCCGGGCTAGCGCGACCGACGTAGATAGACGTAATAGGCCCCGCCCCCGCCATGGCGGATATGGGCCTGACTGACCTGCAACACGACCGCGTTCAGCGGCGGGATCTGCAACCAGTGGGGCACCTGATGGCGCAACACCCCGAGACGTTCGGGAATGGGCCCGCCCGCATCGCGATCCTTGCCCTTGCCCGTGATCACCAGCACCAGCCGCTTGCCCTGCGCATGCGCCCCGAGAATGAAGCGGTTCAAGGCCGGATGCGCCTGCGCGAGCGTCATCCCATGAAGATCAAGCCGCCCTTCGGGGCTGAGCTTGCCGCGCTTGAGCCGACCAAACGCCTTGCGATCCATGGCCACCGGCGCCGCGCGGATCTGATCGGCCATGCTGGGCGCGATATCATGGGTCATCCGGGTCTGAGCCTTTTCCCCAATCGAGAAGGGCGAAACAGGCTCTACAACAGGGGTTTTCGGGGTCCGCTTGGGCCGTTCGATATCGGTCGGTTTCGGCAGGGTCGTCCTGTGCAGCGGCGTTGCGGTCTCGGCCACGCGTTGCCACAAGGCCTCCTCATCGGGGCGCAGTCGTCTGGGCGGGCGCTTGGACATCTCAATCCCCACCTTCCGCATAGGCCAACGCCATTTCGATCGGCAGCAACACAACCATCCGGCCCGGATCACGGATCCGCCCCGCCTGCGCGCCCGCAGCCTCGCCCGTGCCGTAAAAGATATCGGCCCGCTGCGCGCCCTTGATCGCCGAACCGGTATCCTGCGCAACCATCAACTGGTTTAGCGGCCGCGCCCCGCCCTTTTCGATCCAGACCGGCGCCCCCAAGGGGGTGAAGGCCGGGTCCACAGCGATGGAGCGCATCTCGGTGATCGAGCGGTTCATCGCGCCGAGCGGCCCAAGATAGGCCGGCACTTGCGAAACCTCGCGGAAGAACACGAAGGATTTGTTGTGGTGCAGAAGCCGCCGCCCATCCTCGCCATTGGCGCGAACCCAGTCCTTGATCCGATCCGCCGAGACCTGATGCGGCTGGAACAGCCCACGGCGCACCAGCTCGCGTCCGACCGAGCTGTAGTCATGGCCGTTCTTGGCGGCAAACCCGACCCGCAGCACATTGCCATCGGGCAAGCGCAACCGGCCAGAGCCCTGAACCTGCAGGAAAAACACCTCTACAGGATCGCGCGCGTAAGCAATTTCGAGCCCGCGCCCGTCGAGAAGACCACCCTCTTCGAGTTCACCGCGCGTATGCCATGCCTGCCCGCGCGGCAGTTCGGGCGGGCGTCGGTAAAGCGGGTATTGGTACGGGCCCTCGCGCCGAAGCGAGGCGCGCAGTTCCGGTTCGTAATAACCGGTAAAGAGCGCCTCCTCCTCGCCGCCGATCAACACCGGCAGGAAGAGTGTCTCGAAGAACCCGCGTGCATCCTCGGTCTCGCGCGCAAGAGCACAGATCGGGGCCCATTCCGGGTCCCTGAGGTCAACGCATGTCGTCCGAAACGCCTCGAGCGCGGCCAAATGACTGTCGACCGCCCAGCCGCTGAGGTCGTCAAACGACAGGAGTTTAACAGAAGCGCTGTGTGCCGCTGTGCCAATCATCAGAGACAGCCCGGCAAGCGCCGCGCCCAGTTGCCTCATTCCCCGGTCGCAACAAGCCGCCAGTTAGGATCGTCCGACCCCATGATCCGCGCAAAGGTCCAGGCGTCGCGCTGCCGCTTGATCTCGGTGCTGTCGCCCTCGACGATCTCACCCGCAGCATTGCGCACGGCAAAGACCAGCTCGGCCACATAACGCACGGTGATCTCACCTTCAGAGGTGTCGCGATCAAACGCCGCCTCCACAAGGCTGGTCTCGCGGACACCGATAAACTCGGCTTCCACCGTCAGGCCCTGTTCGGCACGCTGGGAAATGACCTCGTCAAAGGCCTCGTACAGCTCTTCGGACATGAAGTCCTGAACTTCGGAGATATCCCCGTTCTCGAACGCCATGAGGATCCACTCATAAGCCCCCCGGGATCCGGCGAGGAACTCGCTCACATTGAAGCCCGGCTCGGCCATCTTCATGGCCGCCAACGCCTTTGCACTATCGCTGCCATCGGGGACGTGGTCGGTGATGTCGCTGTCCGGTCCACCTTCGATCACCTCGAAATCGCGACGGGGTGAAACATCGCGCTCCGGCGCGTCCAGCGGCATCGGTTTCTTCTCAAACCCTTCGCGGGTGCCAAGAACGCTGCGCAGCCGGAGGATCAGGAAGACAGCGACTCCAATCAGTACCAGGATTTGGAGCATGTTTGAATTCATTGGATCCTCGCGCGGCGGTGTATCTATGGTATCTTGGGTCAGATTGCATATGTAAGGTCGAGCCGGTGGCAAGTCCACCTTCACCCCTGCCCCGGAGGAGCTTAAAATGTGGCTCTTTGTGCTCTTTGTGGCCGTGCCCTTGATCGAGATCGCCTTGTTCATTCAGGTCGGCGGGGCAATTGGCCTCTGGCCAACCCTTGCTGTGGTGGTGCTGACCGCGCTTTTGGGCACGACACTTGTCCGGTCCCAGGGGCTACAGGCGATGAATGACCTGCGCGGATCCTTCTCGGAATTGCGTGATCCGTCCGAGGCCCTGGCCCATGGGGCGATGATCCTGTTCTCCGGCGCGCTTTTGCTGACGCCGGGGTTTTTTACCGACGCGGTTGGATTTGCCCTGCTGATCCCGCCCATACGGTTGGCGATCATGCGTTACGCGAAGTCCCGCATCAATGTGCAGAAATTCGAGATGGGCGCGGGTCCGCAGCGGCGGCAGCCGGCCTCGGATCAGACCATCGATACGGCGGAGTACACGGATCTTGACGTCGCCGAGCCCGGGCCGAGCAGCCCGTCCGGATGGACGAAAGACCCGAGCCGGGATTGAGGGGCCGCGCGCATCCTGATAGGAGCGGCTCCAATCAGATAACCCGACGAGGATTCCATGGCTGACGAAACCACGAACGGCGCCGCCGCTCCGCAAGAACAGCAGGCGATGCCGCAACTCAAGATCCTGGCGCAATTCATCCGCGATCTGTCCTTCGAAAATATCGCCGCGCAAAAGGGTCTGCAGGGCGATGCCCAGCCCGACATTCAGGTGCAAGTCAATCTCGACGCCAAGAAGCGTCCGGCGGACAACCAGTACGAAGTCGCGATGAAGCTGAACATCACCGCCAAGACGAAGGACAGCGGTGACATGATTTTCGGGCTGGAACTCGAATATGCAGGCGTCTTCCATATCGAGAATGTGCCGGATGAGCAGATGCATCCGTTCCTGCTGATCGAATGCCCGCGGATGATCTTCCCCTTCGTGCGCCGCATCGTGTCCGATGTGACCCGCGATGGTGGCTTCCCGCCGCTGAACCTCGACCTGATCGATTTCGTGGCGCTCTACCGTCAGGAACTCGCCCGTCGCGCGGCCGCTCAGCAGGCCGCGCCGACCGCGCAGGCCTAAGAGATCAGCGCGCTTTCATCCAAAGCGCGCCATCCCCAAGCTTCTCGACAAAGGCGGCGTGAGCCGCCTTTTCCGTGTCCGTAATCCGGGGCGGAAGCGGGTTTGGCCGCGCTGCGACCCTCTGGGACTGGGCATTGGCCCCTGCCCCACCGCTGGACGCGCGCGCGCCAAGCTCCAGGCCTGGCTGCTGACCCCCGATCAGTTCGAGATACACTTCGGCCAGAATCTCGGAATCGAGCAAGGCGCCGTGCTTTTCGCGCGCGGAGTTGTCGACGCCAAACCGACGACACAAAGCGTCGAGCGATGCCGGAGACCCGGGAAACTTCTTGCGCGCGATCGCCAGAGTGTCGAGGGCCTGATCCATTGGCAGGAGCGGGCGGTTGACCCATCCTAGCTCTGCGTTCAGGAATTTCATATCGAAGGCCGCGTTGTGGATGACCAGCTTGGCATCCCCGACGAACTCGACAAACTCATCAACAATTGCGGCGAAGACCGGCTTTTCAGCGAGGAACTCATCGCCCAGCCCGTGCACCTCGAAGGCCGATTGCGGCATGCTGCGCTGCGGGTTGATGTATTGGTGATACACCTTGCCCGTGGGCATGTGGTTAAAGAGCTCAACCGCGCCAATCTCGACGATGCGGTCCCCTTCCGACGGCTCGAACCCGGTGGTCTCCGTATCCAGAACGATCTCACGCATCTTGGCTCTCCGACAGGTGTTGTATGACAGTGTCCACCCCCACCTCGGCACTGTCCAGAGTCTCGGACGAAATCACGATATCCGCCCGGGCGCGTTTCTCGGCATCGGGGATTTGCTTGGTGAGGATCGTCTCGAACTGCGCCTCGGTCATGTCCGGGCGCGCGAGCACCCGCGCCCGTTGCGCTTCGGGCGAAGCCGAGACAACGACCACCAGATCCATCTGATCAGCGGATCCGGTTTCAAAGAGAAGAGGGATATCCAGCAGCACCGCGGTCGCACCGGAGGCCTCGGCCTCGGCCACGAACGCCGCGCGATCCGCGGCCACGAGTGGATGGATCACGGCCTCGATGAACTTGAGGGCGCTCGGATCCCGGGAAATCTCGGCTTTGAGGACGCTACGATCCACACCATCGGCGGTGACTGCGCTTGGAAAGAGGCGGCTGATCGCCTCCGCCCCGGCACCTTCCGGACCATAGAGACGGTGAACCGCCGCGTCCGCATCCCAGACCGGAACGCCCCGCGCCGCAAACATGGCGGCGGTGGTGCTTTTGCCCATCCCAATGGAGCCGGTCAGCCCGATCTTGATCATTCGGCAAGAGCCGCCGCGCGGAGCTCCGGCGTGATCTCGGGGCGCAATCCGAACCACCGTTCAAACCCGGGTGCGGCCTGGTGCAGGAGCATGCCCAACCCATCCACAATCGGATTGCCACGGGCCATGGCCGTGCCGAGGAGTTTGGTGATCAGCGGGCGATAGACGATGTCGGTGACAACCGCATCCCTCGGCAGCGCGTCGATGGAGATCGACAGTTCCGCCTGCCCCTCCATCCCGAGGGAGGTCGTGTTCACCAGCGTCGTCGCATCCTCGAGAACGTCTGAGACCCGGTGCCAGTCGACAACCGTGACCCGGGGCCCAAAATCATGGCGCAGGCTTTCAGCCTTTACGCGGGTGCGGTTGGCCAGACGGATCTCCGGCGCTCCGGCCTCGAGCAAGGCCGAGAGGACACCGCGCGCGGCACCGCCCGCGCCCAGTACGACGATGGGACCCGTCCGGGGCGACCAACCCGGGGCTCCGGCGCGCAGGTTCTCGATGAAGCCATAGCCATCGGTGTTATCCGCATGGATCGTGCCATCCGGTTGGAATGTAATGGTATTTGCCGCACCGATCAGCGCCGCTCGGTCCGAGACACGATCCGCAAGTTCCAGCGCGCGTTCTTTATGAGGCAGGGTGACATTCACGCCCTTGAACCCCAACTTGGGCAGGGCGCGAAACACCTCGGCCAGATCCTGACCCTGGACATGCAGCGGCACGTAATACCCATCGATCCCATAGGTCCGAAGCCAGTGGCCGTGCAAATGCGGCGACCGGGAATGCGCGATCGGGTTTCCGATCACGCCAGCTATGGGCACCTTGTGGTCTGTCATCCGTCGATCTCTCCCCTCAGGGTGAGATAGCTCAACAATTCCAACAAGGGGAGGCCCAAAACCGTGAAATAATCGCCATCGACCCGCGCAAAGAGCCGCGCGCCCTCTTCCTCGAGCTTGTAGGCACCGACCGCGTGCCGGATGCTATCCCAGTTCCGCGTGACATAGGTCTTGATATAGTCAGCTCCGACCGGGCGCATGGTCAGGCGTACCTGCCCCACATGACGCCAGATAGGCTTGCCCTCATGATAGATCACCGCAGCCGAATGCAACCGATGAGTCTTGCCCGACAACATGGTGATCTGGGCCTCGGCATCCTCTGGTGTCTCAGGTTTCGACAGAAGTGTACCACCGATATCGAGCACCTGATCAGAGCCAATGACCAAAGCGTCAGGCGCACGCCGCGCAACCTTCTCGGCCTTGAATTCCGCGAGGGCGTCGGCCACATCTCTAGGAGAGGCGCCTTCGGATTGCAGAGATTGCGTGATCATCTCTTCATCGATCCGGGCCGGATCCACACGCACGGGAACCCCGGCATTCTCCAGCAGCGTCCGCCGGATCTCGGATCCGGAGGCAAGCACGATGTTGACAGCCATGAGGATACCCCTGTGGATAGATTGGTCGCAGAATGTCCATGGTTTCTGCCCATCAGAAGGTGTTCACGATCTGGTCCAAAGACAAGTCGAATAACCACAGAGTCGTGCAATTTCCATCCCATGTGGGCGAGACACCACCGTACGGGATCAAAACAGGTCTACTCCAGAATGATCCACAGATTTAGACGAATTCCAGAGACGCCAAGCACTTGTTTTGTCAGAATCAATTGGTTTCATCCACAGAACCGGGAAAACTCATCCCCAAGTGAACAACCCTGTGCATAATCAAAGAATTCGACTTATCCCCAGTACCTACATAATCATCATCTTTTCTTTTCTTTATATTTTATGAATAGAAGATCAGACCAATGAAGGAAGTCAGATGGACCTTTATCCCTGGATCAAGTCGCTTCACGTGATCTCTGTGATCGCCTGGATGGCAGGTCTGTTCTACCTTCCTCGGCTCTTTGTCTATCACGTGGAATCCGACGCGGTCACTGGCGAGACCAAGGAGCTGTTTCAGACGATGGAGCGCCGGCTGCTGCGGGCGATCATGAACCCGGCAATGATCTCGAGCTGGGTCTTTGGCCTCTGGCTGGTGATGACACCCGGTGTGGTGGATTGGGGGGCGATCTGGCCCTATACGAAGTTCGCGGCGATCCTTGGCATGACGTGGTTTCACATGTGGTGTGCCGGTCAACGCAAGCAGCTTCTGGCCGGTACTGCGACTGTGACGGGAACTGGTTACCGAAAGATGAATGAGGTGCCGACAGTGCTAATGCTGGTCATTGTGTTCTCGGTGATTGCCCGTCCATTCTGAACGCAGTGTCCAGAATGATTGACTCAGACCGCGCGCCGGTCTAGGACAGCCGCCAACCCTCCGTCCGGAGGCGTTCTCTCACTGAATACATATGATCTGCGCCCCAAGTGGCGCCAGTATGGGATATCCCTATGACTCAAGAGCGTCTTGCCCTCGCTGACCTCAAAGCCATGAGCCCGGCTGACCTTCTCCCTCTGGCTGAAGAGCTGGAGGTCGAGAACGCGTCGACCATGCGCAAGGGCGACATGATGTTCGCCATCCTCAAGGAACGGGCCGAAGACGGCTGGGAGATTTCCGGGGATGGCGTGCTCGAAGTGATGCAGGATGGCTTCGGCTTCCTGCGCTCGCCCGAGGCAAACTATCTGCCGGGCCCGGATGACATCTATGTCTCGCCCGAGAAGATCCGCCAGCACTCCCTGCGCACCGGTGACACCGTTGAAGGTGTCATTCAGGCTCCGCGTGAGAATGAGCGTTATTTCGCGATCACCTCGGTCAGCCAGGTCAATTTCCAGGACCCGGAAATGGCACGCCACAAGGTGAGCTTCGACAACCTCACGCCGCTCTATCCGGATGAGCGGCTGAAGATGGAGATCGAGGATCCGACGATCCGCGACCGTTCCGCCCGGATCATTGATCTGGTGGCACCGATCGGGAAGGGGCAGCGGTCGCTCATCGTGGCGCCGCCGCGGACCGGTAAGACGGTGCTGCTGCAGAACATCGCCAAGAGCATCGCCGCGAACCACCCGGAATGCTACCTGATGGTTCTGCTGATCGACGAACGGCCCGAGGAAGTCACGGACATGCAGCGGTCTGTGAAGGGGGAGGTTATCTCCTCGACCTTCGACGAGCCGGCCTCACGTCACGTGGCGGTCTCCGAGATGGTGATCGAGAAGGCGAAGCGGCTTGTCGAGCATAAGCGCGACGTCGTGATCCTGCTGGACTCGATCACCCGTCTCGGCCGGGCCTTCAACACCGTGGTGCCGTCCTCGGGCAAGGTGCTGACCGGTGGTGTGGATGCGAACGCCTTGCAGCGCCCCAAACGCTTCTTCGGAGCCGCGCGGAACATCGAAGAGGGCGGATCGCTGACGATCATCGCGACGGCTCTGATTGATACGGGCTCGCGGATGGACGAGGTGATCTTCGAAGAGTTCAAAGGCACGGGTAACTCCGAGATCGTTCTGGATCGCAAAGTTGCAGACAAGCGTGTCTTCCCCGCGATGGATATCCTCAAATCCGGGACACGGAAGGAAGACTTGCTGGTCGATTCCAAGGATCTGCAGAAGACCTTCGTATTGCGCCGCATCCTGAACCCGATGGGCACCACGGATGCGATCGAGTTCCTGATTTCGAAGCTGAAGCAGACGAAGACAAACTCCGAATTCTTCGACTCGATGAACACTTAAATCGTACCGGGACACGGCTATGGACACGATCTTTGCGCTGGCCACGGCGCCGGGAAAATCTGGAGTCGCCGTGATACGGATCAGCGGCCCCGGCGCCTTTGCGCTGGGGCAGGCTGTTGCTGGGTCCTTGCCGGCGCCGAGGTGCTCTGCGCTCCGAAATCTGACAGATCGGGACGGGGAATTCCTGGACCAGGCATTGGTGCTGTGTTTTGCAGCACCGAATAGCTTTACCGGAGAAAATATTGTTGAATTTCAAATACATGGGTCGCAAGCGATCACCTCGGCACTGCTTGCGCGGTTGTCCGAGTTCGACGATGCCCGCCTGGCGGAACCCGGCGAGTTCACACGGCGGGCGTTAGAGAATGACCGCCTGGATCTCGCACAGGTCGAAGGACTCGCGGATCTCATAGAATCCGAGACCGAGGCGCAGAGGAAGCAGGCGCTTCGGACGTTCTCGGGACATTTGGGGGCAAAGGTCGAGGCATGGCGTGCCTCGTTGATCCGGGCTATGGCTTTGCTCGAAGTAACGATCGATTTCGCCGACGAGGAAGTTCCGGAGGATGTCTATCCGGAGGTCGGGGCACTGCTGTTCGATCTGGCGCGGGACTTCCAGTCTGAGATCGATGGCAGCTACGTTGCCGAGCGAATTCGAACCGGTTTCGAAGTGGCAATTATCGGCGCGCCCAATGTGGGCAAGTCAACCTTGCTCAATGCGCTGGCCGGGCGGGACGCGGCGATCACGTCTCACATTGCTGGAACAACGCGCGATGTCGTCGAAGTTCGGATGGATCTCAAGGGTCTTCCCGTGACGATGTTGGATACCGCCGGTCTTAGAGAGACCGCAGATGAGATCGAGAAGATCGGCATCTCTCGCGCACTGGAACGAGGATCCCGCTCAGATTTGCGCGTGATCTTGACCGAGGATGGCGTTTTGCCGACCGGGGTTGATGCACTCTCCGACGATCTTGTTGTTCATGCGAAAGCGGATCTTAGAGCTCGGAGTACCGATCTGTCCGTATCTGGAAAGACCGGCGCCGGGGTGAGCTCTTTGGTCGATGCTATACATACGCGGCTCTCGGATCGCGCGATTTCAGTCGGAACAGCAACACACGCGCGTCACAGGGTTGCATTCGAAAACGCTTCGACCTCCATACAGTCCGCGCGCAGTGGAATTGCCAGTGACCTTCCGGTCGAGTTGGTGGTAGAAGACCTGCGTCAAGCAACCAGCTATCTCGAATCTCTCGTGGGACGCATCGGTATCGAAAATGTGCTCGGCGATATTTTCTCCAGTTTTTGCCTCGGCAAGTGAGGGAGTGTTTCACGTGAAACAAACCGACTTCGATGTGATTGTAATCGGTGGCGGCCATGCCGGTACTGAGGCAGCCGCTGCTTCGGCGCGGCTGGGGGCTCGCACGGCCCTCATTACGTTGTCGCTCGACAATATCGGGGTCATGTCCTGCAATCCGGCGATTGGGGGCTTGGGCAAAGGCCATCTGGTACGTGAGATCGATGCCATGGATGGCGTCATGGGCCGCGTTGCCGATAAGGCGGGAATTCAATTTCGACTTCTGAACAAGCGGAAGGGGCCCGCTGTCCAAGGACCCCGCGCGCAAAGTGATCGAAAGATTTATCAAAGGGAAATGCGGCGGGAGATAGAGTCCCTGCCATCGCTGCAGCTGATAGCGGGCGAGGTCGCTGATCTCATCCAACAGGGAACTGCGATTGAGGGAGTCGTTCTTGCGGATGGAGCAGAAATCCGTGCGAGGTCCGTTATCGTTACAACAGGAACCTTCCTGCGCGGGATTATTCATATCGGTGATCGGAGTTTCTCTGGTGGCCGGATTGGAGACCGGCCTTCGATCAGACTGGCTGAACGCTTTGACAGTTTTGACCTGCGCTTGGGGCGGCTGAAAACCGGGACCCCGCCTAGGCTTGATGGACGAACTATTGATTGGTCGTCTTTGGAAAGTCAGCCTGGGGACGTCGACCCAACGATGTTTTCATTCCTGTCGTCGGCACCGACCGCGCGGCAGATTTCCTGCGGGATCACTCATACAAACCCACATACACACGATATCATCCGGCAGAACCTTGATCGCTCGGCGATGTATGGCGGGCATATTGAGGGGGTAGGGCCCCGATACTGTCCGTCCATCGAAGACAAGATTGTCCGGTTCGCCGATAAGACGTCTCACCAAATCTTCCTCGAACCCGAGGGTCTCGACACCAATACAGTGTACCCGAATGGGATCTCGACCTCCTTGCCGGAAGATGTTCAGATTGATTATGTGCGAAGTATCAAAGGGTTGGAGCAGGCGGAAATCCTGCAGCCGGGTTATGCGATCGAATATGACTATGTGGATCCCCGAGCATTGGATCATACTCTGGCGATTCGGGGATTAAGCGGACTGTACTTGGCGGGACAGATTAATGGGACAACAGGGTACGAAGAAGCTGCGGCGCAAGGTCTTGTCGCGGGATTGAATGCCGCACTAGCCCCAGATCGCAGTTTTGTTCCAAGCCGATCAACGTCGTATATCGGGGTTATGGTTGATGATTTGGTCACCCATGGCGTCGCTGAGCCGTACAGAATGTTCACGTCTCGCGCTGAGTATCGCCTCGCGCTGCGCTGCGACAACGCAGATCAAAGGCTGACGCCGCTCGGTATTGCGCTGGGATGTGTCGGACCTGAGCGAAGCACGGTCTTCTCTCGGAAGAGCGAGGCGCTGCGTTCCGCGCTCGACTTGCTCAACGAGCGCTCCCTAACACCCAAGCAAGCGAACCTGGCGGGTCTTCATGTGAACGAGGATGGCCGTCGTCGCTCAGGATTGGATTTGCTCGCATTGCCGAGCGTAGGCTTTGATCAGTTATCCGGCATTTGGCCGGAGCTTGAGGTGGAAACGTTGGTTGCCGCGCAAGTCAAAATCGAAGCAACGTATGCGCACTATGTAGCGCGTCAGCAGCGGGACGTTGAAGCAATGAAGAAGGACGAGGCGCTCGAACTGCCGATAGACCTGGACTATTCGACGATTGCGGGGCTGTCGAACGAGGTGCGTCAAAAGCTTGAGGCGGCGCGTCCGGACAATCTCGGGCAGGCTGCCCGGATTGAGGGGGTGACACCGGCCGCGCTGACGTTGATTTTGTCGTCCGTACGCAAGCGCCCCTTGCGCAAAGCTGTTTGAGTCTGGGAATGGTCTTGCAGGATGTTTCACGTGAAACACGCGAACGGCTCCAGATTTACGAAGCTCTTACCAAGAAATGGACGAAGAGGATCAATCTGATCGCTCCGAGTACTGTGCCGGAACTGTGGGAACGCCATATTGTCGATTCTGCCCAACTGTATGAGTTTATCCCTCATTGTGTCGAAAGCCTCGTAGATTTCGGATCTGGAGCCGGGTTTCCAGCGATGGTTCTTGGAATCCTCGCGTCTGAACAGCGTCCAGAGTTCACTGTGACCTGCATCGAATCTGACAGTCGAAAGGCGGTTTTTCTCAGGACTGTCGCTCGCGAAGTCGGTGCTAATGTCAGAGTTCTCAATGACCGTGTTGAAGCGATAGAACCCCTGGAGGCAGATCTTGTAACAGCTCGGGCATTTGCCGCGCTTCCTTCGCTGTTGGACGCATCCGAACGGCACCGGAAGCCCGAAGGCGTTTCTCTATTTCCCAAGGGCAAATCATATGAAAAGGAGCTGGCCGCAGCGCAGAAAATGTGGGATTTTGATTTCAAGGCCCACGCCAGTCAAACTGAGCCGGGCACGTTTATTCTAGAAGTTGGAGCTTTCGCGCGTGTCTGAATTTTCGCACCAACCCCGCTCGCGTGTTATTGCGATTGCCAATCAAAAGGGGGGGGTCGGGAAGACGACGACGGCGATCAACCTAGCCACAGCTTTGGCTCTCTCCGGTAAATCGGTGCTTATTATCGATCTTGATCCGCAGGGAAATGCGTCCACTGGACTGGGATTTCCCCCGGAGGAGCGGACGCTGTCAACCTATGACCTTTTGATAGAGAACGCATCGATCGCAGATGTTTCACGTGAAACATCAATCGACAACCTTTACCTTGCACCGGCGACGACGGACCTGAGTTCGGCGGATATCGAGCTCATTTCCAATAGCCGTCGTGTGTTCAAACTTCGGACGGCTTTGACCCAGCTCTCCAATATGCCTCAGAGGATCGACTATGTTCTGGTCGATTGTCCTCCAAGCCTGAATCTTCTGACGATCAACGCGATGGTGGCGGCAGATTCCGTTCTTGTGCCGTTGCAAAGCGAATTCTTCGCGCTCGAAGGGTTGTCTCAGTTGCTGATGTCTGTTCGTGAGGTTCGGGAGACGGCGAACCCGAAACTTCGGATCGAGGGTGTTGTCCTTACAATGTACGATCGAAGAAATAACCTGTCGCGGCAGGTTGAAGAGGATGCGCGAGAGAACCTCGGTGACCTTATTTTCAAGACGATTATCCCAAGGAATGTGCGGGTCAGCGAGGCACCGTCCTATGCGATGCCGGTTATCAAGTATGATCCGACATCGCTTGGATCGCAGGCCTATCTTGGTCTTGCCGAAGAAATACTCGAACGTCACAGCCTGGTTGCCTGAGAGGGAAAGAGATGAGCGCAGACAAGAAAGCGGAACGTCGCGGGCTCGGGCGTGGCCTGTCAGCCTTGATGGCCGATGTGAATATCGGCACCCCTGAGAATGCAGATCAGGCCCCGGCGGAGCGTGCGACAAGCGCGGATCTCCGTGTGCCCATTGAAACGGTTCGACCCAATCCGGATCAGCCCCGTCGAGTTTTTCCGCAGGAAGACTTGGACAGTCTAGCGGAGTCGATTCGAGAGAAGGGCGTTCTTCAGCCATTGATCGTACGGAAGGACCCCGACGACTCGGAGATGTACCAGATCGTTGCGGGTGAACGACGTTGGCGCGCGTCTCAGCTGGCACAGCAGCACGACATTCCTGTTCTGGTGCGCGACCTGTCCGACACGGAATCTCTGGAAGTCGCGATTATCGAGAATATTCAGAGGGCGGATCTCAACCCGGTTGAAGAAGCGCAGGGCTATCGTCAGCTTATGGACCGCTTCGGACACACTCAGGAGCGTCTGGCACAAGCCCTAGGTAAAAGCCGCAGTCACATAGCCAACATGTTGCGTCTGATGTCGCTGCCCGAGGATGTTCTGGACTTTCTTGCCGCCGGTGACCTGACCATTGGCCATGCGCGCGCGCTTATCACTGCTGACACGCCCAGTGCGCTCGCGCGGGAGATCATTCAAAAGGGTCTGTCTGTACGGGATGCTGAGCGGCTGGCCAAAGGTGTGACGGCGAAACCCCCGACCGCGAAGAAGCCAGCGTCCGGTAAACTCGAGAAAGACGCCGATACGCGCGCTCTGGAGCTCGACCTTGGTGCCAATCTGGGGATGTCCGTCTCGATTGACCACAAACCGAACGGGGAATCCGGCGCTCTGACGATCAAGTATGGATCCCTGGACGAGCTGGATGACCTGTGTCGCCGTCTTGGCGGGTGAGCTCTAGTCGCTCGGTCGCGTCCAGATAAATATCGAGACGAGGCTCAGAACGACTGCTTGGATCGCGAGAACGAAGGGCGCAACGCCGAGGATCAGACTGATTGAAAAGGCGGCGAGAACAGACACACTGGCCAGACATTTTGCACGCAGGCTGATGGCGCCGCGTTCCTGCCAGTCGAGAATGGGTTGCCCTAGTCGTGGATGCTCAATGAGCCAGAGGTGCAGCCGATCCGAACCTCGCGCGTAGCAGAACGCTGCGAGGAGCAGAAACGGAACTGTGGGCAGAAGGGGGAAAATGATCCCGATGACCCCAAGTCCAAGCGCGGCCGAGCCGCCCGTGACCCAAAGAACCCTCATGTATGCGCCAGCAAAAGTTGCCGCAGGACTGCGTTTAACACCATCATACCGGAAGAAGTGGCGCGCAGCTGCGTTCCGTCCAGTTTCAGAAGACCAGTTTCGATCAACTCCTTGAGGGGTTCCACAGGAAGGGCGTGCCCCGAGAGCGCTTCATATCTGTCCGTCGATATACCGTCATGAAGACGCAGCCCCATCATCAACATCTCATCGGCCTGATCTGCAAGGGGAATGCGGGAACGCGGGGTTTCACCGTTTCCGGTTCTCTGAACCGCGTCCAGCCATTTTTCTGGTGAGAGATGGGTTGAGGTCGCCCATTTCCCGGACGTGAGCGACAGGCGTCCATGCGCCCCGGGACCTATCCCTGCGTAATCTCCGTAGCGCCAATAGATCATGTTGTGACGTGACATGGCATCGGGGCGGGCATGGTTCGAAACCTCATAGGCGGGCATGCCCGCCGCCCCGCATATCTCCTGCGTGCGCTCATACATGTCGGCGCCGAGATCCTCGTCCGGCAGGCCCGGAAGCCGTCCAATGGCCTCGCGAGCGCCAAACGCCGTGCCGGGCTCAATGGTGAGCTGATAAAGCGACAGGTGGTCAACCGCCATATTTAGAGCCGTTTTGAGCTCAGCCTCCCATTCCTGAAGGGTCTGATCTTGCCTGGCATAAATCAGGTCAAAGCTCACCCGATCGAAGCAATCCCGCGCGATGTCAAAGGCCTTGCGGGCCTCGGCGACGCTGTGCAGCCGACCCAAAGCCCGCAGGTCGCGATCGTTCAGCGTTTGCACCCCCATGGACACGCGGTTGATCCCGGCATCCCGATACGCACGAAACCGTCCGGCTTCGACAGAGCTTGGATTCGCTTCAAGCGTCGTTTCGAAAATGTTCGAGGTCCGCCATGTGGTCCGGATCCGATCCATCAGATCCGCCACCAAGTCGGGATCCATCAGAGACGGCGTGCCGCCGCCAAAGAACACGGTATCCAGCGTCCGACCCTTGGTTTCCTGACCGACGCGGTCGATTTCAGAGAGCAAAGCGCTCCGCCACAGATCCTGATCAACGCGATCGCGGACATGGCTGTTGAAGTCGCAATAGGGGCATTTGGAGGCGCAGAACGGCCAGTGCAGATAGAGCCCGAAGCCGCCATGCTGCCAATCCTCCATCACGGTTAGCCTTTGAACGCCGTAACTTCGATCTCGATCAGCATTTCGGGCTCCAGCAGCCCGGCAAAGACCATGGTGGCGGCCGGGCGGATCTCGCCCAGGGCGGCGCCAAGAACCGGGATGACCTTTTGGGCCAGCGCGCGGTCCGATAGCGTGTATTGGACCCGGCAGATCGTATCGGGGCTGAAATCAGCTTCCTCCAAGACACTAAATATCGTTTTAAAACAATTACTTGCCTGTTCTTCAACGCTCACTGGCAAGCTCATGGTTGTGTAGTCATACCCGGTGACGCCCGACAGGAAGCACCAATCCCCCTGTACGACCGCCCGGGAGTAGCCAATTTCGGCCTCAAAGGGCGATCCGGAGGATATCAGGCGTCTCATGACCCCTCCGGAAAACACGCCGCTTTGAATTTCGCGAAAGCATCGGCGCGGTGGCTGATCTTGTTCTTCTCCCACCGGTCCATCTCGCCAAAGGTGATGTCATAGCCATCGGGCTGGAACACCGGATCATAGCCATGTCCCTGATCCCCGCGCATGGGCCAGACCAATTGACCATCCATGGTGCCGGGGAAAACGTGATCTGTCCCGTCGGGCAGGGCGAGCACCAGCGTGCAGCAGAACCGTGCTCGCCAAGGGGCTGCGGCGCCCTTCGCCAGAAGCGCGTCGTGCACCTTGGCCATGGCCATCTTGAAATCGCGTCCGGACGTGGTCTCGGCCCAATCTGCCGTGTAGACACCAGGGGCACCGTCGAGTGCGTCGACCTCCAACCCGCTATCATCGGCGAGGGCGGGCAAACCGGTCTCTTTTGCGGCGTAATGAGCCTTGATCCGGGCATTACCGACAAAGCTCGTTTCGGTTTCCTCGGGTTCCGACAGACCATGCTCGGCCGCCGAGGTCACGGCGATGCCGTAAGGCTCCAGCAGATGGGCAATCTCTTCGATCTTGCCCTTGTTGTGACTGGCGACGAGCAGGGTCTTGTCGGCAAAGAGGGTCATTGGCCGACGGCCGCTTTCTGAGCTGCTACCAGCTCTGCGACACCGGCTTCGGCCAGATCCATCAAGGTGTTCAACGCATCGCGCGAGAAGGGTGCGCCCTCGGCAGAGCCCTGAACCTCGATCAGGCCCCCAGATCCGGTCATCACGAAATTCGCGTCCGTGCCGGCCTCGGAATCCTCGGCATAGTCAAGATCGAGGACGGGCTGACCCGCGTAGATCCCGCAGGACACCGCTGCTACGTGATCCATCAGCGGATCGGTGATAATGTCGCCGGTCTTCATCAGCTTGTTCACGGCCAGACGCAGGGCAACCCAGGCCCCGGTGATCGATGCGCAGCGTGTGCCGCCGTCGGCCTGGATCACGTCGCAATCCACCGTGATCTGCCGTTCGCCCAGGGCGACCCGGTCCACGCCTGCGCGCAGGCTGCGCCCGATCAGACGCTGGATTTCCTGCGTTCGGCCCGATTGCTTGCCCGCTGCGGCTTCGCGTCGCCCCCGTGTATGGGTCGCGCGGGGCAGCATGCCGTATTCCGCCGTGACCCAGCCCAGTCCGGAATTGCGCAGGAAGGGGGGCACGCGCTCTTCGACCGAGGCCGTGCACAAGACGCGGGTTTCGCCCATGGAAATCAGGCAGGAGCCCTCGGCATGTTTCGTGAACCCGGTCTCGATGGAGACAGCGCGCATTTCATTGACTTGACGTCCTGACGGTCGCATGACGATCCTTTCGCTATTTGCGCCAGATAGGCGCGCCCTTATCTAAATGGCAAGCCGTTGACGCCAGAGTTGGGCGTGAAATAAAAGAGCGGCCCCCAAGCCGTTCTGTTGAGCATGACAAAGGCGCGCGACCCGATGGATGACCGATCCCAGGTGATGGCAGAAATGAACGATCGCTCCCGCGAGGTGTTTCGCCGGGTGGTCGAAGGCTATCTGAGCTCGGGCGACCCGGTGGGCAGCCGCACCCTGACGCGCAGCATGTCGGAAAAGGTCTCGGCCGCGACGATCCGGAACGTGATGCAGGATCTGGAATATCTCGGCCTGCTCGACTCGCCTCATATCTCCAGCGGTCGGATCCCGACGCAGCTTGGTTTGCGGATGTTCGTGGACGGCCTGCTCGAGGTTGGGGACCTGTCGCGCGAGGATCGCGAGACGATCGAATCCTCGGCGGGTGAGAACAATGATGTGGGCACCTTGCTGGATCGTGTGGGCTCGGCCCTCTCGGGGATCACGCAAGGGGCGAGCCTTGTGCTCACGCCAAAGCACGAATCCGCGCCGATCAAGCATATCGAGTTCGTCAGCCTTGGACCGGACCGCGCCCTGGTGGTGCTGGTCTTTGCCGATGGCCATGTGGAAAACCGGGTGTTTTCGCCTCCGCCGGGGCAGACGCCGTCCTCCATGCGTGAGGCTGCGAATTTTCTGAATGCTCTGGCCGAGGGTCGGACCCTGTCCGAGCTGTCTGATGTCATCGGGCGCGAGATTGCGACACGGCGCAGCGAGCTGGATCGCATCGCCGCGGCGCTGGTCGAGGCCGGAACCGCCGTCTGGCAGGATGCGGGCGAATCGAGCGAGCGGTTGATCGTGCGGGGCCGCGCGAACCTGCTGGGCGATGGTCCGCCCTCCGAAGATCTGGAACGGGTGCGCGAGCTTTTTGACGATCTGGAACGCAAGCGGGATATCGCCGCTTTCCTCGATCTGGCCGAGACGGGCGAGGGTGTGCGCATTTTTATCGGTTCGGAGAACAAGCTTTTCTCACTTTCGGGTTCCTCTCTGGTCGTCAGCCCTTATATGAACGCGGACCGCAAGATTATCGGAGCCGTTGGTGTGATCGGACCGACCCGACTGAATTACGGACGAGTCGTTCCGGTGGTGGAGTATACAGCGCAACTGGTCGGCAAGATCCTGGGCGACCGGGCATAGAGGAAACGAAGAGATGGCAGACCCCAAAACCGAAGAAGACATTTTCGCTGAGGTCGACGCGGAGATTGCCGCGGAAGAAGAGGCCGCCAATGCCGAAATGGAAGCCGCCCTTGCGGAAGAGGGGCCCGATGCCCCCGGTCCCGGGGTCGAGGCGATCATTGCCGAGCGGGACGAGCTGAAGGATCGGCTCATGCGCTCGCTGGCCGAGGCCGAGAACATCCGCAAGCGTGGCGAGCGGGATCGTCGCGAGGCCGAGCAGTATGGCGGCTCCAAGCTTGCGCGCGACATGCTGCCGGTGTTCGACAACCTGCGCCGTGCGCTCGATACCGTTGACGACAGCCAGCGTGAAATCGCGGGCGGCATGATCGAAGGCGTGGAGCTGACCATGCGCGAGATCCTCAATGTCTTTGGCAAGCATGGCATCACGCCGATTGCGCCCGAAGTGGGCGACACGTTTGATCCGCAGCTTCATCAGGCGATGTTCGAAGCCCCGGTGCCGAACATTCCGGCTGGCGGCATCATTCAGGTCATGTCCGAGGGCTTCCTCCTCCATGACCGGTTGCTGCGCCCGGCCCATGTTGGGGTATCCTCGACCCCGGCGAGCTAAACGCGTCACAGATTGAAAAGCCCCCGCCGGTTCGGGCCGGTGGGGGCTTTTTCATGCTCGGAGCTCGCGATGAGGGGCCGAAAACAGGCTCTTCACAAGGATTCTATGTCGCCTCGTCTTCTGAGAGTGCCTTCAATTCATAGATCAGGTCGAGCGCCTCGCGCGGGCTGAGCGCATCGGGAGAGATCTTGGCAAGACGGTCTTCCACGGGATGCGAGGCCGGGGCAACCGGGGTCGGGGGCGGCGCGCTCGCAAAAAGCGGCAGATCCTCCAGCAAGGCTTTCGCCGGATTGCCGCCCTCCCGCTCACCGGATTCCAGCGTGTCCAGCACCACGCGGGCCCGGGCCACCACGCTCTCCGGCAGGCCGGCGAGTTTGGCCACCTGAACCCCGTAGGAGCGATCCGCAGCCCCGCGCCGCACCTCGTGGAGGAAGATCACGTCGCCCTCCCATTCCTTGACCGAAACTGTCGCGTTCTCGACACCGGGCAGCTGCGTCGCGAGGCCGGTCATTTCGTGGTAATGGGTGGCAAACAGGGCCCGACAGCGGTTGACGCTGTGCAGATGCTCCATCGTGGCCCAGGCGATTGACAGCCCGTCATAGGTCGCGGTGCCGCGGCCGATCTCGTCGAGGATGACCAGCGCCCGATCCCCGGCTTGGTTCAGGATCGCCGCCGTTTCGACCATCTCGACCATGAAGGTCGAGCGGCCCCGGGCCAGATCATCCGACGCGCCCACCCGGCTAAAAACCTGCGTGACGAGCCCGATATGTGCGGCCTCGGCGGGGACGTAGCTGCCCATCTGGGCGAGGATCGCGATCAATGCGTTTTGCCGAAGGAAGGTCGACTTACCCGCCATGTTTGGCCCGGTCAGCAGCCAGATCGCGGCGTCATCCGCACTCAGGTCGCAGTCATTGCGCACAAACGGGCTGCCGGTGGCGCGCAAAGCGGCCTCGACCACCGGATGGCGCCCGCCGGTGATGTCGAACCGGCGGCTGTCATCCACCTGCGGGGCGCACCAGTCTTCGTCGCGGGCGAGCACGGCCATGGCCGTCATCACGTCGAGCTCGGCGAGCGCGCGGGCGCAATCGGACAGAACCGCTGCCTGATCCAGGATCGCCGCGCGGAGCCGTTCGAACACGGCCTTTTCGAGAGCCAGCGCCCGGCCCCCGGCATTCAGGATCCGCGTCTCAAGCTCCGAGAGCTCCACCGTTGTAAAGCGCACCGCGTTCGCGGTCGTCTGACGGTGGATGAACCGCTCGGACAGGGGCGGGGACAGCATCTTGTCCGCATGGGTCGCGGTGGTTTCGATGAAATAGCCCAGCACATTGTTGTGCTTCACCTTCAGGGAGCTGACCCCGGTGACCTCGGCATAGTCCGCCTGCATCCCCGCAATCACGCCGCGCCCCTCGTCGCGTAGCTGGCGGGCCTCATCAAGTTCCGGCTCGAACCCGGAGGCGACGAACCCACCATCCCGTGCCAGCAATGGAGGTTCGGCAATGAGCGCTTCTTCCAGCAGATCGCGCAGGGCGTCATGGCCGAAAAAGCGGCTCTTTGATTGGGCCCAGAGCGGGGGAAGCCCGTCCTCGGGCAGCGCTTCGGCCAAAGCCTCGGCTTGAGCCAGCCCGTTGCGAATGGCGGCGAGGTCCCGGGGACCGCCCCGTTCAAGGGCCAGACGCGACAGAGCGCGATCCATATCCGGGACCTGTGCCAGCGCGCTGCGCACTATGTCCAGAAGGTCAGGCGCCTCAAGCCCGTGCCGCACCCCGTCCAGCCGGTCGCGGATCACGTTGAGATCCGCCGACGGGCTCGCCAGTCGCCGCGCCAGCAGCCGCGCGCCCTGGGCCGTGGCGGTCCGGTCGATCACCGACAGAAGCGCGCCATCCCGCCCTCCGGAGAGGGATTGGGTCAGCTCGAGATTGCGCCGGGTCGCGGCGTCGATCTGAAGGCTGCGCTGGGCGCGTTCCTTCACCGGCTTGCGCAGCAGGGGCAGCTTGCCTTTCTGCGTGAGTTCCAGATAGCCGACAATCGCCCCCATGGCCGAGAGATCCGCGCGCTCGAAACTGCCGAACGCATCGAGATCCGCCACACCATAGAGCCGGCAAAGCCGCCCGACGGCGCCGGTGCTGTCAAAGCTCGCGCGGGAGATTTCGGTCGCGGCTGCCTGATGCTCTTCGACGAGCGCGCGCAGGTCGCTCTGCTCGGTCAGCAGCACCTCGCGCGGGGTAAGACGCGCCAGTTCCAGCGGCAGCCGCGCCGGGGGGCAGGCCATGACGCGGAACTCGCCGGTCGAAATATCGACCCAGGCCAGCGCCGCTTCGTCCCGCACGACCGCGAAGGCCGCGAGGAAGTTGTTGCGTCGCGCCTCAAGCAGGCTGGCCTCGGTCAGGGTGCCCGGCGTGACCAGCCGCTGCACCGCCCGTTTGACCACCGATTTCGAGCCACGCTTCTTGGCCTCGGCCGGATCCTCGATCTGTTCGCAGACGGCGACCCGAAACCCCTTGCGGATCAAGGTGAGCAGATAGCCCTCGGCGGCATGCACGGGGACGCCGCACATGGGGATGTCGTCGCCATTATGCTTGCCGCGTTTGGTCAGCGCGATGTCGAGCGCCGCCGCCGCTTCGACGGCGTCGTCAAAGAACATCTCGTAGAAATCACCCATCCGGTAGAACAGCAGCGCATCCGCGTGATCTGCCTTGATCTCCAGGTATTGCGCCATCATCGGCGTCACGGTTGTGCTGGCCACCTGCATCCCCCTTGCCCGCGCGCAGAGTATGCCTCTGCGCGCCGGTGCGAAAGTCGCAATCGCCCGTGCGTGCAAGGTGTTGAGGCACCCCGCCAACCTCGTTACACCAGTCGGACCGTTGAGGAGGAGAGACCATGGCCGGCAACAACAAGATCACCCGCGAGGACGCGCTCGCCTACCATCTGGAGCCGACCCCGGGCAAGCTGACGGTCAATGCCTCGACCCCCATGAGCACGCAGCGCGATCTGAGCCTCGCCTATTCGCCCGGCGTCGCCGTGCCCTGCGAAGCGATCGCCGAAAACCCCGAGACGGCCTATGACTATACGACCAAGGGCAACCTTGTGGCGGTGGTCTCGAATGGCTCGGCTGTGCTGGGGCTCGGTAATCTGGGCGCGCTGGCCTCCAAGCCGGTGATGGAGGGGAAGTCGGTCCTTTTCAAACGGTTCGCGGATGTGAACTCCATCGATATCGAGCTCGACACCGAGGATCCCGACGCGATCATTCAGGCGGTCAAGCTGATGGGGCCGACCTTTGGCGGGATCAATCTCGAGGATATCAAGGCGCCCGAATGCTTCATCATCGAGCAGCGCCTCAAGAAAGAGATGGACATCCCGGTCTTCCATGATGACCAACACGGCACGGCGGTGATCACGGCGGCGGGGCTGCTGAACGCGCTGCACATCACTGGCAAGAAGATCGAAGACTGCCGCATCGTTCTGAACGGGGCGGGCGCGGCGGGGATCGCCTGTATCGAGCTTGTGAAGGCGATGGGCGCCAAGCATGACAATTGCATCGTCTGCGACACCAAGGGCGTGATCTATCAGGGTCGCACCGAGGGTATGAACCAGTGGAAATCGGCCCATGCGGCGCGGACGGATCTGCGCACGTTGACCGAGGCGATGAAGGGGGCCGATGTGTTCCTCGGTGTGTCGGTCAAGGGTGCGGTGACGGCAGAGATGCTTCAATCCATGGCCGATGATCCGGTGATCTTTGCCATGGCGAACCCGGATCCGGAAATCACCCCGGAAGAGGCCCACGCCATTCGCCCCGACGCCATCGTCGCCACCGGACGTTCGGATTACCCGAACCAGGTGAATAACGTGCTCGGCTTTCCGTATCTGTTCCGCGGCGCACTGGATATCCGGGCGCGGGCCATCAATGACGAGATGAAGATCGCCTGTGCCCAGGCTCTGGCCGAGCTTGCCCGGGAGGATGTGCCCGATGAGGTCGCCCTGGCCTATGGCCGCAAGCTGAGCTTTGGCCGGGATTATATCATTCCGACGCCGTTCGATCCGCGCCTGATTCATACGGTGCCGCCCGCCGTGGCGCGTGCCGGGATGGATACGGGTGTGGCGCGCAAACCCATCGTGGACATGGCGGGCTACGAGCAATCACTGCGCGCGCGGATGGACCCGACAGCCTCGATGCTGCAGGGCATGTTTGCCCGGGCCAAGGGCACACAGGCGCGCATGATCTTTGCCGAGGGCGACGATATCCGCGTTCTGCGGGCTGCGGTGACCTACCAACGGTCCGGCCTTGGCAAAGCGCTGGTCGTGGGCCGCGAGGATGACGTGCGCGAACGGCTGGAGGCCGCCGGGATCGGCGATGCTTACCGTGAGCTGGAGATCGTGAATGCGCGGAACACCCGGCATTTGGACAGCTACAAGGAGCTGCTCTACACCCGGCTGCAACGCAAGGGCTACGATCGGTCCGATGTGCACCGTCTGGCGGCGCGGGACCGGCATGTTTTCTCGTCGCTGATGCTGGCGCATGGGCATGGGGATGGGCTTGTGACCGGGGCGACCCGGAAATCGGCCCATGTTCTGGGGCTGATCAACACGGTGTTCGACGCCACCGCCGAGGATGGCGCGGTCGGTGTGACGGCGCTTCTGGTGAAGGGGCGCATCGTGCTGATCGCGGATACGCTGGTCCATGAATGGCCGAGCCAGACGGATCTGGCGGATATCGCGACGCGTGCGGCCGGGACGGCGCGGTCTCTGGGACTTGAACCTCGTGTGGCCTTTGTCAGCTTCTCAACCTTTGGCTATCCGGTCTCGGAGCGGGCCACCAAGATGCACGAAGCGCCCCGTGTTCTCGACGAGCGCGGTGCCGATTTCGAGTATGATGGCGAGATGACCGTGGATGTGGCGCTCGACCCGGACATCATGGAGCAATATCCATTCTGCCGCCTCACGGGGCCTGCGAATGTGTTGGTGGTGCCGGCGCGGCACTCGGCCTCGATTTCGGTCAAGCTGATGCAGCAGCTCGGCGATGCGACGGTGATCGGGCCGATCCTGTCCGGTGTGGGCAAGCCGATCCAGCTCTGCTCGGCGACATCGACGGCCAATGACATTCTGAACATGGCAGTTCTGGCGGCCTGTAAGGTGGGCTAGGGGGCGCGGTCCCTGCGGACCGCGCGGACGCGCATCAGCTGCATCGGTTTTGCGGCCGGTGACGCCACCGCCTCAGCGCGCGACATGAAAAAGGCCCCTTCCGGGGCCTTTTGCGATGGAGATGGGTGATGCGTACTCAGCTTCCGGTAAAGGGAGCGGCGTCGCCCCAGATCGCCTTGACCCGGGCATCGCGTCCGCAGCCCTTGCGGTACCGCTTATAGGCTTCGGCCTTGGTCTTGGGTCCGAACCGGGTGAGGACGCGGGTTTGCGATTTGTAGTAATCCTGGTGGTAGTCCTCCGCCTCGAAGAAGGTCGCGGCCTCGCGGATCGGGGTGACAATCTTGCGGCCGAGATCGGCCTCGGCCTGCGCCACGGCGGCTTCGGCATCGGCACGTTGGGCCGAGGTGGCGAAGATCGCCGTTGTATAGCTGTGCCCCCGGTCGCAGAACTGCCCGCCCGCATCCAGCGGATCGATGCTGCGCAGGAACTTGTCGAGGATCTCGCGCGTGGAGACCTTGCGCGGGTCATACTCGATTTCGACCACTTCCAGATGGCCGGTTCCGCCGCGCGTCACCTGCTTGTAGCTCGGGTTGTCGACCGTGCCGCCCGCGTAGCCGGAGACCGCCTCGATCACGCCGGGCACTTGTTCGAAGTCTTTCTCGACGCACCAGAAACAGCCGCCCGCCACGACGATCTTCTCGGTGCCGCCCGCATGGGCCTGCTGGCATTCCGCGGCGATGCCGAGCACGATCGCCACGGCCAGAAGCACCGGCTTGAACCGGGCGAAATTCGGGAAGGGGAACGAGGGATGGGTCATAAAGGCCTCCTTGCGATGGGGGTATTTTGCCGCGAGCTGTCGCACAGGCTCAAGTCACCGGCCCGTGAGGTCACGCAGTGGTGAGGCAAAGCTTGGCTATGTTTCAATCCGGGTCTAACTTCGGCGGAAAACAGGGGAAATCACGGGCGAATGGTTACAGATCTCAACATTTTCAGATGCCGCCTTGCAGCAGGACTCGCGGCCGCCGCGATTGGTGAGCGTGTCACGGGGGGGGCTGCGTGATGCGGATCGCCATGTGGAGCGGGCCACGCAACCTGTCGACAGCGATGATGTACAGTTTCGGCGCGCGGGCTGATTGTGCCGTGCGCGACGAACCGTTCTACGGCGCCTATCTCGCCCTGACCGGTCAGGATCACCCCATGGCCGAAGAGATCATCGCCGCCCATGAAACCGACCCGCAGGTGATCGCCGCATCCTGCTTGGCGCCCATCCCCGAGGGGGTGCCTCATCTCTACATGAAGCATATGCCCCACCATATGGTCCCGGGCGTGCCGGTGGATTGGGCCGAGGCGTGCGTGAACGTACATCTGATCCGCCATCCGGCCCGGGTGATTGCGAGCTACGGGGCGAAACGGGCGGAGATGACGCTGGAGGATATCGGGTTCCCCCAGCAGAGCGCGCTTTTTGACAAGATCGGCGGAGTCGTCGTGGACAGCGCCGATATCCGCGCGGATCCTGCGGGCATGCTGCAGCGGATATGTGCCGAGATTGGTCTGTCTTACGATCCGGCGATGCTGTCCTGGCCTGCCGGGGGCCGCCCCGAGGACGGGGTCTGGGCCCGGCATTGGTACGGGGCGGTGCACCGGTCCACCGGGTTTGCCGGTCCCGAAGGGCCGCTGCCCGAGACGGAGTCCCCGCTCCTGCCCGAGGCGCTGGAGATCTATGAGGAGCTGGCCGCTAGAAAGCTTTCCTGACGGCTAGCGCGCATCCAGATAGGCGTCGATATCGTCGATCCGGTCTCGGTTGCCGGGATGGGTCGAAAGCCAGCCACCGCCATCACCAACCTCGGCGGCGAGGGCTTCGAAGAACTCCTTGAGGCCCGCGGGATCATACCCCGCCGCATCCGCCAGCCGCAGGCCGACCTGATCGGCCTCGGTTTCCTGCTCGCGCGAGAAGGAGAGCGAGAGCAGGACATTCCCCTCGAGCAGCACATCCTCGAGCAGCGGACCCGTTTCCCCGGCGATCAGCGCGACCATCACGTAGATCCCGAGGGAGCGATAGAGCCGCTTGAGCGCGTGTTTCTCCATCACATGGGCCATTTCATGGCCAAGCACGGCAGCAATCACATCATCGTCGAACTGGTTCGTCAGCGCATCGGTCAGCACCACCGTGCCGCCCGGCAGGGCGAGCGCGTTGGGCCCGAGGCCGGGCAGGGCACGGAACTCCAAAGTCAGCTCTTCGGCAATCGCGTGGTCCGGCACCACTGCGCGCAGATCTTCGAAAATCTCGCGCGCACCTGCCTGCTGGCCCGCGCTCAGCTGGGTTGGTCGCCCGATCGTGGCATCCATGGCCGCGAGCGTGCTGCGGTCCATGGCATGGATCAGGGGCGCAGGGGTCAGCACGACCGCCACATTGACCAGAACCGTCAGCGCGACTGTGTACACCAGCCAGCCACCGAGCAATCCGCCGATCACGAAGAGGATCAGGCGCGGGTGAAATCGTTCGAACCCGTGCAGGCGTGACCAGAACCCGGGTGGGTCCAGCGTGGCGATGGCGTCGAAATCTTCGCTTTCGAACTCCGCGCCGTTTTGAAACCGCAATTTGCGGGGCAGCGCGCCGAGCCGCGGTTCGATGGTCACATCACCCAGCGCGTCCTCGGCCATCAACCCGCCCTCGGCCCCAAAGAGCCGGGCATGTCCGCCCTGAACCCGGAGCTCGGCCGCGCTCTGCATCGAGCTGCCGCCGGATGTGGCCATCCCCTTGGCGCGTATGTCGGTCATCGGAGGCTCACAAGTTGATGTCGAAATCGATGCCCTCGATATCGGTAAAGGCATCGCCGATGGAGCTCTTCTCCGCCTCGAAATGGGAGATGAAGCCATCCAGCGACCCGTCCGGCACGAATTCCGTATGGGCGGCAAAGTAGCTGGTCAGTCGGATCTGGGCCCAAGGCAGGAGCAGCCCGAAGGAGAAGATCACCGCGACACCGTTCGTGGCGACGATCCACAAAATGGCCATGGGCGAGACCGTCGAGACAAAGCTGTGGCGTCCATCCAGCAGCGTATTGTTGTACACGATGTTTCGAATGAAGGCCTGAAAGAGGGTGACCGAGGTCACGAAGGCGAAGAACAGGAAGAAAAGGGCCAGCAAAAACACGGTCCCTCCGAACAGCTCCGC
The DNA here is from genome assembly GCF_049800775.1 of Dinoroseobacter sp. S375. Taxonomy (NCBI): domain Bacteria; kingdom Pseudomonadati; phylum Pseudomonadota; class Alphaproteobacteria; order Rhodobacterales; family Roseobacteraceae; genus Dinoroseobacter; species Dinoroseobacter sp. S375. Next base: position 94,127 of record NZ_JBNAFR010000003.1, on the reverse strand, counting down.
CGTGTCTTGCGGATCGTTGAAATCCATACCGGTGATGCCCGATTGGCCGATCGAAAGGGCCAATATCACCCCAAGTCCACAGAATACCACGAGCAGAAACCACAGGATCGAGAGGCCAAAGGCCTTGTAAAAGGGTCCAATCGGGGCGTCGAAGCTCAAGGGGCTCCGGCCCAGCACATGGCCGTTTGTGGTGTAGCGGCGCTGGGCGCGCTCGGCAAAGGGCCAGGCAAGATAGAGCGTGAACACGGTCAGGAAGGGCACCAGCAGATAGGCTTTGAACGCCCCGCCATAGGTCCCGGTGAAGTTGAAGCGCACGCCGGACCAGCTCGACACCCGGGCGTTGAACCGGAGCGACCGGTAGAGCAGGTAGGGAAAGACCCCTACGAATAGCAGGGGCAGAACGATTGCCAGAATGGGGATCGTTGCGAGCACCGAATAGGCGATCAGCCCGATCACCACGATGATCCGCCCGATCAGGATCTGCTTGCCCGTGGCGTGGTAGTCGAAGCTCCGCCCGGCGATCTTGGTGTTGCGATAGAAGTATTGCTTGGTCCGCACCTTGGCCCAGGCGGAATAGATCCCGACCGTCAGAATGGTCAGGACCAGATTGACCATCCAGATCCCGAACCACTCTTTCGTGGTGCCATTGAATTCAACGCGTTCGCCCATGGCTGCCTCTGCTTGTGTCGCCCGCAAGCCTAAGCCGGGCAAACTGGCAAAACAAAGGCGCTGGGACGGACCGCGACGATATTACTTCAGGCGCTTGTTCCGGGCTGCCAGCAGCTTCAGGCGCAGGGCGTTCAGTTGGATGAAACCCGCCGCGTCCTTCTGGTCATAGGCCCCGGCGTCATCCTCGAAGGTGACATGGGCCTCGGAATAGAGGCTGTGCTCGGACCAGCGGCCTACGGTGCGCGCGAGACCCTTGTAAAGCTTCAGCCGCACGGTGCCGGTCACATGTTCCTGGCTCTGGTCGATCAGGGCCTGCAGCATCTCGCGCTCGGGCGAGAACCAGAAGCCGTTATAGATCAGCTCCGCATAGCGCGGCATCAGCTCATCCTTGAGATGCGCCGCGCCCCGATCCAGCGTGATCTGCTCGATCCCGCGATGGGCCTCCAGCAGGATGGTACCGCCCGGCGTCTCGTAGATGCCGCGGGATTTCATGCCGACAAACCGGCCCTCCACAAGGTCGAGACGCCCGATCCCGTGCTTGCCGCCAAGCTCGTTGAGCTTGGTCAGAACGGTCGCTGGGGACATGGCCTTGCCATTGATCGAGACCGCATCGCCCTTCTCGAACCCGATCTCGACATATTCCGGCTCGTTCGGCGCGTCCTCGGGAGAGACGGTGCGCTGATAGACGTAATCGGGTGCGTCTTCTGCCGGATCTTCGAGGACCTTGCCCTCGGACGAGGTGTGCAGCAGGTTCGCATCCACCGAGAACGGCGCCTCGCCGCGCTTGTCCTTGGCGATCGGGATCTGGTTCTTCTCTGCGAAATCGACCAGCTTGGTGCGGCTCGACAGGTCCCACTCGCGCCAGGGGGCGATGACCTTGATGTCGGGGTTCAGGGCATAGGCGGCCAGTTCGAACCGGACCTGGTCGTTGCCCTTGCCGGTCGCGCCATGGGCCACGGCATCCGCGCCCTCGGCCTCGGCAATCTCGACCAGCCGCTTCGAGATCAGCGGCCGCGCGATCGAGGTGCCCAGCAGGTAGAGCCCCTCATAGACCGCATTGGCCCGGAACATCGGGAAGACGAAGTCGCGAACGAATTCCTCGCGCAGATCCTCGATATAGATCGCGCTCGCGCCCATCATCTCGGCCTTGGCCCGGGCGGGCTCCAGCTCTTCGCCCTGACCGAGATCGGCGGTGAAGGTCACGACCTCGCAGTTATACTCGGTCTGCAGCCATTTCAGGATGATCGACGTGTCCAAACCACCGGAATAGGCGAGAACGACTTTCTTTGGCGCGGACATGGGCGGGAGTCTCCTTGGGCTACTTCGCCCGTGCGGTTATCGACTTTTGCGCGGCAGGGCAAGCGGACCCCGCCTTGCACCCGCTGCAGGATGCTGAAACTGTCGGCCCATGACCGAGTTTGCCGATAATGCCCATAGGGCAGAGCGCGCCATGCGACCGCTTTTCCCTGCCACGCCGCTGCAGCGGAACGCGCATCTGTCCGAGCGGTTCGGAGCCGAGATCTGGCTGAAGCGCGAGGATCTCTCGCCGGTCCGGTCCTACAAGATCCGCGGGGCGTTCAACGCGATCTCGAAGCGTGTCGCCGAGGGGCAGACCCAGTTTGCCTGTGCCAGTGCGGGCAATCATGCCCAGGGCGTTGCCTATGCCTGTCAGCATTTCGCGGTGCATGGGGTGGTGTTCATGCCGGTGACGACCCCGCTGCAAAAGATCGACAAGACGCGGATCTTCGGTGGCGCGGCCATCGATATCCAGCTCGTTGGGGACTATTTCGACGATACGCTGGCTGCGGCACAGGCCTATTGCGGTGAGGCGGGCGCGACCTTTCTGTCGCCCTTTGACGATGCGGATGTGATGGAGGGGCAATCGACCGTCGCGGTCGAGCTGCTGGACCAATTGGACAGCCCGCCCGACATGGTGATTCTGCCTGTGGGTGGGGGCGGTCTCTCTTCAGGGATGAAGGGGTATTTCGACGCGTCGGGGGTTGCGGTCGACCTGCGCCTGGTGGAGCCGTCGGGGGCCACAAGCCTCGCTGCCGCGCTGGAGGCAGGCGCGCCACAGACCCTCGCCCGGGTCGATAACTTCGTGGATGGGGCCGCTGTGGCGCGGATCGGGGCGCGCCCCTTCGAGATCCTGCGCGATGTGCCGCGGGATCACGTGCTCTCGGCGCCGGAGGACCGGATCTGTCATACGATGCTCGAGATGCTGAATGTCGAAGGGATCGTGCTGGAGCCCGCCGGGGCGCTGGCCGTGGACGTGTTGGAGCCGCTGCGCTCCGAGATCAGGGGCAAGCGGGTGGTCTGCGTGACGTCCGGCGGCAATTTCGATTTCGAGCGGTTGCCCGAGGTGAAGGAACGCAGCCTGCGCTTTGCGGGTCTCAAGAAGTACTTCATCCTGCGGTTGCCGCAGCGTCCGGGCGCCCTGAAAGAGTTTCTGGGCTTTCTCGGCCCCGAGGATGACATCGCGCGGTTCGAGTATCTCAAGAAATCCGCGCGGAATTTTGGTTCGGTTCTGATCGGGATCGAGACCAAGGATGCCCGTGCCTTCGAGCAGCTCTTTGCCAGGCTCGATGCGGCGGGCTTCCCGTTTCGGGACATCACCGAGGACGCGCTTTTGTCAGAGTTTCTGATCTGATGGCGGCGGGGGGGCAGAACAGGCTGTTTGACGGGCTGTTTGCGGATCCCGAGGTGGCGGCGCTCTTCTCTGCCGAGACAATGCTGGCGCAGTTCATGGCCTTTGAATGCGCGCTCACCCGGGCGCAGGGTCGGTGGCGCGCTCTGCGAAACGCAGAGCGCGCGGTCGCGCTTATGGAAACGGTGCGCCTTGATCCGGAGGGTCTTGCAGCGCGGGTCCGCCGGGACGGGGTTCCCGTCCCGGCCTTCGTGGCCGCGCTCCGGGCCGAGATGGGCGCGGATGCCGACGCCTTACATCAGGGCGCGACGAGCCAGGATGTGATGGATACGAGCCTTGCCCTGTCCCTGCGCGGTGTCAGTGACCTGTTGGACGCGCGACTCTCGAACCTTCTGGCGCAGCTCGCAACGCTCACAAATCAACATGGGACGGCACCTCTGATGGGACGGACCCGGATGCAGGCGGCCCTGCCCATGACCGTGGCGGATCGGCTGGCAAGCTGGACCGCGCCCCTCGAACGCGTGCGCACCCGCCTGCCCGAGATCCGCGCCGGGGTCGAACATCTGCAGTTCGGAGGGCCGGTTGGCGTCCGGGCACCGGAGGATGATGCGGTTGCTGCCGACATGGCCAAGGCGTTGGGCCTGCAACCCCCCGGTCCCGTCTGGCATGCGACGCGGGATGGCGTGGTGGCCTATGGCAACTGGCTCGCGCTGGTGAGCGGCAGCCTCGGCAAGATGGGGCAGGACCTCGCGCTCATGGCGCAACAGGGTCTGGATGAGGTGCAGCTCAGCGGTGGTGGTGCCAGCTCCGCCATGCCGCACAAGCAGAACCCGGTTGCCGCCGAGATCCTCGTAACGCTCTCGCGGTTCAACGCCACTCAGATCAGTGGACTGCACCACGCCATGGTGCATGAGCAGGAACGGTCCGGGGCGGCCTGGTCGCTGGAATGGATGATCCTGCCCCAGATGTGCGAGACAACCGGGGCCGCGCTCCTCCATGCGCGGGACCTGCTAAACGGGATCGAGCGGCTCGGCACGCCAACGGCCTAGGCCGCGACGGCTGCAGGGCGGAGGCCGAGGATCTCGCGCGCCTGATCCGGGCGCGCCACCGGGCGCTCATACTGATCGCAAAGCGCGACGACCCGCCGGACCAGTGCCGCATTCGATGGCGCCAGCGTCTCACGGTCCAGCCGGACGTTGTCCTCGAGGCCCGTGCGCGCATGCCCGCCGCCGGCCACGCACCATTCATTCATCACGATCTGATTGGCCCCGATGGCCGCGCCGCACCATTCCGCCCCGGGCAGCAGCCGCTCGACCGTTTTCACATAGAACTCGAAGCTCTCGCGATCCACGGGCATCGCATTCTTCACGCCCATGACGAACTGAATATAGGGCCGCGCCGGCAGCCGCCCGTCCCGATGCATCGCGGCGGCCTGATGGATATGGCTGAGATCGAACGCCTCGATCTCGGGGATCACGCCATGGGTGACCATCTCGCTGGCGAGCCAATCCACCAGAACGGGCGGATTCTCGTACACGCGCTTGGGGAAGTTGTTCGACCCGACGGTGAGCGAGGCCATGTCCGGGCGCAGGGGCAGCATCCCGCCCCGATCCTGCCCGGCCCCGGATCGCCCGCCGGTGGAAAACTGGATGATCATGCCCGGGCAATGCTTGAGCAGACCCTCCTGCAGGCGCGCGAATTTCTCAGGGTCGCTCGAGGGGCTCTCATCGGGGTTGCGCACATGGCAATGGGCGATGCTCGCGCCCGCCTCAAAGGCTTCGTGGGTGCTCTCGACCTGTTCGGCGACCGTGATCGGCACGGCCGGGTTCGCCGCCTTGGTGGCAACGGAACCGGTGATCGCAACGCAGATGATGCAGGGTTTGGTGCTCATGGCTCCATCCTCAGAAGTCAAAAAAGATCGTCTCTTGGGGGCCCTGCAGATGCACATCGAACCGGTAGCGGTCCGGGCCCTCGGGCGTGGCGAGCAGGGTGGGGATCCGGCTCTGATGCTCGATCCGGGTCAGGACCGGGTCCTCGCCATTGGCCTCGGCCTCATCGGCGAAATAGATCCGGGTTTGGAGGCCCAGATTGATGCCGCGCGCCACGATCCAGAGGGTGATATGGGGCGCCTGCAAGCTGCCGTCGTGGAAGGGCACGCGCCCGGGCTTCACCGTCTCAAAGAGGTAGGCGCCGGTTGCGCCATCACTGGCACTGCGCCCCCAGCCGGTGAAATGCGGATCCCCCGGACCGCGCGGGTCCCCTGCCGCAAAACGACCCGCTGCATCCGCTTGCCAGATCTCGAGCAATGCATCCTTGAGCAGTGCCCCCGCGCCATCATGGACCACCCCGGTCAGGGTGATCTGTTGGCCCTCCACCGGTCCTGTGATCAGACGCGCGCCGAGATCCTCGGGATAAACACCGGCGATCCCCGACCGGTTCGGAACGCAGCCGATATGGACATAGGGTCCGGCAGTCTGAGAGGGGGTCTCTTTGAGATCGTGCAGGGGTTGGGTCATGGTCACATCCCCTCGGGTCGGTTTTCGAACATGGTCTGACGGCGCCCGCGCAGTACGATATCGAACTTGTAGGCGCGCGCATCCATGGGGATGTTACGGGCCATGTCCAGTGGGGCAATCAGGCTTTTGACCGCCTCGGGCGACGAGATCGCGCCGACAATCGGGCAGCGCCAGATCAGGGGATCGCCCTCGAAATACATCTGGGTCACGAGGCGCTGGGCGAAGGCCGGGCCAAACACCGACAGATGGATATGGGCCGGACGCCAGTCATTGGCCGTGTTGGGCCAGGGATAGGGGCCGGGCATCACCGTGCGAAACTCGTAATGTCCATCCGGGCCCGAGATCACCCGCCCGCACCCGCCGAAATTCGGATCGAGCGGTGCGAGGTAGCTCTCTTTCTTGTGACGATAGCGCCCGCCTGCATTGGCCTGCCAGATCTCGATCAGCGCATCCGGCACCCCGCGCCCGGTCTCATCCAGCACGCGCCCATGAACGACGATCCGGGGCCCGATGGCCGCGCTGCCATCCTTGCTGAAATTGTGGATCAGGTCATTGTCCCGCGGCCCGAGGATGTCATGGCCAAAAACCGGTCCGGTCTCTTCGCCGAGGCTCGTGGGGAAGGAGAGCGGGGCAAAGCTCGGCGCCCGCTTCACGGTGGTCTTGTAGGCCGGGCTCAGCGGGGCCGGGTGCCAGTCCCGGTTACGGCGAAAATAGCCCCCCGAGGGTGGCGCCTCGGTCATGCCTCGCCCTCCATCTCGGCGAAGGTCGCCTTGGCAAGCTTGATCGCGTGGTTGGCCTTGGGCACGCCGGCATAGATGGCCACATGCTGGAACGCCTCCATCACGTCCGACTGGCTGGCCCCGGTATTGGCGCAGGCGCGGACATGCATTGGGATCTCGGCGAAATTCCCGGTGGCCGCGAGCAGGGCGAGGGTCAGCATCGACCGCTCGCGCCGGGTGATCGCATCGCTGGCCCAGACCGTACCCCAGGCACCCTCGGTGATCAGGGTCTGGAACGGCGTGTCGAGGTCGCTGCGCGCGGCCTCGGCGCGGTCCACATGGACGTCGCCCAGAACTTCGCGCCGGACGGCCATGCCCGCGTCATAGCGTGTGTTGGGGGTGTCTGTGCTCATGAAAACCGTCTCTCAATAGGGCAATCCGACATAGTTCTGCGCCATCGCGGCTTGGGCGGCCTTGTTGGTGCGCAGGAACTCGATCTCGGCCAGCTGGATCTTGTATTCGAACTCCGTCTGATCTGGGAAGCGATGCATCAGCGTGCTGAACCACCAGCTGAAGCGCTCGGTCTTCCAGACCCGGGCGAGGGCGCGTTCGGAATAGCGGTCGAGGCCCTCGGCATCGCTCTCCTCATAGATTTGGCGCAACCCGGTATAGAGGTAATGCACATCCGAGGCGGCCGTGTTCAACCCCTTGGCCCCGGTGGGCGGCACGATATGCGCCGCATCCCCGCAGAGAAACAGCCGCCCCCAGCGCATGGGTTCGGTCACGAAGCTGCGCAGGGGCGCGATGGACTTCTCGATAGAGGGGCCGGTCACGAGCCGCGCGGCCTGCTCGCCGGGGATCCGCCGCCGCAATTCGTCCCAGAAGGCCTGATCGCTCCAGTCTTCGGGGCGGTCATCGAGACGGCACTGGATGTAGTAGCGGCTGAGCGCCTCGTTCCGCATGGAACACAGCGCAAATCCCCGCTCGGAATTGGCATAGATCAGTTCGTGATGGACCGGCGGTGTGCGCGAGAGGACCCCGAGCCACCCGAACGGATAGACCTTTTCATAATCCTTGCGAAGGGTTTCGGGGATGGTCTTGCGGCTCACCCCGTGGAACCCGTCGCAGCCCGCCACATAGTCACAAGCCAGCGTCTGGCGTGCGCCATCCACCGTGTACTGCACCTCGGGGCTGTCCGTGTCGGCTCCGACGATCTCCACATCCGAGACCTGAAAAACCAGCCGTCCGTCCGTCGCCTCGCGCGCCTTATAGAGGTCGCGGGTCACCTCGGTCTGGCCATAGACCATCACCGGCTTGTCCGTGTGCTCGGTGAAATCAATGCGGAACATCTCGTCGCCATAGGAGAGCAGCGTCCCGTCATGGGCAAAGCCCTCGCGATAGACCCGCTCGCCCACGCCCGCCTCGGTCATCAGATCGAGCAGCCCCTGTTCCAGCACGCCGGCCCGGATCCGTTGCAGGACATAGGCCTTTGTTTGCCGTTCGAGCACGACGGAGTCGATCCCGCGCGTGTGCAGAAGCTGCGACAGCAGGAGCCCGGACGGTCCCCCGCCAATGATGGCGACCTGAGTGCGCATCCTCTCCTCCGTGAACGCGGCAAGGATGAGGCTAGTCCCATCCTCCGTCCAAGTAAATTGATCCGGACCCGGTTAGGGCGCGGGGGCCGTCGGGCTGAGACGGGGCAGGGCAGCGAGATGCGCGGCCACACGCGCCCGGCAAGCCGCGCCGACCCAATCGGGACCCAAAAGCGCCTCTGCCTCGGGCGCAAGCCGCAGGGCAAGACGCCGCCAATGGTGCAGGATCACAAGGCGCTGGGCCGTGGCGGTCATGGGGTCTTCGGGGCGGGTTGGGCCGTGGTCCAGAGCATCCCGAAGCCATGCCAGATCTGTGCCGAGCGGTTCCGGCACCGCCGAGGCCGCGACCCAGGGCGGCAATGGCCCGGGCAGGGGGGCTGAGAGGGTGTCCGCACCACCGGGCACAGGGCCGAGATATCGGCCCGCACCCAGTAAAAGAGCCTGTTTTGGGGCCTCGGTCCCGTCTCGTGTCACGATCACGTAGCGTGCAGGGGCGTCGGGGATGGACGGGGCATAGACCCGGTCGGCGACGGCGGCTGTCTCGGCCCGGCCCCGAGTGCTCAACCCGTAAAGCCCGATCCGTCCCCGCCGGGTGGCCGTGATCCAGCCATCCTTGCGCAGCCGGTGTAGTGCCACGCGCTGGGCCTCGGGCCTGATCTGCAGCCGTCCGAGGATTTCCGAGATCTGAGGTCCCGACAGGACCGCCCCGTCTGCCATGGCGGCGTCACCAAAAAGGGTCACCAGCAGGGACCAGACCTTCAGGTCGCCTGTCTGGCAAAGCGTCGCGATCAGGTCCGTGGTTTCTGTGTGCGTCATTCGTTGCATCCGCATTGATCTGCGATCCGCTTCGGTGCACCTTTCGTCCAGCCACGGGAGGGGCGCATATGGAAGACTTGGGGGCACGGCCCGAGGAGCTCGAACCGATCGAGCGGGCCTCGCGCGACGAGATCGCAGCATTGCAACTGGACCGGCTGAAATGGTCCCTGAACCACGCCTATACCAATGTGCCCATGTACCGCGCGCGGTTCGATGCGGCCGGGGTGCATCCCGATCAGATGCAGCAGCTCTCGGATCTGTCGCGCTTTCCCTTCACCGGCAAGGATGACCTGCGGGCGAACTATCCGTTCGGCATGTTTGCCGTGCCCCGGTCCGAAATCCTGCGGATCCATGCCTCGTCGGGGACGACGGGCAAGCCGACGGTGGTCGGCTACACGGCGGGGGATTGCGACCTCTTCGCCAATATGGTGGCCCGCTCTTTGCGCGCGGCGGGGGTGCGCAAGGGGGATATGGTGCATAATGCCTATGGCTATGGCCTGTTCACGGGCGGGCTTGGCGCTCATGTGGGGATCGAGCGGCTGGGCGCGACCGTGGTGCCGGTCTCGGGCGGCATGACCCAGCGCCAGGTGACGCTGATCACGGATTTTGCGCCGGATGCGATCATGGTCACGCCCTCCTACATCCTCAACATCCTTGAAGAGTTTCACCGGCAGGGCCTCGACCCGCAGGACAGCTCGCTCAAGGTCGGGGTGTTCGGCGCCGAACCCTGGACCAACGCCATGCGCGCCGAGGTCGAGGCGGCGTTCGATATGCATGCGGTGGATATCTACGGGCTCAGCGAGATCCTCGGGCCCGGGGTCGCCAATGAATGCGTCGAGACCAAGGATGGTCTCCATGTCTGGGAGGACCACTTCTATCCCGAAATCATCGACCCGGCGACGGGTGCGGTCCTGCCAGATGGCGAGATGGGGGAGCTGGTCTTTACGACGCTCACCAAGGAAGGTCTGCCCATGGTGCGCTACCGGACGCGGGACCTGACGCGGCTCTTGCCGGGGACTGCGCGGTCCATGCGGCGGATGGAAAAGATCACGGGGCGCTCGGATGACATGATGATCCTGCGCGGGGTGAATGTCTTTCCCACCCAGATCGAAGAGCAGTTGATGGCGACGGATGGCCTTGCGCCCCATTTCCAGATCGAGCGGTTCACGGATGGGCGGCTCGACGCCATGCGGGTCCATGTGGAGGCCCTTCCGAGTGCTGCCGATGACGCACGCCGGGGTGCCGCGCGCGAGGCGCTGGTGCGCCGGGTCCGTGAAACGGTCGGCGTCAGCGTCGAGGTCGCCGTGGGCGATCCGGGCAGCGTGGCGCGGTCCGAAGGCAAGGCCGTGCGGGTGATCGACCGACGGTCCGATCCGGGATGAGCGCGCGAAACAGGCTCTAAGCAAGGCGATCAGGCGTCATAATCGATCTCGAGCGGGCCCGAGACCGGATAGCTCTGGCAGGTGAGGATATAGCCGTCGCGCACCTGATCGTCCTCAAGCGCGTGGTTCGCCCGCATCTCGACCTCGCCGCGCAGCACCCGTGCGCGACAGGTCGAACAGACCCCGGCGGTGCAGGCAAAGGGCGCGTCGATATCCGCCGCCCGCGCGGCCTCGAGCAAGCTCTGATCCTGCGCGACGATAAGATCCTGACGAATACCCCCCACGGTGATCTGTGTCGCGATGCCCGGCGCATCCGGCGCCACATGGCGGGGCGCGGGGGCGAGTTTGCCCGGCTGATCGGCGGCAAAAAGCTCGAACCGAATGCGATCTTCGGGCTGGCCATGGGCGGCGAGCGCGGAGGCGACCGCCTCCCGCATCGGGCCGGGGCCGCAGATATAGCTCGCATCAACCTGATCCAGCGCGATCCACCGGGTGAAGAGCGCGGCGCATTTCTCGGCATCGAGACGCCCGGAGAAGAGCGGAATGTCCTGCCCGCTTTCGAGCACATGGATCACCGTCAGCCGGTCGAGATAGAGGTTCTTGAGGTCCTCCAGCGCGTCCCGGAACATGATCGAGGCCGGGCTGCGATTGGCATAGATCAGCGTCGCCTGCGCCGCTCCATCCTGCCGGAGCAGTGTCCCGATCAGCGACAGGATCGGTGTGATCCCGGATCCGCCCGCCACAAAAAGCAGATGTCTGCCCGCCGTCTCGGGCAGGGTGAACTGCCCCATGGGCGGCATCACCTGCAGGCTGTCACCCACGCGCAGCTCCGTATTGGCCCAGCCGGAAAACGCGCCACCGGGCACATGCTTGATCCCGACGCGCAAGGCCCCGTCCCCCTCGGGCGCGCAGATCGAGTAGGACCGGCGCAGCTCCACCTCGCCGATCTGCCGTCGAAAGGTCAGGTATTGCCCGGCCTTGAAGGCAAACGCCTCGGGCGTGTCCGGGCGCAGGGTCACGGCCACCGCGTCCCGTGTCGTGCGGTCGATCCGGGTGACGGTGGCAGTGTGAAAGCGCGGCGCGGCCATGGTCACATCCTCAGAGGCATTTGAAATAATCGAAAGGCTCAAGGCAGCTGCGGCAGCGCCATTGGGCCTTGCAGGGCGTGGAGCCGAACTGGCTGACCCGTTCGAGATCCGTCCCCGCGCAACGGGGGCAGGCGGCAGGGCCGCCGCTCGGGCTGGGCGGCGCGATGCCGAAGGCCGTGAGCTTGGCGCGCCCGGCCGCGCTGATCCAGTCGGTGGTCCAGGGCGGGGCGATGCGTGTTTCGATCCGCAGCGCCTCAATGCCGCGCGCGGTCAGGGCCGTCTCGATATCCTGCGCGATGACACGCGTGGCCGGGCAGCCGGAATAGGTCGGGGTCACGGTGACGGACAGGGTCTCGGCCTCCCACCGGACATCGCGGATGACGCCCAGATCCACGACCGAGATGGCGGGGATTTCGGGGTCCGGAACCTTCTCAAGCCAGGACCAGATCTGCGCGACCGGGGGGCGCATGTCACCACACCGCATCGGGATGGCTGCGCGGCAGGATCTGCATCACCGCCAGCATCGGACCCAGATGCTCCGTATGCCGCGCGCCGGTCTTGCCGCCGGTCTGGGCAAAATCGCTCTCGGGAATGCGGAGGGTCGCCTCGGTCAGTGTCGCGCGAACCGTCTCTTCCCATGCCGGGCGCAGGCTATCTGGCGCGGGGCCCAGCCCGGCCTCGGCGATTTCGGTCTCGACCGCATCCGATGTCAGCGCCTCGCCCGCATAGGGCCAGAGCCGATCCAGCGCGGCCTGCATGCGGCGATGGCTTTCCTCGGTCCCGTCGCCCAATGCGATCACAAGACCCCGGGACCGTTCCAGATGATAGGCGCTTTCCTTCGCCACTTTGGCCGCGATCCCGGCGATCCTGGCATCGCTGCTCTGGGACAGGGCGGCCAAAAGCGGCTCTTGATAGGCGTCAAACAGGAATTGCCGCAGGATCGTATGGCCGAAATCCCGGTTCGGCTGTTCCAGCAGCAACAGATTCCGAAACCCGCGTTCATCGCGGAAATAGGCCAGATCATCGGCACTGCGCCCGGCCCCCTCAACCTCGGCGGCGAGGCCCAGCCACATCTGCGCCTGCCCGATGAGATCCAGCGCGGTATTGGCCAGCGCGATATCTTCTTCGAGCACAGGCGCATGACCGCACCATTCCGAGACCCGGTGACCCAGCAGCAGCGCATTGTCCCCAAGACGACAGAGGTATTCGAACAGGACCGCGCTCACATCGGCCCCACATCGTCGGGAATGTCGAAGAAGGTCGGGTGGCGATAGACCTTGTCCTCGGCCGGATCAAAGAGCGGACCCTTGTCCGACGGGCTGGAGGCGGCGATATGCCGGGCCTCGACCACCCAGATGCTGACGCCTTCGTTGCGGCGGGTATAGACGTCGCGCGCATTCAGGATCGCGCGCTCGGCATCCGGCGCGTGCAGGCTGCCCACATGGCGATGACCCATCCCATGCTGCCCACGGATGAACACCTCCCAGAGGGGCCATTCACCGCTCATTCCGCCGCCACCCGGGTTGCGCATTTCGCGGCATGGGCGCTCAGGGCGTCGCGCACCCAGGCACCGTCATCCCACGCATCCCGCCGCGCCTGCAGCCGTTCGGTATTGCAGGGCCCGTTGCCCTTGAGCACCTCGAAAAACTCGTCCCAGTCGGGCTCGGAAAAGTCATACTGCCCGGTCTCGTCATTCCAGCGCAGATCCGGGTCCGGCACGGTCAGGCCGAGATACTCCGCCTGTGGCACGGTCTGGTCGACGAACTTCTGGCGCAGCTCGTCATTGGTGTTCATCTTGATCCGCCAGGCCATGGATTGCGCGGAATGTACGCTGTCCTTGTCGGACGGGCCGAACATCATCAGCGACGGATACCAGAACCGGTCGAGCGCATCTTGGGCCATGGCGCGCTGGGCGGGCGTGCCCTCGGCCATCTTGCGCATGATGTCGAACCCTTGCCGCTGGTGGAAGGATTCCTCCTTGCAGATCCGCACCATGGCCCGGGCATAGGGCCCGTAAGAGGTGCGCTGCAACGGGACCTGGTTCATGATCGCGGCCCCGTCGACGAGCCAGCCTACCGCCCCCATATCCGCCCAAGTCAGGGTCGGGTAATTGAAGATCGACGAGTATTTCATCCGCCCCTCGTGGAGCGCTTCGAACAGCTCATCCCGGCTGACCCCGAGGGTCTCGGCCGCACAATAGAGGTAGAGCCCGTGGCCCGCTTCATCCTGCACCTTGGCCAGCAGGATCGCCTTGCGTTCCAGCGTGGGGGCGCGGGTGATCCAGTTGCCCTCGGGCAGCTGGCCGACGATCTCGGAATGGGCGTGTTGCCCGATCTGCCGGATCAGGGTCTTGCGATAGCCCTCGGGCATCCAGTCCTTGGGCTCGATGGTCTCGCCCGCGTCGATCCGGGCCTGAAAGGCGCGCTCCTGCGGGGTCATCTCCTCGTGGGACTTCACGCCGCGTCCGGTGGATTTGATCATCTGTGCATACATCGGTCAGACCCTTTCCAAAATCATTGCCACGCCTTGCCCGACCCCGACGCACATGGTGCACAGGGCATAGCGCCCCTGCCTGCGGTGCAACTCGCGCACTGCCGTCAGCACCAGCCGCGCGCCGGACATGCCCAGCGGATGGCCGAGGGCGATCGCGCCGCCATTGGGGTTCACATGGCCCGCATCATCCGGCAGGCCGAGCGTGCGCAGGCAGGCGAGCACCTGAGCCGCGAAAGCCTCGTTCAACTCGATCACATCCATCTGGTCGAGGGACAATCCCGCGATCTCAAGCACCTTGCGCGTCGCGGGCACGGGACCGAGCCCCATGATGCGGGGCGCAACCCCGGCACTGGCCGTGGCGACGATGCGCGCGAGGGGCGTGTGATGGCGGCTCAGCACCTCGCCCCCAAGCAGGAGCGCCGCCGCGCCGTCATTCACCCCGGCGGCATTGCCTGCGGTCACGCTCCGTTCCGGTCCGTTGATCCCTTTGAGCCGGGCGAGCGCGTCCAGTGTTGTCTCGGCGCGCGGATGCTCATCCCTGTCGATCCGGGTCGTGCCCTTGCGCGTGGAGATCTCGACCGGGGTGATCTCTTCGGCGAAGTGACCGTTCTCCATGGCCTTGGCGCAGCGGGTCTGGCTGCGGAACGCATAGGCATCCTGATCCGCGCGGGCGATGCCATGATCCTCGGCTACGTTATCGGCGGTCTGGGGCATGGACTCGGTGCCAAATGCCGCCGCCATGGCCGGGTTCACGAAACGCCAGCCGATGGTCGTGTCATGGATCTCGGCCTGCCGGTCGAAGGGCCGGGTGGCCTTGGCCATCACGAAGGGCGCGCGCGTCATCGATTCCACGCCGCCCGCGACCACCTGCGTCGCCTCGCCAAGCCGGATCGCGCGTGCGACCTGGGCCACCGCGTCGAGGCCGCTGGCGCAAAGCCGGTTGACCGTGATCCCCGGTACGGTCTCGCCCAGTCCGGCCAGCAGGCCCGCCATCCGCGCCACATTGCGGTTGTCCTCCCCGGCTTGGTTTGCGCAACCAAGCACGATCTCGTCGGTGGCCCTCGGGTCGAGCTTCGGGTGGCGGGTAAGAAGCGCCCGGATCGGGATCGCGGCCAGATCATCCGCGCGCACAGGTGACAGCGCGCCGCCAAAGCGGCCAATCGGCGTGCGCACACCGTCAAAAACATAGGCTTCGGTCATGACCGGTCCTCTCCCCCTCATGGGGTAGGATAAGGCAGCGTCGAAGGTCGCGCAATAAAAACGTTACAGATTGGATTAGCTGTATGATATTCTGTAACGTTATGAGGCCGCCACAGGTTCGTTATTGCCGGAGAACAATAACGCGAGTACGGTCCCCCTGATCCAGTGTCAGCGAGTCCCCCCGATGGTTGCCGCCCCCCGTCTCCGCATCCGCCTGCAATTCGAAGAAGGCTCGCGTCTTGGGCCGGGCAAGGCTGACCTGCTTGAGACGATCGGAAGGACCGGGTCGATCTCGGCCGCCGGGCGCGAGATGAAGATGAGCTACACGCGCGCCTGGGCACTGGTGGAGCAGATGAATGAAAGCTTCGCCGAACCCCTTGTGGCCAGTGCCCGGGGCGGGGCGAAGGGCGGCGGCGCGCAGCTGACCGAGGCCGGCCAGCAGGTGCTCGCCGCGTTCCGCGCCCTCGAGACCGCAGCGCAGGAGGCGGGTGCCGCCCAGATCGCGGCCATAACCGCCCTGCGCAAGGAGACGCAGGATGACTAGACTGCGGGCTCTGGCGTTTCTGGTCATGGCGATGGCGCTGCCCCTGCGCGTGGAGGCGGATGTCTCGGTCTTTGCCGCCGCGAGCCTCAAGAATGCCCTCGAGGAAATTGCTGCGGCTTGGACCGAACGCACGGGTGAAAAGGTGACCCTGACTTTCGCGGCCAGTTCGACCATCGCCCGGCAGGTGGATCAGGGCGCGCCCGCGGATATTGTCCTGCTGGCCAATGAGGCCTGGATGGATTGGCTCGAAGAGCGGGATCGCCTGCGTCCCGAGACCCGCCATGGGCTGGTTGGCAATCGGCTGGTCCTGATCGCGGCGGAGCCTGTTTCCCTGACCCCCGCGCCGGGTTTTCCCTTGGCCGAGGCGCTGGGCGAGGATCGTCTCGCCATGGCCCTTGTCGACGCGGTGCCCGTGGGCATCTACGGCAAGGCGGCCTTGACCAATCTGGGTGTTTGGCCGGACGTCGCGCCGCGCATCGCGCAAACGGACAATGCCCGGGCCGCGCTCGCGCTGGTCGCCACCGCCGAAGCCCCCTTTGGCATTGTCTATGCCAGTGATGCTCGGGCCGAGACGCGTGTGACGATTGCAGGGGAGTTCCCGCGCGAGAGCCATCCGCCCATCCGCTATCCGGCTGCTTTGAACGCCGAAAGCCTCGATCACGCACTCGGATTCTTCGCCTTTCTCGCGGGTGATGCAGCGCGTCTTGTATTCGAGCGGCACGGGTTCGAGACCGATGACTGACTGGCTGGGCCCGGATGCGTGGGACGCGGTCGCCTTGTCTCTGCGCGTCTCGATCTGGGCTACGCTGTGCAGCCTGCCCCTGGGGATCCTCGTGGCCTATGCGCTGGCGCGCTGGCGCTTTCCCGGACGGCAGATCCTCAACGGGCTCGTGCATCTGCCTTTGATCCTGCCACCCGTGGTTACGGGTTACCTGCTGTTGCTGACCTTCGGGCGACGCGGACCAGTGGGCGCTTTCCTCGAATCGAGCTTCGGGATCGTGCTGGCTTTTCGCTGGACCGGCGCTGTCCTCGCCGCGGCGATCATGGCGTTTCCGTTGATGGTTCGGGCGATCCGCCTCGCGATCGAAGCCGTGGATCCCCGGCTGGAGCAGGCGGCAGGCACGCTCGGGGCCTCGCCGCTGGTCGTCTTTGTCACCGTCACGCTTCCCCTGATCCTGCCGGGTGTTCTGACGGGGGCGATCCTCGCCTTTGCCAAGGCGATGGGCGAGTTTGGGGCGACGATCACCTTTGTGTCTAATATCCCGGGCGAGACCCAGACGGTGCCCTCGGCGATCTATGCGTTTCTGCAGGTGCCCGGGGGCGAAGAAACGGCCTTTCGGCTCGTGCTGGTCTCGGTTGTGCTGGCCATGGGCGCGCTGCTGCTGTCCGAGATGGTTTCGCGCGCAGTCGCTCGGCGGATTTCAGGCGCATGACCCTGTCTGTCGCCGTCCAGCATCGGGCCGGATCCTTTGCGCTCGATGTGCAGTTCGAAGCGCCGCCGGGGGTCACAGCGCTGTTTGGCAAATCCGGCTCCGGCAAGACAACCGTCGTCAATGCGGTGGCGGGCCTTTTGCGCCCGGATGCCGGGTCGGTGCGTGTCGCCGGTCGGGTTCTTGTGGATCGGGGGCAGGGTGTCTGGGTGCCACCTCATGCGCGGCGTCTGGGCTATGTGTTTCAGGAAGGGCGGCTGTTTCCGCATCTCACCGTGCGCCAAAACCTTCTCTATGGTCAGAAACGGCGCGGAACCCAGATGAGCGGAGCGTCTCTTGACTCCGTTGTGGACCTGTTGGGGCTCTCTGGGCTTTTGCCGCGTCGACCGACGGATCTGTCCGGAGGCGAAAAGCAGCGCGTGGCCATCGGCCGTGCGCTTCTGTCGGAGCCCGATATGCTCCTGATGGATGAACCTCTGGCGGCTCTGGACATGTCCCGGAAAGCCGAAATCCTACCCTATATTCAGAGGCTTTGTAGCGAGGTCGGCGTTCCGATCCTCTATGTCAGCCATTCCGTGCCCGAGATTGCGCGGATTGCTACAACCGTTGTCGCCTTGGACAGGGGGCGCGTCCTGCGCGTGGGGCGCGCGGAAGAGGTTCTCGCGGATCCAGACATCGCGCCTGTGCTCGGGATCCGCGATGCGGGTGCCTTGATCTCAGGCGTGCTGACGGATCATTTCGACGATGGTGTCAGTGCGCTGACGTTCAGTGGCGGAACACTGATGTTGCCGCGCCAACGTGACCCGGTGGGCACAGAGTTGCGGGTCCGGATCGAGGCCAAGGATGTTATGTTGGCGATCGACCGTCCCAGTGGGATTTCCGCGCTCAACTGTCTCACGGCCCGGATCGAAATGATCCGGCGTGGGGAGGGTCCGGGCGTTCTCGTGCAGCTCAGGGTGGGCTCTGACCTGCTATTGTGCAGGATCACGCGCCGATCTGCCAACGCGCTGGACCTGAAAATCGGGCAATCCTGCTACGCTATTCTGAAATCGGTCTCGGTCGCCAAGCAGGATATCGGCTAGGCCGTCAGCCTAGGCGACCAGCTGCGTTTCAAGACCGTCCGAGAACACAGCCTTGGCGGTCTCGAAGGCGGCAACGATCTCGGGGATGTCCACGGAGGCGCCGTTGCCCGCCGCAGCCGCGGCTTCCCCATCAGCGCAAAGCTTGCCAAGCGCGCGAAACCCGAGGTTCCAGGCGCAGCCCTTGATCAGGTGCATCAAAGCTTCGAGATCCGCACCCTTGTCTGCGGTCGGAAGCTGGCCGATCGCGGCTTCAACCTCCTCCATAAACACCTCTACAATTTCGCCGAAATCGTCCGCGCCGATTTCGTCCTGCAGCTCCCTGACCCGGTTCCAATCAATCATGATTCACTCGCTTTTCCGCCCTCGCATTGGCCGGAACTCTAGGCCGGGCATGTTAACGAATCCTGAGTGGACGAATGGATTTCCGAAGCATTTTAAACTTCATCCCCTGTTAAGTGGGGGGGCTTAGGAACAAGTCAGCAACACGAGTAGTTCCGAATGATTCCTGAGCCAACAGACGACCTGCCCCCCCACGATACGACTGCCGGTGCGCTTCACGTGCTCGTGGTCGATGACAGTCGATTGCAGCGCCGCATTCTCTCCATGGCGTTGAAGAAAAAGGGCTATGTGGTCTTTGAGGCCGAGGATGGGAATCACGGGCTGGAGGTGTTTCAGGACAATCGCATCGATATCGTGATCAGCGACTGGATGATGCCGGGTCTCTCCGGCCCGGAGATGTGTCGCGCTTTGCGTGATCTGAACTGTGATCACTATGTCTACATCATTCTTTTGACCACAAAGACTGAAAAGAATGAGATCGCTGAGGGGTTTGATGCCGGCGCGGACGACTTCCTGTCCAAGCCTGTGCACACGGTCGAACTTATGGCGAGAATCACCGCGGGCGAGCGTGTCATGCGCATGGAGCGGGAGCTGACCAACAAGAATGCGCTGATTTCCGAGACGCTGGCGGAGCTTAAGACGCTTTATCAGGCCGTGGACAACGATCTGATCGAGGCCAAGAAGCTTCAGCAATCGTTGGTGCGGGACAAGATCGGGACGTTCCGCGATGCGGAGATTGCTCTGATGTTGCAATCAAGCGGGCATGTGGGCGGCGATCTGGTCGGTTTCTTCCGAATCAACTCGTCGGAAATCGGTCTCTATTCGCTCGATGTGTCCGGCCATGGAGTGAGCTCTGCATTGATGACGGCCCGTCTCGCGGGTGTGCTGTCCGGCTCGGTTCCGGGAAAGAACATCGCGATTGAGGCGGATCCAGACGGGAACCCGGTTGGGCGGGATCCGGGTGCGGTCGCGGCGGATTTGAATACGCTGCTCCTCGAGGAGATGGATACCGAGCACTATTTCACCATCATCCTCGCCATCCTGAACAGTGAAACGGGGCATATCCGTCTCGTGCAGGCAGGCCATCCCCATGCCCAACTTCTGCGCAGTGGCGGCAGCCCGGAGCTCATGGGCGATGGTGGATTGCCAATCGGTCTGCTCGATGGGGCCGAGTATACGAGCTTCGAGACCACATTGAACGCGGGCGATCGCATTCTGATGGTCTCGGATGGTTTCACGGAATGCACAGATCCCGATGGCAACATGCTGGATGATGCCGGGCTGTCAAAATGGGTCGCGAAGCATCGTGACCTCGATGGCCCGACACTGATGGAGGTGCTGCCGCGGGAACTGGACAGCTTCGCTCAGGGCGCGGATTTCGGCGACGATATCTCGGGCCTCGTGCTCGATTTTGGCCGTGTATCAAGCGACACGTGAGGAACGCTGTTCTCAGATCAAGCCCTGACTGCGACCCCATTGCGAAACAAAAGCACGGTCCCCGGCATTGGCGAGCTCCACGGTCGCCTCGCTCGGGCTCATCCAGAGCGGTAAGTGATCCTCTTCCACCGGGGGGCCCATGCACAAGGTCGGCCTCCCGAGATAGATATGGCAGAGCTTCTCAGCCCAGATCCCGTATTCCGGCATGAAGGTGAACCGACGAAAAACCCCCAGCTTTCGCAAAACGCAGATATGCCAGCCAGTCTCTTCGAGCACCTCACGGTGCAGGGCTGGTAACGGGGCTTCGCCGGGGTCGATCCCACCCCCCGGCAGCTGGATCTCTGTCTGGGCCCCGAACTGAACGGTTGTGAGGATCTGTGACCCCCGCTGCAGGATCGCATAGGCACCCGGGCGCCTTTGATAGGCTTGCCCTGCCCGAACTGCTTCGCCATACCGTCTGATCATACCCGTCCAACGCCTCCCGCGTTGCCTGTGCGCGCCCTTGGATGCATCGCGGACGGCTTCTATATAGCTTCGGTATGCCAGCAACGCGCCCCTCTAGGAAGGCCCCTCCATGACACTCGCGTCCAAACTTGCCTGGGACGATACAGTCCTGCCGTTTCAACTCGACCGGTCCGATATCCGGGGGCGGGTGGCCCGGCTCGATGGTGTGCTCGATGGTGTCCTGGCGCAGCACGACTATCCCCCCATGATCGAGGCGCTGGTCGCGGAGGCCGCCGTTCTCACCGCGCTGATTGGCCAGTCCATCAAGCTGCAGTGGAAACTGTCGCTCCAGATCCGCGGCGATGGCCCCGCCCGCCTGATCGCGACGGATTTCTACGCGCCCGAGGAAGAGGGCGCGCCGGCCCAGATTCGCGCCTATGCCAGCTATGATGCCGAGCGGCTCGCCGCAGAGACCGACCCCTTCAAGGCGATCGGCCGGGGTTACTTCGCGATCCTGATCGATCAGGGCAAGGGGATGGAGCCCTATCAGGGCATCACGCCGATCGCAGGTGACAGCCTTTCGGCCTGCGCCGAGACCTATTTCGCCCAGTCCGAGCAATTGCCCACCCGGTTCGAGATCAGCTTCGGGCGCAGCACCGAACCAGGTCAGGCGGAACACTGGCGCGCCGGTGGCGTGATGCTCCAGCATATGCCCAAGGCGTCGCCCTTTGCCGCGGGTGATGCGACCGGAGAGGCGGGGTTGCTCAAACCCGATGATATCCTGGCCGGCGACGAGGGTGAGAACTGGACCCGCGCGAATGTCCTGCTCGATACGGTCGAGGCTCTGGAACTGATCGGCCCTTCTGTGGCGCCATCGGACCTGCTGGTGCGGCTGTTCCACGAGGAAGACCCGCGGGTCTATGACGCCCTTCCGGTGAAGTTCGGATGCACCTGTTCGCCGAACCGCGTGCGCCAGAGCCTGTCGATCTACTCGGCCAAAGACATCGCGCATATGACCACCGAGGAGGGCATCGTCACCGCCGATTGCCAGTTCTGCGGCGCGCATTACGAATTCAAGCCCGAAACCCTCGGGTTCGAGGCGGTGGAGGGTCCGGATGCCGCTGGATGATGTCGCCAGTCGCGTCGCGCTGGCGTTGCAGGCGGCGCGCGGAGGCTCCTCGGATTTCGACCTGAACCCGGAATTTGCGCCGCCGCCGACCCGGAAATTGCGACCAGCGGCGGTGCTCGTCCCTCTGATCCAGGGGCCCGGCGGGGTCGAGTTGATCCTGACCAAGCGCTCTTCGCGGCTCAAGCATCACCCGGGTCAGATCGCCTTTCCGGGGGGCAAGGTGGATGAGGGCGATGCCTCCGCTGCGGATGCGGCTCTGCGCGAAGCCTGGGAGGAAATTGGCCTGCCCGCCGATGCGGTGAAACTCGTGGGCGAGTTGCCTGCCCACGAGACGGTGACCGGCTACCGGATGCAGCCCTTCGTGGGCATTGTCACAAACCCGTTCGAGATCGTGCCGGAACTTGGCGAGGTCGCGGAGGTGTTCCGCGTGCCCTACGGCCATGTCACGGATCCGGCCCGGTTTTCCGTGCAGGACCGAATCTGGCAGGGGAAATCCCGTCGTTTTTACACGGTGCCCTATGGGCCCTATTACATCTGGGGGGCGACTGCGCGGATCCTGCGAGGCTTCGCCGACGCACTGCAGTGATCCTGCCGCCCGGACCCTGGGCGGACCCCGCCCCGCAGCGGGTTCTGCACCTGTTGACCGAGGCCGGGCATCAAGCGCTCTATGTCGGCGGAACGGTCCGGAACGCTCTGATCGGGGCACCTGTGACCGATCTCGACATGGCCACCAGCGCTTTGCCTGACACGGTGCGCGCCCTGGCCGAGGGGGCGGGGTTCAAGGTCATTCCCACCGGGTTGTCCCACGGCACCGTCACCGTGATCGCCGACGGTCACCCCATTGAGATCACGACCTTTCGCCGGGATGTCGCTACCGATGGCCGCCACGCCGAAGTCGCGTTCTCGGAGGATGTTGCCGAGGATGCCAGCCGCCGGGATTTCACCATGAACGCGCTCTATGCCACTGCGTGCGGAGAGGTTGTCGACCCTTTGGGCGGTGCGCCGGACCTCGCGGCGCGGCGGGTGCGGTTCATTGGTGCGCCCGAGGATCGCATTCGTGAGGATTACCTGCGGATCCTGCGCTTTTTCCGGTTCACCGCCTGGTATGGCGCGCCCGAGGAGGGGCTGGATGCCGAGGGGCTTGCGGCCTGCGCCGCGCTCGCCGGAGGGTTGCGCACGCTCTCGGCCGAGCGGGTCACGGCGGAACTTCTGAAACTGCTGGCGGCGCAAGATCCGGCCCCGGCGGTCGCAGCGATGGCGCAATCTGGGGTCCTCGCCCGTACGCTGCCCGGCGCGAGTGCCGAGGCGCTCGCGCCCCTCATCCACCTGGAAGGCCAGCTTGATCTGTCCCCCGAGCCGCTGCGCCGGTTGGCCGGCCTGGGTGGCTCGACCGACGCGCTGCGCCTCTCCAAAGCGCAGGCCCGCAGACTGGCAGAGCTGCGTCACCATCTGGGGGCTCTGACCGGCCCGGCGGAGTTGGGCTATCGTCTTGGCGCGCTCGTCGCGCGGGATGTCCTGACCCTGAGGGCCGCGCTATTCTCGACGCCGTTGGACCCCGCGCAGATCCCTGAGGTCGAACGGGGCGCGCAGATGGTCTTCCCCCTCCGGGCCAAGGACTTGCCGGACGCGTTGCAAGGACCCGAGATCGGGGCCGCGCTGCGCAAGTTGGAAACGGCCTGGATTGCCTCGGGCATGCGCTTGTCAAAGGCGGAGTTGCTGGCCCGCCTCTGAGCCTATGGCCGTGGCATTTCGCGTGTCCGAGGCTATATAGCTAGGACAGCCCAAGGACCGTTCCCATGTTCCGCTATTTCGAGCGTCTCATAGACCCGTATGTGGCCTATTCCGAGACGGATCGCCCCCCCACGCGCCTCTGGCCGTTCATCAAATCTTGGTCGCAGCCGTTCCGCGGCGTCTTTGCGGTTGCCGGGGTGATGTCCGTGCTGGTGGCGGCTGTGGAGATCGGGCTGATTTTCTACATGGGACGGGTCGTGGACCTGTTATCCTCGAACACGCCCGCCACGATCTGGGAGAGCCACGGGCTTGAACTGGTGCTGGTGGCCGTGTTCATCCTGCTGCTGCGCCCGGTGTTGCAGGCCTTTGACGTGCTGCTTCTGAACAATGCGATTCTGCCGAATTACAGCACGCTCTTTCGTTGGCGCGCCCATCGGCAGGTGTTGCGGCAATCCGTGGGCTGGTTCGAGAACGACTTTGCCGGGCGGATCGCAAATCGGGTGATGCAGACGCCGCCGGCCGCGGGCGAGGCGGTGTTTCAGGTCTTCGACGCCCTGAGCTTCTCGCTCGCGTATCTGATCGGGGCTGCGATCCTGCTCATGGGGGCGGATCCGCGCCTCGCGCTGCCGCTCATCCTGTGGTTCGGGTTCTATCTCGCGCTGGTGCGCTGGACGATCGTGAATATCGGCCCCGCGTCCAAGGCAAGCTCCGAGGCGCGGTCCGAGGTGACGGGCCGGGTCGTGGACAGCTACACCAACATTCACGCGGTGAAACTCTTTGCCCATCATGACCGGGAGCTCGACTACGCCAAAGAGGCGATCGAGACCACCCGGACGACCTTTGCCCGCGAGATGCGGATTTTCACCACCATGGATATCGTGCTGGTGATCCTGAACGGATTGCTGATCGTCGGGGTGGTCGGCTGGGCAGTGGTCCTCTGGATGCAGGATGCGGCTTCGGTGGGTGTGGTCGCGGCGGCGACGGCATTGACCTTGCGGCTCAATGCCATGACCGGCTGGATCATGTGGGCGGTGTCGAATTTCTTTCAGAATCTCGGCGTGATCGCCGAAGGCCTGCAGACCATTGCGCAGCCGATCACCCTTGTGGACGCGCCGGATGCCAAACCGCTGGAGCTGCGCGAGGGCGAGATCAGACTGGAGACCCTGAGCCACCATTACGGGCAGGAGACTGGCGGTCTCGACAAGATCGACCTGACCCTCGCGCCGGGCACGCGGGTGGGGCTGATCGGGCGCTCGGGGGCGGGGAAGTCGACCCTCGTGAAGCTTCTGTTGCGGTTCTATGACGCCGATGCCGGTCGGGTGCTGATCGATGGTCAGGACATCGCGAAGGTGACCCAGGATAGCCTGCGCGCCGAGATCGGGATGGTGCAGCAGGACAGTGCGCTGCTCCATCGCTCGGTCCGCGACAACATCCTTTATGGCAAGCCCCACGCCACCGAGGCCGAGGTGATTGCCGCCGCCGAACGCGCCGAGGCCCATGATTTCATCCTTGGGCTGACGGACCCTGAGGGCCGCACCGGCTATGACGCCCATGTGGGCGAGCGGGGCGTGAAACTCAGCGGCGGGCAACGCCAGAGGATCGCCCTCGCGCGTGTCATCCTCAAGAACGCGCCGATCCTCGTGCTCGACGAGGCGACTTCGGCCCTCGACAGCGAGGTGGAGGCGGCCATTCAGGACACGCTCTATGGCGTGATGGAGGGCAAGACGGTGATCGCCATCGCGCACCGCCTGTCGACCATCGCCCATATGGACCGGATCCTCGTTCTGGATGACGGCCGGGTGATCGAGGACGGCACCCATGCGGATCTGCTGGCCAAGGGCGGGCTCTATGCCCGGTTCTGGTCGCGGCAATCGGGTGGGTTCATTGATACGACGGAGGCCGCGGAATGAGTGTTTTGCGCCGGATCGAGGATCTGATCGACGGGTTCCAGCCAGCCGACGGGCCGCCACCGCAACAGCTGGGCGCGTTCCTGCGCTGGTGCTTGCGGGGCTCGATGCCCGTGCTCTGGGCGGCGGCGGCCCTCTCGGCGCTCGCGGGCACGCTCGAGGTGATCTCGGCCATGCTGCTGGGCTATGTGATCGACACGGCGCTGGGCGCCGGGCCCGAGGGGTTCTTTGCCAGCCAATGGCCCACGGTCCTGCTCTTTGCCGGGTTCTTCATCCTGATCCGGCCGGCGATCTTTGGCCTGTCTTCGGCGGCCAATGCCATCGTGGTGCAGCCCAACCTGAACCCGCTGGTCCTGTCGCGGCTGCACCGCTGGACCATGGGCCAGTCGGTGAGCTTCTTTGACAATGATTTCGCCGGGCGCATCGCCCAGAAGCAGATGCAGACCGCGCGCGCGGTGACGGATGTCACCTCCGAGGTGATCAATGTGGTCGCCTTCGCGCTCGCCTCCATCCTGGGTTCGGCGATCCTGCTTCTGACCATCGACCCCTGGGTTGCTCTGGCGCTGAGCGTCTGGCTCGTGGCCTATCTCGGCCTGATCCGGGCGTTTCTGCCCAAGGTGCGCAAACGCTCTGCCGCGCGGGCCGGGGCGCGGGCGAATGTCACCGGGCAGGTCGTGGATACGGTGACCAACATCAAGACGGTCAAGCTGTTCGGGCATTCCGAGCATGAGGACCGCGCGGCCCTGAACGCCATGGGCAGCTACCGCCGCAAGGCGCTGGATTTCGGGTACATCTCGTCGAGCTTCCGGTTCTGGCTCATGGCGATTGCGGGGGTGCTGCCGGTGTTGCTGATCGGCGGGACGCTGGTCCTGTGGACCAACGGGGCCGCCACCCCGGGGGACATCGCCGCCGCGGGGGCCATCGCGATCCGGATCGCGCAGATGACCGGCTGGGTCAGCTTCACACTGATGGCGATTTACGCGAATGTCGGCGAGGTCGAGGATGGGATGCGCACGCTGACCGTGCCCCATGAGCTGACCGATGCAGCGCAGGCCGAGGCCATGAAAACCACACAGGGTCGGATCGCCTTCGAGGATGTGACCTTCATGTATGGCCGCGATGTGGGCGGGATTGACGGGATCTCGCTGACGGTGGAGCCGGGGCAGAAACTGGGTCTTGTGGGGGCCTCGGGGGCGGGCAAATCAACCCTGACCGGGCTGCTTCTGCGGCTCTATGATACGGAATCCGGGCGGGTGACCATCGATGGCACCGACCTGCGCGCGGTTACCCAGGACAGCCTGCGCCAGCAGATCGCCATGGTCACGCAGGAGACGGCCATGTTCAACCGCTCGGCGCGCGAGAACATCCTCTATGGGCGTCCCGACGCGACAGAGGCCGAGATGATCGCCGCCGCCGAGCGGGCCGAGGCGCACGCGTTCATTCTGGATCTGGAGGATCACGCCGGGCGCAAGGGCTATGACGCTCATCTGGGCGAGCGCGGCGTCAAGCTCAGCGGCGGACAGCGGCAGCGGATCGCCCTGGCGCGGGCGTTCCTGAAGGATGCGCCGATCCTTGTGCTGGACGAGGCGACCTCGGCGCTGGACAGCGAGGTCGAAGCCTCGATCCAGGATGCGCTCGACCGGGTGATGGAAGGCAAGACGGTGATCGCCATCGCGCACCGGCTCTCGACCATTGCCCAGATGGACCGGATCGTGGTGCTGGATCAGGGGCGGATCGTCGAAGACGGCACCCATACGGAGCTTCTGGCCAAGGGCGGTCTCTATGCGCGGTACTGGAATCGCCAGTCCGGAGGCTTCATCGGGTTGGTGGATGCGGCGGAATAACCAAGTTGCCGGAGCCGCGCGCGCCCGCTAAAGCCCGGCCATGACCGAGACAGTGACCATCACCCGACTGGGCCTTCATGGCGACGGCATCGCGCCGGGGCCGATCTATGCGGCGCGCACCCTGCCCGGAGAAGAGATCCGCGGCGAGATCGACGGCGACCGGATCTCTGCACCCAAGATCGTGACGCCCTCGGCGGATCGGGTGAAAGCCCCATGCGCCCATTACGCGCGCTGCGGCGGTTGCGCGGTGCAGCACGCCTCGGACCCGTTCGTCGCCAGTTGGAAGACGCAGATCGTGGTCGAGGCGCTCGCCGCCCATGGCCTGAGCGCCCCGATGCGGTCGATCCAGACCTCGCCACCCCGCTCCCGTCGTCGCGCGACCCTGTCCGGACGGCGGCTGAAGAAGGGCACGTTGCTGGGGTTTCACACCCGCGGCAGCGACACGATTGTTGATATCCCGGCCTGCGAAGTGCTGGACCCTGCGATCACGGCGGCCCTGCCGGATCTCGCGGCCTTTCTGCCCGAGCTTGGCTCCCGCAAGGGGGAACTGTCGCTGGCGGTGACGGTGTCCGAGGCGGGGCTGGACGTGGATGTCCGGGGCGGCAAGGCGTTGGACGAGGCGCTGCGCCTGCGGTTGACGGCACTGGCCCAGCGATTGGATCTGGCCCGGCTCAGCCTGGAGGGCGATGTGCTGGTGACGCTCCGCCCCCCGGTGCAGCGCTTTGGCCCGGCGGTGGTTACGCCCCCGCCCGGCGCTTTCCTGCAGGCCACCCGCGAGGGGGAGGGCGCGCTCCTGGCGGCCGTGACCGAGGCGGTCGGCCCGGCCAAACAGGTCATCGACCTTTTTGCCGGATGCGGGACCTTTGCCCTGCCTTTGGCCCAACGCGCCGAAGTGCTTGCCGTGGAGGGCGATGACGAGATGCTCGAAGCGCTCGACGCCGCCTGGCGCAAGACGCCCGGCCTGTCGCGGGTGCAGGTCGCGACGCGGGATCTCTTCCGCCGACCGCTACTGCCCGATGAGCTGGCCAAAACCGATGCGGTGGTGATCGACCCGCCCCGCGCCGGGGCCGAAGCCCAGACCCGCTGTCTCGCCGAGGCGCGCGTGCCCCGGATCGCGGCGGTGTCCTGCAACCCGGTGACCTTTGCCCGCGATGCCAAGATGCTCTGTGATGCGGGATATCGCCTCGCTTGGGTGCAGGTGGTGGATCAGTTCCGCTGGTCCCCCCATGTGGAGCTTGCTGCCGCCTTCACCGCACCCCATATCGACCCCGACAGCTGAGGAATTCCGCCGATGACAGCCTTGCGCGCCCGCCTAGCCGACTGGATCGAGAGCCCTCGGATCCGCTCATTCATCATCGGAGTGATCGTGCTGAACGCGGTGCTTCTGGGGATGGAAACCTCCGAAAGCCTGATGGCGGCGACAGGCGGGCTGATCACGACCCTCGACAAGATCTGCCTCGGGATCTTCATCGTTGAACTGGCGATCAAGCTCGTTGCCCTTGGGCCGCGCTTTTTTCGTTCGGGCTGGAACATCTTTGACTTCCTGATCGTCGGTGTGGCGATCGTCCCGGGGGCGCAGGGCTTCTCGGTCCTGCGGGCGCTCCGCATCCTCCGGGTGCTGCGCGTGATCTCTGTCGCGCCGAGCTTGCGCCGGGTGGTCGAGGGCTTTGTAACCGCGCTGCCCGGCATGGGGTCGGTGTTTTTGCTGATGGCGATCATCTTTTATATCGGCGCGGTCATGGCGACGAAGCTCTTTGGCACTGGCTGTCCGACCTGCACGCCCGAGCAAGCGGCCCAGTTCGACACTTGGTTCGGAGATCTGGGCCGCTCGGCTTATTCCCTGTTCCAGATCATGACCCTCGAGTCGTGGTCCATGGGGATCGTACGCCCGGTGATGGAGGTCTACCCCTATGCGTGGATGTTCTTTCTGCCTTTCATCATGGTCACGACCTTCGCGGTAGTGAACCTGCTGGTGGGTCTGATCGTAAACTCGATGCAGGATGCCCACTCCGCCGAAGAGGTCGCCGCCACCGACGCGTATCGGGATGAGGTGATGAACCGGCTCAAGGCGATCGAAGAGGCGCTGGAAAAGCGGTCTCCCCCCAATTCGTGATTGGTCCGGGGCGGCGAAATCTGGCACTCTGTGGCCAATAACAAAAACGTCACCTCTTTCGAGCAGGCTTCACATATGACCCTTTCCCGCCGCCTCTTGCTGCTGGGTATCGCTGTCGGGCTATCCGGCTGCGGAGCTTCGCGATTCCGCAGCTATGACGGACCCGAAGTGACCCGGATCGTCGTGTTCAAGGACGAGCTGCGTATGTACCTGATGCATCACGACACGGTGCTGCGGGGGTTCGACATCGATCTCGGTTTTGCGCCCGTGGGCCCCAAGGAGGTCGAGGGCGATGGCAAGACCCCCGAGGGGCGCTACCGCATCGACCGACGCAACCCCAATAGCAGCTTTCACCTGTCGCTCGGGATCTCCTATCCGAACACGGCGGATGTCGCCCGCGCCCGCGCGATGGGCCAAAGCCCGGGGGGCGATATCTTCATCCATGGTCAGCCGAACCTGACCGGGCCGCGCACCGGCGAGAACTGGACTGCCGGTTGCATCGCCGTGACCAATCGCGAGATGGAAGACATCTATGCCATGGTCAAGAACGACACGCCGATCGACATCTATCCCTGATCCCTGATCCCTGATCCCTGATCCCTGATCCCTGATCCCTGATCCCTGATCCCTGATCCCGTGCCGGATCGGGGCGTGGCTCAGACGTCCGGGACCACTTGCGGGCCGCTGCCGCCGAGCACCATCGTCCACCACAGCTTGCCATTGGGTTCCTGATACCAGGAGAAGCCCAGATCCCGCGCCTCCGGGTCGAGGATCATCTCCCGCGTGGCGGGGTCCTCCATCCAGGCGGCGAGGGTTTCCAGCTCGGTCTCGTAGGTCTCGGAGATCAGCTCGGCCCGGAACTGCCCCGGATAGCCCGAGCGCGCGGTCCGTTCGGGCGGCGAGGAGCCGTCGGAGCCGAAATGCCAGGGCCGGTTCTGCACGGCCATGTCCCGCGCATGGGTGGCGGCCGCGGCGTTCAGTTGCGGGTTAAGCGCGAGCGGGCTGCGCCCTCCGGCCTGCCGCAGGACATTGACCGAATCGAGGATCGCGAACTGGATCCGCCCGGTATCGGACGCGTTGATATCATAGACCCGGGGCAGGGGTTGCCCATCCGGGCCCAGGGTGGGCGGCGGCGGCGTGCAGGCGGCCAGAATGATCGGAAGGATCAGCCACAAAGCTAGAATTCGGCGCATGTAACCCCCTCGCATAGCGTGCCTTCTCTCTTCCCTAGCGATTATTCGACGGAACGTCCAACCGCTTGCCTGCGCACGATGTGATGACATGCGTGTGAATTGTACGTTAAGACCGACTCGCTTAGGTTGAGCCGAAAACTTCTGAGATCATTGGAGCAGTCCGACCATGTCCAGACGAAATACCCCTGACGTATCGCGCCGTCGCTTCCTTGCGACCACGGGCGCGGCCTCTACCCTGCTGGCGAGCCCGGCTCTGGCGCAGATGGCCGGAACGACCGAGATCGAGCAGGAGCCGACCCAATCCGTGCGCCGCAATATCTCGGGATTCCGCGCGCTCGACTGGCGGCCATACTTCTCGGATACCAAGAACGGTGCGATCCTCGTGGATATCTCGTCCCGGGCCTTGCATTACTGGTCCGAGGACCAGACCGAGTACCGGCTGTACCCGACCTCCGTGCCGCTGTCCGAAGACCTGACGCGCAAGGGTCGTACCCGCGTGACCCAGAAGGTCGAAGGCCCGAGTTGGCGTCCGACGCCCTCCATGAAAAAGCGCAATCCGGAATGGCCGGACTTTGTGGGTCCGGGCCCGGACAACCCGCTTGGGACCCACGCGCTCTATCTCAGCTGGACCTATTACCGAATCCACGGCACCCATGACACGCGCAAGATTGGGCGCCGCTCGTCGAATGGCTGCATTGGCCTGTTCAACGAAGACATCGCGGAATTGTTCGAAAAGGCCCGCAGCGGAACACAGGTTCTTTTGATCTGACTTTGCCCGCGCAGGAATATGATCGAAATCAAGCGGCGCCCCGGCGCCGTTTTTTCTTGGCCTCTTCAGATCCGCGCAAAGCACCGCCTTGACGTAAGGTTTTGTGAAGGTCGCCTCATAAAATCCTGAATTCCCGACACTCCTTCATGGGGACGCAGGGGGGTAAAGCCATGGACCGGGGTGCCCTGACCTCACTTGAATGGGGAGTGTTGCAGTTTTGACGACATTTGGGCATCCGCGCGGGCGAAGCTCCGGCGTTGATTGCATTCGGAACTTTCTCCTGCTTAAAAAATACCACGAGGTACAGTCTAGAACGCTCACCAGCGTCTCTTGGCGTGTCCAAGTCGTAAATGTGAGCATCTCTTTGGAGGGAACCATGAAAAAACTCGTTCTCGCAGCCGTCCTGTCTGCAGCAGCTTCCACCGCCTTCGCTGGCTCCATGGAAGAGCCGATGATGGAAATGCCGGTCATCGTTGAAGAAACCAACTCGTCCGCAGGTGGCATCGTTCTGCCGCTGCTGCTGATCGCAGTTCTGGCCGCAGTCGCGTCCTAATCGCGTCACGCGATCGAGAAATTAGAAAAGGCGGCCTCCCGGGGCCGCCTTTTTTAGTGTCCGCAGGTCAGCTCGGGCTCAGCCGCGCGGAGCGATCCAACCTGCGAGGTTGTCCTCGACAACCTGGGCGAGCGCCGCGATATGGGCGTCGTCATCGTTCAGGCAGGGGATATAGGTGAACTCTTCGCCGCCCGCTTCTTCGAAGCTTTCCTTGATCTCTTCGTTGATCTCTTCGAGCGTTTCGATGCAGTCGGCCGAGAAGGCTGGCGCGATCACGGCGATCTTCTTTTTGCCGCCTTCGGCCAGGCGCGCGACCTCTTCGACGGTGTAGGGCTGTAGCCACTCCTCGGGGCCGAACCGGCTCTGGAAGGTGGTGACGATCTCGCCATCTGGCCAGCCGAGACGTTCCTTCAAAAGGCGCGAGGTCTTCTGACACTGGCAGTGATAGGGATCGCCCTCCATCAGGTAGCGCTTGGGCACCCCGTGATAGGAGGCGACCAGCACATCCGGCCGGTCCTTGATATCCGCATAGGCGCGCTCCACCGATTGGGCCAGCGCCTCGATATACATCGGATGCTCGAAATACGGCTCTACAGTGCGCACGATCGGCTGCCACTTGATGTGTTCCAGCGAGCGGAAGAACTCGTCGCAGGCCGTGGCCGAGGTCGCGCCCGCGTATTGCGGATAGAGCGGGAAGAACAGGATCTTCTGACAGCCCTGCGCCTGCAGCTCCTCGACCTTGGACTTGGTGGAGGGATTGCCGTAGCGCATGCAGAAATCGACCACGACATCATCGCCGAACTTCGCCTGCATCGCGGCTTTCATCTTGGCGGTCTGGTCCTTGGTGATGGTCATCAGCGGGCTCTCGCCGGCCTCTTCGTTCCAGATCGACTTATAGGCCGCACCCGAGCTGAAGGGGCGCTTCGTCAGGATCACCAGCTGCAGCAGGGGCTGCCAGATCCACGGGCTGTAATCGATCACGCGCCTGTCCGACAGGAACTCGTTCAGATAGCGGCGCATGGACCAGTAGTCGTAATTGTCCGGTGTCCCGAGATTGGCCAGCAGGATGCCGATCTTGCCGAAATTGACGGGCGGGTGGTCACTCGGCAGGTGAGAGGACGTGGTCTTGGACATCATGTTCATCGGTATCGTGCCTTTGTCAGTCGTCGCCTTTGTCGGCGGCAGCCGAGTCGGTCATTGGGTTCATATCCCGGTCGAATTCCACCGTTCCCAGCGCATCGGCCAGGCGGTGAGACGCCGATCCAGGGCGCATCGGTTGCGGCTGGTTCTCGGAAGGCGCCCAGCCGGTCAGGAACGCAAACTGAAACGTAGCGCGCACACGGCCGTTGTCGCCCGGAAATTCCGTCGCATAGAGATCGAGCGTCGCCGCCAGCACATCGCGGCGCAGGGGGCGGCGGTCGCGCTGGTCGAGCGCATTGGTTTCGCCCATGGCGCGCAGCTCCCGCATCAGATGCAGGGGCGTGGCATAATCCACCTGCCGGGGGGAGAGATCCGCAACCGGCAGGGCAAAGCCCGCCCGCTGCAGAAGCCCGCCGAGATCCCGCAGATCGCCCATCGGGGCCACCCGGGGGCTGAGCCCGCCCCGCAGACGGCTCTCGGCCTCGGCAAAGGAGATGCGCAGCTCGCGCAGGGTGTCACCGGCAAAGCTCACCGCCAGAAGCAGGCCATCCTCGACCAGCGCGCGGCGTGCCTGCACCAGTTGCCCCACCGGGTCATCGGCCCAATGCAGCGCCATGGCATGGATCACCAGATCATGGGCGCCGGGCTCGAGATCGAGCAGGTCGGTATCCGCCACCACCGTGGCGTCCGGAAAGGCCTCGGCCCAGAACGCGGGAAAACCGGTGACAATCGCGGGCTTGGTAAAGCTCCTGTTAACCTCACTCAGTCTTTCCTGAAGCTCAGAGAGGGCTTCGCGATGGAGAAACAGCTCAGGACCGCCGCCGCGGCAGGCGCGGGCACGGTGCGCCGCAAGTGCGGTGCGATCGGTCAGGCGGGGTGGGCGATCCATCAAGTGTCCTCAGTTGAGAGGGCTATTTAAGTGTTTCAGGGACAATTGCAAACCGCGCTGCAGACGCTTTATCCGCCGAGTTGCGTTGGCTGTCGCGCGCCGGTGGCCAGCGATTTCGGCCTGTGTGGGGAGTGTCTGCGCGAGACGCCCTTCATCGCGGGCGGGATTTGCGGGACCTGCGGGGTGCCGGTTTCGGGTCTGGCCGAGGATGAAACCGATATCTGCGAGGAATGCATGACCACGCAGCGCCCGTGGAATCGCGGGCGCGCCGCCATGACCTACGAGGATCTGGGCCGGACGCTGGTGCTGCAGCTCAAGCATAGCGACCGCACGGATCTGGCGCGTCCGGCGGGGGCGTGGCTCGCACGGGCGGCCCGGCCGCTGGTGCAGGGCGATACGCTGATCCTGCCGGTGCCGATGCATCGCACGCGCCTGTTGAAGCGGACCTATAATCAGGCCGTGTTGCTGGCGCGGGTCGCCGCCCGGCATCTGGAACGGCAGATGGTGCCCGATCTTCTGGTGCGGACACGACGCACGCCGATGCAGGACCACCGCAGTCACACCGAACGCTTTGCCAATCTCGACGGCGCCATCAGCGTGAACCCGGCCCGCGCGCGCAGCGCGGGGCTCGAGGGGCGCCATGTCCTACTGATGGATGATGTGCTGACCAGCGGTGCAACACTTGCGGCTTGCGCAATCGCCTGTTTCGATGCGGGCGCGGCCGAGGTTGACGTGGCCGTTCTGGCCCGGGTGCGCCGTGAGGAGTTCGCGGCCTCCGCCCCGAGGGGGTCTGACGAGCTGATGTAAATAAGTCTTTCGGATTTACAGGCAGTGTGTCAAACTTAGTTTACACATTGGAGTGAGTCCGATTCAGACCGTCAGTCTCAGCCTCTTTCGCTTCGACAGCGTGATAGACCGCCTTTGGGCGCTGACCCAGATGGGTGCGGCCCGGTTTGCGCTGCCGCAGACCCCCGGTATCGGGTTCTGGAAACTCTGCGGCTCGGGCTCTGGCGAGGGGTTCACCCCGGTTCCCAACACCGCCGTCTATGCAATTCTTGCCACTTGGCCGGATCGCGAGACCGCCGAGGCGCAGACCCGCGAAGGCGCGGTCTGGTCGCGCTACCGCGCCAAGGCATGTGAAGATTGGACCGTCCTGCTGGCCACCACATCGGCGCGGGGCAAATGGTCCGGGCAAGCGCCGTTCGAGGTGGACACGCCCAGTGCCCCGGGCCCGCTCGCCGCGCTGACCCGGGCCACGGTGCGCCCGTCGCGCGCGCTGCAATTCTGGAAACATGAACCGGCCATCAGCGACATGATCGGCCGCGATCCGAACGTCCTGTTCAAGATCGGGATCGGCGAGGTCCCCCTGATGCAGCAGGTCACCTTCTCCATCTGGCCCGACACGCAGAGCATGGCCGCCTTCGCCCGGCGCGGAGGCCCCCATGCCGAGGCGATCCGGGCCGTCCGCGAGGGCGGGCTCTTTGCCGAAGAGCTCTACGCCCGGTTTTCCGTTCTCGGCGATCACGGCACCTGGCAGGGGCGGCGACCGCTCTCTCCCGTCTCCGCGCGCCGACCCGACATGAAAGAGACCGCATGACCCACCCGTTCCCCTTCTCCGCCATCGTTGGCCAGTCCGAGATGAAGCAGGCCATGATCCTCACGGCCATCGACCCGAGCATTGGCGGCGTGCTGGTGTTCGGCGACCGGGGGACGGGGAAATCGACCTCCGTGCGGGCGCTCGCCGCGCTCTTGCCCGAGATCGAGGTGGTCGAGCGCTGCCCCTGCAATTCCGCCACCCGCGATGCGGTGCCCGAATGGGCCGAAGGCGTGGGCGAGGCGATGGTGTCCAAACCGACCCCGGTGATCGACCTGCCCCTAGGCGCCACCGAGGACCGGGTCGTGGGCGCGCTCGACATCGAGCGCGCGCTGACCCGTGGCGAGAAAGCGTTTGAGCCCGGATTGCTGGCGCGCGCCAACAGGGGCTATCTCTATATCGACGAGGTCAACCTGCTGGAGGACCACATTGTGGACCTCCTTCTGGATGTGGCGGTCTCGGGTGAGAACGTGATCGAGCGCGAAGGCCTCTCGATCCGCCACCCGGCGCGGTTCGTGCTGGTGGGCTCGGGCAACCCCGAAGAGGGCGAGCTGCGTCCGCAGCTTCTGGACCGGTTCGGGCTGAGCGTCGAGGTGAGCTCTCCGACCGAGATCGACGACCGGATCGAGGTGATCCGCCGTCGCGACGCCTATGAGATGGATTATGAAGCGTTCATGGATCACTGGCAGGGCGAGGACGCCAATCTGCGCGCCCGGATCCTGGCGGCGCGCGCGGGGCTCCGCGCGGTGGCGACGCCCGAGGCCACCCTGCGGGACTGTGCCGAGCTCTGCGTGGCGCTGGGCGCGGATGGGCTGCGGGGCGAGCTGACCCTGCTCAAGGCCGCACGGGCCGTGGCGGCCTATGCGGGTGCCACCGAAGTGACACGCGACCACCTGCGCACCATCGCGGCCTCGGCCCTGCGCCACCGTCTGCGGCGTGACCCGCTGGACGAGGCTGGCTCGACCACCCGAGTGAGCCGCGTGGTCGACAGCGTTCTCGCGTGATCCAGACCCCCCATACGGACCCGGTGGAGCGCTGGGCTCAGGCGGCCACGGCGGTCGCCTTGCTCGCCATTGACCCCGAAGGTCTCGGTGGGCTGTGGATGCGCGCGCGTTCGGGTCCCGTGCGGGACCGGTTGCTCGCCCCCCTGCGCGATCTGCTTGCGGCTCCGCGTCGCCTGCCGCCGGGGATCGGGGATGCGCAGCTGTTCGGTGGCGTGGATCTGGCGGCGACGCTCTCGGCCGGGCGGCTTGTGCGGGCGCCGGGCCTGCTGGGGGCTGGTCCTGTTGCGCTGATCGCGCCCATGGCCGAGCGAATGACACCCGGGCTCGCCGCGCGTCTGGCCCAGATGCTGGATACGGATCAGGGTCATGCCCTGATCGCCATGGATGAGGGTGCGGAGGAGGACGAGCGCCTCGCGCAGTGCCTCGCGGACCGGCTGGCGCTGCATCTTGATCTGGAGGGGTTGGCCCAGGGCGACTGTCCCGAGCCCGCCTATAACCGCGATGAAATCGCCGCTGCCCGCGCCCGGCTCACCCAGGTGCGCTTGCCCGATACCGCCATCACGGCGATGACCGTGGCTGCCGTGCGGCTCGGCATCGACAGCCTGCGCGCGCCCCTTTTGGCATTGCGCGTGGCGCGTGCCGCGGCGGCGCTGGACGGCCGGGCCGAGGCGTCCGAGGACGACCTGATCACGGCCACCGAGCTTGTGCTCGCCCCGCGCGCCACCCGGTTTCCGAGTGAAGAGACGGAGGACGCGGACCCGCCCGAAACCCCGCCGGACAGCCCGCCGCCGGAAAGCGATGCCGCGCCGGATGAGGAGCAGGACAGCGACGACACGCCCCAGCGCTTGCCGGAAGAGATCCTTCTGGAAGCCGCCAAAGCGGTCCTTCCGCCCGACCTGTTGGCGCGGATCGCGGCGGCCAAGGCGCCGCGCACGGCCAAATCCGGCGGCGGCGCGGGTGCGGCCAAGAAGGGCAATCGACGCGGACGGCCCCTGCCATCGCGCCCCGGGCGGCTGGACGGGCAGGCGCGGATCGATCTGGTCGCGACCCTGCGCGCGGCAGCGCCATGGCAGACAATCCGCCGGAAATTGACCCCGGATGCGCCGCAGAAGGTGCTGGTGCGGGCCGAGGATATCCGCCTGCGCCGCTTTGAAGAGAAATCCGACCGCCTGCTGATCTTTGCCGTGGATGCCTCGGGTTCCGCCGCGCTGGCGCGGTTGGCCGAAGCCAAGGGCGCGGTGGAGTTGATGCTGGCCGAGGCCTATGCCCGCCGGGATCACGTGGCTCTGATCGCGTTTCGCGGCACGGGGGCCGAGCTGCTGCTGCCGCCGACCCGGTCGCTGGTGCAGACCAAGCGCCGTCTGGCGGCCTTGCCGGGTGGGGGCGGCACGCCTCTGGCGGCGGGGCTTCGGGCCTCGCTGGATCTCGCGGAGCTGAGCAAGGGGCGCGGGCTGAGCCCGACCGTGGCGCTTTTGACGGATGGGCGGGCGAATATCGCGCTGGATGGTTCGCCGGATCGCCCGAGTGCCGCCGAGGACGCCCGCGCCATGGCGCGGGCCCTGCGCGGGCAAGAGACGCCCTCGGTCGTGATCGACATGGGCAAGCGCCCGCAGCCGCAGTTGCGCGAGCTGGCCGGGGAACTCGCTGCGCCGTATATCCCCATGCCCCGCGCGGACAGCCAACGCCTGTCCAGCGCCGTGACCGCCGCGCTGGAGACATGAACTGGGATCTCGAGAAGCGCCACTGGCCCCATGCGGAGGCCAGTCGGTTTCTGCGGGTGACGCCGCATCAATGGCATGTGCAGGTCATGGGGCAGGGACCGACGCTGCTCTTGCTGCATGGGGCGGGGGCGTCGCTGCATAGTTTCGCCGATCTGATGACCGCGCTCGCACCGCGCTACCGGGTGGTCGCGGTGGATCTGCCCGGCCATGGTTTCACCACCAAGGGCGGCAGCCAGCGTGCCGGTCTGGCGGCGGTCTCCACCGATCTGGCGGCTCTCTTGCGGCGCGAGGATCTGCTCCCGCAGGGGATCATCGGGCATTCCGCCGGGGCGGCGGTCGGGCTCGATCTGATCGACAAGCTGCCCGAGCCGCCCCGTGGTTTCATCGCGCTGAACGGGGCCTTTGCCGAGTTTGACGGGGTGGCGGGCTGGCTCTTTCCCATGCTGGCCAAGCTGCTGGCGCTCAACCCGTTCACCTCGCTGGTTTTTGCCAACACCACCACGCCGCGCAGTGTCGCCCAGCTGATCACCGCCACGGGATCCGAGCTCAGCGAGCGGCAGCTGATGCTTTATTACCGTCTGGTGCGGGACCGAGCCCATGTTTCGGGTGCGCTGGCGATGATGTCCCAATGGGATCTGCGCCCGCTGGGCAAGAAGATGCCGGGGATCGACACGCCAGCCCTTCTGCTGACCGGGGCGCGGGACAAGGCGGTGGCTCCGGCGGTTTCGGAGGATGCGGCGCGCAAACTGCCCCGGGCCGAGACGCGGTGCCTGCCCCATCTGGGGCACCTGATGCATGAGGAACGCCCCGACCTGATCGCCGCCGAGATCACCGGGTTTCTCGACGCGGTTTCCGCGCCGCAGGCGCAGCGGGCCTGAGCGCTAGTCCTGCTCCAGCCGGATCCGCAGCTCGCGCAGGATCGGCAGCACGGCGCGGACCTTCTCCGATCCCAGCGTCGAGGTCATTTCCGAGATGATCGGCGTGATTACCTGCAGCGCCTGATCCCGGGCGGCACGTCCCGCAGGGCTGACGGCAACGAGCTTGCGGCGCGCATCATCCCAATCGGGCCGGATATGCACATGGCCTGCGGCTTCGAGCTTGCCCAGCGTGTTCGTCATCGCGCCCTTGGTGACGTGAAAACTGCGCGCAAGCTGCGCGGGCGTCTTCTCGGCGGCGGTATTGGCGAGATGGTTCAACACGGAAAAATGGCTCAGTTCCATGCCCTTGGGCAGGGCCTTGCCCAGACGGGCGCGGGCGAGCTGATCCGTGGTGAAGAGCTCGGACAAAAGAGAGATCGCAAGGGCGTCGTCAACTGTATTCATCGCGGCGCAGCATAAGCTGCATCTGCGGTGAGGGAAGGGATTTTTCGCCGCGCTGCGGCAACTTCCCCGAGATCGAGGTCAATACAGGTCACACCGGGGGCGGTTCCGGCATCGGCCAGCACCCGTCCCCAGGGGTCGATGGCCAGACTGTGCCCATAGGTACGACGCGGCCCGTTCGGTGCCGTCGGATGCGCGCCAGTCTGCGCCGGGGCGAGCACGAAGGCCCCGCATTCGATGGCGCGGGCCCGCAGCAGCGGGTGCCAATGGGCTTCGCCGGTGACCTGGGTGAAGGCGGCAGGAAGCGTCAGGATCTCGGCCCCGGCCCGGGCCAGATCCCGAAAAAGATGCGGAAACCGCAGGTCATAGCAGACGGCCATCCCGACCCGGCCAAAGGGCGTGTCCGCCACGACCGCCTGACCGCCGGGGCGGTAGCTGTCACTCTCGCGATAGGTTTCGCTCTCCGAGACCGTCACATCGAACATGTGGATCTTGTCATAGCGCGCGGCGATCTCGCCTTGCGCGTTGATCAGGAAAGACCTGTTGGCAAAGCGCCCATCCGCATCCTCTGACAGAAGGCCAAGCGATCCGAGCAGCAGCCACACCCCTTCGGCGGCGGCAAACTCCCGCATCTCGGCCAGCATCGGGTCCGTCGCCTCGGGGCGCAGGACCGCGCGCTGGTGGCTGTGGCTGTTCGAGATGCAATTGCTCACCTCGGGCGAGAGCAGGAACTCCGCCCCCTCCGCCACGGCCTGCCGCGCCAATGCCTTGATCTGCACGATATTGGCGGCCGGATCGTCGACCGAGGTCATCTGCAGCAGGCCGGCGCGCATCAGCCGGCCAACAGGGTGTCGAGCTTGCCCGCGCGCTCGAGCGCATAGAGGTCATCGCAGCCGCCCACATGGGTCTCGCCGATGAAAATCTGCGGCACGCTGGTGCGGCCACCGGCGCGCTGGATCATCTCGGGCTTGCGGGCGGGGGCGGCGAGCACGTCCACCTCTGCGAAGCTGACGCCCTTCTGTGACAGCAGGCGCTTGGCGGCATGGCAAAAGCCGCACAGGGGGGAAGTATAGATTTCAACGGGTTGCATGGAGATCTCCGGGAATTGTTCCCCTTCATATAAGCCGCCGGCCCGGCACAGAAAAGATCCCGGAGGTTGACGCGGATGTTGTCAATTAAACTAGACAGCGGTATCGTCAGATCATGATGACACGAGTCGATCCAATCACCGCCGCCGAAGCCATCTCGGGCCCCCGCAAACGCGCCATCGTCATTGGCGCAGGACTGGGCGGGCTCGCCGCCGCCATGCGGCTTGGGGCCAAGGGCTATGCCGTGACCGTCTTCGACCGGCTGGACATGCCGGGCGGGCGCGGCTCCTCGATCAGTCAGGACGGACACCGGTTCGATCTTGGCCCGACGATCATCACCGTGCCGCAGGTCTATGAGGACCTCTGGGCTGCCTGCGGGCGGAACTTCCACGATGATGTCACGCTCAAACCCATGGATCCGTTCTACGAGATCCGCTGGCCCGACGGGTCCAGCCTCAAGGCGCGGCAATCCACCGAGGCGATGGAGGCCGAGATCCAGCGGCTCGCGCCCGGGGATCTCAAGGGCTATCGCAAGTTCCTCAAGGACGCCCATCGCCGCTATGTGGTCGGGTTCGAGGGCATGGTGGCCAAGCCCATGCACAAGGCCTGGGAGACGATCAAGGTCCTGCCCACCTTTGCCATGCTGCGCGCCGATCAGTCGATCCTCGGCCTTGCCAAGGGCCGGGTGAAGGACAAGCGGCTGCAGATGGCGCTGTCGTTCCATCCACTCTTCATCGGCGGGGATCCGATGAACGTCACCTCGATGTATGCGCTCGTCAGCCATCTCGAGAAGGAATACGGCGTCCATTACGCCATGGGCGGTGTGCAGGCGATTGCGCAGGCCATGGCGAATGTGGTGGCCGAGCAGGGCGGTTGGCTGCGCCTCGGCGAGACAGTGGACGAGATCCTCGTCACCGATGGCAAGGTGCGCGGCATCCGCCTCGACAGTGGCGAGGTGGCCCATGCGGATATCGTGGTGTCGAACGCGGATGCGGGCCATACCTATGACCACCTGATGCGCAACGCCTCGAAGAAGCGCTGGACCCCGGCCAAGCTGAAGTCGCGGCGTTGGTCCATGGGGCTGTTCGTCTGGTATTTCGGGACCAAGGGGACGGCGAGCGAGTGGCCCGATGTGGGGCACCACACCATCCTGAGCGGGCCGCGGTATGAGGGTCTCTTGCGGGATATCTTCATCAACGGGCGGCTCGCCGATGACATGAGCCTCTATCTCCACCGGCCTTCACTCACCGATCCGAGCGTGGCGCCCAAGGGGGATGACACCTTCTACGTGCTCTCGCCTGTCCCCCATCTCGGCCATGACAACCCCGTCGACTGGGAGGCCGAGGCCCCCCGCTACAAGGCGAAGGTTCTGGCCGAGCTCGAGAAAACCATGCCGGGCATCTCGCGCCGCATCACGACCGAGGTCGTCTTCACGCCCGAAACCTTCCGTGACCGATACCTGTCACCGAATGGCTCAGGCTTTTCGATCGAACCGCGGATCCTGCAATCGGCGTGGTTCCGGCCCCATAACGTTTCGGAAGAGGCGGAGGGGCTGTTTCTCGCCGGGGCGGGTACCCATCCCGGTGCCGGCGTGCCCGGAGTGATCAGCTCGGCCGAGGTGTTGGCCAAGATGGTGCCCATGGCGCCGCCCATGCCGGTGGATGCCGTGCCGCTCAAGCAGGCCGCGGAATGAGCCTCGACGCGACGCCCGCCGATCTGGAACTGCCGCTGCGGTACAGCCCCGCGGATCTGGAGCATTGCAAGGAGGCGATCCGCCATGGCTCGCTCTCTTTCCATGCGGCCTCGCGGCTCTTGCCGACCAAGGTGCGGGACCCGGCGCTGGCGCTCTACGCCTTCTGCCGTCTGGCCGATGATGCGGTGGACGACCACCAGGAAAAACCCGCCGCGGTGCTGGACCTGAAGGATCGACTGGATCTCGCCTATCGCGGGACGCCCCGGAATGCCTGCGCGGACCGGGCCTTTGCCGCGATGATCGAGGCCCATGACATGCCCCGCGCCCTGCCCGAGGCCCTGATCGAGGGCTTTGCCTGGGACGCGATGGAACGGCAGTATGACACCCTGTCCGATGTGCGCGCCTATTCCGCCCGGGTTGCGGCGGCGGTGGGTGCGATGATGACCGTCCTGATGGGGGTGCGCGACGCCGATGCGCTGGCGCGGGCCTGCGATTTGGGCGTGGCGATGCAGCTGACGAATATCTGCCGCGATGTGGGCGAGGACGCCGCCGAGGGGCGTCTGTATCTGCCGCGCGCGATGATGGCCGAGGAGGGGCTCGACCCCGACTCGTTTCTCGCCAACCCGACCACTTCCGAGGCGCTGACCACGGTCACGCGCCGCCTGCTGGCCGAGGCACGACGGCTCTATGACCGGTCCGAGGCCGGGGTTGCGGCCCTGCCGCTGGGCGCGCGTCCGGGGATCTTCGCTGCGCGTCACATCTATGCCGGGATCGGGGCCGAGGTTGCGCGGGCAGGCTATGACAATATCAACCTGCGGGCGCATACCTCCAAGCTGCAGAAACTCGGCTGGCTGTCGCTCTCTGTGCTGCGCAGCGGGGTGACAACGGTCATGCCGCGTTCGGCCGTGTTGCACGCCACCCCCCTGCCGGAGACTGCGTTTCTCGTCGAGGCCGGGGCGCGCAGTGCGGACCGCTCGGCCTGGGGCGAGGGGCGTTCGGGCAGCCTTCTGGGACTGTTTGCCCAGCTTGAGGCCCGCGACCGCGCCACCCGCGGCATGGAACCACTCGGCGGCCGGCCTAGTTAACCTGATATGGAATTTGACTGGCTCCTCTTCACCGTCTTTCTCGGCGCCTGCGCGGCTGCGGCAACGACTGGCTCCATGTTTCCGCCCGGAAAGTGGTATGACGCGCTGCGCAAACCCGCGTGGAACCCGCCGAACTGGGTGTTTCCCGTGGTCTGGTCGCTGCTCTATCTGGTGATCGCGGGCTCCGCCGCGCGCGTCGCCCCG
Source organism: Dinoroseobacter sp. S375 (assembly GCF_049800775.1). Taxonomy (NCBI): domain Bacteria; kingdom Pseudomonadati; phylum Pseudomonadota; class Alphaproteobacteria; order Rhodobacterales; family Roseobacteraceae; genus Dinoroseobacter; species Dinoroseobacter sp. S375. Next base: position 50,753 of record NZ_JBNAFR010000003.1, on the reverse strand, counting down.
ATGGAGGGCAGCGAGATGGCCATGGCCTTCTGGGCGTTTCAGATCGCGCTCAACACGCTCTGGACGCCGATCTTTTTCGGCTTGCAGCGGATCAAGGCGGGGATGGTGGTCATCCTGTTCCTATGGCTCGCGGTGTTTGGCGCCATGGTCACGGCCTGGCAACTCGACACGATCGCGGGGCTGATGCTTGCGCCCTACCTGCTCTGGGTGACGATTGCTGCCTCGCTGAACGGGGCTGTCTGGCGGCTCAACCCCGAGGCCGCCGCCGCCGCGCGTCCCGCCGCCACCTGATCGCGGCACGACCGGTTTTCTCGCGCACCGCCTCCGTATAGGCTTGGCTTACAGGTCAATAATTTACATAAAAACCGATATGAGCGATCCCAAGCGCTACCACGCCCCGAAATCCCTTGGCCGGGCGCTGAATTTCGCCGCCGGGGCGGGCAATACCGTCTGCACGCACTTGCTGGCGCCCCACGGTTTGAGCCTTGCGCAATGGGCGGTGCTGAACTGTCTGTGGCTGAACGGCCCGCTGGGGGTCAAGGCGCTGGCCGAGCTCACCGGGAACGCGCCGCCCGCCACCTCGCGCCTCGTGGATCGGATGATCACCGGCGGGCTCCTGACCCGCCGCCAGAGCACCGAGGATCGCCGCGCCGTCACGGTGGATGTCACCGAGCGGGGCGAGGCCCTGCGCCCGACCCATGAGATCTATAATTCCGTGAATACGGTCCTGCTCGACGGGTTCACCGAAGCCGAGGCCGAGGCCCTGTTCGACCAGCTCGCCCGGATCGAGGCGAATGCCGCCGCCTGGCTGGACAAGCCGTCGTCAGCGCTTGGCGCGGGGGCCGAAGAACAGCCAGATGATGAAACCCAGAAGCGGTAGGATCACCACGAAGAGGCACCAGATCACCTTGGAACCCGTGCTCGAATTGGACCCGACGATCGATACGATGGCCCAGATCGACAGAACCAGCATGATGAACCCGCCAAGGCCCGCTATCTCTATGCCCATCGCTTCGTCTCCTTCGCGTTTCGGTTGCGGCTGACACGGGTGTAACGGATCGGGCGCAGGGGGCCAACGGGTCGGCTTGCCTCCGCGGCCTTTCTCCGCCTAGATCGCGTCAGGAGGCCCCCCATGATCGACTGGCTCATCTTTGTTCCCGCGTGCTTTGCCCTGAACCTCGCCTTTGGGCCAAACAACCTGCTGGCCATGACCCATGGGGCGCAGGGCGGGGTGCTCTTTGCCGGGCGCGCGGCGCTGGGGCGGCTTCTGGTCTTTGTGCCGATGATCGCGGCGAGCGCCTTGGGGCTGGGCCTCTTGCTGACGGCGTCTGCGGCGGTGTTCCAAGGGGTGAAGCTGATCGGCGCGATCTACCTGATCTGGATCGGTTGGCGTCTCTGGCGCGGGGCAGGGCGGCTGCGGATCGACCCCCGCCGCGTGCGGGTCACGCCCGCCGCCGCGTTCCGGGCCGAGGCGCTGGTTGCGCTCAGCAATCCCAAGGCGATCCTGATCTTTGCCGCCTTTTTCCCGCAATTCGTGGCGACCGAAGCCTATTGGCAGAGCTATGCCCTACTGGGCGGGTGTTTTCTGCTGCTGGAGGCGGTGGCGATCTCGGCCTATGCGCTGGCCGGACGGTCCGCCGCGCGGGTGGCCGGGCCGCGCCTGTCCTGGATGCAGCGGGGGTCGGGGGCGATGATGATGGTCTTTGGTGCGCTTTTGCTGGTCAGCCCCGCGCCGAGCCAGCGCTAGTCGCCGAAGTTCCAGCCCGGGCGGCGCGGCACGCGCACGGCCAGCATTGGCATCAGCCACGGACCCCGGAACCTGTCGAGATCCAGCGCTTCGAACACGCCCGAGACCCGCTCGCCATGAAGAGTCGTCTCGACCCCGCAGCGGTTGTAGAACGGCGCGTCGAGCATCGCCTTGACCTGTCGCGGCGTGGTGCCCGGATCGGCCCGCGTCTCGCGTTTGACGAGCCAGTTCGAGCGGCGGAACCGGGTCTTGGGCGGGGCATCCATCACCGAGACGCCGCCCGTGCGGTCAAAGCTCAGCGCGACCTCCAGATCACTGCCATCGCGGCGCGCCACATCATAGAAGGACGCCGTGCCGGTCTTGGTCGGATACCGCCCCCAGGTCCAATAGCCGAAATCCGCCTCCAGCGCGCGGGTGCCGAAATTCGCATCGAAATAGCCATGGCCGCGCCATTGCCAGCCGGAGCGTCCCAGATCGACCTCGATCTCTGCCGTGGGGGCGAAGGGGCGCCAGATATGCGTGCCATCCGCGGTCAGCGGCACCTCGACCCCGGTGACGGCGGCGGGGTGGATCTTCACCGTGCCTTGAACACGCTGGCAATGGGGGGTGGAGACCTCGTTGATATCCACCGTGAGGGTCGTGCCATCCCAGTGCAGCCCGCTCGGCCCCACGGTGAAACTGTCCTCGGTCTGGCGCAGGGCGTCGCGGCCTCGGTCGGTCATGGTCCAGCGACCGCCCCGGCCATAGGTGGCCACGTTGATGCAGACATTGTTGTCCGGCGATTTGCGTCCGGACCAGCGATACCAAGGTGAGAAGACCGACCCGATGAACGCGATTATGGAGATCGCGCGGGTGCCGCAGGCGCTGACCCCGTCGATATACCACCAAGCGTAGCCGTCCGCCGGGACGTCGATGTTGAAGTTCGGTCCTGCAGAATCGCCGCGGCCGCGTGCCGCCCGGAAAGGGTCGCCATTGGGATCCCCGCCCCCGGATGCGCCCCGCCCCCCGCCAGATAGAGGCCCGGCAGCTTGGTCCGGGCCTGCGGGCGCTGGAACGCCGCCATCAGCCCATGCGGGCTCCGTCCGTAAAGGGATCCGGCCGACCCGGGAAACAGGCGCGCGAAGTCCCGCGGCATCGTCAGGGCGCTGCGTCCGGGCCGCTCCGAGAAGTCCAGACCCATGGCCGCGAACCGGTTGAACACTTGCGTCTGACATTTGCGGAACTCCTCTTCGTCGTTCCCCGCACTGGCCTCGTTCAGGACAGGCGGGCCGTTCATGATGACCTCGAACCGCTCGGGGCCATTGGGCGCGAGCCCGGCCCCGCGATCCTCGGCGCAGATATAGAGCGTCGCGTCCGGGGGCATCTGCCCCGCGGCCAGTGCGTCGAACTCCACCTGCTGGTCATCGGCGAAAAACACGTTGTGATGGACCAGATCCCGGCCCGAGGGCGTGGCCGCGAAGGACCAGACATAGGCCGAGAGCGAGCGGTCCTGCACCCCGGGTGCGGGCACCGCCGGGCGTGGTGCCGGGCCAAGCAGCCCCAGATGCAGCGCACGGGGGTCACCGTTGAAGACCACCGTATCCGCCTGCAGCCGTGTGCCATCGGTCAGGTGAACCCCTGACACGCGACCCGATTGCGTCTCGATGCGGGCGACGGGGCTGTCATAGCGCAGCTCGGCCCCTTTCTCGGTGGCGAGCTTGGCCAGGGCCTGTGCCAGAGCGTGCATGCCCCTCTCCACCCGCCAGACGCCCTGCGCCTCGGCCTGCCAGATCAGCGCAAGCACGGCGGGGGCCGCATAGGGCGAGCCGCCCACATAGGTCGCGTAGCGACCAAAGAGCTGTTGCAGACGCGGGTCGCGGAACCGTTTCGACAGGCTCTTGGCCAGCGTCGTCAGCGGGCCCATGGCCGGGATCAGCGAGGGCTGCGCCAGCACGTGACGGGTCAGACCGGCCAGATCCGGGCTCGGCTCCTGCATCATCGGCTGGTCAAAGGCGGCAAAGAGCTTGGCGGCCTGCGCGCTGAAGGCGGCGAAGGCCTCCGCCTCTCGCGGTCCGGCAAAGGCGCGGACAGCATCGACCGAGCTCTCGGGATCCGCGTGCAGGTCCAGGGTGCTGCCATCGGCCCACCAATGGCGCGCCAGCACGGTCTCGCGGTGCAGGGTCACATGGTCCGACAGGCGCGCATCCACATCGTCGAACAACGCCTCGAAGATCGGGCGCAGGGTCATGACCGTGGGTCCCGCATCCACCGGGCCCGCCGCACTGGGCAGGGTGCGCATCTTGCCGCCCGGCCCCGATTGGGCCTCGAGCAGGGTGACATCGCAACCCGAATGCGCCAGCCGAATGGCCGAAGCCAGCCCGCCCATTCCGGCGCCGATCACAATCACCTTGTCCGATGTGCTATACATAAGGGGTCCGTTCAAATCCTGTCCTTGATTGTTGACAGCTCGCCGCAAACTGTCCAGTGTAATTTACAGTCTTGTGTCATTTGCAAGTGACATTCTGCCCTGGAGCCGTGCCATGACCCCAAACTCGCGCATTGAAGCCGCCCTTGATGTGGCCCTGATCCGCAGCCGCGCGGGGTCCTGCCCGCCCAAGCTGGCGACGGCACTGGAGTATGCGGTCAAGCCCGGGGGCGCACGGATCCGTCCGACGATTTGCCTCAATGTGGCGATGGCCTGCGGCGATGATGCGCCGGGGCTGACTGACGCCGCCTGCACGGCGATCGAGCTGATCCATTGCAGCAGCCTTGTCCATGACGACCTGCCGGCCTTTGACAATGCCGATATACGCCGGGGCAAGCCGACCATTCACAAGGCGTTCTCCGAGCCGCTCGCGGTGCTGACCGGGGACACGCTAATCATCATGGCGTTCGAGGAAATCGGCGTTGCAGCGATGCAGGATGCGGCCCGTGGTGGGCAGCTGATCCGCGAGCTTGCGCGCTTCTCGGGGATGCCCCACGGCATCTGCGCCGGGCAGGCCTGGGAGAGCGAGCCGGTCGTCGACCTGTCCGCCTATCACCGGGCCAAGACCGGGGCGCTGTTCACGGCCGCCACCCGCATGGGGGCCGCCGCCGCGGGTGAGGATCCGGAGGCTTGGACCGAGCTCGGTGCGCGGATCGGCGAAGCCTTTCAGGTCGCCGATGACCTGCGCGATGCGCTCTATGACGAAGAAACCCTTGGCAAGCCCGCCGGGCAGGACGCGATCCATGCCCGTCCCAACGCGGTGACCGAGCTTGGGGTGCAGGGGGCGATTCGCCGCCTCGATGACATTCTGTCCGGCGCGATCTCGTCGATCCCGTCCTGCCCGGGCGAGGCCGCCCTGTGCGAGATGGTGCGCAAGACTGCCGAGCGTCTGACCCCGGTCCTGCCGAACATCGCCAGCGCGCGCACGGCCTGACCCATGACCATGTCCTCCGGCGGTTTCAGCCGCCTTCCTTTCCTGCCGGACAGGCACGCCTTTTACCGGTGGTGGGTCGGCGTTGCCGGCTCCCCGAGCTTTCAATCCTGGGCCAGTGCCATGCCCGGCACCCGCCGCCTTGCGCGCAAGGATGGCGAAGAGCTCTTCGATCTGGTCTCGGGATTTGTGTACAGCCAGGTCCTGCACGCCTTTGTCACCCTCGACATGCCCAGCCTGCTGGCCAAGGAGCCCTTGCCCGCCTGGCGTCTCGCCGCGCGCACGCGGCTCGAGCCCCGGCAGATGGAGGCCCTGTGCCAGGCCGCGACCGCGCTCAAGCTGCTCAAGCGGCGCAAGGACGGGAGCTATCAGCTCGGCCGTCTCGGCGCGGCCCTGCCCGGGGTGCCCGGGCTGACGGAGATGATTCGCCACCATGATGTGCTCTACCGGGACCTCGCGGATCCGATGGCCTTTCTGCGCGGCGGGACCGAGACCGAGCTGGCGCGCTTCTGGCCCTATGTCTTCGGCCAGAGCGGGACGAATGATCCGGAGATCGCCGAGCGCTATTCCAAACTGATGGCGGACAGTCAGGGCCTCGTGGCCGAGGAAACCCTGCGCACGATTCGCCTCGACGGGGCCCATCGCCTGATGGATGTGGGCGGCGGCACCGGTGCGTTTTTGCGGGCGGTGCGGGCCGAATACCCGGACCTGCGGCTGCGTCTGTTCGATCTGCCTGCGGTGGTGTCCGGAGCCGACCTGCCCGAGGGGGCGGATATGCGTGGCGGGTCGTTCCGCGATGACCCGGCGCTGCCGGGCGGGGCGGATGTGATCTCGCTCGTGCGGGTCCTCTATGACCACGCCGATTCGACGGTTGCGAGCCTTCTGGGCAAGGTCCATGCCGCGCTGCCGCCGGGCGGGCGCGTGATCGTGTCCGAGCCCATGGCGGGTGGCGCCGATCCCAGCCGGGTCGGGGATGCCTATTTCGCCTTCTACACCATGGCCATGCAGACCGGCAAAGCCCGCTCTGCCGAGGAAATCAAGGCGCATCTGGCGCAGGCCGGGTTCCAGCAGGTCCAGTGTCACAAGACCTACCGGCCCTTCGTGACCGGCGTCGTGACTGCGACCAAAGCCGCGTAAGGCGCACCGCACACACCCGCATTCCGAGTGTCTAATTTAGTTGACATATATAGCTGTAAGCGTAATCTTACAGTCAGCTACGAACTGCGACATTGAGTCCGCTCGCGCGTCGCAGCCTAGAACACGGGGAACTTCACCATGGACGCCACAGCAGTCGTACTGACCGGACCGCGCGCGCTCGGCTTGCAGGAGGTGGGGCTGACCGATCCCACGGAGACCGACATCGTCGTGGCCATCGATCATTCCGGCATCTCCACCGGGACCGAAAAACTGTTCTGGACAGGCAATATGCCGCCCTTTCCCGGCTTCTCCTTCCCGCTGATCCCCGGCTACGAGGCCGCCGGTGAGGTTGTCGAGGCCGGCTCGGACACCACCTTCAAGCCCGGTGATCGGGTCTTTGTGCCGGGGGCCAACTGCTATGGCGAGGTGCGGGGGCTGTTTGGCGGGGCGTCGAACATGCTCGTCTCCGATGCCGCTCGGGTGGTGCGTATCGACCGCGATCTGAAAGCCGAAGGCGCCCTGCTGGCGCTGGCCGCGACCGCCCGCCATGCCATGGCCGGGCTCAACAAATCCGTGCCGGACCTGATTGTGGGTCACGGCGTGCTGGGCCGCCTGCTCGCCCGTCTGACCATTGCCGCCGGGGCCCCCGCGCCCACGGTCTGGGAAATCGACGAGGCCCGCCAAGGCGGCGCCCAGGGCTACGAGGTTATCCATCCCGACAGCGACACGCGCCGCGACTACCGGTCGATCTATGACGCGTCGGGCAAGGCCGACCTGATCGCCAGCCTCATCATGCGGATCCAGAAGGGGGGCGAGATCGTGCTCGCCGGGTTCTACGACCAGATCTCCTTCCCGTTTCCGCCCGCGTTCATGAAAGAAGCCCGCCTGCGCATCGCCGCTGAGTGGGACCGCGATGATCTCATCGCAACCCGCGCCCTGATCGATTCCGGGGCGCTCTCTCTCGACGGGTTAATCACCCACACCGCCAAGGCAACCGATTGTGCAGACGCTTACCAGACGGCGTTCGAAGACCCGGCTTGCCTGAAGATGATCCTGGATTGGAGTGCGACCGCATGACTCTTGATATCCCAAACCTGAAACCAGACTACGACCAGCGCCTGCGCGACGAGGCGGCCGAAGAGCCGACGCTCGAAGTGCCCCGGGGCGAGCCGACCAAGAAGACACAGATCATCGCGATCTATGGCAAGGGCGGCATCGGTAAAAGCTTCACCCTCGCCAATCTCAGCCACATGATGGCCGAGCAGGGCAAGCGCGTGCTGCTGATCGGGTGCGACCCGAAATCGGACACCACCTCGCTGCTCTTTGGCGGCAAGGCCTGCCCGACGATCATCGAGACCTCGACCGAGAAAAAGCTCGCGGGCGAAGAGGTCGGTATCGGCGATGTCTGCTTCAAGCGCGGCGGCGTTTTCGCAATGGAACTCGGTGGCCCCGAAGTGGGCCGTGGCTGCGGCGGACGGGGGATTATCCATGGCTTTGAACTTCTGGAAAAACTCGGGTTCCACGATTGGGACTTTGACTATGTGCTCCTGGATTTTCTCGGCGATGTGGTCTGCGGCGGTTTCGGCCTGCCTATCGCTCGGGATATGGCCCAGAAAGTTATACTCGTAGCCTCCAACGACCTGCAGTCCCTGTATGTCGCCAATAATGTCTGCTCGGCGGTGGAGTATTTCCGCAAGCTTGGCGGCAATGTCGGGGTCGCGGGGCTTGTCATCAACAAGGATGACGGCACGGGCGAGGCTGCGGCCTTCGCCAAGGAGGTCGATATCCCGATCCTCGCAGCAATCCCGCAGGACGAGGATCTGCGCAAGAAATCCGCCAATTACCAGATCGTCGGCACTGCCGCCGGACCGTGGGGCGATCTCTTTGCTGAGCTTGGCGAGAATGTCGCCGAGGCCCCGCCCTTGCGGCCGACTGCACTGAGCCAGGATGGTCTGCTCGGTTTGTTCTCGGCTGAGGAAACCGGCGCGGATTTCGTGCTCGAACCCGCAACGGACGCGGATATGCGCGGCAAGAATGCCAAGCCCAAAGAGTCCCTCGAAGTGGTCTATGACGATGTTTGACATGGCCAAGATGGATGATCTGGACCAGGGCCTCGCGCGTCTTGCCGAGTTGCCCGAGGCCGTCGCGCAGTGTTTCGCCGAAACACCGGTTCCGCCCCGCCGCCCCTCGCTGAGCCCCTGCCCGGTGACGCGGCTGGGCCTGCCGAAAGGGGGCCGCGATGGATAAACCCCCGCTCGAGACCCGCTACGACAGTGCGGATGAGGTTGAAATTCACGAGGGTACCGCGCGCGAGCCGGTGCCCGAAGGCGTGACTGCAACGCCCGATGGCATGGGCTGTCATGCCCCCGGCGCGCAGATGGAGGCGGCGGCCCGGGCCTCGGGCATGTCCGAGATCCTCGACCAATACGCCGCCGATTACCCGCAAGGGCCCCATGACAAACCGCAATCCATGTGCCCGGCCTTTGGCTCGCTGCGTGTGGGGCTGCGGATGCGCCGCGTGGGCACGATGCTTTCGGGTTCGGCCTGCTGTGTCTATGGCCTGACCTTTGTGAGCCACTTTTACGGGGCGCGCCGATCCGTCGGCTACGTCCCCTTCAATTCCGAGACGCTTGTGACCGGCAAGTTGTTCGAGGACATCCGGGACGCTGTTCACAAGATGGCGGACCCGGAGAAATACGATGCCATCGTTGTGACGAACCTGTGTGTTCCGACCGCGTCGGGGGTGCCTTTGCGGCTGCTCCCGTCCGAGATCAACGGCGTGCGCATCGTGGGCATTGACGTGCCCGGTTTCGGCGTGCCGACCCATGCCGAAGCCAAGGACATACTCGCGGGCGCAATGCTCAATTACGCCCGCGCAGAGATCGAAGCCGGACCTGTTCAGGCCCCGGCTTCGGGCAAGGCGGATCGTCCCACCGTAGCTCTGCTCGGTGAGATGTTCCCGGCTGATCCTATCGGGATTGGCCAAATGCTCGCGCCACTCGGTCTGGCGGCAGGTCCGGTCGTTCCCTGCCGTGAGTGGCGCGAGCTATATTCTGCATTGGATTGCGGGACGGCCGCCGCAATCCACCCGTTCTATACGAGTGCCATTCGCGAGTTCGAAGCCGCCGGGCGGTCTGTCGTCGGTTCGGCCCCTGTGGGCCATGACGGCACGGCTGCCTGGTTGGCCGCGATCGGTGACAGTTTCGGCGTCTCTGCCGAGAAGATCGCCGAGGCACAGAACGCATTCCTCCCGGCGATCAAGGGCGCATTGGCAGCCACCCCCATCAAAGGCACGATTACCCTCTCGGGGTATGAAGGGTCCGAGTTGTTGGTGGCGCGTCTCTTGATCGAATCCGGGGCGGAGGTGCCCTATGTGGGCACCGCCTGTCCGCGCACCAAATGGTCCGAGCCGGACCGCGACTGGCTGGAGGCGCGGGGCGTCAAGGTTCAGTATCGCGCCTCGCTCGAGGATGATTGCGCGGCGATGGAGGCTGTTAAGCCCGATCTTGCCATCGGCACGACTCCGGTCGTCCAGAAGGGCAAGGAACTGGGCATCCCCAGCCTCTATTTCACCAACCTGATTTCCGCGCGGCCCCTGATGGGGGTGATGGGCGCGGGGTCCCTGGCGCAGGTCGTGAACGCGGCCATGGGCAACAAGGACCGCATGGATCATATGCGCGCGTTTTTCGAAGGCGTCGGCCATGGCGACACGGCCGGGGTCTGGGAGGGGGATCCGAACCTCCGCCCCGATTTCCGCGCGACGAACCTCAAGAAGCTGGAGCGTGCCGAGAAGGCCCGCGTCGCGGCGAACGGAGGTGTGAAATGCTGAGCTTGGACTGGGGGGCTCTGCCCCCGGCCTTCGGCCTCCCCCGGAGTATTTTTGGAACAATGAAGGGGGGTGCCCCATGTTGATCCAGGATCATGACCGCGCAGGCGGGTATTGGGGCGCCGTGTACGCCTTCACCGCCGTGAAGGGTCTGCAAGTGGTGATCGATGGCCCGGTGGGCTGCGAGAACCTGCCGGTGACTTCGGTGCTGCATTACACAGATGCGCTCCCGCCCCATGAATTGCCCATCGTGACCACCGGGCTCGGCGAAGAAGAGCTGGGCCGCGATGGCACCGAGGGCGCGATGAAGCGCGCCTGGGGTACGCTTGACCCGGCGCTGCCTGCCGTGGTGGTTACAGGCTCGATTGCCGAGATGATCGGCGGGGGCGTGACCCCGCAAGGCACGAATATTCAACGGTTTCTGCCGCGCACCATCGACGAGGATCAGTGGGAGGCCGCCGACCGGGCGATGACCTGGATCTTCACTGAGTTCGGGATGACCAAGGGGCGTATGCCCCCGGAGAAGAAGCGCGAGGAGGGGGCCAAGCCCCGGGTGAACATCCTCGGGCCGATGTATGGCACCTTCAACATGCCCTCGGATCTCGCCGAGATCCGGCGTCTGGTCGAGGGGATCGGGGCCGAGATCAACATGGTCCATCCTCTGGGCGCCCATCTGGCCGAGATGCGGGGCCTCGTGAATGCGGATGTGAATATCTGCATGTATCGCGAGTTTGGCCGTGGCCTTTGTGAGGTGCTGGGCAAACCCTATCTGCAGGCCCCTATCGGCATCGAGAGCACCACGAAGTTCCTGCGGAAACTCGGGGATCTGCTGGGTCTCGACCCGGAGCCCTTCATCGAGACCGAGAAGCATTCCACGATCAAGCCGGTCTGGGATCTCTGGCGCTCGGTTACGCAGGACTTCTTTGCCACGGCAAGCTTCGCGATCGTGGCGAACGAGACCTATGCCCGCGGGATCCGCAACTTCCTCGAGACGGATATGGGCCTGCCTTGCGCCTTTGCCGTGGGTCGGGTCGCGGGCAAGAAGACCGATAATGACGAGGTGCGCGAGATGATGCACACCAAGCGTCCGCTGGTCGTCATGGGCTCGATCAACGAGAAGATGTATCTGGCCGAGATGGCGGGCGGCTTCGGCCCGAAACCGGCCTTCATCCCCGCAAGCTTCCCCGGTGCCGCCATCCGGCGCGCCACGGGGACCCCGATGATGGGCTATGCGGGCGCGACCTACCTGATCCAGGAGGTCTGCAACAGCCTGTTCGACGCACTGTTCCACATCCTGCCGCTCGGCAGCGAGATGGATAGTGCGGCGGCCACACCGACGACGCTCCGGCGCGATTTCCCCTGGGATGATGATGCCCAGAGGCTCTTGGACCGGATCGTCTCCGAGCACCCGATTTTGACCCGTATTTCCGCCGCCAAGACCCTGCGCGATGCCGCCGAGAAGGCAGCGCTGGAGCAAGGTGACGAGCGGGTCGTCATTGAAACCGTCAAGGCCCTGCAACCCGCAGGCTTTGAGGACGCGACTTAAGGGAGGGAACGACAATGGCGGACCAGACAACGAACGGACCGGTGGAACACCGCGCCCACAAGATGCCGAAAGCTGAGTTTTACACCTATTTTGCGATCATTTTTGCCGCCGCAATCCCGGTTGCGATCCTCAGCTGGACCCTCGCGTCCATCAAGAGCGGCAGCTTTCAGAAAAAAGGGCCGATTGCCCGCGCCTGGACCCAGGCCCGGATCATCACGCCCATGATCTTTTCGGCGTGAGCCGGAAGATCCCGAGTTTCGGCCCTCGCCTGAGGGCTGGATATGCCGGCAGGGGATGAGCCCTTGCCGGGGCCCGGCCGCGGGGTTCGCGGTATCAGCAATAACTTTCCGGAGGAATGCACATGGCTGATAAATCCGACCTGTCCTTTACAGGTCTAACCGACGAGCAGGCTCAAGAGCTGCATTCGGTTTACATGAGCGGGCTCTGGCTGTTTTCGGCCGTCGCCATTGTCGCTCACCTCGCCACGTTCATCTGGCGTCCTTGGTTCTAAGGGAGCACTGAAAAATGTCCAAGTTCTACAAGATCTGGCTGATCTTCGACCCGCGTCGCGTGTTCGTGGCTCAGGGCGTGTTCCTGTTCCTGCTGGCGGCGATGATTCACCTCGTCCTGCTCAGCACCGAGCATTTCAACTGGTTTGAACTGGCCGCGATGTGATCGCGTCCGGGTCTCTGACCAGGGACCACTACAAATCTGCTGCGGGCGGGCCCCCGGATCGGCCGCAGCATATGAATACCTTAATGACAACTGACGGCTGAGCGCGACCAGCACAGCAGCCGCCACTTGCGGAGACAGACGATGGCTTTGCTCAGCTTCGAGAGAAAGTATCGCGTCCGTGGAGGGACGCTGATCGGCGGCGATCTGTTCGACTTCTGGGTAGGCCCGTTCTACGTGGGCTTTTTCGGAGTCACGACAGCATTTTTCGCCCTATTAGGCACGGTAATGATTTTCTGGGGAGCGTCCCAACAGGGCACCTTCAATCCCTGGCTGATCAACATCGCGCCACCCGACTTGAAATACGGCCTCGGCATGGCCCCCCTGATGGAAGGCGGTCTGTGGCAGATCATCACCTTCTGCGCCATCGGCGCATTCGTCAGCTGGGCGCTGCGCGAGGTCGAGATCTGCCGAAAGCTCGGCATGGGCCTGCATGTGCCCGTGGCGTTCAGCTTCGCGATCTTTGCCTATGTGACCCTCGTGGTGTTCCGGCCGCTCCTTCTGGGCGCCTGGGGACATGGATTTCCCTACGGGATCTTCAGCCACCTCGACTGGGTGTCCAACACCGGCTACGCCTATCTGCACTTCCACTACAATCCGGCCCATATGATCGCGGTGACGTTCTTCTTCACCACGACCCTGGCGCTGGCTCTCCACGGGGCGCTGGTCTTGTCCGCCGCAAACCCGCCCAAGGGAGAGGAAGTCAAAGGTCCGGATAACGAAGACACCTTCTTCCGCGATTTCATCGGCTATTCGATCGGTACCCTGGGCATCCACCGTGTGGGTCTGCTTCTGGCGCTGAATGCCGGCTTCTGGTCCGCCGTCTGCATCATCATCTCCGGTCCCGTCTGGACCAAGGGATGGCCTGAATGGTGGAACTGGTGGCTCGAGCTGCCGATCTGGCCCAGCCAAGTGGGGATGTAAGCGATGCCCGAATATCAGAACATTTTCACCCAAGTCCAAGTGCAGGGCCCCGCAGAGCTCGGCGTCGACAATGAAAACAACATGACCGAATTGCGCACGAAGGGGACCTCCTTCTCGCAGCTCATCGGTTGGATCGGCAATGCCCAGCTCGGGCCTGTCTATCTGGGGTGGTTCGGCGTCATCAGCCTGATCACCGGGACCCTGTGGTTCAACATTGTCGGCTTCAACATGCTCAGCCAGGTCGGCTACAGCATCCCGGAATTCATCCGGCAGCTCTTCTGGCTGGCGCTTGAGCCGCCCTCGCCGGAATACGGGTTGCGCATGCCGCCGCTTGATGACGGGGGCTGGTACATCATCTCCAGCTTCTTCCTGCTGATCTCGGTGCTGGCCTGGTGGGTGCGTTCCTACCAGCTCGCCGAGATGCACAAGATGGGCAAGCACGTCGCCTGGGCCTTTGCCGCCGCGATCTGGCTGTTCCTCGTGCTCGGACTCTTCCGTCCGATCCTGATGGGCTCCTGGTCCGAAGCGGTGCCTTACGGTATCTTCCCGCACCTCGACTGGACCACGGCCTTCTCGATCCGCTACGGCAACCTCTACTACAACCCGTTCCACTGTCTCTCGATCGTGTTCCTCTATGGCTCTGTCCTGCTCTTTGCGATGCATGGCGCGACCATTCTGGCGGTCACCCGTTTCGGCGGCGACCGCGAGCTGGAGCAGATCTATGATCGCGGTACGGCATCCGAGCGCGCGGGTCTCTTCTGGCGCTGGACCATGGGGTTCAATGCCACGATGGAAGGCATTCACCGCTGGGCCTGGTGGTTCGCAGTTCTCACGCCGATCACCGGCGGGATCGGGATCCTGCTGACCGGCACCGTGGTGGACAACTGGTTCCTCTGGGCCGTCGAGCACAACTTTGCGCCCGATTACACCCAGGACTACGGCTACGAGGCCTACACCACCTATGAGGGCTTCATTGGCCAAGAGGAGGCAAACTGATGTTCCCCAAATGGTTCTCTGAGTGGAACGCGAAGAACCCCACGGATATCTACAAGCCCGCCATCATCGTCGGCGTCGCTGGTAGCGCGGTGTTCCTCGCAGCCCTCTTCGTCAGCTGGGGTCAGCCCCTGGCGACGGACAGCATGCAGACCGGCCCCCGTGGCACGGGCATGAAAGTGGCCAAGTTCGAGCTGGAGCTGGATAAACCGGATCCCACGATCGAAGACTACTACACCGACGAGCCCTTCATTCCCGAAGAGGGGGAAGAGCTCGCCGGGGACATCTACGAGAATGTCCAGGTGCTCGGCGATCTGACGGATGCGAATTTCAACCGGCTGATGAACGCGATGACCCAATGGGTCGCACCGGAGCAGGGCTGTGCATACTGCCACTCCGGCGCGGATGACGGGGAATATGCGGATGATGACCTCTATACCAAGGTTGTCGCCCGCAGCATGATCCAGATGACCCAGAACATTAACGAGAACTGGGACGGTCACGTGAATGCCGTCGAGGTTGTCGGGGTCAATTGCTACACCTGTCACCGGGGCGAGAATGTGCCGTCGGATATCTGGTTCCGGATCGACCCCGTGAACGAGAACACCTCGGGCTGGTCTGCGGTGCAGAACCGGGCCACGGCGCAGTCGCAATTCACCTCGCTGCCCTCCGATGCTCTGGAGCAGTACCTTCTGAACTACGAGACCATCGCCGTGCATGATCTCGACAGCCGGGTCCAGAACGAGCCGGGTGATCCCACCTGGCAGCATACGGAGCGGACGTTCAGCCTGATGAACTACTTCTCCAACTCGCTGGGTCGGAACTGCGTGTTCTGTCACAACAGCCGGGCCTTCTACGATGGTGCGCAAGTGACGCCGCAATGGGCCACTGCAAGCCTCGGGATCCAGATGGTGCAGGAGTTGAACAACGACTACCTCGTGCCGCTCGAAGGGGTCTATCCGCCCGAACGTCTTGGCCCGCTCCATGCGGATGCGCCCAAGGCCGCGTGCAAAACCTGCCACAAGGGCTATCAGCGCCCGCTGCAGGGGACGAACGTGATCACCGATTGGCCGGAACTCGCGACCTCGGGTCCGCCCGTCTACGAATAGGCCTCATGGCCTTCCCCCGCCGGGCCCCTTCGCTTTTCCAGCAGGGGGCCCGGACTCCGGACCCGCAGGCTCGACCGTCGGTCCACCCCCGATCCACCCGCGCCGCTTGACCGGCATTGGCGCCCCCCGGATCGGTCCGCGCGAGACCGCTCGCGCATGATCTCGCACCAGACCGCGAAGGAGGAGACGACCATGCCCAATTCCCGCCCCCAGACCCCCACGCTTGACCGGGTGGCCTGCCCGGCCGACCTGAAATCCCTCACGGATCGAGAATTGACAACGCTCTCGGATGAGCTGCGCGCCGAGGTGATCTCGGCAGTCTCCGAGACCGGGGGGCATCTGGGCTCCTCGCTCGGCGTGGTTGAGCTGACAGTGGCGATCCATGCGGTGTTCAACACCCCCTTCGACAAGCTGATCTGGGATGTGGGCCACCAATGCTATCCGCATAAGGTTCTGACCGAGCGCCGCGACCGCATCCGCACCCTGCGCCAGAAGGGGGGCCTGTCGGGCTTCACCAAGCGCAGCGAGAGCGAGTATGACCCGTTCGGTGCTGCCCACAGCTCCACCTCGATCTCCGCCGCGCTGGGCTTTGCCACGGCGCGCGACCTCGGCGGGGCCACGGGTGATGCGATTGCCGTGATCGGCGATGGTTCGATCAGCGCCGGCATGGCCTATGAGGCGATGAACAATGCCGGGCATGAGGGGCGCCGCCTCTTCGTGATCCTGAACGACAATGAGATGTCCATCGCGCCGCCCACGGGCGCCATGTCCACCTATCTCAGCGATCTGGCCTCGACCGGTCCGCTCCACGCTCTCAAGGACATCGCCGAGGGGTTCGAACGCAGCCTGCCCGGCCCCCTGCGCGAGGGCGCTCAACGGGCCCGGGAACTTGTGACCGGGGAGCATGGCTCTTCCGCGACGCTGTTCGAAGAGTTGGGATTTGACTATATCGGCCCGATCGACGGGCATGACGTGCCGCAGCTCCTGCAGGTGCTGCGCGCCGCCCGGGCCAAGGCCAGCGGCCCGGTTCTGATCCATGCCTGCACGGTGAAGGGCAAGGGGTATTCCCCCGCCGAGCTGTCCGATGATTGCTACCACGGGGTGGCCAAGTTCGACGTCGCCACGGGCAAACAGAAGAAATCCGCCCCCAACGCGCCCGCCTATACCAAGGTGTTCGGCGAGACCCTGACCGCCGAGGCCGAGCGCGACGCGCGGATCTGCGCGGTGACGGCGGCGATGCCGGGCGGGACGGGCGTGAACATCATGGGCAAGCGCTTTCCGGGGCGCGTCTTCGATGTAGGGATTGCCGAGCAACACGCGGTGACCTTCGCGGCGGGGCTTGCGGCGGGGGGCATGAAACCCTTCTGCGCGATCTACTCCAGCTTCCTGCAGCGCGGCTATGACCAGGTGGTCCATGACGTGGCGCTGCAGAACCTGCCCGTGCGCTTTGCCATCGACCGCGCCGGCCTCGTGGGGGCCGATGGCCCGACCCATGCGGGCGCCTATGACGTGGCCTATCTGGCGAACCTGCCGAACATGACCGTGATGGCCGCCGCCGACGAGGCCGAGCTTGTCCATATGGTCGCCACCGCCGCGGCTCATGACGCAGGCCCCATCGCGTTCCGCTATCCGCGCGGCGAGGGGGTCGGCACGGAAATGCCGGAGCGGGGCCAGATCCTCGAGATCGGCAAGGGCCGGGTGATCCGCGAAGGCAGCTCGGTCGCGATCCTGTCTCTGGGCGCGCATCTCTCGGAATGCCTGAAGGCCGCCGAAGAGCTCGACGCGCGAGGCATCTCAGTCACCGTCGCCGATGCGCGCTTCGCCAAACCGCTCGACACGCAGCTGATCGCCGATCTGACCGACAGCCACGAGGCGCTCATCACGGTCGAACAGGGGGCTGAGGGTGGCTTTGGCGCCATGGTCCTGCATTGGCTCGCGAAAACCGGGCGTCTCGATGGCAAGCTCAAGATCCGCACCATGACCCTGCCGGACCGTTTCATCGATCAGGCGAGCCCGGATGACATGTACGCGGATGCCAAGCTGACCGCAGGTCATATCGCCGGACAGGCGCTGCACCTGATGGGGGCGGAGACCGCGCTGCTCGAAGCGACCTCCGCCTGACGCGACAACACAGCGCGCAGGATCCCCCCGCGCGTTGGCTTTCTTAAGTCTCTAAATATCCCCGCCGGAGGCAAAAAATCAGCCCGGTGTGTCGAAAGACGCACCGGGCTTTGATCTGCCGTCAGAGGCGATTGGCTCAGCTCGGGCTGAGCGCGCCAAAGATCCGTTCCGAATGCTCCTCGAGATAGATCCGCAGCCAAGGCGTGTACTTCTCGGGCCGGCGCTTGGCCTCGGCACTCAGATCGAACAGATCGATCCAGGCATAATCGCAAACCTCGTCGGGATTGGGCGCCACCACCAGATCCGGGGTCGCCTCGGCGATGAAGAGATCCACGACCTCATGCTCGATCAACCCGTTGCCCACATCGGCGCGGTACTCCACCCGGTCGCGATGGGCCGGATAGAGCCCGGTGATCCCCAGCTCCTCCTTCAGGCGGCGCATGGCGCAATCCACCGGGCTTTCATCCCACAAGGGATGGGTGCAGCAGGTATTCGCCCAAAGCCCGGGCGTGTGATATTTCGACAGGGCGCGCCGCTGGATCAGCGTCTCGGTCCCGCGCATCACGAAAACCGACACGGCCTTGTGCTTGAGGCCGCGTTGATGCGCCTCCAGCTTGCCCACCGGGCTCAGCGCCCCATCGACCCAGGCGGGGACGAAGTCCCTCATACCGACACCGGCGAGATCAGCCCGCTCAGATGGGCCAGGTTCTTCACCCCGATCTTCAGATGGGCCATGGGCCGGGCACGCACCAGTTTCTTGTTCATGTAAGCCTCGAAAGTCAGGCGCTGCACATCCACGTCATGGCAGAGCGACACGAAACGCTCCCTGCGCTCGTCCGACCGATAATAGGCGTCCTGCATCGCGCCCAAAACGCGAAAAACTGTCCCATGCTCCTTGAGGAAGCGCTTGCGCGCCTTGGCGAGCGCCTTGACCTGCCCGGTGCGCAGGCATTCGAGCGCGGCTTCCCCCGCAACCCGACCCCCGGCCATGGCATAGTAGATCCCCTCGCCCGAGGAGGGGGCAACCACGCCCGCGGCATCCCCGGCAAGCACGAGGTCCCGGCCATTGTCCCATTTGTCCAGCGGTTTGAGGGGGATGGGCGCGCCTTCCTTGCGGATGGTCTCGCATTCCATCAGGCCCGCGCTCTCGCGCAGCAGCTTCGTCGCGGCCTTGAGGTCCGTGCCATCCACCCCGGTGCCCATGCCGACACTGGCGGATTTGCCATGGGGGAAGACCCAGCCATAGAAATCGGGCGAGACCACGCCGTCATAGATCACGTCGCAGCGCTTGGGGTCGTAGTTTTCGGAGATGCCCTCGGGGGCTTTGATGATCTCGTGATAGGCGATGACATAGGGGATCGTGTCGCCGCCGGGCACTTCGGCCCGAGCCACGTCCGAGCGCGCGCCATCGGCACCGATGATCAGCTTGGTGCGCAAGGACACCTCTTCGCGCGTGGCCTTGTCGCGATAGACGACCCATGTGCCCTGCTCGGACCGCTCGATCCGCACGAAGGTGCCCGTGTGCCGGTCCGCCCCGGCCTTGGCCGCGCGTTCGCGCAGGAATTCGTCGAAAAACTCTCGATCGACCATTCCGACAAAGCCGTTCTCGATCGGGATATCCACGTGGCGCGCGGTGGGCGACACCATGCGCGCGGTGTTAATCTTGGCCACGATCTGGCTGTCCGGAACGTCGAAATCCTCGATCAGGCGCGGCGGGATCGCCCCGCCACAGGGCTTGATCCGCCCAGCCCGGTCGATCAGCGCGACTTTCTTGCCGGCGCGTGCCAGGTCCTCGGCCGCGGTCGCGCCCGACGGGCCTCCGCCCACAACGATCACATCATAGGTCATTCCATCTCCCCCTCATTCCCCGGGAACCAAGGCGCCGCCGGTCTGCGGGGCGCGTGTCTTGCGTGCCTTGTCCACCACACGCCAGGCCATCAGGGCCGAGACGAGGAACAAGGCTGCTTCGAACAGAAATACCGAGCCAAAGGCTGCGGCGTCATTGGGCAGGATCTGCCGCAAGAGATCGGCGCTTGCCGCGCCCACCAGACCGCCGAACCCGGCGGCGATGGCCTGCGCCGCACCCCAGAGGCCCATGCGCGTGCCCTCGCGGGCTTCGCGGCCCTCTCCGGCGAGCTGCATCATGGATCCGATGGCGGCGACGGCGAACATGCCGTTGAAAAAGCCCAGCAGCACGACGGCGGGCACCAATGGTGCGGCCGGGCCGATCTGGCCGAGCCCGGTGATCAGGGCCAGCGCTCCGGCAGAGCCGATGCACCCGGCGATGACCCAGGCCCGGAGCGAGCCGAGATGCAGCCCCGTGGCGCAAACCCCCACGAGCACCATCCCGAGGAACACGCCCCCGTTCTGGGCGCCGCTCAGCGAGGTCGACTGCCCCGGCGTGAAGGCGAAGACGAGCCCGGCATAGGGCTCGAGGATGAGCTCCTGCATGAAATAGGCGGTCATCGACAGAAAAACGAAGACCGTGAAATTGCGGGCCTTACGCTCGGCCCAGACCTCGCGCATGCCATCCATGAAGGGCAGGGGGGCTTTCTCGACGGGCGGGACCGTGACCCGCGCTTCGATCCCCCAGACCGCAAGGCTGGTGAGCAGGACAGCGCCGATCGTGACAATGGCCACGATCCTGAGCAGGAGCGCGGGAGAATAAGGATCGAGGAAGCTGCCGACCGTGGCTGCCGTCACCGCAATTCCGGCGATCATCATCAGCCATGTGATCGTGGCCGCCGCCGCCCGCCGACGTGGATCTGTGGCCGTGGCCAGCAGGGCCAGCAGCGAGGTGCCGGAGGCTCCGACACCGACGCCGATCAGCGCATAGGCGAGGATCGACACCAGCAGACCGGCGATAAAGGCGGTCTCCATCAGGACAACGCCATAGGCCGCGCTCAGCCCTCCGGCGGCCAGAACAGCCATCCCGCCGATGATCCAGCGGGTGCGCTTGCCGCCCGTGTCCGATCGGTAGCCCCATTGCGGGCGGGTGATCTGAATGCCGTAATGCAGCGCCACGAGCAGACCGGGAAGGACAGCCGGCAAGGCCAGCTCCACCACCATGAGCCGGTTCAGGGTCGAGGTTGTCAGTACGACTATCGCCCCGAGGCAGAGCTGCACCAGCCCCATGCGGATGATCGAGATCCAGCCGAGCATGTCAGACGCCCCCGATCCCGCGCAGGGCGAAGGCCGTGACCATCATCCCCGTCACGTAAAACAGAACGCCGGTGCCGTTATACCAGGGCGCCTTGCCCTTGGGGTCGGCCAGCATCTCGCGCATCGCCCAAAGCTGCAGCACCACGAGGCCCGTGACCACCAGCGCCCGGTTGCCGAGCCCCCAGTGGAAGAGAAGCGCGATCACCGCGAGCTGCGGGATCAGCATGACGACGCAGGCCAGCTTGGCCGCGCGCTCCGGGCCGAGCGTGACGGGCAGGGAGTTGACGCCCATCTGGCGGTCACCCTCCAGCGCCTTAAAATCATTGAGTGTCATGATGCCATGAGCGCCGATCCCATAGAGGATCGCGACGATGACGATAGGCCAACTCGGCGCGCCGGTGACCATCACCGCCGTGCCCGTGAACCAGGGCAGGCTTTCATAGCTGAGCCCGACAAGGCCCGGCCCCCACCAGCCCGATTTCTTCAGGCGGACCGGCTCGGCGGAATAGGCCCAGGCGGCCAGAACGGCGACCACCGTGGCACCGAGCCCCCAGGGGCCCAGGGTCAGCCCGACCAGCAGCGCGAGCGCTGACATGGCAAGGGCGATCCACAGACCCCAACGGCCCGGGACACGTCCCGACGGGATCGGGCGGTTCGGCTCGTTGATCGCGTCCACATGGCGGTCGCACCAGTCATTCGCGGCCTGGCTCATGCCACAGACAATCGGCCCGGCCAGCAGCACGCCCAGAACGAGCGGGCCCCAATGATCCGTGACCGACGCCCCGCTGGCCACCACACCGCAGGCATAGGCCCACATGGGCGGAAACCACGTGATGGGTTTGATCAGCTCCAGAGCGGCCGAGGGCTCGGGCAGTTTGCGGGGCTGTAAATCGACGCTGACACTCATGTGTCAATCAAACACGACAACGCGAGTCGCAGCAAGCCCGGACAGACTGTCAGGCAGGGTTTACACCAGTTTTTTTCGAGAAGTGGCGGGCGCGTGCCGCCCGCTCAGTCTTCGCCGCCCTTGTTGAGCAAACCGTATTTGCGCAACTTGACGTAAAGGCTCTGGCGCGACAGCCCGAGCATCTCGGCCGCGGCCACACGGTTGTTGCGGGTCAGGCCCACGGCGGTTTCGATGCACATCTTCTCCACCACATCCGTGGTGGCCGACACGATGTCCTTGAGCGGCGCGGAGCCGACCAGTTCCATCACGTTCTGCATCGCCTCACCCGAGACGGCGCCCGCCATCGGGGTCGCGTCCCGCACCACTTCGAGCCGGGAGGCATCGCGCAGCACGAAGGCGAAGCCACCATTATGACGCGCCTCCAGATGGGTGGCGGACATCTCGACCGAGAGCTGCGAGCCATAGGCGCTCTCCAGTCGTGTCGAGTAGATCGGCATCGCGCCGTGGCGCGAGGCATTGTCCATCATGACCTTGAGATCGACCGAGCCGCGCGCGAGGAAATCGCCCAGCGACTTGCCCTTGATATCCCCGACCTGCCCCACATCGGTGAGGTTCAGGAAGGCTTCATTGGCGTTGCGGATGACGCCGGTCGGGTCGGTGAAGACCACCGCGTCCGACCCCTCGCGATAAAGAAGGGACAAGATCTCACTCAGCTCCTCGCCAATGACTTCTTGCGTGCCGGATCCTTCGAGGCGGCACAGCAACGTTTTGTCACCGGAGGCGCGGAAGAGGCGCACCTGAATTTCCAGCTCCTTGCCAGAGCGCTTGGTCGTGGCGCGCACCTGCTTGCGGTTTTCCGAGGTGGCCGAGGACATCATCTGGTCCAGCAGCTCGCCGCGTTTCATCCCGTCAAACTCGTGGCCAAAGAGATTGCCCACAAGCGCATCCGCATCCGCACCCAGAGCCTGGGCCGCGGCGGAGTTCATATCCGTGATCCGACCGCTGGAGGCATCGACCATGACCAGCGGGTCACGGGTCGATTCCATTACGACCCGGTAGCGGGTCTCGTAATCGCGGTGGTTCTCGTAATCCTTTTCCAGCGCCAGCTGCGCCTTGACCAGACGATGCTGCAGCTCGGCCACCGGGCGCAGGTCGCGGCCCAGCATCAGGATCAGATCATTGTCGCCCGTGCGGTGCAGGGTATAGCGGATCGGGAATTCCCAATTCGCATTGTCGAAATGATTGACCTCGATGGCATCGGTCGCCGGCGCCTCGCCTTCGCGATAGGCGGCCAGTTGTTTTTCCAGTTTGGACAGACTGTCCTCGGCCAAAAAGTCCCGAATATCGCGTTTCTGCCAATGATCGAGCCGTCCGATTGTCGGGTTCAGCGGGTTCACGACGAGCGATTGGACCGTGCCTTTCAGGTCCAGAACAATGGCGAGGTCTGCTGCGGTGGCGACGATTTCATTGAAATGCTCCGGCGCAATGCGCGGCGCCGACCGGTCATCCCAGAAATCTCTTTCCCGCGTGTTCATCAATCTCTCCTGTCGCCCCGGGTCCTCTCCGGGATCTGCACGGTTACGATTCAAGTCTTCGCTGTTGGTTCGTCTCGATCTCGCAAAGCCGTAGCGCCTCTTCGGCGCTTGCAGCTACGTAGTCGGCCCCGGTCATCGCAATGATATCGAGGCCAGATTCTGTAACAGGACCACCCACCACAATTGGCACGATGCGCGGCACGCCAGTCCGAATTGTTTTGACCAAATCGCGTACCGATGCAAGCGTTCTGCGGCAAGAAGCGGTGACGCCGACCATGGCAAAGTGATGTATCTGCACCAGCCGCAGAATCTCGGCCTGGTTGTTTCCCAATGTCATATGCACGCGTACGCCCATGCGGCGGAATTGCTCGGCCACGACAAAGACGCCGAGGGTGTGCTGTTCGATTCGCGGCACGATCAGCATGATCGACGGGCCTTCGGGATCCGGGTCGACGCGTTCCACCCGGCGCACGCCGATGGTGCGGACGGTTTCCTGCAGCCGGGCGGCGCCGATGGTGACATCCGCAAAGCTCAGTTTGTCCGACGCC
Organism: Dinoroseobacter sp. S375; assembly: GCF_049800775.1. Taxonomy (NCBI): domain Bacteria; kingdom Pseudomonadati; phylum Pseudomonadota; class Alphaproteobacteria; order Rhodobacterales; family Roseobacteraceae; genus Dinoroseobacter; species Dinoroseobacter sp. S375. The sequence continues at coordinate 27,071 of NZ_JBNAFR010000003.1, read as the reverse complement.
CAAAGCTCACCCATATAGCGGGCAGCGGCCGGGATGATCGCCTCGATCACATCCTGAGAGCTGACCCCCCGTTTCATGATGCGGGCCAGAAGGTCGTGCCGGGATTGCTCGTCCATGGCGATATAGGCTTCGGTCAGGGCCAGAAGTTGCGCAAGCGGTGCGCCGCCATTCGAGTCATCGGTGTCATTCGCCAGAACGTCCAAGGCTTGCGACGCGAGCGCCTGAACCTCGGCCGGCGAGAGGTGAATGTTGGACCCGGTCTGTGCCGGTCCTGCAATGTCGAAAGCGCTGTCCACAGCAACCCCGCTCTGCCCCTCGGTTTCGAGATCGTCCCTAAGCGCATCTGGGGCAGACGCTAACCCAGGGGCAGTATCTGTCAGAACGCCGGAATTGTCAAAGTTTCTGGACACCAGCGCGCGAAATGCGGCGACTTCGGCGTCCACGCCCGAGTCGCTGGCATTTTTTCCTTTGAATATATGATCCTTCATGGGCGAATCGCTTCCAGTCATTCATCTCACCGGTTGTCTGTCATTGTGTAAGTTTAAGTTGACACTTGCAACTCCCCATATGTAAATTCGGGTGAACAATCGTTTGCCGGAGGGGGAGTCGTCGGATGCAGACCGGTCCGAACACCCAAGAAAACAAGGGCGGGCTCTACACGCCCGAGCAGAAGAAACGCCGCGATGAAACCGTCTGGACACTGATTCAGGGGATTCTGGCGCCGCTTCAGTTCGTCGCCTTCGCGGTCTCGCTGGCATTCGTGCTGCGCTTCATGCTGACCGGCGAGGGATACGTGATCGCCACGGTCTCGATCCTGATCAAGACGGCGTTCCTCTATGCCATCATGGTGACCGGCGCGATCTGGGAAAAGGTGGTCTTCGGACAGTACCTGCTCGCCCCGGCCTTCTTCTGGGAGGATGTCGTCAGCTTCGTCGTCATCGCCCTTCACACACTTTATATATGGGCGCTTCTGAGCGGTTCCGTCTCCCCGGATGGGCAGATGGTCATCGCGCTGCTGGCCTATGTCACCTATGTCGTGAATGCGGGGCAGTTTCTCTGGAAGCTTCGCATGGCACGCCTGCAATCGGAGGCGATGGCATGAACAAACCCGTTTCTCAGGTTTCTCCCGGCTGCCGGGACACCCCGGTCCTCAAGGAGCGCGGCCAGCGCGAGGTCTTCTGTGGCCTGACGGGCATCATCTGGCTCCATCGCAAGATGCAGGACGCGTTCTTCCTCGTGGTGGGGTCGCGGACCTGTGCGCATCTTTTGCAATCCGCCGCCGGCGTGATGATCTTCGCCGAGCCGCGCTTTGGCACGGCGATCCTCGAGGAAACCGATCTGGCCGGACTCGCCGATGCCCAGGACGAGATCGACCGCGAGGTGGAACGCCTGCTCTCGCGCCGTCCGGATATCCGCCAGCTCTTCCTCGTGGGCTCCTGCCCGTCCGAGGTGATCAAGCTCGACCTGAGCCGCGCCGCCGAGCGCCTGACCCAGAAATTCGCGCCCCATGTGCGGGTGCTGAATTATTCCGGCTCCGGGATCGAGACGACCTTCACCCAAGGCGAAGATGCCTGTCTGGAATCCATGGTGCCGGTCCTGCCGGAGACCGAGGCGCGCGAGTTGCTGCTTGTGGGCGCGCTGCCCGATGTGGTCGAAGATCAGGCGCTCAGCCTGCTGACCAAGATGGGGATCGGCCCGATCCGCGTCCTGCCCGCCCATCGCGCCGATGAGACGCCGGGACTGGGCCCGAACACGGTCTATGCGCCGCTGCAGCCCTTCCTGGGCGAAACCTGCGCCGCCATCGAACGGCGCGGCGCCCGCCGGATCGACGCGCCCTTCCCCTTTGGCGAAGAGGGCACGACCCTGTGGCTGCGCGCGATCGCCGATGAGTTTGGCGTCTCGGACGAGACTTTCGAGGCCGTCACCGCGGCCCCCCGCGCCCGCGCCCGCAAGGCCATCGCGGCGGCGGCCGAGACGCTCAAGGGCAGATCGATCTTCTTCTTCCCGGACAGTCAGCTCGAAATTCCCCTCGCGCGCTTCCTGACGCGCGAATGCGGCATGACCGCCATCGAGGTGGGCGCGCCTTACATTCATAAGGGCCTCGTCGGGGCGGATCTCGATCTGCTCGCAGGCGGGCCGACCATCTCGGAAGGCCAGGATGTCGACAAGCAGCTCGACCGCTGCCGCGCCGCGCGCCCGGACCTGACGGTTTGCGGGCTGGGCCTTGCCAACCCGCTCGAGGCCGAGGGGCTGACGACGAAATGGGCCATCGAGCTCGTGTTCTCGCCCGTGCATTTCTACGAGCAGGCGGGCGATCTCGCCGGGCTCTTCGCGCGGCCGATCCGGCGGCGTGACCTGCTCAAGCTGGAGGCTGCGGAATGATCCTGCGCGGCACCCCCTCCCTCATTGTTCTTCAAATACTCACGACGCGAGGCCTGTCATGAAGCTCACCGTCTGGACCTATGAGGGCCCGCCCCATGTGGGGGCCATGCGCGTCGCCACGGGGATGAAGGGGCTGCATTACGTGCTGCACGCACCCCAGGGCGATACCTACGCCGATCTGCTCTTCACGATGATCGAGCGGCGCGACCACCGCCCGCCGGTGACCTACACCACCTTTCAGGCCCGCGATCTGGGAGCGGATACCGCCTATCTCTTCAAGGATGCCTGCCGCGATGCCTATGAGCGGTTCAAGCCCGAGGCGATCATCGTCGGGGCCTCCTGCACCGCCGAGCTGATCCAGGATGATCCGGGTGGTCTGGCCGAGACCATGGGCCTACCCGTGCCGGTGATCCCGCTGGAACTTCCAAGCTATCAGCGCAAGGAAAACTTCGGCTGCGACGAGACCTTCTTCCAGATTGTCCGCGCGCTCGCAAAGCCGGTTGAGAAGACCGCACGGGTGTCCTGCAATATCCTGGGCCCCACGGGGCTCGGCTTTCGCCATCGCGATGATGTCGAGGAGCTGACCGGGTTGCTCTCGGAGATGGGTGTGGATGTGAATGTGGTGGGCCCCATGGGGTCCAGCCCGTCCGATATCGCCCGGCTGGGCGCGGCCCATTTCAACGTCATGCTCTACCCCGAGACCTGCGAAGCGGCCTGCCGCTTTCTCGAGCGGGAGCTGGGTCTGCCCTATACCAGGATCGTGCCCATCGGTGTCGGTGCGACCCGCGATTTTATCGCCGAGGTTCAGGCGCTCACGGGCCTGACCACGCGCCCGGATGAGAGCCGGTTGCGCCTGCCCTGGTGGAGCAAATCCGTCGATAGCACCTACCTGACCGGCAAGCGCGTGTTCCTGTTCGGGGACGCGACCCATGTGAAGGCTTGCGCCCGCATCGCCCGCGACGAGATGGGGTTCGAGGTCGTCGGTCTTGGCTGCTACAACCGCGAGTTTGCCCGCGATATCCGAGCCTTGGGCAAGGAATTAGGGATCACCCCGCTGATCACCGATGATTACCTCGAGGTCGAGGCCGCCATCGAAGAGGCCGCGCCCGAGATGATCCTCGGCACCCAGATGGAGCGTCATATCGGCAAGCGTCTGGGCATCCCCTGCGCGGTGATCTCGGCCCCGGTCCATGTGCAGGACTTCCCGGCGCGCTACTCGCCGCAAGTGGGCTTCGAGGGCGCAAACGTCATCTTCGACACATGGATCCATCCGCTGGTCATGGGGCTCGAAGAGCACCTGCTGGCAATGTTCCGCGAGGACTTCGAGTTCCATGATGCGGCGGGTCCGTCCCACCATGGAGGCCATGCGCCGAAACCGTTGGATGAGGTTGAGACGGCTGGGGGGCCAGCCCCCCAGACCCCCCGGAGTATTTCGGGAACAATGACAGAGGAACGGGCACCCGAGGCCACGGGAAGCGATGTCGCGGTCTGGCTCGCGGATGCGGAGAAAGAGCTCAAGAAGATCCCGTTCTTCGTGCGGGGCAAGGCCAAGCGCAACACCGAGAAATACGCGCTCGAACAGGGTGTGACCGAGATCAGTGTCGATACCCTTTATGAGGCCAAGGCGCATTATGCTCGATAGTGGTTCCCTGACCCCTCAGCCCGATGGTCCGACGCCTTACCGCTTCGTGATCATCACGCTGGACAGCCATGTGCTGGGCCCTGCTGCGCGGGTGAATGCCGCGTTGCAGGTGGATTTCCCGGGACTGAAAGTGTCTGTCCATGCGGCCGGAGAGTGGTCCGAGAACCCCGCCAGCCTAGCGGCAACCCGCGCGGCCATCGCTGAGGCGGATATCGTGGTGGTGAACCTGATCTTCCTCGACGAACAGATCCAGGCGATCCTGCCGGACCTGCAAGCACGGCGCGATCATTGCGACGCCATGGTCTGCGTGATCGCGGATCAGGCGCTGGTGAACCTCACTCGCATGGGCGATGTGGATCTGTCGAAGCCGGCCTCGGGCGCCATGGCGATCCTCAAGAAGCTCAAGCCGAAGACCAAGAAGACCTCGTCCTCCGAGGGGCAGATGAAGATCCTGCGGCGCCTGCCCAAGATCCTCCGGTTTCTGCCGGGCAAGGCCCAGGATCTGCGCAACTATTTCCTGACCATGCAGTATTGGCTGGATGGCTCGGATGAGAATACCGAGCAAATGCTGCGCATGCTCATCAGCGCCTATGCGGCCCGGCCCGGCTGGTCCGAGATCAAGGCCCTGCCGCCGGTCGAATACCCGGAGGTGGGTCTGTTCCACCCGGCCCATCCGGAGCGCGTCTTCACCGACATTTCCGAGCTGCCCGGTCCGGCGCAGCCTGAGGCGACGGTCGGCCTGCTGATGATGCGCAGCTATATCCTGAGCCGGGACAGCGCCCATTACGAGGCGGTGATCGATGCGTTCGAAGCGCGCAACATCCGGGTCATCCCGGCCTTTGCCGGGGGGCTCGACGCGCGCCCGGCGATCTCGCGCTATTTCCGCCCCGAGGACGCCACCCAGATCGATGCGATGGTCTCGCTCACCGGGTTCTCGCTGATCGGGGGGCCCGCCTATAATGACAGCGATGCGGCGATCGAGGTTCTGACGGGGCTCGATATTCCCTATCTCGCGGCTCATCCGCTGGAGTTTCAGACGCTTGGCCAATGGGCCGCCGCCCCCAGCGGGCTTGGCCCGGTCGAGACCACCATGCTGATCGCCCTGCCCGAGATCGACGGGGCGACCAATCCCACGGTCTTTGCGGGCCGCCATGGCGAGGATCGCTGCACCGGTTGTCAGTACCGCTGTGCCGCGCCCAATGACGTCAAGGCCATGGCCCCCTGCCTGGAACGGATCGACGTGCTGGTCGAGAAGGCCCTGCGCCTTGCGCGCCTGCGCCGCCGCGAGAATGCCGCCAAGAAGGTGGCCGTGGTGCTGTTCGGCTTCCCGCCCAATGCGGGCGCGGTGGGCACGGCAGCCTATCTGAGCGTGTTCGAGAGCCTGTTCAACACCCTGATCCGCATGAAGGCCGAGGGTTACAGCGTCGAGGTGCCAGAAAATGTCGACGCCCTGCGCGCGGCGGTTCTCGAGGGGAATGCCAAGAAATACGGGCAGGAGGCGAATGTCGCCGCCCATGTGAGCGCCGATCATATCGTCGCCAATACGCCGCCGCTTTCGGTGATCGAAGAGGTCTGGGGCCCCGCCCCGGGCAAGATCCAGTCGGACGGGCGCGGGGTCTTTATCCTCGGGCAGGAGTTCGGGAATGTTTTCGTCGGGGTCCAGCCGACCTTCGGCTACGAGGGCGACCCGATGCGCCTTTTGTTCGAGCGCGGCTTTGCTCCGACCCACGCGTTTACCCAGTTCTACATGTGGCTCAAGTCCACCTACCAGGCCGATGTGGTCTTGCATTTCGGGATGCACGGCGCGCTGGAGTTCATGCCGGGTAAGCAGGCGGGGCTTGGGGCGCGCGACTGGCCCGACCGGCTGATCGGCGAGATGCCGAATGTCTATCTCTATGCGTCGAACAACCCGTCCGAGGCGACCTTGGCCAAGCGCCGGTCCAACGCGGTGACGGTCACCCATGTGACCCCGCCCCTGGCGACATCCGGCCTCTATAAGGGGTTGGCGGAGCTCAAGGACAGCCTCGCGCGCTTCCGCGCCATGGCGCCTGACGAGGATGACCGCGCAGAGCTTGCCGCGCTGATCGCGCAGCAGGCCGAGGCGGTGGATCTGGACGGCTCCGATCCGGACACGCTCTGGCTCAAGCTGCTGGAAACCGAGGATGCGTTGATCCCCGATGGTCTACATGTGGTCGGGCGCGTGCCCACCGATGCCGAGATCAATGCCCACCTGGACGTGATGCCTGGTCAGGATGCCGAGGCGCGGGCGCGGATTGCTGAGCTTCTCAAGCAGGATGCGGAGCTGGACGGGCTAATGAAGGCGCTGTCCGGACGCTATATCGCGCCGGTGCCGGGGGGCGACCTGATCCGGGCGCCCGAGGTGCTGCCCGCCGGGCGCAACATTCACGCCTTTGATCCGTTCCGGATGCCCACGCTCTTCGCCATGCAGGACGGCGCCAAACAGGCGGAACTGCTGCTCGAGACCCATGCCACCCTGCCGCGCTCGGTCGCGCTGGTGCTTTGGGGGTCGGACAATATCAAATCCGACGGCGGCCCGATTGCCCAGGCGCTGGCGCTGATGGGCGCACGTCCGAAATTCGACGGCTATGGCCGTCTCTGTGGCGCGGAACTGATCCCGCTGATCGAGCTGGGACGCCCGCGCGTCGATGTGGTCATGACCCTGTCGGGGATCTTCCGCGATCTTCTGCCGTTGCAGACCAAGATGCTGGCCGAGGCGGCCTATCTCTGTGCCTCCGCCGAGGATGAGCCGGTCGAGTGGAACTATATCCGCGCCCATGCGCTGGCCTATGCCGAAGAGATGGGCTGCGATCTGGAAACCGCCGCGCTGCGGGTCTTTTCCAATGCCGAAGGGGCCTACGGGTCCAATGTGAACGCGCTGGTGGACAGCTCGGCCTTTGGCGAGGAAGACGAACTGGCCGATGCCTATGAGGCGCGCAAGAGCTTTGCCTATGGCCGCTCGGGCAAGTCGGCGGCAAACCCGGCGCTGCTCCAAAAGACCCTGCGCGATGTGGACATCGCCTATCAGAACCTCGAGTCGGTCGAGCTCGGCGTGACCACGGTCGATCACTATTTCGACACGCTGGGCGGCATCGCCCGCGCGGTGAAGCGCGCCAAGGGGGGCGACGAGGCGGCGGTCTATATCGGCGATCAGACCCGCGGTTCGGCCAAGGTCCGCACGCTCAAGGATCAGGTCGCGCTCGAGACCCGCTCGCGCAGCCTGAACCCGAAATGGTTCGAGAGCATGCTCAAGCATGGCCATGAGGGCGTGCGCCAGATCGAGGCGCAGGTCACCAACACGCTCGGCTGGTCGGCCACCACCGGTCAGGTGGAGCCCTGGGTCTATCAGCGGCTGAGCGAGACATTCGTGTTAGACGACGCGATGCGCAAACGACTTGCGGACCTGAACCCGCAGGCAAGCGCCCGTATGGCGAACCGCCTCATCGAGGCGTTCGAGAGGGACTACTGGCAACCGGACGCCGACACGCTCGCCGCCCTGCAGGATGCAGCGGACGAGATCGAGGACGCGCTCGAAGGCATCAACATCGCGGCGGAATGACCACGCGGCCGCAACAGAAAGGGACGACGACATGAGTCCATTGGATAGAGCTCCCCCGGTCCTCAAGGGTCAGGACGGCGAAGGGTCCGTGCAAGTGCATCAGGACGCCTCGATGAAGATCGAGGGCGCCAAGGTTTTTTCCGTGTATGGCAAGGGCGGGATCGGCAAATCGACCACCAGCTCGAACCTGTCGGCGGCTTTTTCCAAGCTTGGCAAGCGCGTGCTGCAGATCGGCTGCGACCCCAAGCATGACAGTACTTTTACCCTCACAGGAAGTCTGGTCCCCACGGTGATCGACATCCTGAAAGAGGTGGATTTCCACGCAGAGGAGCTGAGGCCCGAAGACTTCGTCTTTGAAGGATTCAATGGGGTGAAGTGCGTGGAAGCAGGGGGGCCGCCCGCCGGCACAGGCTGCGGAGGGTACGTGGTGGGGCAAACGGTGAAGCTTCTGAAGCAACACCACCTGCTCGAGGACACCGACGTGGTGATCTTCGACGTGCTTGGTGACGTGGTCTGCGGTGGATTCGCGGCCCCCCTGCAACATGCTGATCGCGCACTGATCGTGACCGCGAACGACTTCGACAGCATCTACGCGATGAACCGGATCATCGCGGCGGTTCAGGCGAAGTCCAAGAACTACTCGGTGCGTCTGGCGGGCTGCGTGGCCAACCGGTCCCGTGAGACCGACGAGGTCGATCGCTACTGCAAGACGGTCGGGTTCAACCGGATCGCGCATATGCCCGATCTCGACGCGATCCGCCGCTCGCGGCTCAAGAAGAAGACCCTGTTCGAGATGGATGCCGAGGAAGACATCGTCGCGGTGCAGAAGGAGTATATCCGTCTGGCCGAGACCCTGTGGAACGGGACCGAGCCGCTGGCCCCTGCGCCGCTGCCCGATCGCGAGATCTTTGAGCTTCTGGGGTTCGATTGATGCCTGACGTCTGCATGAAACTGCACCAAGGGGGGATCGCCCCCCTTTCGCGCGCCCAAAGCCCCCTGCGGAGGCACCGGTAATGGCGGCTTACGAACAGACTCTGGACCGGGTCGAGGATTACTTCGACCGGACCGCCACCAAGACATGGGAGCGTCTGACCTCGGACGCGCCGGTCTCCAAGGTGCGCGCCACCGTGCGCGCGGGCCGGGACCGGATGCGCGACATCATGCTGGCGCAGATGCCCGACGATCTTGCGGGCAAGCGCGTACTCGATGCGGGCTGCGGCGCGGGTCAGATGACCGCCGAGCTGGCGGCGCGCGGGGCCGAGGTCGTGGCCATCGACATCTCGCCGAGCCTGGTGGAGATCGCCGAGAAACGCCTGCCCGACGCCTATCGCGACCAGGTCATGTTCACGTCCGGGGACATGCATAATCCCGAGCTGGGTGATTTCGATCATGTCGTCGCGATGGACAGTCTGATCTACTACGAAGCGGAGGATATCGGATCCTCGCTGGCACGGTTCTGCCCCCGCGTGCGCCGCTCGGTGATCTTCACCGTGGCCCCGCGCACGCCTTTCCTGATGACCTTCTGGGGGGTCGGCAAGCTCTTCCCGCGGGGCGACCGCTCCCCGACCATGATCCCGCACGCCCCTGCCAAGCTGTCAAAGGCTGCCGCGCAGAAGGGCGCACCGGGCGCGCTGCGCGAGGTCGAACGGGTGACCTCGGGCTTCTACATTTCCACCTGTCTGGAGTACCGGGCATGATCATCACCAAGGCACAGACAAAGCGGCTGGCAGGGCGGTTCCTGCCCTTTGCCGATGCGGCGAGCGATCAGCTCCCGCTCGGTCAGCTGCTGCGCCTGAGCCTGTTTCAGGTCTCGGTCGGCATGGCCACGGTCATGCTGCTTGGGACGCTCAACCGGGTCATGATCGTCGAGCTGTCGGTGCCGGCGATGCTGGTGGCGATCATGATCGCCATTCCGGTGCTGGTCGCGCCCTTCCGGGCGATCCTTGGCTTTCGCTCGGACACCCACAAATCCGCCATCGGGTGGAAGCGGGTGCCGTATATGTGGTTCGGCACCCTGTGGCAGTTCGGGGGGCTGGCGGTCATGCCCTCCTGCCTTCTGGTGCTGGGCGGCGACGTCTATATCGAGATCCCCTTCGCGGGCGAGGTGTTGGCGGCGCTGGCCTTCCTGATGACCGGGCTGGGTCTGCATATGACCCAGACGGCGGGGCTTGCGCTTGCATCTGATCGGGCCACGGATGAAACCCGGCCCCGGGTCGTTGCGCTGCTCTATGTGATGTTCCTTGTGGGCATGGGCGTCTCGGCGGTGGTGATCGGCTGGCTTCTGCGCGATTTCACCCCGATCAAGCTGATCCAGGTCGTGCAGGCCACGGCGGGGGCCACGCTGATCCTGAACCTGATTGCCCTGTGGAAGCAGGAGATCGTCATCCCGCTGAGCGCGGAGGAGCGCGCCGAGCCGCGCCCGTCCTTCCGCGATGCCTGGGACGATTTTGCCGCCGGAGGGCGGGCGGGACGCCTGCTCGTCGTGGTGTTCCTCGGCACGCTGGGCTTCAACATGCAGGACGTGCTGCTCGAACCCTATGGCGGCGAGATCCTCGGCCTCAGCGTTTCGGCCACCACCTTCCTGACGGCCATGTGGGCCGCGGGCGCGCTGATCGGCTTTGCCATGGCGGCGCGCTGGCTTGCGGCGGGGATCAACCCGTTCCGTATGGGTGGGCGCGGGCTTCTGATGGGGCTCCTGGCCTTTTCGGCGGTGATCTTCTCGGCGCCGATGAATTCCGACGCGCTGTTCTTCGCAGGCGCGGGCCTTATTGGTCTCGGCGGTGGGCTGTTCTCGGTCGCAACCCTCACGGCAGCCATGACCCTGCCCGCCGAGGGGATCGCCGGACGCGGCCTCGCGCTGGGCGCCTGGGGTGCGGCGCAGGCCACGGCGGCCGGTGTCGGTGTCGCGCTGGGCGGGACCCTGCGGGACACGATCAACGCAGCTGTCACCACCGGGGCCTGGGGCGAGGCGCTCAACGACCCGGCCACGGGCTACTCGGTGGTCTACCACATCGAGATCGGCCTGATCTTCATCACTCTCATCGCGCTCGGCCCGCTTGTGCGGACCCGGGCACCGACCCGTAACGACCATCCAACAGGGGAGACCGGCAAGATCGGGCTCGCCGATTTCCCGACCTGACGCCGGATACGAAAGGATACCTCCATGGAAGAGACATTCTTCGGCAATTTTGACCTCGCCAGCCTGTCCATCTGGCTGTTCTACGGGTTCTTCGCGCTGCTGATCTACTATCTGCAGACCGAGAACATGCGCGAGGGCTACCCCCTCGAGGATGACGATGGCGAGACCGCCGCGAACCAGGGCCCGTTCCCGCTGCCGAAGGAGAAGACCTTCAAGCTGCAGCATGGCCGGGGCGAGGTGACCCTGCCGGGTCCCGACGCCCAGAAGCGCGACAAACTTGCCCTGCGCAAGACCGCCGAGGGCAACGGGTTTCCGATGGAGCCCACGGGCGATCCCCTCACGGATGGTGTGGGTCCGGCCAGCTGGGCGGCGCGGCGCGACACGCCCGAGCTTGATGCCCATGGCCATCCGAAAATCGTGCCTATGTCCGCCGCAGAAGGCTTCAGCGTCTCTGCGGGGATCGACCCGCGCGGCCTGCCGGTTCAGGCCGGTGATGACGAGATCGTGGGCCTGATTTCGGACATGTGGATCGACGAGGCAGAGCAGCTCGTCCGCTTCCTCGAGATTGAGCTCGACGGCGCCTGGGGGGATGGCAAGCGCCTCGTCCCGCGCGAGATGGTCCGGATCAAGTCCGACCGGGTCAAGATCCGCTCGATCTATGGCAAGCATTTCAAGGGCGTGCCCAAGACCAAATCCTCGCATCAGGTCACCCTGCTCGAGGAAGACAAGATCATGGGCTACTACGCGGGCGGCACCCTTTATGCCGACGAGTCCCGCCTCGAGCCGCAAATCTAGGACCAACGAAGGGAGCCTCTCGCGATGACAGACCATCACGACGATTTCCATGTCGAGCCTGTTGAAGGGCTCCCTGAGCTCCCCCCGGAGGGGGAGACGATCCTCTGGCAGGGCAAGCCGAACTGGTGGGCCCTCGCCAAGGAAAGCCTCGCGCTGAAATGGGTGATGGGGTACTTCGTGTTCCTCGGCGCCTGGCGCTCGGTCGCGCTGATGGCGCAATACGATACGCTGACGAGCATCAAGGGGTCCGTTCCGTTTCTGATCCTTGGCCTGATCGTCTGTGCGATCCTGACCGCGATCGCATGGGCCCAGGCGGTGACCACCGTCTACACCGTCACCAACCGCCGGATCGCGATGCGGATCGGCGCGGCCCTGACGATCACCTACAACTTTCCCTATCGCTGGATCGGGTCGGCCGACCTCGACCTGCGCAAATCCGGCACTGGGACCATCGCCCTGAAACTCACGGGCGAGACGCGGATGAGCTATATCAACTGCTGGCCCCATATTCGCCCCTGGCATATCCGCAATCCGGAACCGGCCCTGCGCTGCATTCCGGAGGCGGCCCGTGTCGCGGGCCTGATCGCCGAGGCAGCGGAATCCGCTGTCTTCTCCAAGACCTCCTCTGAAACCGGCTCGACAACCGCTGATGCGCAGACCGCATCGGGCGCGGTTGCGATGCCCGCAGAATAAGGACCCTTCGCGATGAACGACCCCGCAACCCATGAGCTTGCGAGGCGCGACCGGGAGATGATCCCGACGCTGCTCTTGCGTGCCATGCTCTTTCTGGTGCTCGCGTGCCTGGCGATCGTCGCCTATGCGCGCGTGACGGACAGGCCTCTTGAGGCCCAGTTCCCGGATCAACCGATCCTTGAAGAGCGTGAAATCCAGATCTTCGGCGAGATGAGCGGCGCAGCCCGCGTGCTCGACGGCGAAGGTCGCCTGATTGCCGATCTCAGCCCGCAGGAGGGTGGTTTCATCGCCGGCATGACCCGTGCGCTCGCCCGCGAGCGGATGAAGGTCGGCGTCTCCGAGACCGCGCCCGTGCGCATCGTCCGCTACGAGGACGGTCACCTGGCGCTGATCGACGAGGCCACCGGCTGGGAAGCCCAGCTGATCGGCTTTGGCAAGGATAACACCGCCGCGTTCGAGCGGCTGCTCTACACCCCGATCCAGGAGGGTTGATCATGGGATTGTTCACCAAGACACGCGAAACGGCACCCTGCACGGTGTCCATCAGCCACCGCTTCGAAGAGCTGTCGGCGCATGTGAAGTTCAACAATGGCGCCGTGGTCTATCCCGGCGACGCGGTGCTGGTTCAGGGCCCTGAGATCATGGCGCCCTATGGCGAGATCGTCTCTGAGGACCGGACAGCCGTCATCACCCGCGCCAGCGGTCTGGAGCGTCTGTGGACGCGGATGACCGGCGATCTCGAGTTTATCGAACTTTGCGAATTTTCATTCTCTGAGGAGGTCACGCTATGAACGTCCAGACCCCGGAGCGCCTGAACGGCCACCACTCCCCCGTCTCCAATCACGGTGTCGTCGACGACCAGATGACGTCCGAAAAGGCCACCGATGTGGCCATGCAGGACACGCTGCTGACACCGCGCTTTTACACCACGGATTTCGACGAGATGGATGCGATCTCGGTTGAGAGCATTCGCGACGAGTGGGATCCGCTCATCGCCGAAATGGTGGCCGACCCGAACAAGGGCCATTTCAAGAAGAACGCCGACTGGGACACGGTGGACTGGGACGGGATGGAGCCGGAGCTGCGCAAGGAGTTCATCGACTTCCTGATCTCCTCCTGCACCGCCGAGTTCTCGGGCTGCGTGCTCTACAAGGAGATGAAGCGCCGTGGGTCCAACAAGGACATCACCCAGCTCTTCCAACTGATGGCCCGGGATGAGGCACGCCATGCGGGCTTCATCAATGACGCGCTGCGCGAGGCGGGCATCGCGGTCAATCTCGGCTTCCTGACCCAGCAGAAGAAATACACCTATTTCCGTCCGAAGTTCATCTACTACGCGACCTACCTGTCCGAGAAGATCGGCTATGCGCGCTACATCACGATCTTCCGCCACCTGCAGGAGAACCCGGACAAGCGCTTCCACCCGATCTTCAAGTGGTTCGAAGAGTGGTGCAATGACGAGTTCCGCCATGGCGAGGCCTTTGCCCTGCTCATGAAGAGCGATCCGAAACTGACCCGGGGCCGCAATGTCTTGTGGATCAAGTTCTTCCTGACGGCGGTCTATTCCACCATGTATGTGCGCGACCATCAGCGGCCCGCCTTCCATGAGGCACTGGGCGTGGACACCGATTGGTACGGGCAGGAGGTGTTCAAGAAGACCTCCGAGATTTCCAAGCAGATTTATCCGATCACGCTGGATATCGATCACCCGCGCTGGATGCCCAACCTCAAGCGCATGGAGAAAGCCTCCCGCGATATGGCGGCGGCGAATGCCAAGGGCGGCCTTGGGGGGCTGCTCGGCAAGGCGTCGGCGGGCGCGCGGGCCGCGTTGGCCTTCGTGTCTCTCTACACCATCCCGGCGATCAAGCATGACGTGCCGAGCGAAACCCGCCTCGAGCCCGCCTACTGATGTTCGCATCGCCCTGGATCGTCGCGCTCTGCGCCATGTTTGTCTGGTGGTTCGCCACCGGGGCGATCCTGTGCATCGTGAAGAACGCTGACCGCAGGGGGCCTCACGCCCATCTGCGGTCGGTCATCCTGACGGCCCCGGCCTTCTTTGTCGGGATCTACGGGTTTTCCAGCACCCTCACGCAGCCCAGCGTGGCCGGGGTCTGGATCGCCTTTGGCTCGGCCCTCCTCCTGTGGGGCTGGATCGAGCATGCCTTTCTGGCCGGGGTGATCACCGGCCCGAACAGCTATGTCTGCCCCAAGGGCTGCCCGGAATGGGAGCGGTTCTTCCGCGCCTGGGGCACCATCGCTTATCACGAGATGCTGCTACTGACGGTGGTCATCGTGATGGGGATCACCGCTTGGGGGGCCGAGAACAAGTTCGGCTTCTGGACTTTCGCGGTGCTCTTCGTGGCCCGGATCAGCGCCAAGCTGAACCTGTTTCTGGGGGTCAAGAAGATCAATACGGAGTTCCTGCCAGAGCCGCTGGCGCATCTGCCCAGTCATTTCCGGATTCGTCCGATCAACTGGCTCTTTCCCTATTCGGTGACAGCGCTGACTTTCGCCATGACCTGCTGGATCGAGCGGCTCTACGCGGCCGATACTGCTGCCGCCGCGGTCGGGTTTACCCTGCTGGCGGTATTCACGGCGCTGGCGCTTCTGGAACATTGGCTGATGGTCGTGCCTTTGCCGGACGAGAAGCTCTGGCGCTGGCTCATGCCCGCCGCCAAGGAAAAGCAGGGCTGATCCGACAGCCCTGACGCCCGAGCGCGATTCGCCGCCCCGGTCCGGTCCACCCCTTCTGACATCCTGCCTAACACGCGCCTGACGGGGCGCGGCCAGAGTGGTCGCGATTTTTTCCGTGAAACCGGTACCTTTGGGTGTGTAAGTTTTAATTGACACTAAAAGTGTCCAACTTGTAAGATTTTCGGGTAAGACGGAGTGAGGACGCCCATGGAATTTGACCGCTTGTTTGCCGAGCAGCTCGATCAGCTGAAGGACGAAGGCAACTACCGGATTTTCGCCGAGCTAGAGCGTGAATGCGGTCAACACCCCAAAGCCCAGTGCCATGGCCAAGATGGCAAGCGGCAGATCACCGTCTGGTGCTCGAACGACTATCTCGGCATGGGCCAGCACCCCAAGGTGGTGGGCCGCATGCAAGAGGTGATCGGCCAGTGCGGCGCGGGCGCGGGCGGCACCCGGAACATTTCGGGGACCAACCACCATCACCGGCTTCTGGAAGACGAGCTCGCGGATCTGCACGGCAAGGAATCCGCGCTGTTGTTCACCTCCGGCTATGTCTCGAACTGGGCGGCCCTGAGCACGCTGGGCGCACGTCTCAAGGATTGCGTGATCCTGTCGGATGAGCTCAACCATGCTTCGATGATCGAAGGGATGCGCCATTCGCGCGCCAAGGTGGTCATCTGGAAACATAACGACGTGGCGGATCTGGACGCCAAGCTCGCGGCCCTGCCGGCGAACTGTCCCAAGATCGTGGCCTTCGAAAGCGTCTACTCGATGGATGGCGATATCGCGCCCATCGCCGAGATCTGCGACGTGGCCGACAAGCACGGCGCGATGACCTATCTCGACGAGGTGCACGCGGTGGGCATGTATGGCCCGCGTGGCGCCGGGATCGCCGAGCGCGATGGCGTGATGGACCGTGTCACCCTGATCGAAGGGACACTGGGCAAGGCCTTTGGCGTGGTCGGCGGCTACATCACCGGCTCCACCCTGCTGTGCGACTTCATCCGGTCCTTTGCCAGCGGCTTCATCTTTACCACCGCGCTGCCTCCGGCGGTTGCGGCGGCCGCCCAGACCTCGATCCGGCATCTCAAGGAAAGCAGCGTCGAGCGCGACATGCAGAAAGAGCGCGTGGCCCAGTTCCGCGCCATGCTCGACCGGGCGGGGATCCCGCATCTGGACAATCCGAGCCACATCATTCCGGTGATGATCAAGGATCCGGTCAAATGCCGCCAACTGTCGGATATCCTTATGGATCAGTTCGGCATTTACGTGCAGCCGATCAATTATCCCACCGTGCCGAAGGGGACCGAGCGCCTGCGCTTCACCCCGTCGCCGAACCACACCGAGGCGGATTTGCAGCACTTGGTGAGCGCTCTCGAAATTTTGTGGAAGCAATGTGCTATTGCACAGGCCGTCGCCTAGGGCCGGGCTATAGTCCATAAGTGTGGTTGAACTTTACGCCTGTTTCGGGCGTATTGCCGCCATACGGTTTAATTGCCCCTCGGGAGGGAAACATGAAAACGACTTTCGTAGCTGCCGCCACGTTGGCCCTGCTCTCCGCTCCGGCGTTTGCGGACGGACACACTGCCGCCAGCGGCGACGCCGCCGCCGGTGAGAAGGCGTTCCGCCAGTGCCAGTCCTGCCACGTTGTTCAGGATGCCGACGGCAACACCCTGGCAGGCCGCGCGGCCAAGACAGGCCCGAACCTCTACGGTGTCGCGGGTGCGACCGCCGGTCAGGTCGAAGGCTTCCGTTACTCCGACGGCCATGTGGCTGCGGGCGAAGGCGGTCTGGTCTTTGATGAAGCGACCTTTGTCGCCTATGTCCAGGACCCCACCGCGAAGATCCGCGAAGTCTCCGGCGACTCCAAGGCGCGCTCGAAGATGTCCTTCAAGGTCCGTAAGGAAGAAGACGCGATCAACCTCTACGCCTATCTCAAGTCGCTCGCCGAGTAATCGCCGCGACCTGATCCGAGACTGCACGCCCGGCCCTTGCGCCGGGCGTGTTGCATTTGGGACCCCTGCCGGTGGAGAGCCCCTTGGTCACCCTCATTCGATCCGCGCTTGTTATGATGCTGGCCATCACCGCGGCCCCGATCCGGGCCATGGAGGGTGATGCGGAGGCCGGGGAGCGGGCCTTTCGGCCCTGCCTTACCTGTCACATCGCCGAGCCCGGGGTCGACAGCCCGCGTGCGGGGCCCAACCTGCACGGCGTGCTGGGCCGCAGGGCCGCCGCACAGGAGGGTGTGGCCTATTCCGACGCGCTTCGGGCCGCCGGGGCGGCTGGCCTTGTCTGGGACGCGGAAACCCTCACCGCCTATCTGCAGGACCCGGTGGGGTTCCTGCGCGCCTATCTCGGGGATCCGACCGCGCGGGGCCGGATGCTCGTCCGCGTGCGCAGCCCGCAAGACGCGCGGGACATCCTCGCCTATCTCTCCACCCAATGAGCAGGGCACTGCCGGAGGCCGGGCGCGACCTTGCGCGGCTTGACAGTTGAGGCCCCCTTGGCGATAGCCGATCCATGGCAGAGCCCAGTCCGACACAGCACCCAGCGCCTTCCGGCGGGACCCCCAAGTCCCGCAAGCCGAAGGAAAAGATGTTCTCCCCTCAGGACAAGGCCAATATCCGTTGGTTCTGGACGGGCTATCTGCGGGAAAAGCTGCCCTGGCTGATCCTGGTCTTCTTCATGGTCATCGCGCAGGGCGCGGTCTATCAGCAGTTCCTCCGCCTCACCGAAAGCGGGCTGCGCGTGATCTTCGAGAGCGGCTCGGTCCGCGATCTGGTAATGGTCTGCCTTGCGGTCTTCGGGGTCTTCGTCTTTCGCGGTGTCATGAGCTACGTGGTGCCCCGGATGAGCACATGGATCGCCGCCGATGCGGTGGCCAAGCTGCGCCAGGACCTGATCGAACACCTGATGGAGCTCGACCTCGCCTTTTTCGAGAAAACACCCTCCGCCAACCTGATCCAGAAGCTTGTGGGCCAGGTCGAGAGTATCGGACGTTTCGTTGGCCAGACCTCGGTGAAGGCCGGACGCGATCTGGCGACGGTGGTGATTGTCTCGGCCTATCTCGCTTGGCAGCAGCCCTTGCTGTTCTTCAGTGCGGCCCTTGTCTTGCCTGTAATCATCAGTGCGATGCAGTTCGTGTCCCGCAAGGTCAAAATCGTGCAGGCCGAGACCGAGACCGCGATGCAGGAATATCTTGCCACCATCGACGAGACCATGTCCGGCATGCGCACGGTCAAGATCGCCGGGCAGGAAGGGGTCGAGCAGGAGCGCCTGCTGCGCTCGACCAAGCGCCTGCGCCGCCTGACCATCCGACGCAACATGGCCCAGGCGGTGATCCTGCCCTGCATCGATTTCGCGGCGGCCTTCGCCTATGTGCTGGTGATCGGCGGCGGTGGCTACATGGCGCTCAGCGCCAATTTCGATGTGGACGGGGCCGGGATCATCGCCTTCCTGATCGGGCTCGTGCTGATCTTTGATCCGGGACGGCGGATCGCCCAGTTCACCGTGTCGTTGCAGGCCGCACTGGTGCAGCTGGCGCGGGTGCGCGGGCTCTACGAGGAACGCCCGACGATCGTCGATGCGCCCGACGCCGTGGACAGTTTCGACACACGCGGCGATCTCGTCTTCGACAAGGTGACCTTCGGCTACGAGCCGGATCGCCCGCTCTTTCGGGATCTCTCCCTGACCTTTGGCGGGGGCGAGGTGACAGCGATTGTCGGGCCGACCGGGTCCGGCAAGACCACGGTGCTCAGCCTGTTGGGGCGGCTCTATGATCCGGCGGAGGGCAGCGTGCAGATCGGCGGTCTCCCGGTGGACCAAATCCGGATCGAATCCCTGCGCGGTGCGTTCTCGGTGGTGGCGCAGGACATCGTGATCTTCAACAGCTCGATCCTCGAGAACATCCGCTACGTCAAACCCATGGCCAGCGATGCCGAGGTGCAGGCTGCCGCCGATGCGGCCGAGCTGACCGAGATCATCGCCGAGCGCGGTGACCTGCCCGTGGGGCCCAAGGGCTCGCAGCTCTCCGGTGGGCAGAAGCAGCGGATCGCCATCGCCCGGGCCTTCCTGCGCGATGCGCCGATCATCCTGCTGGACGAGGCCACCTCGGCGCTGGACCAGAAGACCGAGGACCGGGTGAAGCGCGCCCTCGGACGTCTGGCCAAGGGCAAGACCACAATCATGGTCGCGCACCGTCTGTCCTCTGTGATCGATGCGGACCGGATCTATGTGCTGGAAAGCGGCGCGATGGTCGAGCAGGGCACCCATGAAGACCTGTTGGCCGAGGGCGGCCTCTATGCGCAACTCTTCGAAAGCCAAAAGCAGAGCTATTCGAAATAGCGCCTGTCGCGCAGACGTCACCGGGGCGTCACCCCAGCGTCACAGCCAAGCGTTCAAACCGGGGCAACGCATCCAGACCGGGGGTTCACATGCTGCGCAGCGCAACACTTCTTTTCGCCATGCTGGGGGCTGGTTCGGCCGCCGCCGAGAGGGCCGCAACCGGGCAGGGCGATGTCATCGAGCTCGGCCCGCGCCCCTTTTACCTGATCGACCAGATGGTCGAGGGTCCGCTCAAGCAAGAGCTGATGGCCTGCATGGGGCAGACGCCGCGGCGCACGCTGTTCTCCATCGGGCATCGCGGCGCGCCCCTGCAGTTCCCCGAGCACACGGTGGCGTCGAATGTGGCCGCCGCACGGATGGGGGCGGGGATCCTCGAATGCGATGTGACCTTCACCCGCGATCTCGAGCTTGTCTGCCGCCATGCGCAGAACGACCTGCACACCACCACCAACATCCTCGCGACACCGCTGGCGGAGACCTGCGTCGTCCCGTTCACCCCGGCCCGGGGGGAGGCCCCGGCGGCGGCGGAATGCCGGACGTCGGAGATCACGCTGGCCGAGTTCCGCAAGCTCACGCCCAAGATGGACGCGGCCAATCCTGCCGCCACCACGGTCGAGGAGTATCTCGACGGCACTGCGGGATGGCGGACGGATCTCTATGCGGGCGAGGATACGGGGATCATGACCCATGCGGATTCCATCGCGCTGTTCAAGAGCCTCGGTGCCAAGTTCACGCCCGAACTCAAGAGCCCGTCGGTGGACATGCCCTTCAAGGGCTTCACCCAGGAGGCCTACGCACAGAAGCTGGTGGACGCGTACAAGGCGGCCGGGATCCCGCCCTCGGATGTTTGGCTACAGAGCTTCAACCTGTCGGATATCCTCTACTGGATCGAGGCCGAGCCCGAGTTCGGCGCACAGGCGGTCTATCTGATGGATGAATACAGGCTGGATGGCTACTCGCCCATGGATCCGGCCACCTGGCCCAATACCATGGAAGAGCTCAAGGCGATGGGCATCACCTACATTGCCCCGCCGACCTGGATGCTTGTGACCTCTTCCGAGGATGATGGGATTGTCCCGTCCACCCTCGCGCTGGAGGCCAAGGCCGCCGGGCTGAAGATCATCACCTGGACCCTTGAACGTTCTGGCCCGCTGGCAGCAGGAGGCGGTTGGTACTACCAGTCCATCTCCGATCTCACCACGAGCGATGGTGTGATCTACGAGCTGATCGATGTGCTGGCGCAGGATGTGAAGGTCGAAGGGATCTTCTCCGACTGGCCCGCGACGGTGACCTATTACGCGAGCTGCATGGGGCTCGACTGACCGACGCCATCGTTTCCAGATCATCCCCTGCTTGGCGACAGGCGAGGGATTGTCTGTGCCAGGCTTGCCTATCGTGGCGGTGCGGCGCCTGATTCTTGTCAGGTTTGTGGCTGAGCCCTAGAATCGCCCGTAGAAGATTTTAGGAGGTCTCTTCATGCGTTTCGCCCCCATTGCCGCCGCCTTGCTGATACTTGTCTCCGGAGCCGCCAGCGCGGCCACGATCGAGGGTCCCAGCCAGATCACCGCCTCCACCGATGTCCCCGTTTGTGAGGCCATCTGCGCGGGGTTCGGTGCAGATATCGCCGACATCGTCGACGGGGATAGCTCCAACTTCAACGGTTTTGCCGGGCGGACGGGTGTTACGGGCACCATCACACTGGACCTGATCGGGACCTACAATCTGGAAAGCTTCACCCTCTTCAACGACCTGAACGTGCTGGCCGAAGGAGTCGAGACCTTTCAGCTGCGCTTCTTCGATGCGACGGATGCGCTGATCTCGACCTCCGCCGTGTTCAACGCGCCGGTCGGGCAGGTGGCAGGCGAGACCTATGACTTCGCTGGTGAGGTTCTCGGCGTCAGCAAGGTGGAGCTGGACGTGCTGAGCCTTTTGAACAATTCGCGGATCGAGATCCGCGAGGTTCTGTTCAACGGGGAAGAGGTCGCGCCGGTCCCACTGCCTGCGGGTCTGCCGCTTTTGGCGGCCGGGCTTCTGGCGCTGGGCCTGCTGCGTCGCAAACGCGGCTAAAGCCCCTTGGAAAACGGCCTGATCCCGTTCCGGGGTCAGGCAACCGGTTATGCGCAGCTCTCGGTCTTTACTGTGTCGCGCGCATCGGACCCCAAACTGGCCTCGCCAGGGCGCGCACCTCGCGCGGTCAATCAGCCGGGCGCAGCGCGGCGGTGACGTAGTTCACGCTCAGATCCCGTTCGGACATGGACCAGCTTTGGGCAACCGGGTTGAACACGAACCCCTTCTTGTCCACGGGCTGGAACCCGGCCTCGGATAACAGTTTGAACAGCTCGTCAGGCGTGATGAACTTGCGCCAATCATGGGTGCCCTTGGGCAGCCAGCGCAGGATGTATTCCGCCCCGACAATGGCCAGGGCAAAGCTTTTTGGGGTGCGGTTCAGGGTTGAGCAGCACATGATCCCGCCGGGTTTCAACAAGCGATTGCAGGCGGTGAGATAGCTGAGCGGGTTGGCCACATGCTCCACCACTTCCATGTTGAGCACCGCATCGAATTGCTCTCCCGCCGCGGCCAGATCCTCCGCCGTGGTGTGGCGGTAGTCGATCTCGAGCCCGGATTGCTCGGCATGCAGGCGCGCGACCGGCAGGTTGCCCGCAGCCGCATCCGCCCCGACCACCGTCGCCCCGAGCCGCGCCATCGGCTCTGACAAAAGCCCGCCGCCGCAGCCGATATCGAGAATCCGCAACCCCTTGAACGGCGCGGGCGTGCTCAGATCACAGCCATACTCCGCCGCGATCTGCCGGGTGATGTAATCCAGCCGGATCGGGTTCATTAGGTGCAGCGGGCGGAACTTGCCCATCGGGTCCCACCATTCCGCAGCCATGGCCTCGAATTTGGCGACTTCGGAGGCATCGACGGTATCTGTCACGGTTGTCATGGACTTCTCTGTTGCAACTTGCGAAGGATGGGTCGGGTGGAGACGATTAGTATATAGGGCAGCAATGACGAGAGCGGCGAGCCAAAAACGCGCGGCGGAATACCTCTACCCGCCCCTCGACCCCTATGACCAGAGAGTATTGCCGGTCTCGGGCGGGCATCGGATCTATGTGGAGCAGTGCGGCAATCCTCAGGGCGTGCCGGTGGTTGTACTCCATGGCGGGCCCGGTGGTGGCTGCAGCCCGGCGATGCGGCGCTATTTCGACCCCGACACCTATCGCATCATCCTGTTCGACCAGCGCGGCTGCGGACGTTCACGGCCCCATGCCTCGGTCGAGGCCAACACGACCTGGCATCTGGTCGATGATATCGAAGCGATCCGCGAAACACTCGAGATTCCTGGCTGGGACGTGTTCGGCGGCAGCTGGGGCGCGACCCTCGCGCTGATCTATGCCCAGACCTACCCCGAGCGGGTGACCCAACTCATCCTGCGGGGCGTCTTCCTGATGACGCAGGCGGAACTCGATTGGTTCTATGGCGGCGGGGCAGCGCAGTTCTGGCCCGATGTCTGGAAACGGTTCGTCTCGCTCGTGCCCGAAGAGGAGCGGGGCGATCTGATCTCGGCCTATAACAAGCGGCTCTTCAGCGGCAACATGATGGAAGAGACCAAGTTCGCCCGCGCCTGGTCGGCCTGGGAGAATGCCCTGGCCTCGATCCATTCCGAGGGCCTGACAGGCGAGAGCCCCGCGGAATACGCCCGCGCCTTTGCCCGGTTGGAGAACCACTATTTCCTGAACAAGGGCTTTCTGGACGAAGACGGTCAGATCCTGCGGGATCTGCCAAGGATCGCCAATGTGCCCCTGACCATCGTGCAGGGAAGGTTCGACATGATCTGCCCGCCTGTTTCGGCCTGGAAGATCGCCGATGCCCTGCCGCAGACTGATCTGCGGATGATCCCGCTGGCCGGACATGCCCTGTCCGAGGCCGGGATCAGTGCCGAGCTGGTCCGCGTGATGGACCGCCTGCGCTACGGGCGACGCCCGGCGGGCTGAAGTGATCTATCGGAATCGTTTGAAAAGGCGTTATATGTCCCGGTAACGATTGCCTGGCCTGGTAGAGATGGATCACAGCACCCGACGCAAACTCCTGCAAACCGGTCTTGCCGCTGCCCTGTTGGCGGCGGGGGGGATGCCCGTGGCTGCGGGCGCGCGGCACGGCGGGCGGTTGCGGATCGGGCTGAGCGGCGGGCCCGCGCCCGAGCTTTGGGATCCGCGGTTTGGGCCGGGCCTGTTCCAGATGGTCTCCGGCGCCGGGCTGGTCTTCGACACCCTGACAGAGATCGCGCCCGATGGCCTGTTGCGCGGCGCGCTGGCCTCCGGTTGGACCCCGTCCGAGGCGGGCCGTGTCTGGACCCTCGATCTCGACCCCGAGGCGCGGTTCCATGGGGGGCAGCCCTTCGAGGCTGCCGACGCCATCGCGTCGCTGGATCTGCACAAGACGCCCGGGGATGCGGGCCACGGTATCCGCAGTCTGATCGCCGAGATGCGCCTGCGCGGGCCGCACCGGTTCGATGTGCGGCTGCACCGGGCGAACGCGGATTTCCCCTATCTTCTGAGCGATCCCGCCCTGATCATGGGTCCCCGCAGCGGCGCGGCGGAGGTGTTCCGCACGGGCGCCGGCACCGGTCCTTACCGGGTTGCGAGCTTTGATGGCGCGGCACGGCTGCTGGTTGAACGTGTCCCCGGCCATCCGCGGACTGCGCAGGGGAATTGGTTCGATACGGTGGAGATCCTCGTTCTGCCGCGGGCCGAAGACCGGGCGCGGGCCTTTGCCGAGGGCCGCGTGGATGTGGTCGACCGCCTGCCCGCGCGGCTGTCGGAGCGGCTTGAACGGACCCATCGCGCCCAGACCATCGCGATCCCGGCGACGGATGCCCTGCGGTTTTCGCCCGGCGCGGGCTGCGCCCCGGCGCGGGTGCGCCCGGTCATGGAGGCGCTCCATGCTGGGATCGACCGCCAAGCCCTGATCGCGGGCGACCCGGGTCTGTCTCTTGCAGCGATGCCCGGTCCGCAGAGTGCGGATCCCGAGGCGACGAGGCAAGCGCTGGGCGCGCTGACACCCGAGGGGCTGACCCTCTCGATTGATGGCGATCTGGGGGAGCAGGGCGCGCGCCTTGTCGCCCGGATCGGTCAGCAGATGTCCGAGCTCGGAGTGCCAATGCGGCTTGCCACGTCAGGGGAGGTCGCGGATCTCCATGTGGCGCGGCTGACCACGCGAGCGACCCATGCCTGGACCTTGCTGTCCTTGTTCGGCGGGGCGGCGCAGCCGATATCGGCGCCCTGCGGACCCGCAGCGGCGGCGCAGGAATACGTCCCGATCCTGTCGGAGGCCAATCTGGTGGTTGCGGACTGGATCGGTCGGCCTGAACCGCAGGCGCAGCCCTGGGCCACGGGTCACACCCGCATGGGCCAACGCTGGTGGCGAGCCTGAGCGGCCGTCTCGCGAACCTGACAGATTCGCTTTTCCCCGGTCTCGGAACTGTTTCCAGCCTGAAATCGATTGATTGAAATCAACCTCGTTTCCGTCAGGCGGCATACCCAGAAATCCTTACGTGCGACTTAATCGCC
Source organism: Dinoroseobacter sp. S375 (assembly GCF_049800775.1). NCBI lineage: Bacteria > Pseudomonadati > Pseudomonadota > Alphaproteobacteria > Rhodobacterales > Roseobacteraceae > Dinoroseobacter > Dinoroseobacter sp. S375. The sequence goes on along the minus strand of NZ_JBNAFR010000003.1, from coordinate 2,235 downwards.
CGACGCGTTAGCCCTAACTGCGGCAACGCGCCGTATTTCGATCCGAGCCTGCAAAGCCTTCGCCGCGCTTACTTTTCTTCCAAGCCCTTCGAATTGCAGCCAAATTCACAGCTGCGCAAAATAATTTACAAAAACGGGTGAAAGGCCGGAATTTATTCACAGAAAAACTGACCAAAAACAGGAGCTTGTTGTGAGCTTCAAAACCATGTTACGCCTGTGTCAGGAATTGTGGACGCAGTGTCTCAGGAGGGGATGAGCCAGATGACCGAGCAAAAACCAATCGATGGCGGTGAAATCTTGAAACCCGTACCGGCGGAGTTCGCCGCGTCGGCTCACATCGATGCCGCCAAATATGACGCGATGTATTCAGCGTCGGTTTCTGATCCTGAGGGGTTTTGGGGGGAGCATGGTCGGTCTTTGGACTGGATCAAGCCCTATACGAAGGTGAAGGACACGTCCTTTGCGCATGATGATGTGCATGTGAAATGGTTCGAGGATGGCACGCTGAACGTGGCGGCCAATTGCATCGACCGGCATCTGGCCACGCGCGGGGATCAGACCGCGATCATCTTCGAGCCCGATGATCCCGCCGAGCCGGCCCAGCACATCACCTACAAGGCCTTGCACGCTTCGGTCTGCAAGATGGCCAATGTTCTTGAAGAGATGGGCGTGCGCAAGGGCGACCGGGTCATCCTCTATCTCCCGATGATCCCCGAGGCGGCCTATGCGATGCTCGCCTGCGCGCGGATCGGCGCGATCCATTCGATCGTCTTTGCGGGCTTCTCCCCCGACGCCCTGGCCGCCCGTGTGAACGGTGCGGATGCCAAGGTTGTCATCACGGCCGATTACGCCCCCCGTGGCGGCCGTCAGACCCCGCTCAAATCCAATGCGGATGCGGCCCTGCTGCACACCAAGGACAGCGTCAAGATGCTGGTGGTCAAGCGCACCGGCGGTCAGACCACCTGGGTCGACGGGCGCGATTTCGACTATAACGAGATGGCGCTGGAGGCCTCGGACCACCACATGCCCGTCGAGGTCGAGGCCGAGCATCCGCTGTTCATCCTCTATACCTCCGGCTCCACCGGTCAGCCCAAGGGCGTGGTGCACAGCTCGGGCGGGTATCTTCTCTATGCGGCGATGACGCAGAAATACGTCTTCGACGTGCATGAGGGCGATATCTACTGGTGCACGGCCGATGTGGGCTGGGTCACCGGCCACAGCTACATCGTCTACGGCCCGCTCGCCAATGGCGGCACCACGGTGATGTTCGAGGGCGTGCCCACCTATCCGGACGCGTCCCGCTTCTGGGAGGTCTGCGACAAGCACAAGGTCACCCAGTTCTACACCGCCCCCACCGCGATCCGCGCGCTGATGGCGAAGGGGCCGGAGTTTGTCGAGAAATGCGATCTGAGCACGCTCAAGGTGCTGGGCACCGTGGGCGAGCCGATCAACCCCGAGGCCTGGAACTGGTACAATGACCATGTGGGCAAGGGCAAATGCCCGATCGTCGACACCTGGTGGCAGACCGAGACCGGTGGTCACCTGTTGACGCCGCTGCCCGGGGCCACGGCCCTGAAGCCCGGCTCGGCCACCACGCCCTTCTTCGGCGTCCAGCCCGTCGTGCTCGAGCCCACCACGGGCGAAGAGATCACCGCGACCGAATGCGAGGGCGTGCTCTGCCTCAAGGACAGCTGGCCGGGCCAGATGCGCACGGTTTACGGCGACCATGAGCGCTTCGTGAAGACCTACTTCTCGGACTACAAGGGCTACTACTTCTCGGGCGATGGCTGCCGCCGGGACGCGGATGGCTATTACTGGATCACCGGCCGGGTCGATGACGTGATCAACGTCTCGGGCCACCGGATGGGCACCGCCGAGGTCGAAAGCGCGCTGGTGGCCCATGCCAAGGTCGCCGAGGCCGCCGTGGTCGGCTACCCGCACGAGATCAAGGGCCAGGGCATCTATTGCTACGTGACCCTGATGAATGGCGAAGAGCCCTCCGAGGAGCTCCGCAAGGAGCTGCGCACCTGGGTCCGCACCGAGATCGGCCCGATCGCCGCGCCGGATCTGATCCAATGGGCCCCGGGCCTGCCGAAAACCCGCTCCGGCAAGATCATGCGCCGCATCCTGCGCAAAATCGCCGAAGACGACTTCGGCGCCCTCGGAGACACATCAACCCTCGCAGACCCCTCCGTCGTCGACGACCTCATCGAAAACAGAATGAATAAGGGGTGA